>CAYTXG010000005.1:0-105680 GCA_964441025.1 uncultured Syntrophomonadaceae bacterium
AACGATAACGGCACCGCCCAAAAATGTAGAGACCGAACTCAACCCGGATACGGGCTGGTACGAGGCCCGGCTCAGCTGGTCCAACGTTGATCTCGATATCAGTTCCGCCCAGGAGGTGGATGCAGCCATATCCGTCCGGCGGAAAGGGGCCTCCAGCTACCCGCCGGGACCGGGTTTGAACCCCGCCGGGATCTACATGGAGATCAAGGTGACCGAAGGAAGTCTGGAAGGCGCCGAGGTGCTGATCGAGGTGGCCTACTCCCTGAAGGATCTCCCCCCGGGGATGAAGGAGAGCGACCTGCGGCTTTTCCGCTATAACGAAAGCCGGGGCAAGTGGGAGTTATGCGGAGCCACAGAAGATGAACGGGGCGTAGATATCAACCGGAAGGTGGTCTGGGCGATGGTGCCCGGTTTCAGTGAATTTGCCGTCTTCGAGTATTCCCCGGATGTAGAACCCACGGTAGATATGCCGACCACCACCGGCGCCCTTCCCCTGCTGCCGGTGGCAGGCCTGGCCCTGGCGGCCGCCGGGCTGGCTGTTTTGCGCCGGAAGCGGCACCGGTAGGTGGTGCACATGTCGCGGTAACTGAACTGTTTGGATCAACATTTAACAACGGTTATAGGCTGGATTTAAGCGATCCGGCCTATAACTTTTTTGCCTGCGGTTGTAGAAACCCTCGATATGTTAAAAGATTGCAGACCGGGGACATTGACGAGTTGGCCAGGTATAGCGGTCAAGTAGCTCAGCCTAAGCAAATGTTCGTTGGATATAGCACATAAAAGGAGATTAAAATTATTCCTGACATAGTAGTTTATGTTATGTTTAAATAGGTATGGAGTATAAATGGTGCGCCTGGGAGGATTCGAACCCCCGGCCAGTGGATTAGAAGTCCACTGCTCTATCCCCTGAGCTACAGGCGCACGCACCATTATATTACCCTGAAGAGGGCTAAAAATCAATACTTTCTTTCATGCCGGCTGATCATCAGCTATTATTTTCAACCACAGGGGCAAAAAAGCATATTCAATAACAGACGGTGATATTGTTTATATGGGAGATCAAATCATTTTTCTGATGTCAGCTTTTTACGCTATAATTGAACAAGGCACTTATAAAAATAAATGGTAAAATGCTGCTTTGGCAGGAGTAATGCCAATAATCAAGAAACATATACAAGAATAAAAAGGGCCTGGAGGATGTATTTATCTTACCATCTAAAGGGAGGGTGAATGAGACATGGAAGGCGCAATTTTGCCGGGTGCGGAGCCTTTTGCCTTTTCCGGCGGTAATGTAGGCTGCCTGCTGGTGCACGGTTTTACGGGTAACCCCTCGAGTATGCGGCCCATGGGCGAATACCTGGCTGAACAGGGGTTTGCCGTGGTGGGGCCGCTGCTTAAGGGTCACGGGACAAGGGTGGAAGACATGTTCGACAATACTTACCAGGACTGGATCGCTTCTGCCGAGGCGGGCCTGGAGGAGATCCGTAAACAGTGCCGCACGGTTTTTGTGTCCGGGCTCTCCATGGGGGCGACACTGGCGATGCATTTGGCTTACAGCCATCCAGACACGGTAAAGGGTGTGGCGCCCATCTGCGGTCCTGTATTTATGAAAGATTCCAGACTTATCTTTTTGCCCTTGCTGCGTCTTTTTGCTAAAACTTTCCCCGGTGTGGGCGGAGATATCAAGGATCCGGAGGCAAGTGAGCTGGCTTATGATAAAGTGTCCCTCAGTGCCCTGGGCGAACTGCTGAAGCTCTGCAGCCTTGTAAAGGGGGAGCTGCCCCGGATTAAGCAGCCTGCGCTCATATTCGAGTCGCGGGAGGATCACGTGGTCCATCCCTCAAACTCTACTTATATCCTTGAGCATATCGGCTCTGCAGATAAGGAGTTGATCTGGCTGGAGAACTCTTATCACGTGGCCACGCTCGATTTTGACAAGGAGCTGATTTTTGAAAAAACGGCGCAGTTTATGCGGCAGCATTCTTAGACAACAAGGGGGCGATGACCATTAAGGCGCGCATACTCTCTATTGATCAGGGCACTACCGGCACCACCGCCATCCTCTGGGATGAGCGAGGTCTGCCTCTGGGCAGGGCCGCCCGGGAGCACCGCCAGTATTATCCACAATCGGGGTGGGTAGAGCATGATCCTGAAGAGATCTGGACTGCCACCCTGGCGGTGGTCAGGGAGGCCTTGCAGGAGGCGAAGACAGAGCCTGCCGGGGTGGCTGCAATCGGGATTACCAACCAGCGGGAAACAGTGGTTTTCTGGGAACGCTCAACGGGCAAACCGCTGGCGAACGCCATTGTCTGGCAGTGCCGCCGCACGGCGCCACTCTGTCATGAGTTAAACGAGGCCGGGCTGCTGGAGCAATTTCAGGAGAAAACCGGGCTGGTCCTGGATCCCTATTTTTCCGGAACCAAGATCCGCTGGGCGCTCGAGCATGTACCCTCTGTTCAGGAGGCGGCCCGCTCGGGCGAGCTGGCCTGTGGAACCATCGACAGCTACCTTCTTTACCGCCTTACCGGGGGCCGGGTTCATGCCACCGATTACTCCAATGCTTCGCGGACCCTGCTTTACAATATCCATACGCTTCAGTGGGACCCCTGGCTGCTGGAAACTCTCAAAGTCCCTGAAAATATCCTGCCCCGGGTTATGGGCAGCAGCACCATTTTTGGAGAGACCGATCCCCATGTTTTTTTCGGGGCCCGTGTGCCCGTGGGCGGCATTGCCGGCGATCAGCAGGCCGCCCTTTTTGGACAGGCCTGTTTCGAACCGGGGATGGTGAAGAACACTTACGGCACCGGCTGTTTTCTGTTGATGAATACCGGGGAGAAGGCAATCCCCTCCGAGTCGGGGTTGCTGACGACCATTGCCTGGGGCCTTGACGGTACCGTTGATTACGCCCTGGAAGGAAGTATTTTTATCACCGGCGCAGCCATACAGTGGCTGCGCGACGGGCTGCAGATCATCGACCATGCATCGGAGACAGGACCGCTGGCGGCGCAGGTGGACGACAATGGCGGGGTGTACCTGGTGCCTGCCTTTGTGGGGCTGGGCGCTCCTTACTGGGATCCCTATGCCCGCGGTCTGCTCATCGGCATTACCCGGGGGACTACGCGAGCCCACCTGGCACGGGCTGTAGTCGAGGCCATGGCCTACCAGACCCGCGATGTGCTAGAGATCATGCGCCGCGAAGCGGGGATCCCCCTGGGTGAGCTGCGCATTGACGGCGGGGCCGGGGTAATGGATCTGCTGCTGCAGTTTCAGGCGGATATAGCCGGCACAGTGGTCCGCCGTTCGGCTACCCTGGATACAACAGCTCTGGGCGCCGCCTACCTGGCCGGTTTGGCGGCGGGGGTCTGGCCTGACAGGGCGGCGCTGGCGGAGCAGTGGCGTGAGGAGGCTTCATTCCGACCGCAGATGGCTGAAACACAGCGCGGCGCCCTTTACCGCGACTGGCTGCGGGCGGTGGAAAGGGCGCGGGGCTGGGTTGAAGGAAACTAGGCACCCGCCGGGCTGCGCTTTGAAGCGACCCGGCCATCTGCATCTGGGTGCGCTCTCACGGCAATTGCAGCCTCCCGGGGCAGGCTCTGCTGGGGTTTGCCTGCGGGCGGCACCGCGGTGGTCTTAATGACGGCGGGCTGCCCTGGTGGAGCAGCCATTTAAGGCCAACCCCGGCCCGGAACCGGTTACAGGCGATGGAGCAGCGGGCTCATCAGTTTCCTTCCGCATTGCGGCTGATAAACAGATAGAAGTCCAGGTAATCTATATTGATTGCACCCGAATCCGGGTTTTCCCAGCCGTTTAGCTGGTTAAACCCGTAGAGCAACAGGAGATCATCACCGGTATCAGAAAAAGTCAGTTCATCCCTCGACAGCATCTCCCTGATTTTACCGGCGCTTTTTCTGTGCAGTTCCCCGGCAAACCCGGCCGGATCCCGGGAATAGATCTCCCTGCCCCGGTGTATAATCCTCAGTTCATGTTTTTCCGGAGAATAGGTCACCTCCAGATCGCCTGCCTGATAGCGCTGCCCCGCCGAGGAAAACCGCATCAGATAATCGTAGTCTGAAATATCCCAGCAATCCTCATTTTCGTCAAGAGTGTAGTAGAAGTACACCTGATCATTGCCGGGCATGGGATATTCGTGAAGGGGAAAACCGAAAAGCGCCTCCATCTGGCCGGTTTCAAATCCCTCCGGCAGCGCCCTGAGATCCGACAGCTCATGGTTGCGGTCAAAATAGACGATGATTGAGTTTATTTCCTTACGGGCCTCCTCTGGTATGGCGGCAGCGGGTTTTACGATCCGGCCGTCCCGGATCAGGTTTTGCGCCGCCGCGATCTGCTCAAAGCGGCGGTTCTGGCTGCGTACCGAAACAGAGAAAGCACTCCAGGGGCCGTAAACAGAGAACACCGCTGCCAGCGCCAGTGCGGCGGGCAGGAAAACGTTTCTGGGTATTTTGGAAATGATCAGATAGAGGATGGAACCGGTAACCCACAGCCCCGCCGCCAGCACAAAGTACCTGTTCTCGGTAATGCCGTAAGCGCCAATCCGCACGCCCATGGCTGTGAACATCAGTGCAAGCAAAGGCAGGAGCAGTTTCGGGAATTGATGGGTGAATGCCCCGATCCACCTGTTTGTTTCGCGCAGGGGATAAATGAAAAAGATCACCAGCGTGCTGAAGATGGCATACCAGAGGACCAGGTGTGAGACCATCATCTCGGGCCACTGCCGGATCAGAAGCACTTTCAAAAAATAGGCGTACAGGATGATGCTGTAAACGAGAATCAGCGGTATCACGATGTGGCTTAAAAGGACGCCGATCACTTTGGGGTAGCTTTCGAGTTCAAACTCCCGGTCTCTCCCGGGAATGTCTGCCAGGAAAAAGGCCGGCGCAAAGATCCCGGCAATGACGAGCCAGATGTCAAGATAGATGTTTCCGGGTATATCTGCTGAAAAAAGGTAATTTATTGTCATCAGGATGGCAGAGATGCCGCCGAATAGAACGGCGGCAAAGAGATAGGTGATCAAGAAGCTGATTCCCAGCTTTATCACGTAATGCTCATAATTTTGCCGGCGGTATAAGTAAGGGATGAAGGTAAATGCCAGGTAAAGGGCCAGGCTTGCCGCCGCGTACCGCAGCATGGAAATGGTCTCGAAGTCCTTGAATAGAAACAGGTAGTACAGAGCCAGGCCGGCGGCAGCGGCAATGTACACAAGTGCTTTCTGTGGTAATTTCAGGAAAGGAGCCCTTGCAAAGAAGACCTTGATGCAAAGAGTAAGGGGGATGCCCAGGGCCAGCACCGCGGCCAGGCGCTGCAGGGAATCGAAAAGTTTTCCCCTTGTGCCGGGATCCCAGTGGTTTAAAAATATGAGCAATGCGGCGGCAGCCGTACACGTGAGCAGGGTCTCCGGAAAGCGTTGCAAACCGGCAGAAAGCTTTGCCGCCAGGACCCTGCCGAATTTTAATAACCTTTCGCGCCTCGTGGCCATTTTTATCTTTTGCACCTCGATATAAATAGAATTATGTCCAAGGCTAATATATCACAGCGGCGGAAGATTGTAAGCGGCAAAGGGCCGGTTCATATATTTGACACCGGACAATTGTTTTGTTACTTTCTAATCAAGAAGTAATGCTCCCGCAGTATTGAATGACAGGCGGCCGGGTTTCCCACACTTTATTTTATCAAGAGGGCAAGTTTGCCAGGGGAAATTGAAGATGACAATGTTGGATTTAACCCGGGATCCCCATGAGCCGGCCAAGCCGGGATCGGCGGAGAACAGAGGTGGGGTGAAGCGCTTAAGCTTGCCCCCGCATTTTGCCGGTTGCCCTCCGAAGGCGCCGGAGTTTTGTTTCTACGAGGCGGGAAAACAGAAGCAGGGGGATCCCTTTACCCTCTTTGATGAATGCATCAAAGAGGGCGGGATTGCCGCTGTTAAAGGGCTGGGGGGGTATCATCTTGCCTGTGACGCAAAAAATGAGGCCGCTGTAGCAAGGCTGCGGAAAAAGAAACTGCGTTACGAAAAGCCTTTTGCCGTAATGATGCGGGATATAGACGGGGTCAGATGCTTTTGTCATGTAGACGCCTCTGAGGAGTCGGTGCTGGGTTGCGAAAAAAAACCGATAGTGCTTCTCCGGAGGAAAGATGGCTGCAGGGTCGCGGAGGCTGTTGCGCCAAATAGCAACAGGCTGGGGGTCATGCTTCCATATTCTTTCCAGCACCGCAGAATCATGGAAAACAGCGATGTGCTGGTTATGACCAGTGCAAACATATCTCACCGGCCCACGATCTACAACGATGAAGAAGCCGTGGGCACTTTGTTTGATATTGCGGATGCTATGCTGACGCACAGCAGGGAAATCAAGGGGCGGATGGATGACAGCGTTTGCCTGGTGGTGTCGGGCAGGGTGCTGAAACTCAGGCGCTCACGGGGTTACGCCTCTGAACCTGTGAGCCTGAGGGGAAACGGCAGCGTGATACTGGCGCTGGGCGCACAGCAAAACAACACCTTTTGCCTTGCAGATGGTGAAAAAGCACTTCTAAGCGGGTACATCGGCGATCTTGACGATGCCGATGCAGAAGAATTTTACGACAGGGAAATAGAGTCTTATTTAAAGCTGTTCAGCCTTAAGCCGCAGATCATTGCCTGCGACATGCATCCCGATTATGTTTCCACGAGATATGCCGGGCGCTTCAGGGACAGGCTGCCCATATGCAGGGTCCAGCATCACCATGCGCATTTTGCATCTGTTCTTGCCGAACATCATCTTGAGGGCAGCGTTATTGGGCTGATCTTTGACGGCACCGGGTATGGCGGGGACGGTACCCTCTGGGGGGGCGAAGCCCTGTGGGGGGATATCGCGGGGACAGTGCGGTTTGGGCATATGCTGCAGGCGCCGCTTTTAGGCGGGGAAGCTGCAATCCGCGAGCCGTGGCGCATGGCGCTGGCCATGGTCAATATAGCCTGCGGCAAGGCTGATGCGCTGAACCTCTTTTCTGATTATGGCGACAGGGCGGCCCTCCTGCTGCAGGCGGGCGAGGGGAGCATCAATTTCCCTGTGACATCAGGAGCGGGGCGGCTGTTTGATGCTGTCGCGGCCCTGGCCGGGATAAGGACCCATGCAACCTATGAAGGGCAGGCAGCCATTGAGCTTGAGCAGGCCCTGGATGATACGGCGGAGGGCAGTTACCGCTTTGACATTGCATGGGAAAAGAATATGATCATATTCGACTGGCGCCGATTGATCCGCGACATTGTCCATGATGTCAGGGAAGGTTGCGGCAGCGGTGAGATATCCGCCCGGTATCACCGTGCCGTGGTCCAATTGTTGATAGATGTATCCTCCCTGGCCAGGGAGGAATACGGCAGCAGCAGAGTGGTGCTGTCCGGCGGTGTGTTCCAAAATGCATACCTGCTCGGCCGCGGTGCAGCCGGGCTTCAGAATAGGGGATTTGCCGTTTATGCCAATGAAAAAGTGCCTGCAAATGATGGCGGCATATCTTATGGCCAGGCTGCGGCGGCATCGAAGTTGCCCGCAGTATGAGAAATGTGCAAACCGTCCCCTATAATTGGTAAGCAGGGAGGTAAGCGGCGGATATGTGTCTTGCAATACCGGGAAGAATTATCGGCATACAGGAGGGTTGTGCGGAGATAGATTACGGTGGTGTGTCCAGGCGGGCCAGCCTGAGGCTTGTGGAAACTGCCAGGGTGGGGGATCTGGCCCTTGTCCATGCCGGCTTTGTGATTCACATACTGGATCAGGGCGCCGGCGAAGAACTTGAAAAGCTGTTTGAAGAGATGATGGACTGAAGTGAAATACAAGATTGCGGAGATTAAAAAGAAGATCGCCGGGGCTGCGGAAGGGCTGGGCCGGGCAGTCATAATGGAGGTCTGCGGAACGCATACGGCCGGCGTTCGCAAATTTGGGATACAGGAGCTCCTGCCCGGCAATATCAAGCTGATATCGGGGCCGGGCTGCCCCGTTTGCGTGACAACCCAGGGCGATATCGCTTCAGCAGTATCCATGGCGGATCAGGAGGGAGTCATATTTACCTGCTTCGGCGACATGATGCGTGTGCCCTGCGGGGACAGGAGTCTCTATACGCTTTATGAAAGTGGGAAGGATATCAGAATCGTCACCTCGCCCATGAGCGCACTGAATATAGCAGAGAGCAACCCTGACCGGATGGTGGTATATTTTGGAATAGGGTTTGAAACAACAGCCCCCCTGACGGCAGCGCTCATCGAAGCCGCGGATGAATGCGGCATACAAAACTTGAGCGTGCTTTGCGCCCACAAAACCATGCCGCAGGCCCTCACAGAGCTTTTGAAAAATGAAAACAATATCAGCGCTCTGATGTGCCCGGGACATGTAGCCTCTATTATCGGCGCACGCGCCTTCTCTTTTGTCCCCGACAGGTTGATGCTTCCTGCGGCCGTGGCCGGTTTCGAGGCCTATGATATTATGGCTGCGCTTTATTGCATTGTCCTGATGCTGCGGAGGGGTGAAAGGAAATGTGTAAATATGTATCCCCGGGCGGTTACCGGCAATGGCAACAGGGAAGCGCTGTCGCTCATGGACAAAGTATTTGAACCTTGTGATGCGCAGTGGCGCGGCCTTGGGGAGATAAAAGGAAGCGGCCTTCGCATCAGGAAGCGTTATGGCAGATATGATGCTGCGCTCAAATTCGATCTGCGCACAGACCATGCCGGAGAAGCAAAGGGTTGTATCTGCGCGCGCATCCTTTGCGGCAAAAGCATACCGACAGACTGCGTGAATTTTGGCCGGGGCTGTACGCCCGAACGGCCGCTGGGAGCCTGCATGGTATCATCGGAAGGCAGCTGCGCAGCATATTATCGTTACGGAGGCGAAAATGACTGATGCAAAAAAAGATCACGCTCGCTCACGGTTCGGGTGGGGAGGCTTCCGGGGAACTGGTGCGGGAAATGTTTCTGCCCGCCTATTCAAATGATATTCTGCGGCCCCTTACAGATTCGGCCATCTGCCGCGGCGGCGAAACAATAGCCATGACTACCGATAGCTACGTGATCAAGCCGCTGTTCTTTCCCGGAGGCGACATCGGCAGGCTTTGTGTTAGCGGTACGGTAAATGATCTCGCTGTCAGCGGCGCATGCCCTGCCTATATCTCTGTGGGCATGATCATCGAAGCGGGATTTGATATAGAGACACTGGCGCGGATCGTGGGCTCCATTGCCGCAACGGCAAAAGAGGCCGGTGTGACGGTTGTGACCGGGGATACGAAGGTGGTGGAGGGCGGCTCGGCCGACGGCATTTTTATAAACACGGCAGGCGTCGGCCTATTTCAGGATGGCAGGCGCCCCTTATCACAAAAAATTTCGGCGGGAGATAAAATCATCATCAGCGGATATATTGCCTCTCATGGGATCGCGGTTATGGCGGCTCGTGAAAATATGGATTTCCGCCCGCCCATTGAAAGCGATGTGGCCCCTGTTGCAGCGCTTGTCGACAAGGTGCTGCAGGATGATTGCACAATCAGCGCGATGCGCGATCCTACCCGGGGCGGGGTGGCGGCTGCTCTTTGCGAATGGGCTGATCCGCATACAGATATTTTTATATTTGACGAGTCACTGCCGGTTCGCCCCGATGTGTTGGCGGCTTGCGATATTTTGGGGATAGATCCGCTTTATATAGCCAACGAGGGCGCTGTGCTTTTGTCCACGCCTGATCAATATGCAGGCGGCGTGCTCCGGGCGCTGCATTCCGATAATCTGGGTAAAAATGCGACGATCATAGGAGAAGTGAGAAAAGGATGCGGCAGCGTCTTTGTTGTGACGGAGTACGGAACCCGCAGGAGGGTGATTATGCCGCAAGGCGAGCTACTTCCCAGGATATGTTGATATTATGCGCCATTAGCGCTGATAAGCTGCGTGAGGGCAACTGCTTATACAAATCGGACGGATCCACCTCATCTGGACAGCACTATTTTAAAAGTTAGTTTAAACATGAGCAATTTAGTGATTAATGATGAAATTCTCCCGCTTCTGGTTATTTACAACCTGGGGCGCTTTGCTGCATGTCTAGCCGGCTGTTATTAAAGGCTTGACGCGGTATTGTATCTATATTACAGTCATATTGGTGTGTGAGCACGAAGCAAGGCAATTTAATCAATAAGCATGTCCGTGAGCATAAAACTACCGGTAAAAGGAGATGAGTCGGGAGTAATTAAAGGTTATCGCCGGTAACCGGGGGATACTGCCATCAAACATCTTATCATTTTATCACTTACCCTGCTTTAGCGTGCCAAAGTCCAATCCATGTTGATCGGGTCGAAGGAAAAGCTAGCCTGATATTTACCTGAATAGGCCTTATCAAATTAAAAAGGTGGGAAACGCGTGGGAAGCAATGTAATCATTATCTGTATTTGTCTTCCGCTGTTTGGTGCCTTTGTACTTCCCCTATTGGGAATAATCAATACGAAATTAAGAAATTTGTTTGCGCTGGCCTTTACTGCCGGCGCTTTTCTATGTGCAGCTTGTGCCTTGCCTGATGTTCTGGCCGGATCGCCGCTTTACTTTCATTGCGAGCTGCCCCTGGGATTGAGTTTCGGCTTTTATGCAGATGCTCTCGCCGTGTTTATGGCCCTGACCTCCTCTTTTGTTGCCACCATTATCGTGATTTATTCATTCGACTATATTAAGGAATATGATCATCAGAACGAGTATTACATGATGGTTTCCCTGTTTATAGGGGCCATGATGGGCCTGGTGTTTTCCACAAACCTTATCTTTGTATATATATTCTGGGAGATATCCGCCATCTGCTGCTGGAGGCTCATCGGTTTTTACCGGGAAGAGATAACTATAATCAGGGCCAACAAGGCTTTTATCGTAACTGTTGTCGGCGCACTGATCATGCTGATCGGATTTATCGGAATTTTTGGTGAAACAGGCACATTTGATCTTGCAGCCATGAAAGGCACGCATGTTCCGGCCTGGATTGTTGTTCTTATTCTATTCGGGGTGCTTTCCAAATCCGCCACATTTCCCCTGCATAACTGGCTGCCTGATGCAGGCGTGGCCCCTTCGCCCGTGACATCTCTTCTCCATGCAGCCGTGCTTGTGAAAATAGGCGTCTATATCTATGCCCGGCTCTTTGTAGTCAGCCTGGATATCGATGCGGTCTTTACAGTTGTAGTACCGGTAATAGCTGCTGTCAGCGCCCTGGTAAGCGCCGGGATGGCGCTGCGCGAAAACGATATCAAGCGGATTATCGCTTATTCCACCATCAGTCAGCTTGCTTTTATCCTTTTGGGGCTGTCCTGCGGTACCGGGGTCGGCGTTGTGGGAGCGCTGCTCTATATTCTGATGCACAGCGTGGCTAAAGGCGGCTTGTTTTTATGCGCAGGTATTGTGGAACATAACACGCATACAAAGGACATATCTAAAATGGGCGGGTTGTATAAACGAATGCCTTTGACTGCGCTGGCCTTTATCTTCTGCGCTTTCTCAGTAATGGGCATACCTCCCTTCGGCGGCTTTTTTGCCAAATACCTTGTGATTAATGGAATTATTTCAGCAGGGAATGTCGCGATGGGCATTGTTTTTATCATAGGGGCGGTGATGACCATCCTGTATCTGGTCAGGCTTTTTATCAAGGTATTCCTGGGACCGACTGTTTCCGACGCACGGGAAGGGGCGCCCCTGATGGTGGCATCGGTCATGGTGCTGGCCGTGCTTTCCGTCGCCCTGGGGCTGTCCATAAGCCTGCCGTCTGGATTTGTATCTCTAATAGGGGGAGGCATTTAACATGCTGGGCTCCATCAGTTCATTTCTGGGCAGCGGGGCAAACATAATCTGGTTTATGATCGTACTGCCTGCCGCCGCGGGAGCTGTTCTATGGTTTCTTAACAAATACTATCTCAGGCTGGTCCTGGCCCTGCTATTTGCCGCAGCCAACCTTCTCTTTGCGGTAAGCCTCTACTGCTCGGAAGGTTTTTACCTGAGTTTTCCCTTCTCATCCTGCGGATTGGATATTGCGCTAAACATCTATGGGCTTTCACAGATGTTCCTGGCATTTACCGCCGCCGTTTTTTTCCTCGTCATCCTTTACAGCGCGGTATTTTCAAGGGATCAAAGCTATGCAGGCATTTTTATGCTGTACATGTTTATCAGCCTGGCCATGTTAAACGGCGCTTTCATGTCCGACAATCTCGGGGTGATGCTCTTTTTCTGGGAAGGCCTCCTGTGCACCCTGTTCGGGATATTGCTGATTAATAACATGCATAATCCCAGGACAGCGGTCAAGGCGCTGACGCTGGCCGGCACTGCCGATCTTCTGCTGATGCTGGGTATCATTATCACCGCCTGCCAGGCGGGCACCCTCTATATCAGCCAGATGCCGAAATTGCCCGTATCCGGCATACCCGCCGTCGGCTTTGTCTGTATGATGCTAGGCGCAATCGGAAAGGCGGGAAGCATGCCTTTCCACAGCTGGATTCCCAATGCGGCGGATGATGCCCCGCTTCCCTTTATGGTTGCTTTTCCCGCCGCCCTGGAAAAGTTTCTGGGGATTTACTTTGCGGCGCGTATTGTCCTGGATATATTTGATCTGCAGCCGGGCAGCGGAGCGAGCATGGCAGTTATGACTATTGGGACGCTCACCATAGTCCTTGCCGTGGCCATGGCGTTGATCCAGAAGGATATGAAAAGGCTGCTCTCATACCACGCCATCAGCCAGGTTGGGTACATGGTGCTGGGTATAGGAACGGCGCTGCCCGTGGGTATTATTGGCGGTATTTTCCACATGCTTAATCATGTCATCTATAAGAGCTGCCTCTTTATGACGGCAGGCAGCGTGGAGAAACAGGCGGGGACAACAGACCTCAGGAAAATAAGCGGACTTGCAGGAAAAATGCCTGTAACCATGGTCTGTTTCATCATCAGTGCCCTGGCTATCTCGGGGGTGCCGCCCCTGAACGGTTTCTTTTCAAAGGAACTTGTTTTTGATGCGGCACTGGAGAGTAACATTGTGTTTTATCTGGGCGCCCTGCTGGGTGCATTCATGACCGCTATTTCATTTCTGAAGCTGGGCCGGGCTGCATTCGGCGGCGAACTGAAGCTTCCTGCCGGCGGCAAGGCGGTCCGCGAATCAAGCGCCGGCATGTTTTTGCCCATGAGTGTCCTTGCAGCGCTGTGTGTGCTCTTTGGAGTGGCGAACACCCTGCCCCTGGACGGCATCCTGGGCCCGGCGCTGGGTGATACAGGAGTATATTCGGGTTGGCCGCACTCCACGCTTCTAGTTGCGATTTCTGTTGCCGTGCTGCTTCTCTCTCTGGGCGATCACCTTTATGGAAGCAGAAAAACAGGAAGCGCTTTAAAAGCTGCCGACCATATTCAGTACGCCCCCGTGCTAAAGGGCATCTACAACGCGGCTGAAAGGCAGGTGTTTGATCCCTATAATTGGATTATGCATGCAGCGAACGCCCTTTCTGCTCTTACTGGTTTAATAGAACGCGGCATAACCTGGATTTATGATGATGCCGTTGTTAATATTGTCAAAGGAGCGGGCAATTTACTGCAGCGCTTCAGCGACGGAAGCTTGTCGCGCTATCTGGCGGTGGCTCTTACCGGTGTTGCGGGAATTATTATAGTTCTATTACTGGTAATTAATTAGGGGTAGAGAGGAGGAATTCGTTATATGCAGGTTTTGGATTATAGCATGCTCTCAATTTTTATGGTACCTTTTGTCATACTCCTGGTAAACAGCCTTTTTTCAAAGGGACTTGCTGAGAAATTCAGTATGGTTCTGGCCTATATTGCCCCAATTACACAGTTTGCCGCCTCAGCGGCGGGTCTATATTTGCTTTGGACTCATCATTTGAGTGAGTATGAATTTACTTTCTTCAGCGGCTATTTACGCTTTTCCCTGAACACATTTTCGCTGATCATCCTGTTTTGCATAGGGCTTGTGTCTCTTGCTTCCATTTTGGTGGCCAACAGGACGGTAGTAAAAAAGAGGACGGCATTCGTCAACCTCCTCATGACGCTGATTCTGGGTATGAACGGCATGGTGATGGTGACTGATCTTTTCTCTCTTTATGTTTTTCTTGAAATAGTCGGCATATCCAGCTTTGTCCTGATCGCCATGTTTAAATCGGACACCGGGCTTGAAGGGGCGTTTAAATATCTGGTGATGTCTGTGCTGGCCAGCATTATGATATTGACGGGGTTGTCGTTTGTATTCATGCACACGGGCAGCCTGCAGTATGACCATGTCGGTGCGAATCTACTGGTAGGACTGGGCGGTTCCCAATTGGCGCTCCTGTATACCGCGATGATCCTGATGATCGCCGGCTTTGCCGTCAAAACAGGTGCGGTTCCCTTTCACAGCTGGCTGCCGGATGCGCATCAAAGCGCAAATACAGCTGTCTCCGTGCTTTTAAGCGGCATCGTGATCAAGGTGGCCGGTATCTACGGGTTTATTATTTTAACCAGATTTTTCGGCAAACTGCTTGCTGTTGATCTGATCCTGGCCATAATTGGGATCATCTCCATTATTATCGGCGCTCTCTTTGCCTTGCGGCAGAGCCATTTCAAGCGCATTGTCGCCTATTCAAGCGTGAGCCAGATGGGTTATATCCTGCTCGGTTTAAGCACCGGCAGCGCCCTGGGGCTGCTGGGGGCTGTAACTCATGTGTTCAACCATGCCACTTTCAAAAGCACTTTGTTTACAAACGCAGCCGCCCTGCATGAGCAGATCGGGACCTATGATATCAATGAGATGGGCGGCCTGGAGAAGAAGATGCAGGTCACAAGCTTTTCGTCTCTGGCCGCCTTTTTATCCACGGCAGGCATACCGCCTTTTGCAGGATTCTGGAGCAAGCTGCTGATCATTATGGCGTTGTGGAGCAGCGGCGCTCATGGATTTGCAGCCGTCGCGCTTGCGGCAAGCATATTCACCGCCGCTTATTTCCTGCGGCTGCAAAGGAAGGTGTTTTTCGGGATCATGCAAGATAAATTTGCCGGGCTTAGCGAGATAGGCGGCAGCATTAAATTTGCCCAGGTCATGCTTACGGTTGTTACAATTGCAGTGGGGTTACTGTTCCCGCTTGCGCTGATCTACTTCAGAGGTATTGGAATAATTTAGGGGAGGGCTGGGCTATGGAAGCTGCTATCTATATTTGCCTCGGATTGATGCTTGCTTTCGGTATTTTGGCGGTAATGCTTCGCAGCCTGACAAAGTCTGCCATTGCCCTGGCAGCTGCCAGCGCCGTGCTGGCCATGATCATGTATCTGCTAGGTTCCGTGTGGGCGGCGATATTTGAACTATCCGTTTGTTCGGGACTGGTTACGGTTATATTTATCAGTGCCATCAGCCTCTCCCGGACTGATAAAAAAGATCTGCCCTCGCTTTACGAGGATAGAAAGCGCATGGCCTTTTTACCTGCGATTCTTATAATCAGCGGTGTTGTACTTGTTGTGATGGCGGCATCGCCAAAATTTATGCTGCCCGCCGCTGTCCCCTCAGCGGATAGCGTTGATACCTTCCGTGAAATATTGTGGACGCAGCGCCAGGCGGACATATGGGGCCAGGTTATCGTGGTGCTCACCGGTGCGCTTACTGTTGTAGCCCTGTTCAAGGAGCGTGAATAATATGGAGCTATTTTTGGAAACCGGTATGCTGGTTGTTGGGTTTTTGCTGATAATCGCAGGATGTTATTGCCTTATCCGCACTTATCATTTGCTTAAGATCATTATAGGCGTAGAGGTTGCCATGAAAGCGGTGACCATGTTCATTATACTGGCCGGATTTGTTAACGGGAATATCGCCCTTGCCCAGACATTTGTCATTACGGTAATTGTGATCGAGGTTGTTGTGGCTGTGGTTGCGGTAGGCATAGCGATTAACCTTTATAGTAATTACGGAAACATGGATATCCGTAACTTGGTAAAATTAAAAGGATAGGGGTATCAGGAGATGGCAGGTTTGATCTTTTCGCCTCCGATTGTATTTTTGATATTTATTGTGATATTCTTTGTGGGCGCCAAATTTTTTTCGCTGTATTCCCATCGCAATGTCCAGAGGGAACACGGCCTGGAATCATATGCCTGCGGTCAGCGTGATGTCCGGCATTACGTCAATCCCGATTACCGGCAGTTCTTTCCCTTTGCCTTTTTTTTCACCATCATGCATGTTTTAACCCTTGTAGTGGCAACGGCTTCCTACGAAGCGCTGCTGATGCCGGCTGTGTACATTGCGGCCGGAATCCTGGCCATGATCATAATATTTAAGGACTGAACCCGGGCCGGCGCCCTGTGAAAAATACTAGATTTGAAGAGGTGATCGCGCTTTGAGCCTTTTAAAAAAAGCAATTGCCTGGGGGACCCGGAAGTCGCCCTGGATCATACATTTCAATGGGGGCTCCTGCAACGGCTGTGACATCGAAGTAGTGGATGCGCTCACGCCCAGGTTTGATCTCGAACGGCTGGGCATCCTGCAGCGGGGCACACCGCGCCATGCAGATGTACTCGTGTGCACCGGTGCGGTCACGCTGCAGACAAAGGACCGCTTGAAGCAGATCTATGACCAGATGCCTGAGCCCAAATTTGTCATTGCCACTGGAACGTGCGCCTGTTCGGGGGGCGTATTTGACGGTTGCTATTGCGTCATGGGCGGCATAGACAGGGTGATACCGGTAGATGTCTATATACCGGGTTGCGCAGTGCGCCCTGAAGTGCTGATCAGCGCTGTTGTAAAGCTTTTGGGCGCTCTGGAGGTTAAGCATAAGGGAGGCGGCAAGGATGCAGGCAGAAGAGGCGATCGTTCAGCAGCTGTGCCAGAAGTTCAAGTTTTTAAATGATAAGCTGCATGTGCAAAGGCGGAAACGCATCTTTACTGATTTTCTCGCGGTGAGGGAATTTGAGCAGGTTTTGCCCTGCCTGCGCGATGAGCTGGGGTTTGACCGGGCAAGCCATGTTGTCGGCACCGATGAGGGCGAGGATCTGGGTTTCGTCTATATTCTGGCTAACAAGGAGGGTATTATCCTGGCGCTGAAGGAAAAGGCGCCAAAGGCTGATCCCAAAATAAACTCTCTTTCCTCTGTTTACCCCTCCCTGGAATTTCATGAACGTGAACTGGTCAGCCTTTTTGGCGCCCGCGTTCAGGGGCTGCCCGAGGGGCCCACCTACCCCCTCCCTGACGGTTGGCCCGAGGGGAACTATCCCTTGCGCAAGGAGTGGAACCCGGAATATTTTGATCGAGAGACAATGACTTACAACCCGCCGGTTGATGATACGGTAAAGGAAGGGAAAGCAGATGAGTGAGTACAACCGCGTAGTCATACCCATTGGGCCCCAACACCCTTCATTGAAAGAGCCGGCTTGCTTTACGGTAACCCTGGAGGGTGAAAAAATCGTTGACGCTGTTATCGGGATAGGCTACAACCACAGGGGCATGGAGAAGGCCTGCGAGAGCAGAAACTATATCCAGATCATCTACCTGCTGGAGCGTGTTTGCGGCATCTGTTCGCATACGCATACCACCGCATTTTGCCAGGGAGTGGAGGAGCTGGCTGGAATCTCAATCCCCAGGCGGGCGGCTTATATTCGGGTGATCGTTGCTGAACTGGAGCGGCTGCACAGCCACCTGCTCTGGCTGGGCATTGCGGCACATGAGATCGGCTTCGATACCATGTTCATGTATGCCTGGCGAGACCGTGAAGCGGTGCTGGATATGCTGGCCGAGATCGGCGGCAACCGCGTGAACTACGCTATCAACACTGTTGGCGGTGTGCGAAGGGACATAGACGACTCTATCATTCAAGATCTTTTGGTAATGACCGGCGCCTTGCAGGAACAGCTTAAATATTACAAGGAGCTGGCCATGACAGACACAACCCTGGCCGCCCGGCTTGCCGGTATCGGCAGGCTGTCCCGGGAAGATGCGCTGAAGTATGGTGCGGTGGGCCCGGTGATCCGTGCTGCCGGTATTGACTTTGATATCCGGGCGGTAGATCCTTATGCCGTTTACGGCGAGATACCTTTTAAGGTGGCTACAGATACGCATGCAGATGTCTTCGGACGGACGGTGGTGCGCATACTGGAGATGCTTGAGGCTACGGAGATCATACGCTTTTGTGTAAATAATTTGCCTGACGGCGATATTGTTGTAAAAGCGCCGCGGCGTATTCCTGCGGGTGAAGTTATCACCAGGACTGAAGCGCCGCGTGGAGAGGATATCCACTTCATCCGATCGAATGGAACAGATAAGCCGGACCGGGTGCGCGTGCGGGCCCCCTCCGAGGCCAACTGGCATGGCATGAGGCATATGCTGCTGGGGCAGTATCTTGCCGATGTGCCTATTACCATTGCGGCAATTGATCCCTGTTTTTCATGCACTGACCGTGCAATTGTCGTCAATTCTGAAAGTAAGACAGAGGTCATGGATTGGCCGCGCCTCAGGCAGTACAGCCTGGACTGGTATGTTAAAAGGGGTATTGATGTTGCCTCTGTTAAAATGAGGCCGCGCGGGCCCAGGCTTTAGAAGAGGTTGTTTCCTCCGAGATTTTAATCTATAATTATAAATTTTTGTAAAGGGGATATGGGGATGTTGTCAGGGCTGCAAAATATACTGATATTCCCGGGATTTTTGTTTTTGGCAGGGTACGGGCTTCTATTTGAGTACCTGGACAGGAAGGTATACGCACGCTTGCAAAACCGGATCGGGCCGCCGTGGTATCAACCGGTGGCGGATGTGCTAAAGCTAATCGGCAAGGAAACCATTATCCCTGCGGGTGCAAACAGGACCATGTTTCAGATTTTGCCTGTCATATCTTTATCCGCGGTGGCGGCGGCATTTATTTACGTGCCGGTATATGGGAAAACAGCCGTAGCTTCATTCCAGGGCGATCTCATAGTTGTGCTCTATTTTTTAACAATCCCGACCATGTGCCTGTTTCTGGCCGGATGGTACTCCAGGGGCATCTATGCCACCATCGGGTCGGTCCGCACGCTTACGCAGATGTTTGCCTACGAGGTGCCTCTGTTTATGGCCCTGCTGGCTCCTGCGCTGATCGCTAAAACCTGGTCGGTTACAGGGTTGACCGCCTTTTATGCAGAACACCCCCTCTATATCCTGATAAATATTCCGGCTTTACTGGTGGCGCTCATCGCCGGCCAGGGAAAACTGGAGCGGGTTCCTTTTGACACCCCCGAAGCTGAAACCGAAATTGTGGCCGGTCCGCTGGTAGAGTACAGCGGTATTCTGCTGGCCATATTCAGAATAGCGGTGGACTGTGAACTGGTCATGGTAGCCTCGCTGGTGTCAGCGGTATTCCTTCCCTTTATGACGGGCCATGCCCTGGTGGACTTTCTCCTCTATATATTAAAGACCGTTGTCGTGCTCCTTTTTCTCGCGTTGATGCGGTCTGTTATGGCGCGGCTTAGAGTTGATCAGATGGTTAACTTCTGCTGGAAGTATCTCATGCCTGTTGCAATTTTGCAGTTAATCGTAAATATTATTATTAGGGGTGTGTTGGTGGTATGAGTATAAAAATGCCCGGCAAAATAGCCAATATAGCGGTAAGAACTTTTTTCAGGAAGCCTGCAACAATTTCTTATCCCAGGGGCGACTTTAAAATTGCCGAAAACTACCGGGGCAGGCTGGCATATGATCCCACAGAATGCACCAATTGCAAATTGTGCATGCGCTATTGCCCTTCCGGCGCCATCGAGATTATCAATGAGGGCACCAAAGAGGATAAAAATATGAAGGCAATACTGACGATCTCCCGGTGTATTTTTTGCTGCCAGTGCGTAGATTCATGTCCCCGGGATTGCCTGTCCTACACCCAGAACATTGACCTTTCAAGCCTGAGCAAGGATGACCTTGTTGTGCAGCTTTAACAAAGCCGGGGGATTGTTTGACATCGATTTAAATACAGGTGCGGTACCGGGCCGGAAAATTGCCTTTCTGGGCGTTGGGTCAGCCCTGCGGTCCGACGATGCCGCGGGCATGTACTTTATAGAGCTTCTGGGCAAAGTGGTAAAAAAGAAAAATGTGCTTCTCATTGCCGGATCCACCGCGCCTGAAAATTTTACCGGTGTCATAAAGGATTTTGCACCCCACAAGCTAATTATAGTGGACGCCGCTTACATGGGGCTTTTACCCGGAGAAGCAAGGGTGGTGCCTGCTGCCGGCATCGGCGGCCTTTCTTTCTCCACGCATATGCTGCCGCTTACGACAATGTTGAAGTACCTTCATTCAGAGATACATTGCGAGATCATATTTGTCGGTGTACAGCCAGGTTTTACCGGTGAGGGCATGTCCATGAGCGATGAAGTGAAAAGCGGAATAAGGCGCCTTGTTGATTACTTCCATAAAGCGCTTGACGCGGTTTAAGCGCTGATTCAGACCCAGTGTGCCCGGTGATAACCCGTGCGTTTAAATCCCGGGTTAAAGTTGCAGGAGCTTTGTGCTCCCGCCGCTCAAGATTACCGGCTGCGAGCTGTCCATGTTTGGAACCCGGGACCCCTTGATTAAGAGCCGGCTTCATTATCCATGCCGAATCGCAGGGCTAGCCGGTGATCACAGTTCCCGCCTTGCCTTCAGCTCCCAGTAGCGCATTTTCCAGGGAGGTTATTACAGCCCTCTTTCCGCCGCTTTCCACAAACCTTATCGCCGCCAGGACTTTGGGCCCCATGCTGCCGGCCTTGAAATGCCCCTGTTCATGGTACGACTTTATCTCATCCAGCTGAACATGTCCCAGCTTCTTCTCCCGGGGGGTCATATAATCAATGGCTACATTGGCTACATCCGTTAGAAGCAGCAGGGCCTGTGCTCCCGTCCCCCGGGCCATCACCTGCGCCGCCAGGTCCTTGTCGATAACGGCATCTATTCCCGCAAGCGCTCCCCCGGGGTCCCTGACAACGGGAATCCCGCCGCCCCCGGAGACTACAACCACTGTATTCTGCAAGATCAGGGATTTGATCGCTTCGATCTCGACGCAGCCCTGCGGCTCCGGCGAGGGAACCACCCTTCTCCAGCCCCTGCCGCTGTCCTCTTTCCAGATCTCCTTCTTCTCCGCCGCCGTCTTCTGAGCTTCCGCCTTGCTGTAAAAACTGCCGATAGGCTTGGTGGGATTATGGAATGCAGGGCTGGAGGAATCTACAAGGGACTGGCAGATGAGCGTGACCACTGTTCTTGGGGATCCCGCTTTGAGCAGTTCGTTGTATAGCGCCTGCTGAATCATATAGCCGATTTGTCCCTGCGACATGGCGCCGCAGACAAAAAGCGGCATCATTGGTATCGCCGAGCGGCGGCCTATTTCCTGTTGCTGAAATATTCGTCCCACCTGGGGACCATTGCCATGTGTAACCACCAGGCGCTTGCCGCTTACTATCAACTGGGCCAGCTGTGCCGCGGTCATGTAAACATTTTCCATCTGTTCCACAAAGGTTCCCTGCTGCCCCGGCCGCAGAATGGCGTTGCCCCCCAGGGCGGCAACAATTGTTTCCTGCCCGGTATTACCGGCTGATGCCGGAGAGGCCGCAACTTCCTTACGCATCATCATCCCCGCCTGTTCCTTCATGTATTTTGTTTATTAAAGGCATAAGAACATAATAAAGATGAAACACAACTATTCCTTTTGGATAGTCTTTTCCACGGATCCCTGCCTGAATTGTATTGTGCGCAGGCGTGCAACTCTAGTGAAAACCCCGGATTGAAAGGCTTTTTCCGGGGTTTTCACTGGTGGGCCATCCAGGCTTCGAACCCGGGACACCCTGATTAAGAGTCAGGTGCTCTACCAACTGAGCTAATGGCCCTTTACAGTTTGGATTTTACTACAAGGCGGGGACGAATTCAAGCTTTTTTGGTTGCAATTTGGGATATAATTTGCCGGGAGCGGGGTGCAGTGCAGCTGCCCCCAGCATCACGTGGTGGTTTTCAGGAGTCTGAATCGCTGTCTGCAGGGCCTGATTTGCCCCGGTTCTGTTTGTACTTTTCAAATTTATTCAGGACGTCGGCATCGTCCTTGAGGAATTTATAAAGAAGCTTGATTTTATTAAATGCATTCAGGCTCAGGTGATGTTCGATCATCTCCGTATCCTGCAGCAGGCAGTTTTCCTTAACTCCGATCAGCCTGAGAAAATTTTCGATGAGGATATGGCGCTTAAGGAGAAAGCTGCCCAGTTTTATCCCCTTGTCGGTTAATTTGATCACGCCGTACTTCTCGTAATTCAACAGCCCCAGCCCGGTCAGCTTCTGGACAGTCTTCGTTACAGAGGATGCCTGCACATTCAGCCTGGACGCCAGCCGGCTGGTGCGCGCGTAGCCCTCCTCCAGATGACTGCGGTAGATCATCTCCAGATAGTCCTCCATGCTCGGAGTCATTTTTTGTTGATCCTGCATCATCAGGTAACCGCGAAAAGTGTAGAACTCACGATTCCCAGTCATTTTTGGGCACCCCTTGCAGCAGTATGGGTTAGCCTCCCCGGTAGCATCCCTGTTGTAACGGCATATATTAGCTCAGAGAAAAACTATTTCCCAAGGCTAGCTTATGTTGCCGCGGGCAAAATAAGACCTTTAGAAAGGGGCCGGAAAAGATGGACTGCAAGCTGATACCGCTGCACAGGCTGCCTCTCGGCGACAGGGGCAAGGTAATGCAGATAAATGTGAATGGCGCTGCCAGGCGAAGGATGCTTGATCTGGGGTTGACTTTTAGCGCGGAGGTGGCTGCTCTTCAAAAAAGTCCCTCCGGCGATCCCACCGCCTATTTTATCCGCGGGGCGGTAATCGCCCTGCGATCGCAGGATGCTTCAAGAGTACTTATCACCCCTCTGGAGCAGGGACTGTAGAAGGGGAGTCCGATCATGGGTTTAACAGCGCAGTCTGCAGGCCCGGAAATGGCTGTGGGCGCTTTGCGGAACCGCGAGCTGCCCCAATATATGACTGTTGTCGCCCTGGCGGGCAACCCAAATACGGGGAAAAGCACAGTTTTCAACAGCCTGACGGGGATGAAGCAGCATACCGGTAACTGGTCCGGCAAAACGGTGACCCATGCCCGGGGGAGATACCGCTATGGCGGACGTGATTATTTGCTTGTGGATCTGCCCGGAAGCTATTCGCTGCTTGCCTCTTCGGTGGAAGAGGAGGTGGCACGTGATTTCATCTGCTTTGAATATCCCCATGTCACAGTGGTGGTAGTCGATGCTACCTGCCTGGAGCGAAACCTGAACCTGGTACTGCAGGTACTTGAAGTTACAGCCCGCGTCGTTGTCTGTGTTAACCTTATTGATGAAGCTGAGAGGAAAAAAATCAGGCTTGATCTGCCACTGCTCTCAAAGCTCCTCGGTGTCCCCGTGGTGGGGACAAATGCCCGCCAGGGGCGGGGGCTGCAGCAGCTGCAGGAGGCGGTGTACCGCGTCGCCATTGGGGATTTTTCCCTGTGCATGCCGCTACGGTTCATCTATGACCCTCCTATCGAAAAAGCGGTGGCGCTGCTGAAATCCTCAGTGAGCGGTATTGTTCCATCTGAGCTGGAAAGCCGCTGGATATCATTGCGGCTGTTAGATGGCGACAGCTCGCTTTACAGGGCATTCGATCGCTACCTGGGCATAGACCTGTTGCAGAATGAAGCGCTGGCGGCTGAGGTAGCCGCTGCCAGGACTCTTCTGGAAGGGGAGGGCGGGGGCAGGGCAGGCGCAGATCTCATTGTTACCGCAATCTTCGAGCAGGCCGCTGCCATCGCCAGGCAAGTTGTGGGCAGGGCGGAGGCCCGGGACCGGCAGTGGGACCGGCGTCTTGATCACCTCCTGACCTCCAAAATTTTCGGCATTCCCGTCATGCTGCTCCTGCTGGGAGTGGTTTTCTGGATCACTTTGACCGGAGCGAATTACCCCTCGCAGCTTCTGGCAGCCGCCTTTTACTGGGTTGAAGGACACCTGACCAACCTGGCCGCCGCAGCCGGAGCGGCTCCATGGCTGCATGGTACTCTCGTTACCGGTGTTTACCGGACCCTGGCCTGGGTGGTCTCGGTGATGCTGCCGCCCATGGCCATATTCTTTCCCCTTTTCACCTTTCTCGAAGATCTGGGTTACCTGCCGCGAATAGCATTCAATCTTGACAGCTTTTTCAGGAAGGCCGGCGCTCATGGCAAGCAGGCGTTGACCATGTGCATGGGTTTTGGCTGCAACGCTGCAGGGGTCATCGCCTGCCGGATTATCGATTCGCCGCGTGAAAGGCTCATCGCCATGCTCACCAATAATTTTGTCCCCTGTAACGGCCGCTTCCCTATTCTCATTGTCCTGGCCTCAATTTTTCTCGGCGGCAGCGGAGCCTTTTTCCATACCTTTGCCGCCGCAGCGGTAATTCTGGTGGTGATCGTGCTCGGGGTGATCCTTACGTTGGGGGTTTCGAAGGCTCTTTCTCAAACGATCCTCAAGGGCCTCCCCTCCACCTTTGCCCTTGAGCTGCCGCCTTACCGGAAACCGCAACTGGGGCGGATCCTGGTGCGCTCCTTTATTGACCGGACCCTTTTTGTTCTCGGCAGGGCTGTAATCGTGGCCGCTCCCGCGGGCCTTGTGATCTGGCTGCTGGCGAATACCGCGGTGGGGGGCCTCAGCGCCCTTGGTTGCGCCGCCCGATTTTTTCACCCCTTCGGTAAACTCCTGGGTATGGACGGTTATATCATCCTGGCTTTTCTGCTCGGATTACCCGCCAATGAGATCGTGATCCCCATCATGATCATGAGCTATCTGGCTGCAGGTTCGCTTGTTGATCTGGGCTCTTTGAATCAGCTGCAATCCCTGCTGCTAGATCAGGGCTGGACCTGGCTCACTGCGGTCTGCGTGATGCTCTTCACGTTGAACCATTTTCCCTGCGGCACGACGCTGCTGACCATATACCGGGAAACAGGCAGCCTCAAATGGACCGCTGCCGCCCTTCTCATCCCCACGTTGACAGGGATAACTCTCTGCTTCCTGGTGGCCCAGAGCGCCAGGTTGCTGGGTCTGGTTTAAGGAGATAGGGCTCCACCGCGCGAAAATCATGAAAAGGATTTCCATCTTCCTTTATGGAATAACCCGGAAAGGGCGGAGTTTTAGAGAACTTTTACGGGGAGCGCTGATGGAGAAACAATATATACCAATCACCAACAGAGAGGGTTTAAAACTGGCGTCGCTGCTGTACAGGGCGGAAGGATACAGAAAACACGTTGCAGCCTCTTCCGGGGGGGCTGAATCTTGCGGGCAGGGCGGTTGCACAGCACCCCTGGTAGTTGTTTGCCACGGTTTTACCGGCAGCAAGGAAGGCGGTGGCGGCGCCCTGGCCATGGCCGGCGAGCTGGCCGGCCTTGGATTTGATACCTTGCTGTTTGACTTTACGGGCTGCGGCGAGAGTGAAGGCCTTTGGGAGGAGATCACCCTATCGCGGCAGGTTGGCGACCTTGCTGCCGTAGTTGACTGGGCCTGGTGCGAAGGTTACCGGCGGATTATCCTCAACGGGCGCAGCTTCGGCGGGACCACCGCGCTGGCCTGTGCCGCCGCCGACGGAAGGATCGCCGCAGTCTGCACCTGGGCCGCAGTGGCCCGGCCGCTGCAGCTTTTCAGCGTTTTTGCCGGAAAGGGAATCAGCTTCAGCGGCCCCGCGGGCGAAAAAATTGCCCTCAACGACGGTACCGGTTTGATCTGCCTGCAGCGGCGTTTTTTCCACGATCTGCAGCGCCATGATCTGCCCGGCTGCGCTGTCCGGATCTCGCCGCGGTCCCTGCTCCTGCTGCACGGCACCGCCGATGAAGTTGTGCCGGTTGCCCATGCGCAGCTGCTTTTTGACGCCGCCGGCGAACCGAAAAAAATGGCCCTGGTCCAGGGAGCCGATCACCGCTTCACCTGCCACCGGCGGCAGGCCTGGGACATTTTTTTCCACTGGCTCCGGCAGATGCCGGGGAGGGTGGGGCATTAGAAGAGCAACCCTTTCTGCCTGTAAAAGGCAGCAGTTCATCCCCGGGTGTAATCCAAAGGCAGGGCGGAATAAAGATGAAAAGAGGGGCATATTTGCCCGGACAGGTTTGAATATTCACATATCCGGGAATATATGCTAAACTTGTAACCAGGTGATCCAGTAATTCCGGGGGGGAAAGACATTGAAAAGAAGAAAGATGTTGTGCAGGGTGCTCATCCTGGCGCTTGCTGTTTTTGGCGTGCTGTTTGCAGGTGGATGTTCTTCAGAAAAAACAGGTGTTTTTGATCTGATCAACTGGTTTCTGCATCAGAAAAGCGGCCTGCCGCTCTACAGCGGCACCGTTGCCGCCTCAGTCGGCGCCCCGGTGGAGATCTATTTTGATGAGTACGGGGTGGCGCACGTACTGGCAGAGAGCGAAGCCGACCTGTTCTACGCCCAGGGCTATGTTCATGCAATGGAGCGGCTTTTTCAGATGGATTTGCTGCGCCGCTCTATTAGCGGGGAGCTGGCGGAGATACTGGGTCCGGAGCTGGTCGAATCAGACCGCTTCTCCAGGACAATCGGCTTTCGCCGCGCCGCTGAAAAAAGCACACGTGCCGTTACCACCCAAACCAGGGAGTTGATGCAGTCCTACGCTGACGGGGTCAATGATTATATCGAGCTGAGCGGTAAGAACCTGCCGCCGGAGTTTATCCTGCTTGACTATGTGCCCGAGCCCTGGGAGCCGGTAGATTCGATCTCCATCTCCAAGCTGATGGCCTGGTTCCTGGGGGGCAATATGGATACTGAGCTGTTGATGGCAGCTCTGGTCGATGAAGTCGGCATGGAAAAAGCAGCCGAGCTATTTCCTTCATATCCCGAAGAGGGGCTTACCATCGTGGGTCCGGCTGTCCGGGCGGCAGGCTTGAGCAGCAGAAGCGCGCTTGGGCTGATGGCGCTAAGCGACGGCTGCAGCTTTCCGCAGGGGCTTCCGGGGATGGGTTCGAACAACTGGGTTGTCAGCGGCAGCCGCACCGCCTCCGGCGGTGCAATGCTGGCCAGCGATATGCACCTGTCTCTTGATTTGCCTCCCATCTGGTATATGAACTACCTTTCATCTCCCGAAATAAAGGTTACCGGGGTAATGTTCCCCGGTATCGCCGGGGTGATTGCCGGCTTCAATGATAGAATCGCCTGGGGTGAGACCAACCTGGGACCCGATGTGATGGATCTGTATCAGATCAAGTTTAACGAAGCCGATGATACTCTTTATCTTTATAATGGCGAGTGGATCGGGGCTGAGGTGATTAATGAAAGGATCAGGGTCAGGGGCGGCGAAGAGGAGGAGCTTCGGATCCGGGAAACCTGCTTTGGGCCGGTTATTTCTGACGTGGTTGATCTGGGCACGGGCGATTTGCCCTTGAGCCTGCGCTGGACCGCGCTGGACGCCACCCGGGAAGCGGATGCGATGCTGGCCATGATCCGCGCCGCCGATTTTGATGAATTCCGCACGGCCCTGCAAAACTTTATGGCCCCGGCGCAGAACTTCGTCTACGCCGATGTGGATGGGAATATTGGTTATCTTGGAAACGGCCTGTTCCCCATCCGCAGTGAGAGCCACCGCCAGGCGGGGAACGGTCTGCTGCCGGTGCCCGGTTGGAGCGATGAATATGCCTGGACCGGTTGGGTTCCCTGGGAGGAGATCCCTTACCTGTACAATCCTCCGGGGGGTCTTATTGTCACGGCCAACCACAAAGCAGTTGCCGGGGACTATCCATATTTTCTTTCCTACGAATGGGCTCATCCCAGCCGGGCCCTCTCGATTCTGCGGGAGTACGACGGCCGTGACAACCTGACGCTTGAGGAGATGCAGGCAGGGCAGGCCTCCTTTTACAACAGCCACGCGGCCGAGATTGCACCCCTGCTGGTAGGGTTGCTCAAAAAAGCAGCCCTGGAGGAACGGGAGAAGGAGGCGCTGTGCATCCTGGAGCGGTGGGGCTGCAATCCTGTTGAAAGGGCGGATTCCGCCGGAGCGGCCATCTTTCACCGGCTTTACACATTGATGAGCAACTGCATTTTTGAGGGGCAGGTCAGCGAAGAGCTGCAGGAGAGGTTGTTGAACTGCCAGCCTCAAGTGATCAGCCGGCTCCTGGAGGCGGAAGAGACACAATGGATTGAAGACCCCGTGGTTTTGACCCATGCCGGCTTCTCCAGGGCGGTGGCGGAACTGGGTGAAACGATGGGTGAAGATATCTCCCGATGGCAGTGGGGAAAAATACACACCCTTACATTCAAGCACAGCCTGGGCGATGCCGTCAGTAAAAGGCGCTACAACCGCGGTCCTTTTGAAGTCGGCGGCAGCGGTCACGCCCCGGGGGCGCTGGTCCATATGCAGCAGAAAGAGCTGCCCTACCAGGTCTACGGCGGCGCTCCCTGGCGTTATGTGATCGACCTTGCGGATCACACTGCTTACGATGTACTGGCCATTGGCAATTCAGGCCATTTCCGCAGCCCCCATTACGATGATCTGCTGCAGAAATGGCTCGGGATGGAGTACAAAGAGCAGCTTTTCCATGAAGACGAGATCAGACTGCTGCCGCGGAAACTTGTTCTTGAGCCGCAATGCGGAGGGGAATAGGGAAGATCGCTCTGGACCTGTTCCGCCCTGTTGGCGGGACGGCAGAACAAAATTGGCTGGGGCGGTAGGGTTCGAACCTACGATGCGGGATCCAAAGTCCCGTGCCTTGCCGCTTGGCTACGCCCCAGCATAGATAAAGATGGGGTGAGTGATGGGACTCGAACCCACGACCTCCAGGGCCACAACCTGGCGCTCTAACCAACTGAGCTACACCCACCTCGCGCTGATAATTCTAACATGCGCCGGGCTAAAAGTCAAAGCGCGGCCTCAGGGCAAAAATTGGGGCAGCTTGTAATATCCAGGGTTTACCTTTAAAGGTTTCTGCTCTATAATTTAACCGGGCGGCTGCGTTCACCGGTGGATTAAATATTGCGTAAAGGGGGTTTTGCAGGTGCGGTTATTAAGCGGCCGGTTATTTGTCGGACTTTTTTTGCTTCTTATCGGGATAGCTATAATATTAAGCCTGCTGGGTTTTGAAGTCAGCGTAAGGGAGATACTCTCTTACTGGCCTCTCATTTTGATTTTTTTGGGCCTTGACTGGATGATCTCTGCGTTCCGGCCGGGCTCTGCAGCGGGGGAAAGAAAGGTCATATTTTCTTCAGGGCGTTTTTTTAGCGGACTGGCTGTTTTTCTGGTCGGCGTTTTTTACCTGGCTCGCAGGTTCGGCTATTTGGAGAAAATTGGGTCGGAATTGATGTGGAGCGTATTATTTGCGGTGCTGTTGATTTTTGCCGGTGTCCATCTTATCCGCGGTCGGGCGCTTTCCGGGAGCAGTGGCGGGCGCCTGGCTTTCCTGGGAGGGTTAAATGTGGGCGCTTCAACGCTCTGGAAGCTGGAAAGCGGCAGCTATTTTGCATTTATGGGCGGTATCGAGATGGACCTGACAAGGGCGGAGCTTCCCGAGGGAGAAACAATCATTGACCTGACGGCGGTTATGGGAGGAATTAACGTAAAAATACCCTCCGATATGGTGGTGGTCTATGAGGGAACTGCCGTTCTCGGCGGCGTTGCCTTCAAGGATCAGGCAGACGGCGGTATCGTGGCCGGCCACAGAATTGGCGAGGTGGATGAAGGCGCCGGCAAATTCTTGCGCATCCAGGCCCGTTCCTTTATGGGAGGCATCGATATCAAGGAGAAAAGGCCCCCGGCCTAAATGCCCGCCACCCGGTTCTGGAGGGCCTGAAAAACTTTTTCGCGATCAAGTGTGGGGTAGCGACGGTGGATCATCTCCAGGCAGATCCCGGCGCCGTAATCCATACCCTGGCAGCCCAGCAGCAGCAGCACATCACCACGTTGGGCGCCGGAGAGCCCCGCCGAAATTGCCTCCGGCAGCTCCCGGTGTATTTCGGCCTCAATCCCTGCCGCTTTCATTTCTTCTGAAAAAACCTGGAGCTCCTCCGGTGTGACCAGGTCCTTTTCGGTGACATGGCTGCCGCTGGTGGTGGCGATAACCTTTTTGACCCCCAGCTGGGGGATCCACTTTGCCATTGTCTCCGCATTTTCGCGGTTCACGGTGACGCCGCGGCTGCCGCGGATGGCGTAGACAAGGTGAAGACGGCGGTATTTCATAAATTTCAGTGTCTCCAGGGTCACATCGATGTTGCCGCTGTTGGCAAAATGATCGTCGATGACTTTGAAATCACCGTCAAAGATGAGTTCGAAGCGACGCTCCACGCCGCGGAATTTTTTCAGAGCCTGCTGAATTACAGGTACAGGAACTCCACAGAGCGCTCCGCAGAGCAGGGCAGCCGCGGCATTGTAAACGCTGTGCAGGCCCAGAACGGACAGCTCGATGGGAAAGGAGTTCAGGCCGCCGGCCAGGGTTTTTGCCAGTCCCGGCTTTTTTATTTTCACGGTAAAATGTGCCCTGCCCGTTGTCAGGTCAAGATCTTCTATTACACAGTCGGCGTTGCGGTTTTTAAAGCCGTAGGTCAAGGTCCGGGCGGCCGTCTCCTTGCTTACAGAGGCCGTATAGGGGCAATCCATGTTGAAGACAGCCCATTTGTCCGGGCCCGCCGCCCGGATCAGGCTTGTCTTGGTCCGAAAGTAGTTCTCAAAAGAACCGTGCAGATCAATATGCTCCCGGCTGATATTGTTGAGCACAAATATATCGTAATCAACAGAGCCCACCCGGCTGAGATCGACCCCCGAGGAGGAAACCTCCATGGTTACATGGGTGACCCCCATTTCCACCATCTGGTGCAGATAGTGGTGCAGATCAAGGGACTCCGGGGTGGTCAATACTGCCGGGCGAATCTGGCTGCCTGATTTGACGATAACAGTCCCGATGAGCCCTGTCAGCAGGCCCTGTTCCTCCAGCACGGCATCAGTCATAAAGCTGGTCGTGGTTTTGCCGTTGCTGGCGGTAATACCGATCAACTTCAGTTTTTGAGATGGATGGTCATAGAAAGTGTCCGCCAGTGCGGCCAGGGCTTTGCGGCTGTCAGCGACGCGAAACTGGGGTAGATCGATGTGCGGCTGAATCTCCTCCACAACGGCTGCGGCAGCTTCTTTATTCACGGCCTGATTCAGAAAACGATGGCCGTCTGTTTTGAAGCCCTTGATACAGACAAACAGCTGTCCCGGCTGCACCCGATCCGAATGATAGGCCAGCCCGGTAATCAAGGGATTGGCATTCCGGGTTTTTTCCAATATTTCTACATTTTCGAGCAGATCCTTCAAACTGATCATTTTCCGCAGGCGCCTCCTCCCCGGTGAACTCTTTTATAGTTCTTGGGACAGCAGCATAAATCCTGCACTTCACTGGTACAGCCTGCTATCAATTATTGCCATAAGGCGCCGGCATGATTCAGCGTTTCCTGAATCCGGCGGCGTCTTTACTCTTTATGCAGGGAGCGGGCAAATTAGTCGAAAGAAGAACCCGCATACGCGGGTTCTCAGGGTAAATTCATTTAGCACCTTTTGACGGCCAATCAACTACTCTACAATTTCAATGGCTTCACTGGGGCATTCCTCGGCAGCTTCGCGGCACTTTTCCTCGTGCTCCGGGGGAACGGGGTTTACCTTTACTTCGGCTTTTTCATCGCCTAGCTCAAAGACTTCCGGGCAGATATCCTCGCAAACACCGCAGGCGCTGCACTCGTCATTAACTCTAACCTCCATCTTGAACCTCCTTGCTACTTTTTTCTCCATATTTATTCGATAGATAAAGGGTTTTTCCTTTTTTTTAGCCTGATAATTTAATTCGGCTAAACTGAAAATTGATTTCGAAAGGAATTGGACTGCCGGAAGTGAATAAAAGTACAGGGCTGTTTTTAGAAAAGGGTTTGTAAAATCAACCTGAAGGGGTGGAGGCATGCGCAGCAACGGGAGGCGCCGAAAAGGTAAAAAACATCGCCGGAGCGGCTGCGGGGCAGTATCACTCCTGGTTCTTCTCATACTGTTGGGGGCGGCATACTGGTATCTCTGCCGCTTGGTCCCTGCCGCGATAAATGCCGCCGCTGAAAATTTCATGCAGAATGTAGTTGCTGGAAGGGAGGAGAGGGCGTCGCTATTTATGCTGGATCGGGAAAGCGGCGGGGAGAGTCTTTCATCCCTGATCGAACTTTTTCAAGGAAGCCTTTTTACATACAAAGGTTCCGGCGGAAGCCGCCTGACGGATCTTTTCAGCGGTACAGCCCAGCTCTATTTCTACAGCGGCGGCTCTCTGCACAGGGCGTCCCTTCATCTGGTGCGGCGAGGAGGAGAATGGCTCATTGCCGCTCTGCCCGAAGCAAGAGTCATGAACGGTGCTCTTGTTGAAAGAAGCGGCTCCTCCGCCCTGCATCTTTTTTACCGTAATGAGAGGATTGAACTGCCGGCCCCGGCGGGTTTGAAGATCGAAGCGGGGGAGGCGGTTCGGGCGCAGCATTTTGGTGACGCTGCGGTAATCGATAAGCTGGAAAAGATATGCCTCTCCCGGCTGCTGCGCATCAGTGATGCCGGATGTGAAGGAGAACTGGAAGGGGAGCTGCACCTGGAGACGCCCCTGGAGGTTTACCTGGTGGAACGGGGCGGCGGCGCCTCCGGGGCGGAGCAGGGTTCGCTCAAGGATCTGGCTGTCGGCATGAGTGATCTTGAGCTCTACCTTTTTGCGGGTAGGATAGTTGCTGCCAGGGTGGTGAAAGGGTTCATGCCGCGGACAATTAGGGTGCTGCTCAGGCAAGACCTGAATCAACTGACGGGGGAATCAATGTTTCACCGGCAGATCCGCCTGTACAGTGAAGACGGCTACACCCTTGACGGAAGACAAAGCGATATTCTCTTTGCCTTTGAACCGGATCAGCCTGTCATTGTCGAACCCTGGGGAAGGGCGATCAAGGTTACTCCTGAGGGGCTTGACAGCATTGTATTTCAGCATCCTGTTTTCTTTACCGCCAATGGGGGCGGCGCCATGATTATCGAAAACCTTCCGCGGGAGGGCTGGCCCGGCGGCAAACCGGCATACCGCGGCACCCTGGAAATTGCAAATATTGATGGGCGGCTTGTTGTGATCAATGAACTGGATCTTGATGAGTACCTCTGCACCGTAGTGCCCGGCGAAATGCCCGCTGCTTTCGGACCGGAGCCGCTTAAAGCCCAGGCGGTGGCCGCCCGCACTTACGCCTTGCGTTCTATTCAGAGCAGCGGTTACAGCTCTTACGGTGCGCATGTGGACGACAGTGTTCTGTCGCAGGTTTACAACAATGTGCCCGGGCATCCTGCGGCTGCGGAGGCAGTTAAGTTCACGGCGGGAGAGGTTCTCTTTTACGGCGGTGCGACTGTTGATGCGCGTTTTTTTTCTGCATCCTGTGGCTCAACCGCCCATTATCATGAGGTGTGGCAGGATCCAGCCACCGGCTCTTTCCCCGGCGAGCCGGTGCCTTATCTTCAAGCTTTATCCCAGGTTCCCGGTAATGCCTTCAACTTGGATTCCGAAGGAGAGGCATCCGCCTTCCTCGAGCGCAGCGACTGGCAGGGCTATGACAGCGCTTCACCTTATTTCCGCTGGATCATAAAAATGAGCGGGGCGCAGTTGACGGCGTCAATAAACCATAACCTGGCCCAGCGGTACCAGGAGCAGCCTGAATATATTCTTACCCGGGAGGGCGACAGCTTTATCCCGGTGGAGATTCCGCGCAACCCCCTGGGGCTTCTTCAAGATATCCGGGTGATCCGGCGCGGCGCAGGTGGCAATATCATGATTCTGGAGGTGGAAGGGACAAACGGCGCCTACCGGATCATGAAGGAGTATAATATCCGCTTCACGCTCCGTCCGGTAAATTACCTTTCCGACGGGGAACCGGTTATTTTGGAGCGATACGACGGCAGCCGCCTGGATGATTATCCCCTTCTGCCCAGCGCTTTCGCCTGTTTCGATGTAGAGCGGAACGATGCCGGTGAAATAACAGAGATTTTTATCCGGGGCGGCGGCAGCGGGCATGGTGTGGGAATGAGCCAGTACGGCGCTAAAGGCATGGCTGAAGCGGGATACGACTACCGCGGTATCCTGGAACACTATTATCCCGGCGCGGAACTGCGCCGGGTATATGAAACCGAAAAACCGGGGGATATTTTGGAGGGGGCATAAGCAAAACAGCAAAACTTTATGTTACCCCTTTGTGGACTATGTGAGTAATGGGCCCGGTGAGCGGAGGATCAGTCTTTTCGCTGTGGATAACCCTGTGGATAGTGTGAATTACTATTTGTGGAATTACCGGAGAGCCCCGGCTGGCAAGGCATAGGGCTGTCGCTGCTGCAGCGGATGATTGACATAAACTCTTGACGAAACATCTTTGATAACAGGCCGGCGGCGCTGGAAACCCCGGATAACCCAGATAAGGTTTCCGCCCTGCCGGGCATCATATAAAAAGGCGATGACAGGGGGGCGCCTGCTGTTGTAGAATTGGGCTGAAGCGGCCCCCATCAGCTTTGCGGCAGGGCAGCCGTTATAATTTTGGAGCGTATTTTATACCCGGTTATGGATATAGTCTTCTGAAAGGAGGTGCTGTCGGTGGGCAAAAGATGGGTTGGACTACTGCTGTTTCTGCTACCGGCGCTTCTGGTAATACTGGCGGGCTGCGGTCCTTGATAAGGAGAGCGGGAGTGGTCCACTCCCGGGGTTTACATTACTCCCCCATATCTCAAAGATATGGGGGATGTTTCTTTATATAAAATGAGGGCTTAGTTGAAGAAGAGACGGTGCCAGAGCAAAAAGACAGCTGCAGTCCAGATTTTACGGGCATAATCGGCCCTGCCCTCGCAGTGCCGATCCAGCATCTGCTCCAATACGGCAGGGTTGAAGTAGATGCGCGCTGCTTCACTCTGCCAGAGATCTAGCAGCAAATCCCGGTAGTGCCCCCTGATCCAGGAGGCCAGGGGAACAGGAAAGCCGAGTTTGGGGCGGCGGTAAACTTCCCCGGGGAGGTAGCGCGCCGCCGACATTCTCAGGATATACTTGGTCATGCCGCGGGCAATCCTGTAGCGGGGCGGAATGGTGGCGGCGAATTCTACCAGGTGATGGTCGAGATAGGGCAGCCCTATCTCCAGCGAGTGGGCGCTGCTCATCCGGTCGGCCTTGGCCAGGATATCGCCGGGCAGCCAGGTGTAAAAGTCAAGATGCTGCATCCTGGTGGCAGCGCCTGCGCCGGCGCTCTTCCGGAAGTAGGGTGCTGTGATTTCCCAGGGGGGCGCCCAGCCGGCGGGATAGAGGTCGGTGTTGAGCAGCGAAATTTTTTCTCCCTCTGAAAAGATGAGGGCATTTCCATAGTAGCGTCTCTCCAGGGGAGCAGTCGCCCGCCTGAGATAGTTTTTCCCCTTTATCCCGTCGGGAAACTTATCGGCTGCCCCGGCCAGGAGATTCTTAGCGAACCGGGGCAGTAGCTGCAACGGGGCCAGCGCCGCCGGCTCCCGGTAGATCTCGTAACCGCCGAACACCTCGTCGGCCCCCTCTCCGGAGAGAACAGTTTTCACCTCCCGCGCAGCCAGGCCGGCGGCAAAATAGAGGGCAATGGCCGCCGGGTCGGCTACCGGCTCATCCTGGTGCCAGAGGGCGCGGGGCAGCGCCTCCCAAAACTCTGCAGCGCCGATTTGCTTTTCGCGGTGCTGTGTACCCAGGAAGCCGGCAGTGATCCGGGCCGGCGTCAGCTCATCGTATATGCCTCCGGCGCAGTCTACCGAGTAGCTTTTGACATGGCCCATGGTGCCGAGCAGGGCTGCGATATTGCTGGAGTCGATGCCGCTGCTTAAAAATGCTCCCGGCATCAGTCCTTCGCCGCAGTGCAGGCGCACCGATTCATGGATCAGGCGGGCGGTATTCTCAATAAAATAGGGCAGCGGTTTATTTTCGGGGCGGAAGCGTATTTCCCAGTATTTTTTCAGGCTACACTCCCCTCCGCCCCACGTCAGATGATGCGCCGGGCGGAGACGGTATATTCCCTGAAAAGCGGTTTCGGGATCTGGAAAGTACTGAAAAGTAAGGTAGTGGGGCAGGGCGCCCGTGTTAACCCGGCGCTCAATATGGGGGTATTTCAGCAAGGCTTTCGCTTCAGAAGCGAAAACCAGCGCTCCATCCTGAGCCACGGCGTAGTAGAGCGGTTTAATGCCGAAGCGGTCCCGGGCCAGGTAGAGTATCTTTGCTTCCTCATCCCAGATGGCCAGGGCAAAAGGGCCGCGCAGTTTGCGGGGACAGGCCGGCCCTATCTCTTCAAAGAGGTGCAAGGCTACCTCGATGTCCAGGCTTGATCTGAAACGGTGTCCCCGTGATTTAAGCTCCCGCCTGAGCTGCCTGTGGTTGAAAATAGTCCCGTCACATAGAAGGTGGTAGCGCCCTCTTTCATCGGAAAGCGGAACAGCGGCGGCGGAACCCCGCTCCCTGTCTCCCGAGGGGAGCAGGCACAGGGAGCTGCCGGCGCTGTTGAAAACACTTTCGGCCCCCCCCCTGCGGTGCTCCATTGTTTGGGCCATTTCTTCCAGCACCCGGTTGCTGTGGGGCAAAGTATTCCCTCTTGTCGCTGTAAAACCGCAGATCCCGCCCAAAGCTGACCCTCTCCAGAACAGTTTACTAATTTCTGTGAACATTACAGCTTATGCCGCTGTGGAGCCTTTGTTACAGAATTTGCAGGGCGTCGTCAAAACGGGTGATCTGCTCCAGTTTGCCGGGACGGACCACAAAGGTATCTTCGATACCCACAGCGCCCTCACCGGGGAAAACGAATTTCGGTTCTAGGGCGAAAACCATGCCCTCGCTGAGGGTAAAATCATAGCCGCGGGCAATTACCGGCAGTTCGTCCAGTTCCAGGCCCACGCCGTGTCCAATAAATGAAACCTTCTCGTCTGCTCCCATGAAATGGTCCTCCAGACCCGCTGCGGAGGCGATTTCAAAAGCGCGCCGGTAGAGTGCAGCGCCGTTTGCTCCCTCCATGCCCCTGCTGATAAGTTCGTTTTTTATCTGTAAAGCCGTCTCGTAAGCCCTTTGCAGCTTTGCCGCAGGTTTCCCCGGGCAGAAGATGCGGGTCTGATCTACCATGTAGCCGTTGAGCACGGTAACATAGTCCACGAGCACCGGTTCGCCCTGCCTGATCTCCCGGGCGCCGGCGCCCTGGGGGTAGGAGGGATTCAGCCCGCTGCCTCCCGTAGGCCCGTTGAAAAAACTGGGTACGGCGGCGCCCCCGCCGGCCATGGTGTGGCTGAAAAACATCTCCTGGTTGAAGCCGCGCATGCGGATGGCCCCCTGGTGGCCGCGCTTGCGGGCGAAGGCCTCCAGCTCTGCCGCCAGTTCGATCTCCTTTATGCCCGCCCGGCAGATCTCCCGCGCGTGTTTGAAGACAGCCTCACCAAGTGCCGCTGCCTGCTGAAGCTGCGACAGTTCATAGGCGGACTTCACCGCCCTCACACTGCGTATCAGGGGTGAAATATCGGTGATGGGCAGCGGGGCTAAAAGTTTTTCATAGCGCCTGAATAGATTTACCGGGAGCAGATCCAGTTCCAGTCCGACCGGGTTGGTTCTCCCTGGCGCCGCTTTGACTGTTTCCGCCAGTTCATCCCATCCCGCAAATTGATCAATTCTGTTCAGGCTGCTTTCGGAGCGGGCACGCTGCAGATTCCGCCTCACCATCAGGACTGCTTCGCCCTCTGCCGGAATAAACAGGTGGGCGTCCTGCGCCGTGCCGCTGAAATAGAAGAGATCGGCCCGCTGCACGATGAGGGCGCCGCCGATTCCCTGCTCCCGCATCTGCACCTGCAGCTTACTCCTGCGCTGCTCCAGTTCCTCCAGAGGCATTCTCATTTGCTCCATTCTCATTCTCCCTCCCATGGGACCCCGCGGGACACCAGGGACGTACCTTCTTGTCCCACAAATGCCGCTTTTAGGTCAGCGAATTCTGGAAATTGTACTTTTACTCAGCTCCAGCAGTTTTCCAATTCTTCTAAGGGGCAAGCCCGATTTCTCGATTAATACACCAATCAGCTCGTTTCTAATATTTACGTTGGATCTGATTTTTAATTTTTCTATGTTCATGTTTCGTTCGCGCAAATATTTATCGATAAAGGCCCGGGCATTGCGCTCTTTAGCAAACATGTCTTCTTCTTCTCCCTTGAGGTGATCGTTGAAGATTTCATCATCAATTCTGTTTGTAAATTTCATCAGTTCCGGGATTGATTTTTCCAGGTCCGGCGAAAACATGTTTAGTAGAAACCGGCATTCAACCAGGTCGTCTTTGCCATCGAAACGAAGATATGAGCCGTAGCTGCTCCAGGGATATTGGGAGGCTTCATTTACCAGTTTGGCTGCCACGGGATTGTTGTGCACATACTTTACCGCAGTGAGAAAATAGGCTTCATCTTCAATGGCTTCGCTTCGGAATCTACCTTGAAATAGATGGCCCACCCGATCATACTTTTTATTAAAATACATTGCATAGGCGGTATTCAGGGACGACATGATCGAAGAGATCCCTGCATCTTTTTCATTGAGCACAGCGTGATAGTGGCTTTTCATCAAGCAGTATGCATAGAGCGTAAATAACTTTTCCTTTTGTTTTTTTCTTAGAAGATCAAGGAAACGCTCATGGTCTTCGTTATCTAAAAAAATGGGCTTCTTCTCATTGCCCCGGCTTACAACATGATAAATTTTGCTTGAGCTTATGATTCTCCTTACTCTCGGCATTTTTTACTACCCTCCTTTTAGCCTCATGTATAATCTTATAGTAATATCAGATAATTGCAATGGGCAGATGGCGCCGGCAATTCGGAATGTGATTAAAGTTAAAATGGGACGAACAGGACCGTCCCCGGTGTCCCTTTATGGGGGATGGGAAAGGGAAAGTGGGACAGACAGGACCGTCCCTGCTGTCCCACTTTCGATCATGCGGTGTGAACTAGACGATTTCGAAAAGACCGGCGGCGCCCATGCCGCCCCCGATGCACATGGAGACAACACCGAAACGACCGCCCCGCCGTCTCAGTTCATGGATCAGGCTCGCGGTGAGCTTGGCTCCGGTGCAGCCCAGGGGGTGGCCCAGGGCGATAGCCCCGCCGTTAACATTGACCTTATCCATGATCTTGTCCAGGCCGAGCTCGCGCATGCAGTAAAGCGCCTGGGAGGCGAAGGCTTCGTTCAGTTCAAAAAGATCGATATCCTCTATCTTCATACCTGTCAGTTTCATCAGCTTGGGGATGGCCATGGAGGGGCCCACGCCCATGACATCGGGCGGGCATCCGGCCACGGCATAGCCGCGGAATACCGCCATCGGTTTCAGGCCCAGAGCGGCCGCTTTTTCAGCCGACATAACCACTGCCGCCGCCGCCCCGTCGCTTGTCTGCGAGGAGTTGCCGGCGGTGACGCAGCCGCCCATTTTGAAGGCCGGGCGCAGCCTGGCCAGCGCCTCCAGGGAAGTATCAGGGCGGACCCCTTCGTCGGTATCGAAAATAAATTCCTTTTCGACGACCTTGCCGTCGGGACCCGGTTGGCGGTCGACCACCTTGATGGGCAGGATTTCCTCCTTGAACCGGCCCTCTTTGATCGCTGCCGCTGCATTCTGGTGGCTGCGCAAAGCCAGTTTGTCCTGATCCTCGCGGGAGATGTTGTGACGTTCGGCCACGTTTTCAGCGGTAATCCCCATGGGGGTGTAGGCCTCGATGAGGGTCTCGGCGAGAACGGGGCTCGGGGAGACCTTGTTGCCTCCCATGGGCACCATGCTCATGCTTTCCACCCCGCCGGCAACGATTACTTCGGCGAAGCCGCACATAATTCTCTCAGCGGCGGAGGCGATGGACTGCAGCCCCGAGGAGCAGAAGCGGTTCACCGTCTGCCCCGGTACAGAGTCGGGAAGTCCTGCCTGCAGTGCAGCCAGGCGGCCCACATTCATCCCTTGCTCGGCCTCGGGAAAGGCGCAGCCGAGGATAACATCATCTATCTCTGCCGGATCAAGACCCTTGGCGCGTTTCAGAGCTTCTTTGATCACTTCGGAGGCCAGGTAATCGGGCCGGGTGAAGCGCAGCACGCCCCGCGGCGCCCTGCCAACGGCGGTACGGACGCTGGAGACAATAACAGCTTCTTTCATTTCAATACCTCCTTAGTTCCTTACTGCTCTGCCCGTGGTGAGCAGGGACATGATCCGTTCCTGGGTCTTCTCTTCTCCGATCAGGCGCAGGAAAGCTTCGCGTTCAATATCCAGGAGATACTGTTCGCTGACCATGGTTTTCGGTCTGATATTGCCGCCGCAGAGAACAAAGGCTATCTCCATAGCGATCTTCATATCATGATCGCTGACATAGTTCCCCCAGCGCATGTTCTGCACCCCCGCTTTGAAGGCGGCGATACCATAGTCGCCCAGGGCGGGAACTGACTTTGTCTGCGGCGGTTCATACCCCTCTTTGAGCATGCCGAGGACAGTCTGCTTGGCTTCGTGGATCAGGAAATGCTGGTTGACCGAGATTTTGTCCGTCCTGCGCATAAAGCCCAGCTCCTGGGCGTGGCGGGCGCTGGTGGAAACCGTGGCCATGGCAACAGCCTCGAAGGCTTTCTGCACGAAGGGGAGCAGATCTACATCAACCCCTTCGGGGACTCCCTCAATGAAACGGTAGAGCAGCTCCTTATTTCCGCCGCCGCCCGGCAGCAGCCCGACACCCATCTCCACCTGGCCCATGTAAGTTTCAGCAGCGGCATGGATCCGGTCGCAGTGCAGGATGATCTCCATACCGCCGCCCAGGGTCATCTGGAATGGTGCGGCCACGACAGGTACGCGTGAATATTTCACAGTCATCAAGGCATCCTGGAAATCCTTGACGGATTGGTTCAGCATATCCCAGTCGCCGCCCTGGGCTGCCATCAGGAGCAGCGCAACATTGGCGCCGACGCAGAAGTTTCCGCTCTGGTTGCTGATGACCATGCCAGAAAAGTTTTTCTCAGTCTCCTCAACGGCTTCAAAGATAAACTGGGTAAAAAGCGGGGAAATAGCCTGCTGCGGGCTGTGCATCTCCAGGCAGACCACTCCGTCGCCGAGATCGATCAGGCTGCCGTCGTCATTGCCCTTGACCAGCTTGTTCTGCTTTTTCAGTGCAGGCAGGCTGATTACCTCTGTACTCAACGGAACAGGCTTATAGCTCTTTGAGGCGATATCGTAGAATGAAAGGGCCCCGGCGTCGTCTTCCTTATAGAAGCTTTCATTGCCGCCGCCCAGCATCTCCTCGATGTAAGCGGGGATCTTTTCGCCCTCATTCTTCATCCGCTCCACGCTTTCCCTCAGGCCGATGGCATCCCAGCTGGCAAAGGGTCCCAGTTTCCAGTTAAAGCCCCAGCTCATGGCCCGGTCAACATTGACAACATCATCGGCGATCTCAGGAATTCGGTTTGCAGAGTATAGCAGCAGCTTCTTCATTAAACTCCAGGAAAATTTGCCGGCCTCATCATCGGAATTGACCAGCATCTTAAGGCCGTCTTTTAAGCCGGCATCCTTGGTCTTTTTAAGAATGTCGAACCTTGCCTTTTCCCGGGGGCGGTATTCCAGTTTTTCGTAATCAATAGCAAAAATCTCGGAGCCGCCCTCACCCCGGACCTTCTTGTAGAAGCCCTGCTTGGTTTTATCGCCAAGCAGCTTCTGCTCAACCATTTTTTTCAGAAATTCGGGTATCTCCATATCCTCTTTTTCCACGGGATCATCGGACTTGTCTATGCAGGTCTGAGCTACATGGCAGAATGTGTCGAGCCCGACCATGTCCATGGTCCGGAACGAGGCGCTCTTGGGATGGCCCATGGGCGGCCCGGTAATGGCGTCAACCTGCTCGATGGTCATCTTTTCCCGGAGCATGAGCTTTATTGTCTGGACCATGGCATAGGTCCCGATACGGTTGGCAATAAAGTTTGGTGTATCCTTGGCAAAAACGACCCCTTTACCGAGGCCCTTTTCACAGAAACGGTGCATGTACTCCATTACTTCGGGCAGCGTCTCGCGGCAGGGAATGAGTTCAAGAAGTTTCATGTAACGGGGCGGGTTGAAGAAATGGGTACCCAGAAAATACTTGCGGAATTCAGCTGAACACTCCGTAACCATCTCATTGATGGAGAGGCCTGATGTGTTGGAGCTGACAATGGTTCCCGGGGTCCAGTTGGCTTCAACATTTTTGAAGACCTTTTTCTTGATATCCATATTTTCAACGATGACTTCGATGATCCAGTCGCAATCTTTCAGCCTGGCCATGTCGTCTTCAAAGTTGCCCGGGGTGATCAGTTCCACGTTTGATTTGCGGTAGAGCGGGTTCAGCTTCTGCTTGAGCAGGCCATCTTTTCCCATGATGGCGAGGCGGTTGCGCACCTGCGGGCTCTTAAGATCCAACCCCTTCTTCTTTTCGTCGGGGGTAAGCTCGCGGGGAACGATGTCCAACAGGTAAACCGGGAGACCCACATTGGCCAGATGGGCGGCGATGGTGGCGCCCATGACTCCGGCGCCAAGCACAGCGGCGCTCCTAATCTCTTTCACGGCCATCAAAATACCTCCTTTTTACTCTTATTCTTTGTCTCCTCACTGAATAGGGAAACTACTGTAACCCTCTTACCAGCAGGTCGTAAAGGGGGGCGGCCAGGCTGCCCAGGTCATAGGCTTTTTTGGACATGGCCCAGCAGGTGACCACTTCGTCAATGGCGCCAAAAATCACCTTCCTGGTAGTGCGGATATTCAGGTCACTGCGGTACAGCCCCTTTTTCTGACCTTCTGCAATCACCTCCTCAATGACTTTGAAGTAGTTTAGAAGTGGTTGTGAAATACCTTCATTGATGGTTTGATCAATCTGGCGCAGCTCAATTTGCGTAACCTTGGCCTGATCGGGACGGCTGCCCAGGGTTTTCAGATGGTAGTCGATCAGGGCGGCCAGCTTTTCGTTGCAATCCTGGCATTCTCCCAGCTGCTTTCTCAGTCCCTCCACGAATTCGGACATCATCTCCTGAAAAAGCGAGATAAGGATGTCCTCCTTTTTTTCAAAGTAGATGTACACGGTGCCGTCGGCTACTCCCGCTTCGCCGGCGATGTCAGATATGCGGGTCCGGTGGAAGCCGAAACGGGCGAAAGCGCTGAGCGCTGCTTCAAGGATGGCGTAGTATTTTTCTCCCGTCCTTTTGGCCACCACTACCTCCGTTTAGCTAAAATGAATGAATGCTCATTCGCTACTTTATTGTATATTCTCTCAGGATAAAAATCAAGCACTTTTATGAATATTATTAATGATTTGATGAAACTATTAATAATGGGGAACAGCTGCCCGGGCACGGGGAGCGGTGATGAAAGCCTGCGCCTGGGAAAGTTGTCACCCGGGTTTTAACTGTGGTAGAATATAAAAGCTTTCACATGCGTCAGCCGGGAGCAGGCGACTATAAATTCAGGCTTGTTGAGCAGAGCTTACTTTGCTTACACAACGCATATGATATCATTATACAGGGAGGGGCATAAATGCCGAGCAGGTGGGAAAAAATAGAGCACAATAAAATAAAGCTTGAAATAGAGGTGGCCGCTCCGGAGGTGGACAGCGCCCTGGAAAAGGCGTACCGGAGTGTGGTCAAGGGAATAAACCTTCCGGGGTTTCGCAAGGGTAAGGTGCCCCGCCACATTTTGGAGGCGCGTTTCGGACCGGAGATACTTCACCAGGATGCCCTGGAGATGTTGATTCCTGCGGCATACAGCGAAGCCATTGCCGGGGTGGATTGCGAACCCATTGACCAGCCCCAGTTTGACTTTGAAACAATAGAAAAGGGCAAGCCCTTTCTTTTTCAAGCCGTTGTAGAGGTGCTTCCCGATGTGGAGCTGGGGGAGTACAGGGGAGTGGAAGTGGAGCAGGAGATCACCACAGTCACCGAAACCGATCTGGAACGTTACCTGGAATCCCTGCGCGAACAGCACGCCCGTCTTGTCCCCCTGGAGGATAAAGATGTGGAGATCCGTGAAGGAGATCTGGCGCTGCTCGATTTCCAGGGATTTATTGATGGAGAGCCTTTTCCCGAGGGAGAGGCGGAGAATTATTCGCTGGAACTGGGATCAAAAAGTTTCATTCCAGGCTTTGAAGAGCAGGTAGCGGGGATGAAGATAAATGATGAGAAAGAGATAAAGGTAACCTTTCCTGTAGAGTACCGCAAAAAAGAGCTGGCGGGGAAGGAAGCTCTTTTCAAGGTTAAACTAAAGCAGATCAAGCAGAAACAGCTGCCTGATCTGGATGATGATTTTGTCAAAGAGATCAGTGAATTTGAAGCACTTCCTGATTATAAAGATGATCTACGGACCCGCCTGGAAAAATCCGGCGCAGAAAAGGCGAAAACTGAGCTGGAAGAGATGCTCATCGAAAAAGTTGCCGGCTCTTCCCAGGTTGAGCTGCCGCAGATCCTGGTGGAGCGCCAGATCGATCGGCTGCTGGATGAGATGGATCAATTTCTTGCCTATCAGGGCTTGAACCTGGATAAATTCGCCGAGCTTGCCGGGAAAACTATGGAGGAGCTCCGTGAGGAAAAAAGGGCGGAGGCGGAAAGGAGAACCAGGGCCAATCTCGTGCTTGATGCGGTGGTTAAAAAAGAAGGATTCACTGTTGATGACAGCGAAATAGATGCTAAGATTGCTGAGTTGGCCGAAAGTTACAATGATCAACCCGAACGGATCAAAGGGATCTTTGAGAAGCAGGGTCGGATACCGCTGATGCGAGAAGAGATCCGCGTCCGCAAAGCTGTAGATCTTCTGGTCCGGGAGGCCAAGATTACAAGGATTGAAAAGGCAGAATAAAAAGGAGGCCTTTTTAATGAGCATTCTTGTTCCCATGGTTGTTGAGCAGAGCAGCCGCGGTGAAAGAGCCTATGATATTTATTCGAGACTGCTTAAAGATAGGATTATTTTTGTGGGCAGCCCCATTGACGATCATGTGGCCAATCTTGTTGTCGCCCAGATGCTATTCCTGGAATCCGAAGATCCCGATAAAGATATCAATCTTTATATCAATTCACCGGGAGGGGCGGTTTACTCGGGAATGGCCATCTATGATACCATGCAGTATATCAAACCGCCGGTTTCCACCATCTGCGTGGGCCTGGCGGCCAGCTTCGGCGCCGTGCTACTTGCTGCCGGGGCCGCCGGAAAGAGGTTCACCCTGCCCAACTCGCGGATCATGCTGCACCAGCCTGCCGGAGGTGCGCAGGGGCAGGCGGTGGACATTGAAATTCACGCCAAGGAGATCTTGAAGGTGCGGGAGACGCTGAATGAGATCCTGGCCAGGCACACGGGGCAGCCGGTGGAGCGCATTGCCAGAGATACAGATCGCGATTTCTTTATCTCTGCCGAAGAGGCTAAAGATTACGGGCTGGTGGATGAAATCCTGGTTCATCGACCTTAACTGGAACGGGGTGAAACCCAGTCATGTTTAAATTTACAGATGAAAAGGGACAGCTGAAATGCTCGTTCTGCGGGAAAGCCCAGGAGCAGGTGCGAAAGCTCGTGGCCGGTCCCGGCGTGTACATCTGTGACGAGTGTATTGAGCTATGTAACGAGATCATCGAAGAGGAGATCGGCGAAGAGGGAGATTTCAGCCTGGTCGACCTGCCTAAGCCCCAGGAGATCAAGCAGTCGCTGGATCAATATGTTATTGACCAGGAAGACGCCAAGAAGACCCTTTCCGTGGCTGTTTATAACCATTACAAGCGGATTAATGCCTCTCAGAAAATAGAGGACGTGGAGCTACAGAAAAGCAACATCGTGCTCATCGGCCCCACCGGTACTGGGAAAACACTCCTGGCCCAGACCCTGGCCCGGATTTTGAACGTTCCCTTTGCCATTGCCGACGCCACCTCGCTTACCGAGGCCGGTTATGTGGGCGAAGATGTGGAAAATATTCTTTTAAAGCTGATCCAGGCCGCTGATTACGATATCGAAAAGGCTGAAAAGGGGATTGTCTATATCGATGAGATCGACAAGATCGCCCGCAAGACCGATAATCCCTCCATTACCCGCGATGTCTCCGGCGAGGGGGTTCAGCAGGCATTGCTGAAGATTCTTGAGGGGACCGTGGCCAGTGTCCCCCCGCAGGGAGGCCGCAAGCATCCGCACCAGGAATTTATGCAGATAGATACCACCGACATTCTCTTTATCTGCGGCGGAGCTTTTGACGGGCTGGAGAAGATCATTCAGAGCCGCGTCAGCAAAAAGGGGATCGGCTTCGGCGCAGATGTACAGAGCATTGATCAAACCAACATCGGCGCTGTCCTGCGACAGATCCTGCCCCAGGATTTGCTCAAATTCGGGCTCATCCCTGAATTTGTGGGCCGGATCCCGGTCATTGCCACACTTGAATCTCTGGATCGCTCCGCGCTGATCCGGATACTCACCGAACCGCGCAATGCGCTGGTCAAGCAATACCAGAAAATGTTCGAGCTTGATGATGTCTCGCTTGAATTTAAGGATGGTTCGCTGCAGGTTGTGGCTGACGAGGCCATCAAGCGAAGTACCGGGGCCAGGGGGCTACGGGCGATCATAGAGGAGGTCCTGCTCGATGTGATGTTCGAATTGCCCTCGCGCGACGATGTCAGCCAGTGTGTAATCACCCGTGAGGTTGTCCTGAAAAGGGAGAAGCCGATTCTTGTGACCCAGGACAAAAGGAAGAAAAAAGAAGTAACGGCCTAGATCAGAAGTTGGAAGTCGGAAGCCGGAAAAACCATACAGGCGGTTACCGATCAAAAGTTCAATCAAATGTTGTAGGGCGGCCCTTGTGGTCGCCCAAATTTGTAAGTGTCAAAGGGCTCATCTCTCCTGTGTGCGGCTCTCCCCCCCCTGGCTACCCTGCCCGGTAGCCCCGCCGCCTCCTTCACCCGGTCGGATAGATCCACCGCGGAAAGGGGATAATATCGGCTGAAAAGGGGGTGGCTTTTTTGAGCAATTTCGCCGGGATCATCGGATTGATCCAGATATTCTTTGCCATTGTCATCGGGCTCTATTTTTTTAACTTGCTTCGCAACCAGCAGAGCAGCCGTGTGGCAGTAGACAAAGAATCCCGAAAAGAGATGGATCAACTGGAACGTTTGCGCCGGATCTCCCTCACCGAGCCGCTTTCTGAAAAAACGCGGCCCAAGACCTTTGATGAAATCATCGGACAGGCGGATGGGCTGAAAGCTCTTCGAGCCGCCCTTTGCGGCTCCAATCCGCAGCATGTCATTCTTTACGGACCCCCGGGCATCGGCAAAACGGCTGCGGCCAGGCTGGTCCTGGATGAGGCGAAAAAAAATATGCTCAGCCCCTTCGGCAAGGAGGCACGCTTTACCGAGCTTGACGCCACTACGGCCCGCTTTGATGAGCGCGGTATTGCCGATCCCCTTATCGGCACGGTCCATGATCCTATTTACCAGGGCGCAGGTCCGCTTGGCATGGCCGGCATTCCCCAGCCTAAAGCTGGCGCGGTGACAAAGGCCCACGGAGGGGTCCTCTTTATTGACGAGATCGGCGAGTTGCACCCCATTCAGATCAACAAGCTGCTGAAAGTGCTCGAAGACCGCAAGGTTTTCCTGGAGAGCTCCTACTATAACAGCGAGGATAACGGCATTCCCCGCCATATTCACGAAATATTTCAGAACGGCCTTCCCGCTGATTTCCGGCTTATCGGCGCGACCACCCGGATGCCTCATGAACTCCCGCCCGCAATTCGCTCCCGCTGCCTGGAAATATATTTTCGCGGCCTCACCCCGCAGGAGATAGGCATAATTGCTGAAAATGCCGCCAGGCGGATCACTATTGCCGCAACAGAGGCAGCCCTGGATGTGGTCACCCGTTTCGCCACCAACGGCCGGGAGGCGGTCAATATCATCCAGATGGCTGCGGGTATTGCCGCCGGCGACAAGCGCACCGTTTTGGAGGCGGAAGATATCGAATGGGTGGTCAACAGCAGCCAACTCCCTCCCCGTCCGGAAAGAAAACCGCCGCCGGATTCCCAGATCGGCTATGCCAACGGACTGGCCGTTTACGGCCCCAACATGGGGACCCTTATTGAAGTGGAGGCAACGGCGCTGCCGGTAAAGCAGGGCCAGGGCAAGGTCACGATTACCGGCATTGTTGAAGAGGAGGAGATGGGCAGCCCCGGGCATACCGTGCGTCGCAAAGGCACAGCCAGGGGCTCGGCCGAGATTGTCATCACTGTTTTGAGCCGCTACATGGGTCTGAGCTTGCGCGATTACGACATCCACCTGAATTTCCCCGGGGGAACGCCCGTGGACGGTCCCTCGGCCGGGGTAAGCATGGCCACGGCGATCTACTCATCTCTTACCGGGGAGTATGTGGATTCGCTTACGGCGATGACGGGTGAGATTTCGGTGCGGGGGCTTGTCCGCCCGGTAGGGGGCATACCGGCAAAGATAGAGGCGGCTGTTGAAGCGGGGATAAATAAAATTCTGATCCCGCAATCCAACTGGCAGGAAAGTTTCCGGCGTCATATTCCAGCAACCATTGTCCCCGTCAGCTGTATTGAAGAGATTTTCAGTGAGGCTCTGCTGAAAAAGGAGCCTGTTGCGGTACTGCCTTCCCGCTGAGGGCCTGGCCCCGCAGGACCGGGCGGCAATCTGCGGAGAGGAGCGGCGGCCTCGATGAAAAAAGGGAAAGCAGAAGCGGGAAGCGAATAGAATCTAAGAAGGCTTCTCGTTTTTTTGATCAAATGGAGGTGACAGAGCAATGCGTAAAACGAAAGAACATTTGCCGCTGCTGCCTTTACGGGGAGTCCTGATCTTTCCCAACATGGTCCTGCACCTCGATGTAGGGCGAGAACGATCAGTTAAAGCGCTGGAGGAGGCCATGGTCGGCGATAACCGGATCCTGCTGTTGGCCCAGAAAGATGCCAAGATGGATGAGCCGGCGGAGGTGGATCTCTATACCGTGGGCACCGTGGCTCTGATCAAGCAGATGATCAAGCTGCCTGGTGGGATGATCCGTGTCCTGGTGGAAGGGCTGTCCCGTGCCGCCATTATCCGCTACCTGCACACAGAGCCATTTTTCAAAGTTGAAGCGCAGCTGATTCCCGAAGAGAAGGGCAAAACTGCCGAGGTGGAGGCACTTCGCCGGAGCCTGCTTTTCCAGTTCGAACGCTATCTTAAAGCCGGCCGAAAAATCCCGCCTGAAACGCTGGCTACAGTTTCCAGCATAGAAGAACCGGGTCGGCTGGCCGATGTGATAACCTCTCATCTCAACTTGAAAATCGAACAAAAACAGGAGCTTCTGGAGGCTGTTGCGGCCAGGGAAAGGCTGGAGAAGCTGACTGAGATCCTCAGCCGCGAGATGGAGATTGCAGAGATTGAGCGGCGCATAAATCTGCGCGTGCGAAAGCAGATGGAGAAAACCCAGAAGGAGTATTACCTGCGCGAGCAGATGAAGGCGATCCAGAAAGAGCTGGGTGAAAAGGATGAGCGCACCGCCGAGGCCGATGAGTACAGGGAGAAAATCGAGAAGGCGGAGCTGCCGCCGGAAGTAGAGGAGAAAGCGCTGGAAGAGGCGGATCGCCTTGAGAAGATGCCGCCTGCCGCTGCTGAGGGGATTGTTATCCGCACTTACCTGGACTGGCTTCTTGATCTGCCCTGGTCAGCGGTTACCGAGGACCGCCTCGATCTGGACCGCGCTGAGGAGATCCTTGATGAGGACCACTACGGCCTGCGCAAAGTTAAAGAGCGGATTATTGAATACCTGGCTGTGCGACGGCTGGCTGAAAAGCTGAAAGGTCCCATTCTCTGCCTCATCGGGCCGCCCGGCGTGGGTAAAACGTCGCTGGCCAAGTCCATCGCCCGGGCGTTGGAGCGCAATTTTGTGCGCATATCACTGGGCGGGGTGCGGGACGAGGCCGAGATCCGCGGCCACCGCCGCACCTATGTGGGGGCGCTGCCGGGAAGGATCATCCAGGGTATGCGCCAGGCAAAATCGAAAAACCCGGTATTTCTGATGGATGAGATCGACAAGATGTCCACGGATTTCAGGGGAGATCCCTCTTCGGCGCTGCTGGAGGTGCTTGATCCCGAGCAGAACCACGCCTTCAGCGACCATTATATTGAGCTGCCCTTTGATCTATCACAGGTCATGTTTATCACCACGGCCAACGCGCCTTACAATATCCCGCAGCCGCTCCTGGACCGGATGGAGACGATCCACCTGCCCGGCTACACCGAGGAGGACAAGGTGGAGATTGCCCGGCGGCACCTGATCCCCAAACAGATATCCGAACACGGACTTACTGCGGATAACCTGTCGCTCTCGGAAGGGGCGGTGCGCGGCATCATCCGCTCGTATACCCGCGAAGCGGGGGTACGCAGCCTTGAGCGGAGCCTGGCGGCAATTTGCCGCAAGGTGGCCCGCGAGGTGGTTAAGGATAGCGGCACAAAGGTGAGGCTTTCCCGAAAAGGGCTGCAAAAATATCTGGGCGTGACCCGCTTCCGCTACGGCACAGGCGAAAAGGAAAACGAAGTTGGAGTGGCCACGGGGCTGGCCTGGACGGAGGCCGGCGGGGATCTGCTTTCCATAGAGGTAACCCTGATGAAGGGCAAGGGCAAGATGATCCTGACGGGCAAGCTGGGCGAGGTGATGCAGGAATCGGCCCGGGCGGCCTTAAGTTACATCCGTTCCCGGGAGGAAGACCTGGGGCTGGACGAGGACTTTTATGAAAAAACCGATATCCATATTCATGTTCCCGAGGGGGCCATTCCAAAGGATGGTCCTTCCGCCGGTATTGCCATGGCTGTGGCGCTGGCCTCGGCCCTGACCAAAATTCCAGTGCGCCGCGATGTTACCCTTACCGGCGAGATCACCCTGCGGGGACGCGTCCTTCCGGTGGGGGGGATCAAGGAGAAGATGCTCGCCGCCCACCGGGCCGGCATCAAATATATGCTCATGCCTGTAGAAAACCGCAAGGATCTGAGCGATATCCCGGCCAATGTGCGGCGCAGGGTCGAAGTGAGCCTGGTGGAGCATATGGATGAGGTGCTTGATCTGGCCCTGCTTAAAAAACCACGCAAAAAGAAGCGCTCTTTCCAGCCGGTCGTTGAGACGGAGGCGCTGCCGGCGGTCAGGGGAGATGATCCGGTAGCGCAGCGCCAGGATGACTCCGCGCTGAGGCATTAGGGTATTGGCGCCGGTCCTTTGCAGCCGGACGCCTGAAAAACGATGACCATGCTGATTAAAAAAGCTTGCCTGGAAAAAGTTGTGTACAGCAGCAGGGAGCTGCCCCCCGGCGGCCGCCCCGAGATCTCCTTTCTCGGGCGTTCCAACGTGGGGAAATCCTCGCTGATCAACTGTTTGCTGGGGCGGAAAAAACTTGCCTACACCAGTTCCACGCCGGGGAAAACGCGCGCCCTCTACTTCTACTGTATCAATGATACTTTCTATTTTGTCGACCTTCCGGGTTACGGCTATGCCAGGGCGGGCAAGGCGGAACAGCGGGCCTGGGCGGCGCTCATCGAACAATATCTCGAGAACCGCGAGCCGCTCTGCGGAGCGGTGCATATTGTTGACAGCCGGCACCTGCCCTCTGCGGATGATCTGCTTATGAGCAGGTGGCTGCGCTTTCACCGCCTGCCTTCTGTTTCAGTGGCCTCGAAAGCGGACAAGCTCTCGCGCGGTGCGCTGGCCAAACAGCTCCCCGGGATCAGGTCCGCCCTCGAGCTTGGCGCAGACGAGCCCCTTCTTTCGTTTTCAGCCCGCACCGGCCGGGGCAGAGAAGATCTCTGGAGCGCTCTGCAGGTTCTGCTGGAGCGGGGCGGACGCAGCGAAGGCGGGTGATGCATGCGTGGATCGCCGGCAAGAGGACCCGGGTAAGAAGGTAACGGCCGGTATTGATGTCGGCTCGCTTTCGGCTGAGGCGGTGCTACTCGGCGCCGGCGGGGTCCTTGCTTATTCCATTGTCCCTACGGGGGTTGACAGCAGGCGGGCCGCAGAGAGGGTCCTTAATTCAGCCCTGCAATCAGCCGGCCTTGGCATGAAAGAGCTGAAAATCATCGTGGCCACAGGTTACGGCCGCATCAGCGTTCCCTTTGCCCACAAACAGATCACCGAAATCACCTGTCACAGCCGCGGCGCCTTTCACCTTGACCCCACCGTGCGCACGGTTATCGATATCGGGGGGCAGGACAGCAAGGTGATCCGGCTTGATGAAAAGGGCAGGGTGCTCGACTTTGCGATGAATGATAAATGCGCTGCCGGGACGGGGCGTTTTCTTGAGGTGATGGCAGATGCGCTGGAGGTGGAGTTGGAGAGGCTGGCTGTTTTAAGCGGAGAAGCCGGCCGGGCCACCCCCATCAGCAGTACCTGCACCGTCTTCGCAGAATCGGAGGTGGTCTCACTGCTGGCTGCGGGTGTACCGCGCGCAGAGGTGGCCCGGGGACTGCACGAGTCTGTTGCCGTCCGCACCGCCGGCCTGGTTCACCGCGTCGGGCTTGCCGAAGCGGTCATGATGACAGGCGGTGTGGCCAAGAACAGCGCTGTTGTGCAGGCGCTGGAAGAGCGACTAGGCGTAAAAATCAGGGTTCCGGCCGAACCCCAGATTACCGGCGCTCTGGGCGCGGCACTGCTGGCCCGGGATGAACTGAGCGCCGGCACAAAAGGGTGAAAAATTGGGCTATTTAGTTGATCCGGTGCCTGTGGGTATATACCTGCTAATCATTTATATGATCATTGATTGCATCAGGAACAGGCGAGCAGAGCTGATGCGCAGGGTGATGTTTTACAGTTTTGTTGTTTACCTGCTCTACGTATTACGATATACAACCGGCGGGTTTCTCTATCCGCCCCGCTCCGGGACAATAATAATTCAACTGCGCCCCCTGCAGTTTATATTAGACTGGGTTAGCGAATACCAGCGGGGCGGGCTGAGCTGGTCCTTCTGGAGTTCGGTGAAGCTGACCCTTTATAATGTGATCATGCTGCTGCCGCTGGGTGTTTATTTAAAGGTTTTATATAATGTCAACACGATAAAAAAAGCTGCTGCTATTATCCTGCTTGGCTCTGCCTTCATTGAAACATGCCAGCTTGTTTTCTCATACTCAGGCCTGGTTTTCCCCAGGACTTTCAACATAGATGACATCATGCTCAATACTCTGGGCGGTGTTGCAGGGTACTGTATCAGCGCGGCGGTTTTGCAAAAGTGGTTTTCCCGTTTTTTACCCGGCGGAGAAGGACCCGGCGACAATAAGTGCCAGGATGCCGGGCACCCGTGATAAAATAGTTATTTATGTAAAGGTGGAGAATCTTGTTCCGGCCGCTCCGGGATACTGCAAAGGGCCTACCTGCTCCGATGGGGTGACGATAAAACTGCGGCCGGTGAAATACTTTTTCTGATCCTGGAGCCCGCCGCTGCAGTTATGGCGATCTTTCCCAGATCAGCGGGAAGAAAGGGCAGCACCCCGGCAATGAGAGCCTGCGCAGTGCTGTATCCCATCACCAGAGACAGCTGGACCGCGCCTGCCAGGTAGGTGCACCCCAGGCAGCAGAGCATTGCCGCAGCGGTGCGGGTACAGCCGGGTGTGTTCTGCTTTTCCAGCAGCTTGCTGCAGAAGTACACCCCGGGAAGGAACCCCCAGAGGTAACCGCCGCTGGGACCGAAAAGAACGCCCGGGCCTCCCAGGCCGTACGAGAAAATGGGCATGCCTGCCGCTCCCAGCATCAGGTAAGCCAGCAGGGCAATAAAAGCGTTTTTACCACCCAGCAGCAGCGCAGCCAGGAATACCCCAATGAGTTGGCCTGTGATCGGAACAGGACTGAAAGGCAGCGGAATGCTCAGTCTGGCAAGGATAGCAATGAGTGCGGTGGTGAGCGCAATCCGGTTCAGCTCTTGCAGGGACATATGATGCAAACCTTCTCTCAGGTAATTTCACCGCAGAAGACCCGGTGGCGCCGCCCCCGGGCATCTTCAACCAGGAGCGCCCCCCCGGTGTCAAGATTTACTGCCCGCCCCTGCACCGTTTCTCCCTGCACATCAAAGCTGACCTCGTTACCCAGGGTGGCGCTGAGCTCTTTCCAGGGCATTTGAAACGGGGCAAACCCCTCTTTGAAAAAGAGGTCGAGGGAGCTGCGCAGATCATTCAAAAGGCCAAGAAAAAGGGCGGTCCGCTCAAAAGCACGGCCGCTTTCGATAAAAAGCGAGGTAGCTATACCGCGCAGTTCCTCTGGAAAGTCTCCCTCCCCGTGGTTTACATTCAGGCCCATGCCCAGCACCAAATGGAAAAGAGACCCCCCGCCTGTTCTGCTTTCAGTCAGGATACCTCCCATTTTCCTTTTACCGATTAAGAGATCATTGGGCCACTTGACTGCAGCCTCTATACCGGTGCTTTTGCGCAGGTATCCGGCGGCAGCCGCTGCGGCTGCCAGCGTTAACGGCGCTGCTGTAGCAGGGCTTACTCCGGCAGGACGCAGCAGCATTGAGAAATAGATACCCTTACCCTGCGGTGAATGCCAGGGGCGGCCTCTGCGCCCACGCCCGGTGCTCTGGGCATCGGCCAGGACCACCGTTCCCCCGGGAGCTCCCAGCTCCGCCAGGCGGCGTGCTTCTGTGTTGGTCGAAGCGAGGAGCGGGTGATAATGAATACCGCGGCCCTCAAGCAATTCTGTATTAAATGAATCTGCTTCTGCCATGATTTATGCTGCCTCCCGCATGGTAACTTAACACAATCATAAACAGCATGCCCGTCAGCGTCAAACCAATGCCAGTGTGGCGGGATGCGTGGTCCTTTCAGTTTACCACAGCTCCTCTTTCCGCAGCATGGTGGTCGAACCTGAAATGGGACAAACAGGACCGTCCCCGGTGTCCCACTTGTCCACCCTTGTTTAAAAAAAATGGCACAGCCGGAGGCTGTGCCTATGCAATGTATTTAAAAGAGGGGGTCAACTTGTTTTTATTATAAGGGCTGAATATTACAATGATGTTACAAAGACATATTATTTTAGTGACAGTAGCGGGTTTTTCCGATAAAAGTCGGACAGGGTTACACTCTTCCCACAGTTTGCGGCGGTAAAGCGCGGGCCGGTTGACTTTGGGAATGGAAACGAATAATATAATTTTCAGCAGCAGTTTAGAAGAGGTGAAAGTGTGAGCAGGGATTTGATCCCCCCCGTTTATGATCCTGCAGATGTTGAGGAGAGGCGCTACCGCTTCTGGCTCGAAGGTGATTATTTTCGGGCGGGAGAAAGAAATAGTGACGGGGTTTTTACCATTGTGATCCCGCCGCCCAATATTACCGGTTCGCTGCACATAGGCCATGCCCTCGATATCACCATCCAGGATGTGCTGACTCGCTGGCGGAGGATGCAGGGCTATGACGCTCTCTGGCTGCCGGGGACGGACCATGCCGGCATTGCCACCCAGATCCGGGTGGAAGAGGATTTGAGGGCCGAGGGGCTGAACCGCCATGATCTGGGGCGCGAACGCTTCCTGGAGAAGGTTTGGGAGTGGAAAGATAGATATCATGACCATATACTGAAGCAGCTCTATGCGCTGGGAGCCTCCTGCGACTGGTCCCGGGAGCGCTTTACCATGGATGAAGGATGTTCCAGGGCAGTGCGCCAGGTTTTTGTCGAACTCTACCGGGCCGGCCTGCTTTACCGGGGCGACTATATGATAAACTGGTGTCCCCGCTGCCGTACGGCCCTATCCGATATCGAGGTGGAGCATGAAGAAATGGATTCCACCCTGACGCATATCCGCTACCCCTTGACCGGCGGGGGCGGCTATATCACCGTGGCCACCACGCGCCCCGAATCCATGCTAGGCGACAGCGGGGTGGCGGTCCATCCCGGGGACAAGAGGTACCTCCATCTGGTGGGCCGCACAGTAGTTCTTCCGTTGCTCCGCCGGGAAATTCCCATCGTTGCTGATGCCTATGTGGACCCGGCTTTCGGCAGCGGGGCAGTGAAGGTGACCCCCGCGCATGACCCCAACGACTTCGAGATAGGACAGCGCCATAGCCTTGATATTATCCAGGTCATCGGTGAGGACGGCAGGATGACCGCAGCGGCGGGCTCCTATGCCGGCCTTGATCGGGAGGCTTGCCGGGACAGGGTGGTGGCCGATCTGCAAGACCGCGGCCTGGTGGATAAAATTGAAGACTACAGCCACGCCGTGGGCCACTGTCATCGCTGCCACACCGCTGTTGAGCCGCTCATCTCCAGGCAGTGGTTTGTAAAGATGAAGCCCTTAGCCGAACCGGCCCTGGCGGCGGTGCGTGAAAGTAAAACTATTTTTGTGCCGCCGCGGTTCAGGCAGGTCTATGAGAATTGGGTGGAAAATATCCGGGATTGGTGCATTTCGCGGCAGTTGTGGTGGGGGCACCGCATCCCCGCCTGGTACTGCCCCTGTGGTGAAGTCATTGTCGACTATAAGGAGCCGGTATCCTGTCCCTCCTGCGGCAACAAAGCGCTGGACCAGGATCCTGACGTCCTTGATACCTGGTTCAGCTCGGCACTGTGGCCCTTTTCCACCCTGGGCTGGCCTGACCGGACCAGCGATCTGGCCACATATTTTCCCACCGATGTCCTTGTGACAAGCTATGATATTATTTTTTTCTGGGTGGCGCGGATGCTTTTCATGTCCCTGCGCTTTATGGGGGAAGTGCCCTTCAAGACGGTCTACATCCATGGGCTCGTGCGCGATGCCCTGGGGCGGAAAATGAGCAAATCCCTGGGCAACGGGATTGATCCCCTGGAGGTCATTGCCAGGTACGGCGCTGATACCCTGCGCTTCACTCTCATCACCGGACAGGCGCCCGGCAATGACCAGCGTTTCCGCCAGGAGAGTGTGGAGGCGGGGCGCAATTTTGCAAACAAGGTCTGGAATGCATCACGTTTTCTTTTAATGAATCTGGCTGATGGTGAACCCGGCGGTGAACCCGACTATATCCCCTTTACTCCCGGTTCGGAAGCAGAAAAGCTGACAAACGAGGACCGCTGGATCCTGCACCGCTATAACGAAACCGTGGGCCGGGTCACTGCATTGCTTGAAGAATACGAGCTAGGCGAGTCTGTTCGCCTTGTTTATGAATTCCTATGGAATGATTTCTGCGACTGGTATCTTGAGCTGAGCAAGTACTATCTGTACCGCGGGGCCGGTATCGCAGCGTCGCGTGAAAGGCGCCGCCGCACCCGCGGTGTTCTCATTTACATTCTTGGGGGTGTGCTCCGCCTGCTGCATCCCTTCATGCCCTTTCTTTCGGAAGAGATCTGGCATTACCTCCCGGATCGCAAAACAGCCCTTGTTGTTGCCCCATGGCCGCAGCCCCATGCCGGCTTGCAGTTTCCCGCTGAAGCAGCGGCAATCTCCCTGGTCCAGGAGGCGATCCGGGCGGTGCGCAACCTGCGCAGCCAGGTGCAGCTGCCTCCCGGGCAGTGCGCTCCGGTGATCTTGAAGGCTTCGCCGGAGAAGGCCGCCCTGCTGGAGCGGGAGCGTCATCAGCTTCGCCGCCAGGCTTTTGCCGAACCTTTGCTCATAGATCCGGCGGCTGCAAAGCCCTCCCGGGCCCTGACCGCCATTGTGGGTGAAGGGCTTGAAGTGTATCTTCCCCTGGCCGGGGTGATCGATCTTGAGGCTGAAGTGGGCCGGCTTAAAAAAGAGCTGGATCAGGTTGAAAAGGAGATGCGGCGGACTGAAGGGAAACTTCGGAGCCAAGGCTTTCTTAAAAAAGCCCCTCCGGAAATAGTGGCCAAAGAGAAAGCCCGTTTCGAAGAAGGCACTGTTAAAAAAGAAAAACTAGAGGAAAGACTGCGGGAGCTCCAGTAATAGATGAAGCAGGGAACAGATGCGGCTTACCGCCGCGCTCTTGATTGGATTCACAATATCGGCCGCTTCGGGATCAAGCCCGGCCTGCAGCGCATCGAAGCGCTGCTTTCCCTTCTGGGAAACCCTCACCGGCGACTCAAATATATTCATATCGGCGGGACCAACGGCAAGGGCTCCACTGCAGCGATGATTGCTGCGGTGCTGCAGGCCTCCGGTTACCGTACCGCCCTTTACACTTCCCCTTATATCCTCGCTTTTAACAACCGGATGAGTGTGAATGGTTGCGATATCGACAGCTCTGAACTGGTCCGGCTGGTAGAGCAGGTTCGCCCCCTGGCTGAAACAATCGACAAAGATGATCATCTGGGCCCGCTCACCGAATTCGAGGTGGTCACGGCACTGGCATTTACCCATTTTGCCCTCCGGCGTCCCGATATTGTGGTCCTCGAGGTAGGTCTGGGCGGGCGCCTCGATGCTACCAATGTGGTTTCACCGCTGGTGACCATGATCACCAACATCAGCCTGGATCATACCGGGGTACTGGGAGATACGGTCGAATCTGTTGCCCGTGAGAAGGCGGGTATTATCAAGCCCGGTGTTCCGGTAATAACAGGGACAACGGATCCTTCAGCCCGGCAGGTCATTGTCGCTGGCTGCCGTGAAAGGCAGGCGGATCTGTTCTATGCTCTCCCGGCCTGGGAAAAGCCCCCCTCCGGGGTAAAAAGCGCCTGGTGCACTCGCAGAGAGATCACCGCTGAAGGGCAGCGGCTGGACTATGCGGGCTTTGATCGCTCTTTCGAGGAGCTCCACATTCCGCTGCGCGGCCGTTACCAGGTGGCCAATACCGCCCTGGCGCTGGCAGGGCTGGAGCAACTGGCCCGCTGCGGTTTCACTTTCTCCGAGGGTGATCTTCGGCGGGGTCTGTCTGAAACGATCTGGCCTGCCCGCCTGGAGCTCCTCAGGCGGAAACCGCTGCTGATCCTGGACGGCGCACACAACCCGGCGGCAATGCGCGAACTGGCTGCTTCACTGCCCGAGCATTTCAAATACCGCCGCCTGCTTCTTGTTCTCGGAGCCATGGCCGACAAAGATCTAGCCATGTTTGATTTCATCCTCCCCCTGGCGGACAAGGTGATTCTATCCAGGCCCGGTATTTCCCGCGCCGCTGAGCCGGAGGCCCTGGCTGCCTTTCTGAAAAAACGTTTTTGGGGGATGGTGCACATTGAGCAAAAAGTGGGTTGCGCCCTGGATAAGGCGCTCACACTGGCGGATGCGGATGACGCGGTCCTGGTGACAGGTTCTTTCTACACCGTCAGCGAAGCGCGGGCTTATTACCTTGACCTTCAAAGCCGGACTACCTGATAACTGAAAGTTCTTTGGCTAAGAGATTAAAGATATATCAAAAGGTCCGTCCCCTCGATATATATCAGAAGAACCGTCCCCTTGATATAGGTGATATGGGGTCGCGGAATTTGGCGAATAATCTTAAAGGGGATACAATAGATTAAAGCGGTGAGCTAAATGACAGGCGGAAAAGTTAATTATTCGGAACTCTGTAAAAGGGGTGAACTGGGGCGCAGGGCCGCTCTTTTGAAAGAGATGCTTGCTCCCTGCATACTCTGCCCCAGGAAATGCGGCGCTCTCAGGAGATCGGGCGAGCGCGGTGAATGCGGCGCCGGAGAGACTGTTGAAATATCAAGCTATGGGCCGCATTTCGGAGAAGAGGCGCCCCTTGTCGGCAGCGGAGGTTCGGGGACGATCTTTTTTGCCTTCTGCAACATGCGCTGCGTCTTCTGCCAGAATTACGAGATCAGCAGGGGTAAGCATAGCTCTACCGTTACAACAGCGGATCTTGCCCGGATCATGCTTGAGCTTCAGAGAAGGGGATGCGCCAATATCAACCTTGTCACCCCTACCCATTATTCCCCGCAAATTGTGGAGGCACTTCTAACAGCAGCTGAAGGGGGGCTGCGGCTGCCCCTGGTTTACAACTGCGGCGGCTATGAAAGGGTGGGAACCTTGCGTCTGCTGGAGGGAATTGTCGATATCTATATGCCGGACCTGAAATATGCCGGTGAGGAGGCGGCCCGGAAGTACTCCGGTATTTCCAGGTACCCCGCTGTTGCACGGCAGGCGATCATAGAGATGCACCGCCAGGTGGGAGACCTGGAGCTTGATCAAGAGGGGACGGCCCTCAGGGGGCTGCTCATCCGCCACCTGGTCATGCCGGAGAACCTGGGCGGTACCGCAGAGCTGATGGAATTTGTGGCCCGGGAGCTCTCTCCCGCCGCCTGGATCAACATCATGGATCAGTACCATCCCGCCTACCTGGCTCACCGTTATCCTGAAATAAACCGGAGGATTAACCGCGGGGAGCTCCTGGAGGCGCTGGCTGCCGCCGGGAAAGCGGGCCCCGGCTTTAACCTGTTGTAGCTGAGCTGGTTACTTTTTCTGTTATATCCTTGCAGGAAAAGCGCAGCTTTTAACGAATCCATAATCTATTGTTCCGAATCAAGTATTAATTATCTTTAAATATACAGTCAAAGGGGTGAGCTTGTCAGTATGGGTTCAGCAATCTTCAAAGGAGGCGTTCACCCGGAATACCGCAAAGAGCTGACCGCTTCTCTGGCTATTACTGCCGCTCCGCTTCCGCAAAAAGTGGTTATTCCGCTGCAGCAGCACATCGGTGCTCCCTGTGAACCGCTGGTGGATGTGGGCGATTTTGTCAAGGTGGGGCAGAAGATAGGCGACAGTGAGGGTTTTGTATCTGCGCCGGTCCATGCATCGCTTTCCGGCAAAGTAACTGCAATCGAGCCTTATAACCACTGCCTGGGTCGCAAGGTGAAGGCGGTCATTATTGAGGGCGACGGCAGCGATGAACGGTGCAGTGAGCTTGAAGGGGTGGAAAACATTGACGACCTTTCTCCGGGAGAGCTGCGGGCGCTTATTCGCAGCGCCGGCATTGTCGGGATGGGTGGGGCAACCTTTCCGGCGCATGTGAAGCTGTCTCCACCGGAGGGGAAAACAATAGACACGGTCATCATCAACGGCGCCGAATGTGAGCCGTACCTGACAGCTGATCACCGCCTTATGCTGGAGAGGCCCGATGAGGTTGTTTTCGGCCTTGAAGTGATGATGAAGGCTCTGGGAGCGGACCGGGGCATTATCGGGATCGAGGATAACAAGCCCGACGCGGTCAGGGTGATGAGCCAGGCGGTTGAAGGCAAGTCCGGTGTGAGCGTTGTCCCCCTGAAGACAAAGTATCCCCAGGGCGCTGAGAAAATGCTGATCCAGGTGATGACGCGGCGCCAGGTACCTTCGGGCGGGCTGCCCCTGGATGTTGGTGTGGTCAACCATAATGTGGGCACCGCCGTGGCCATTTCCGGGGCGGTGAGGAAAGGGGTGCCGCTGACAGAACGGGTAGTTACCGTCACCGGTGAAGGAGTCAGGCGGCCGGCCAACCTGATGGTGCGGCTGGGCACGCTGGTAAGCGATTTGCTTGATTACTGCGGCGGGCTGAAAGAGGAGACCTGCAAGGTGATCGTGGGCGGGCCGATGATGGGGCTGGCCCAGCCGACAACGGATCTCCCGGTGATCAAAGGCACCTCGGGAATTGTAGCCCTCACCTCCGAGGATGTGGATCTTTTTGAAAGCGGCAGCTGTATCCGCTGTGCCAGGTGCGTTCAGGCCTGTCCGGTGAACCTGGTTCCCACTTTTATTGCCCAGGCAGCGGAGCACAGCCTTTTTGACCGGGCTGAAAAACTGCACGCCGCCGACTGCATAGAATGCGGCTGCTGCGCCTTTATCTGTCCGGCCCGGATTCCCCTGACCCAGTGGATTAGAGTTGCCAAGGCTGAAGTTCTCGCCAGGCAGAAAAGTTAACGGTTGCTTTTGAAACAGGAGTGATTAACATGAATGGAAAGCTGATCATATCATCATCGCCTCATGTTCGCACAATTCAGTCCGTGCAAAGCGTAATGATAGATGTCCTTATCGCCCTGGGGCCCGTTGCGGTAGTGGCTGTCTTTTTATTTGGATGCCAGGCTCTCATAACCATGGCTGTGGCTGTTGTCGCCGCCATGCTGGCCGAAGCCCTCTGGCTGCGCCGCTGGAATATTTTTGGCGACGGCAGCGCCGCTGTTACCGGATTGCTTCTGGCAATGACCCTGCCGCCCAATGTTCCCTGGTGGATACCCGCCATCGGGGCTGTTGCGGCCATCATTATCGGGAAACAGGTATACGGCGGCATCGGATACAATATTTTTAACCCCGCTCTTGTCGGCAGGGCGATTCTGGTGATATCCTGGGGGGCCCGCCTGGCCGGTCCAATCTGGCCTGTTCCGAAACCCTTCCACTTTTTTGCCGACCTTTCTGCTGTGACCACGGCTACCCCCCTGGCAGGTGAGGCCGAAGCTCTGAAAGTTTCGCTGGGCCAGCTACTCATCGGGAATATGGCCGGCAGCCTTGGCGAGACCTCGGCCATTGCCCTTCTCTTTGGTGCATTCTGGCTGCTGTACAAGGGCCATATCGACTGGCGCATTCCAGGCGGATTCATGCTTACGGTCTGGCTCATGGGGACCATTTTTGGCGGCGGTTTTTATCAGGACTGCTGCTATCTGACAGGGCTTTTTCACCTTCTCGCCGGAGGCGTTCTCCTGGGGGCTCTTTTCATGGCTACCGATATGGTTACCTCTCCTGTAACGCCTAACGGCAAGCTTATTTTTGGGGTGGGCTGCGGACTTATCACCATGCTTATCCGCCTTTTTGGCGCCTATCCCGAGGGGGTTACCTTTGCCATTTTAACGATGAATGCGCTGACCCCGTTGATTGATAAATTTACTATTCCCAGGAAGTTCGGGGAGGTGAAGCGGGTTGCGTGATCTTATCCGCCTTGTTTTAACCCTGCTCATTGTTACAGCCCTGGCTGCGGCTCTTCTCGCAGGAGCCAACGCGCTGACCGCACCGGTTATCGCCCAGCGCCAGGAGGAGGATTACCGAAGCGCACTAAAAGAGTACTTTCCCGGGATGGAGGACTTTAAAAATGAGGTTCTGGAGCAGGACTCTTTTGATCTTGTTTATGACGCTGCGGGAGAGTTTCTCGGCGTAATGGCCTCCACGGGGGTGCAGGGCTATGACGGCCTGATCAGCTACAATCTGGCCGTGGACAGCGAGGGCAAAATACTGGGCATACGCATTGTTGAGCATACCGAGACCAAGGGAGTGGGCGATGTTATCGAGAAACCCGAATTTCACAGGCAGTTTCTCGGAAAAAGCTTCCTTGACCCGCTGCAGCCGGGAGAGGATGTTGATACCGTCAGCGGCGCCACCAAAAGCACTGCGCCCATGATAGATTCCATCCGCACTGTTCTGGGCATCATTGCCGATAACTATCTGACCATAGAGAAAGAAGAGTCCCTCGATATTGGCTCAGTACCAGACGGTGTCTACCGCGGCAGCGGCAGGGGGCTTTTTGGCGACATCGTTGTCGAGATTAACCTGGCCGGCGGCAGGATTACCGCTATTGAGATTGTTGAGCATTCGGAAACCCCCACGTACCTTGCTGAAGCCGCATCTCTTGTCCCGCCGCAGATCATTGACGAACAGGCCCTGGAGGTCGATACGAAATCCGGGGCTACCGGGAGCTGCGACGGCATTGTCGAAGCTGTGCTCGATGCCCTGACCCGGGCCCTGAATCCGGAAGGTGGTGAAAGCGGTGAAGAATAGTTATTGGAAGGATATTACCAGGGGAATTTTTGAGGAGAACCCCACATTTCGCCTGGTCCTGGGGATGTGTCCCACTCTGGCCATCACCGTGCTAATTAAAAATGGAGTGGGGATGGGGCTGGCGGTGGTGGCGGTGCTGACCTGTTCCAATATTGTTGTTTCCAGCCTGCGGCGCTTCATCCCCGATCAGATCAGGATCCCCTGCTATATCGTGATCATTGCCACATTTGTGACCATCATTGAAATGGTGCTGCAGGCTTATGTCCCCGCCCTTTATGCCGCCCTGGGGGTTTTTGTTCCTCTCATCGTGGTAAATTGCATCATCCTCGGCCGGGCTGAAGCTTTTGCCGGCAAACAGCCGGTGCTGCGCTCTCTATTCGACGGCATCGGCAGCGGATTGGGATTTACGCTGGGGCTGCTGCTGCTTTCACTGGTGCGGGAGGTTTTCGGCAACGGTACCTTTCTGGCGGAGACAAATTACGCCGTACAGCTTTTCGGTTCCAACTTTGAGCCCATGCGCCTTTTTGCACAGCCTGCCGGAGCTTTTATCATCCTGGGGCTGCTGCTGGCGCTGACCAATATTCTATTCAAGCGATTGCAGATCGACTAGCTGGCTTTATTATTCTTGACGGAGGGCGGTCATGGAAAAGCTTATTTCAATCCTGTTTATCTATATCCTGGTGGATAATTTTGTACTGCAGCGGTTTTTTGGAATCTGCCCCTTTCTCGGTGTCTCGAGAAAGATGGAGACAGCCATGGGCATGGGGATGGCGGTAGTCTTTGTGATTACAATCTCCACTCTGGCGACGTGGTTGATCCATTACCAGATCCTGGCCCCGTTGGGCCTCGGATTTTTGCAGCTTGTCACCTTTATCCTGGTCATTGCCGGCATGGTGCAGCTGGTGGAAACATTTTTACGAAAAGCCAGCCCCACCCTTTACCAGGGGCTGGGGATCTATCTCCCCCTGATCACGACGAACTGCGCCGTCCTGGCGGTGGCGCTGCTGGCGGTGCGGCAGGAATTTACGCTCCTTGAATCGGTTGTCTTCGGTATCGCCGCATCACTGGGCTTCTGGATGGCCCTGGTGATCATGTCTGGAATCAGGGAGCGGCTGGAGCTGGCCAAAATCCCTGCCCCGCTGCAGGGGACGGCCATAACCCTGATCACTGCAGGCATACTTTCACTGGCTTTCATGGGTTTCAGGGGTATGCTCACTCTTTGATCAATGGAGCTTGATCAGGCTGCCGGTGGATATATCTGATATTACAGCGAGGTGAACAGTGTGGAAATCTTATATGCCGTTGTCACCCTGGGAGGTGTGGGTGCGATCCTGGGCATTCTTCTGGGGGCCGCGGCTCATTTTTTTGCCGTAGACACCGATCCCCGCGTGGAAGCAGTCCGTGAAGCGCTGCCCGGGGCCAACTGCGGCGCCTGTGCATACGCCGGGTGCAATAAATATGCCGAAGCCGTTGTTGAAGGAAAGGCGCCGGTTAACGGCTGCATCCCCGGCGGAAGCGCGGCGGCCGAGGCCATTGCCGCCATTATGGGCCAGGAGGCAACTTCGGTGGTGCCGGTGGTAGCCGCTGTGTTCTGCCGCGGTGACAGCCGGCGCGCCGGCGAACTCTTTCTATATGACGGGATTGCCGACTGCGCCTATGCCCAGCAGTACCACGGCGGTTTCAAAACCTGCCCTTACGGCTGCCTGGGACTGGGAAGCTGCGTGCGGGCCTGCCCCTTCGGGGCTATCACCATGGGACCCGGCGGGCTGCCGCACGTTGATGAGGCGAAGTGTACCGGCTGCGGTCTCTGCTGCGACGCCTGCCCCCGCGGCATCATCCGCCTGATTCCGAAAGGCGATCACGGACATCTGGTGTGGTGCAGCTCACAGGATCGGGGAAAAACCGTTACCAGGGCCTGCGAAGTCGGATGCACCGGCTGCAAGGCTTGCGTCAGGGCCTGTCCCCGGGAGGCCATCAGCATGGAGGGCAACCTTGCAGTTATTGATCTGGGCAAATGCGATGACTGCGGTCTTTGTGTGGAGAAATGCCGTTTTGGATCAATCAGCTCCCGCCGCGAACCCCTCATGGAAGAGGCTGCCGGACCGGAAGCCGCCGCCACTGCCTGAATTTAATAGCATCTTGGCTTAAACGGGCTGTCTCTGCAATCCGGCGAGGGCGGCCCTTTTGCCGTGATGGTGTTAAATACAAAACCCTGTTATTTCCCCTGTTATTTTGATAGCGGTGATGTTATATTTAGTCTTGAGGATAAAAGCGGCGGGGGGGAGGACAGATCTTGGCCGGACAGAACCGAAAAAAAGCGAAGCTGATGGTAAAAGATGTCATGCAGTCCGGCAGGCGCTCCGCTCTCACGGTCCTCTTTGTCTTTATCGCCGCCGCTCTCCTTCTTGCCGGCGCCGCGGCATATATTTCCCGCGCCAGGCTCTTTGAGTACAGGCAGCTGCTTATGGATACAGATGTCAGCCTTCAGATCTATGCCGGCAGCTCCGGAAAAGCGGTCCGGGTGGAAAGGGCGCTTTTTGACGAAATGGAGCGGCTGGAGCGGCTCTTGAGCTACACGGTACCATCAAGCGATATCGCAAGGATCAACAGGGCCGCCGGGAAGAACCCGGTGGAGGTGAGCCCGGAGACGGCGGAGGTAATCCAAAAAGCGCTCAGCTGCGCCTCTATAAGCGGGGGGGCTTTTGATCCGACCATGGCTCCCCTTCTCGAGCTGTGGGGTTTCCTGGGGGACAGGTTTCGCCTGCCCGCGGCCGAAGAAATTGAAGAGAGAGGGCTGCTCGTCGGATATGAACTGGTGGAGATCGATGCTGATGCGCAGAGGGTCTTTCTGCCCCGCTCCGGCATGGCGCTTGATCTCGGCGGTATTGCCAAGGGGTATATCGTTGACCGGGGGATGGAGCTCCTTTCCGGTGCGGGTATTGATCATGCTCTGATCAACGCAGGCGGCGATATCGGTATCCTCGGCCCCAAGCCCGACGGCTCCGCCTGGCGGATCGGGGTAAAGCACCCGCGCCGCCAGGGCGAACTCATAGCCGTGATCCCCTGGTCTCAAAAAGGAGCGGTGGTCACATCGGGGGATTACGAGCGCTTTTTTGAGGAGGGGGGGGTGCGCTACCACCACATCCTCGATCCCAGGACGGGGTACCCGGCCCGCACCATTCTCAGCGCCACCGTGGCGGCCCCCACAGTTGCTGAAGCAGATGCGCTGGCAACAGCTCTTTTTGGCCTGGGCCCGCAGCGCGGCCTTGAACTTGTGGAGAGCCTGCCCGGTGTTGAGGCTTTGCTGGTAACTCCGCAGCTTGAGGTGCTCATCTCCGGCGGGTTGAGAGAACTTGTGGAGCTTCCGGGTGACAGTTAGGTTTGTGTATTTCAGGCAGCAGATATAAGTTTTCTTTTCATAAGGGTCGACACGCTGAGAGGAAAAAGCGTCTTTTTGGATAATGTAATTAAGGGGAGCATGAATGAAGCGAAATCTTTTCGAGATAACCTATATTGCAGTGCTCATCACTTTCGCCGTAGTTATTCACACCGTTGAGGCGGCTCTGCCGCTGCCCATGCCAGTCCCGGGGGTGCGCCTGGGGCTGGCCAACATGATTACGCTGCTCGCCATTGTCCTTTACGGGGCCCGCAGCGGCCTGATGGTAGCGGTGCTGCGCACGGTCATCGGCAGTCTTGTCGGCGGCACATTTCTGGGCTTCGGCTTCTGGTTGAGCCTGGCCGGAGGGGTGGCCTGCACGGTGGTAATGTCCCTGGCGGTGCCGGCGGTGCGAAAGGGTTATCTCAGCCTGATCTCGGTGAGCGTGCTCGGAGCAGCGGCGCACAACCTGGCCCAGCTTGCCGTTGCCGGCGCCGTCATCGGCAGCACTGCGCTGCTGTGGGGTTACCTGCCCATGCTCCTTCTACTGGCCGTGCCTACCGGTATTTTCACCGGCCTGGCCGCCGGTTACCTGGAGAGTGTGACCAGGCGCGCGCTAAGCCACGCCGGCGGGCCGGGTGCGGCCTGATGGAGCTGATCCTGGCCTCCGCCTCCCCCCGCAGGGCGGCGCTGCTCAGGCAGGCGGGGATTCCCCACCGCGTCATCCTGAGCGGGCAGCAGGGCGAAGAGAGCCCCGGGTTCCTTCCCCCGGGTGAATCGGCCGTTTTTCTGGCCTTGCAGAAAGCGCGCCGCGTTGCCTTGACCCTCCGGGAAGGTCTGGTTCTCGGCGCCGACACCCTTGTTTGCCACCGGGGTGAGGTTCTGGGCAAGCCGGCAGACAGTGAGGAAGCCCGGCGGATGCTCCGTTTTTTAAGCGGTGCAGCGCACAGCGTGATCACCGGCCTGGCTCTTGTGGATGCGCGAAGGGATGAGTATGAAAGTTGTTTTGCCGAAACCCGTGTCTGGATGCGGGTTCTGGAGGATGAGCTGATTGATGCTTATGTGGCTACCGGTGAGCCCATGGATAAAGCCGGAGCCTACGCCATCCAAGGAAAAGCCGCTGTATTTGTAGAAAGAATCGAGGGATGTTACTTTAACGTGGTCGGACTGCCTCTGCACCAGCTCTTTCTGCTTCTTTCCCGCTGGTCGATAAAACCATGGTCTCGATGGAGGTAAGCAGATGAAAGAGGAAAAGGGGTTGCTGATCAGGGATCTGCCGGAGGAGGAGAGGCCGCGGGAAAAGCTGCAGGAGCTCGGCGCGGGAGCTCTTTCCAATGCCGAGCTGCTGGCGATTCTTCTGCGCACAGGAGGCGCCGGCGAGTCGGCGGTGCAGCTGGCGCTGCGGCTGCTCTCCCGCAGCGGAGGGCTGCGCCTGCTGCCCGAGGTTTCGTTGGAGGAGATGAGAGAGATCAAAGGGGTGGGGCCGGCCAAGGCGGTGCTGGTCAAGGCGGCCCTGGAGCTGGGCCGGCGGCTGGCCACGCTGCCTCCGGAGGAGGCTGAGAGCATAACCAGTCCCCAAAGGGCAGCGGCCCTTTTTATGGAGCAGCTGCGCTACAAGAGAAAAGAGCATTTCATGATCCTGCTCATGAACACGAAGAACCATGTAATTTCGAAGGAAGAGATCTCCATCGGCAGCCTCAATGCATCAATAGTACATCCCCGGGAGATATTTAACATCCCCATGCGAAAAAGCGCCGCTTCGGTGATCCTGGTCCACAACCATCCCAGCGGCGATCCCTCGCCCAGCCAGGAGGACCTGGAGGTGACGAGGCGCCTGGTGGAAGCGGGCAACATTCTGGGCATTGCGGTAAGAGATCACCTTATTATCGGCGACGGCTGCTATTTCAGCTTCAAGGAGAAAGGGCTTCTCTAATTAACATAAATTGTTAGAGAAGGGGGAAAAATATGAGGGGTACGGCATAGTATTGAGGCGCCGGATATTTTTCCCGCCGGGGATCTACCGGCTGGGGTTCTACATTCTAACCTGGTGAAATTGCGGTTAAAAAAGGAAGGGGTATATGCATGGCATCACTATTCAGGGTACTATCCAAGGAAATCGGGATCGATCTGGGCACCGCCAACACCATGGTCTACATCAAGGGAAAAGGTGTAGTTGTGCGGGAGCCTTCCGTGGTGGCTGTCCGCCGCGACACGGGAGCCATTCTCGCTGTCGGAGCGGAAGCCAAACAGATGATCGGCCGCACTCCCGGCAATATTATCGCTATCCGCCCGATGAAAGACGGCGTGATCGCTGATTTTGACGTTACACAGACAATGATCAATCACTTCATCAACCTGGCCAACCCACGGCGCCCGATGTTCCGCCCTGTGGTGATTATTTGCATTCCTTCCGGAGTGACGGAAGTGGAGAAGCGGGCGGTTCTCGATGCCACCAACCAGGCGGCCCGTGAAGCATATCTTGTTGAAGAGCCCATGGCTGCTGCTATCGGCGCGGGCCTTCCCGTGGAAGAGCCCACCGGCAGCATGGTTGTCGACATCGGTGGCGGCACCTCCGAGGTGGCCATAATCTCGCTGGGCGGCATTGTAACCAGTAAATCGATCCGCGTGGGTGGAGATGATCTGGATGAAGCAATCATTCAATATATCAAGCGTGAATACAGCCTCATGATCGGCGACCGCACCGCCGAAGAGGTCAAAATAAAGATCGGCACAGCTTTCCACAAAGAGAACGACTCCGAGATGGAGGTTCGCGGACGCGATCTGGTGACGGGGTTGCCGAAAACGCTGAAATTCACCTCTGAAGAGATAAAAAGGGCCCTGGAAGATACCCTGGAGGTTATTCTTGAAGCGATCAGGGTAACGCTGGAGAAAACCCCGCCCGAGCTGGCTGCAGACGTGATGGATAAGGGGGTTGTTCTCACCGGAGGCGGGGCCTTGCTGCACGGATTTGACCGGCGGGCCTCCGAAGAGACAGGGATCCCTGTGTACCTGGCTGAAAATCCCATGGATTGTGTGGTTGTCGGCGCCGGAAAAATATTGGCAGAGATCAGCCTGCTCCGCCGTCTGACCTCCACCACCCGCAAGGGCGTGTAGCACGGCCGGCAGCGGTACGCCCCCTGCCGGCGGGTTGTCAAATATGGAATTTACCGGGATGTGTTCTTATTGGCTGGGCGAAAACAGAATCGCAGGAGCCTGGCGGCCCTTGTTGTGGTTGTGCTTGGCTTGCTGCTGCTCATTGTCTTTACCGGTGAGGGCCGGGAACAGCTTACCCCCGTGGAGGATGCCCTGCTGGCTCTCTTTGCCCCGGCGCAGACGGCTTTTTCTTCAGCCGGCCGGAAGCTGCAGTCCTTTTTTGACGCTGCAGTTTCCTTTTACGAGCTGAAGGCGGAAAATGACCGCCTGCGCAGTGAGATATCCTTCCTGGAGCAGCAGCTCGTGCAGTTCCAGGAGCTTCAGAAAGAGAATTACCGCTACCGGGAGCTGCTCGACTTCAGCGAGGGCAGCGGACACCGCCTCCTGGCAGCAGAGGTAATCGGCCGCGATCCCAGCCAGTGGTTTGGTACAATTACAATCAACCGCGGCTACCTTGACGGAGTCAAGCAGGAGATGGCGGTGATCACCGACCGGGGGCTTGTGGGGATGATCTCCACCGTATCGCCGCATTCCAGCCAGGTCCTTCTCATTACCGACCCGCGGTTGTCGGTAAGCGCAATGATCCAGCGGACCCGGGATCCCGTTATTGTAGGCATTGTTGAGAGTTATGCCAAAGATCCCGCCTATCTAAAAATTACCTACCTGCCGCTGGAAGCGAGAATTCAGCCCGGCGATGTGATCATCACCTCCGGCACAGGCGGAATATTCCCCAAGGGAATTTTAATAGGCGCCGTCATGGAGCTGGTCCAGGATCAGCCCGGCATGGTTCTTTCTGCGCTCATAGGGCCCAGGGTTAACTTTAACCGCCTTGAGGAAGTGCTGATCATTCTTGAAGCGGGGGCAGCCGGGGAGGCGCTGCCCGAAGAGGAGCAGGAGACTGAGGAGGGGAGCGGGACAGAAGAATGATCTTCTACCTTCTTGCCGGAGCCGGCTTTATCCTTGCCCTGCTGGTGGAGGGGTCTGTTTTTTCCTTCTTCATGCTGGAGAGGGCGCTTCCGGACATTTTCCTGGTTATGGTAGTATCGCTCGGCTTCATCCTTGACGAGCGTCGCGGCGCCTTTATCGGGCTCTGTGCCGGGCTGCTCCAGGACATTATCTTCAGCTCGGCTCTAGGTTTCTTTGCCCTGGCAAAGATGCTGCTGGGCTACGGTACCGGCCTTATTGGACGTGAGCTTTACAGGGAACAGCTGCTGGCTCCGGTGCTGCTGGTTTTCGTGGGCACCCTCACGCACGAGTTTATCCTTTACTTTTTGGTGAGCAGGTTCGTAGGCTTCGGCCTACCCGTTGAATGGAGCCTGAGCCGCCTTTTTATTCCGAAAGCCCTGTACAATATGGCCCTGACCCTGCTGATCTATCCCCTTTACTTTCGCCTGTACCGGTGGAAAAAGAGAACCGGTACCGGCATGCTCCGGCGGGGGGGTGCCTTGAGATGAACAAATCCATGCTCCGCCGCGTCCGGATAGTTTTCATCCTGGTAATCGCGGTATTTATCATACTGGCCGGAAGACTGGCCCACCTGCAGGTTTTGAACCATGATTACTACTGGTACCGGGCCGAAAAAAACCGTTTCACCAAGATCACCCTCCCGGCGACGCGCGGCGAGATCTACGATAGCAAGGGCAGAATTCTCGCCTCCAACCGCCCGGGGTTTGTTGTATCGCTCATGGATATGGGTGAAGGATATGACGATGAAACGGTGAGCTATTTAAGTGAAATCCTGCAGATCGACAAAAAGGAAATTGAAGAGGCCATTGAAGGCCGGCTGTACATGCGCTACCTGCCGCTGCGTTTGAAAAGCGACATCACCATGGATACGATTGCCCAGATCTCGGAACACCTTTGGAAGCTGAAAGGGGTCAACATCGAGATCCGGCCCATCCGTGAATACAGGGCCGGCTCAGCGGCAGCCCATGTTATCGGTTTTCTTGGCGAAGGCCCGGTGGATGAAGCCACCCGTGAAGACTGGGCGGAAAAGGGCTATGATTACAAAGAAAGTGACTACGTGGGGCAGGAGGGAGTTGAGAGGTCCTGGGAGCCCTATTTGCGCGGCGTTGACGGGGAGCAGCTTATCGAGACAAATAATATGGGCCAGCCGATCAACTACCTGGAGCGCAAGGAGCCGGTTTCAGGAAACAACCTCTACCTCACCCTGGACCTGGATCTGCAGAAAGCCGCCGAGGAGGCTTTGGCCAGGCGGGTGCAGACCATCGTCAAGAAAGAGGGGAGTAAATATGCCGGCCGCGCTTCGGCGGTAATTCTCGATCCCAACAGCGGGGCCGTCCTGGCTATGGCCAATTACCCCTCCTATGACCTGAACACCTTTCGCCAGGAGTACACAGAGCTGAGCCAGGATCCCAAACGTCCCCTTGTCAACAGCGCGACCCAGGGGACTTATCCCATTGGATCAACATTTAAAATGGTTACAGCCACGGCTGCGCTGGAAAAAGGGGTGATGAGCGACCGCGATATTATCAACTGCTCCGGTGTGGTCCGGCTGGCCGGCGATACCAAGTCCTGCTACCGCAGCGCAGCCCACGGATCGGTTAATTTGTACCGGGCCCTTGCTTTATCCTGCAATATTTACTTTTATCATGCCGGCCTGCGGGCCGGAATCGATGCGGTAGCCCACTATGCCCGTGAATACGGTTTCGGCAGTCCCACCGGTCTGCTTGATCTTCCGGGCGAATCGGCAGGGGTTGTGGCCAGCCGCGAGTACAAGGCTTCGGTAACGGATGGCGAACAGTGGTATCCCGCGGAAACAATGAGTGCGGCCATCGGCCAGTCCTTCAACAGCATCACCCCCCTGCAGATGGCCAATTACGCCGCTATGATTGCCAACGGGGGCACGCATTACCGGCCCTACCTGGTGCAGAAAGCGGTGGACAGCGAAGGGCGGGTTGTCCATGAAGGCGCTCCGGAACCGCTGCGGCAGGCGCAGATATCGGCCAAAACCCTGGGCATTATCCGTGAGGGCATGCGGGGCGTGACCCGTCCGCGCGGCACCGCCTACGCTTATTTTTCCAGGCTGCCGGTGTCGTCGGCAGCGAAGACAGGTTCGGCCGAGATTTACGGAGACATCCCCGCTCACAGCCTCTGCGTGTGTTATGCCCCTTACGAAAACCCGCAGCTTGCCATGGCGGTGATCATAGAGCACGGCGGCATCGGCGCCACCGGCGCCGTCCCTGTTGCCGCCGAGATACTGGAATACTTCTTTACCGGAAAGATCGAGGGAGTCAGCGACAGTGATGATGAAACGCCGGCTGATTAGAAATTTTGACTTCTATCTTTTACTGGCAGTGATTGCCCTTTGTGCCGTGGGTACCTTCACGCTGTACAGCGCCACGCACGGCATGGAGGGACTCTCAGATCCCCTCTTCTTTGTCAAAAGGCAGCTTCTTTTCACAGGCGTGGGCATTGCCCTGATGCTGTTCATATGTTTTATTGACTACATCGATTTCAGCAACTGGACCGGCTATCTTTATGCAGCCAACCTGATCCTGCTGATCCTGGTCCTGGTCATCGGGGATGTGGATAAAGGGGCCATGCGCCGGATCCAGATCGGCTTCTTTGATCTGCAGCCCTCTGAGATCGCCAAGGTGATCATCATTATTACCCTGGCCCGGCTCCTGGCCGAGAAGGAAGGCAAGCTGCCCTACTTGCAGGACCTGCTGCCCTCCCTGGCGGCAACGGCCCTGCCCATGGTCTTGATCTTTTTACAGCCCGATCTGGGCACATCCCTCGTCTTTCTGGCCATCCTCCTGGGGGTGCTCTACATGGCCGGATCGCAGCTGCGCCACCTGGCCCTGCTGGCCGGCAGCGGCCTTGCCGCGGCTCCGCTCTTCTGGTTTTTCCTGCTGAAACCCTACCAGAAAAGCAGGCTCCTGGTTTTTATCAATCCGGAGATGGATCCGACGGATCAGGGGTGGCAGCTCCTGCAGTCGATGATCGGCATCGGCTCGGGCGGCCCTCTGGGCAAGGGCCCCTTTAACAGCACCCAGGTCCGTCTCGGTTTCCTGCCCGATCATTACACCGACATGATCTTCTCTGTCTTTGGCGAGGAGATGGGTTATGTGGGCGCGGTGGCTCTGCTCCTGCTCTACTTTTTCCTGGTCTACCGCGTCCTTCTCGTCGGCGCCCGGGCCAAAGATCAATTCGGTGCCCTGCTCTGCTGCGGGGTGGCGGTCATGTTCTTCTTCCAGGTGCTGGTGAATATCGGGATGACCATCAGCATCATGCCGGTAACGGGGATTCCCCTGCCTTTTATGAGCTACGGCAACAATGCCCTCCTGGTTAATTTAATTTCCATCGGTCTTGTTCTCAATGTGGCCATGCGCCGCCATAAAATCCAGTTTTAATATTGCTCTGCAGATCATAATCCTCCGCCAATACTAATATAGATAAGTGGGACCGGCTTTCGGGCATTGATGTGAGCCGCTGCCGGACTTAAGCGGTACAAGAGCCTTGCCTTTAGCGGTTTTGTCTGTCCCGGCGGCGGCGAGACTGTGAAAACCCCAGAAGGGAGAAGGGGCGCAAATGAACTACCGGCGCAGGAGTGCTCCGGTATCAACACTCCGGGCCAGGTTGCAGCAGCGTCTGGTGGAGAAAAGCAGCCGGGAGGGCAATGATGCTTTTTTCCCAGGTGACGAGGAGAGGGAGGCCAGGCCTTTTTCCCCGGCGGCTGTCATCAAGAAGATGCATCGCTATCTCCTTGTCAAGATTACCATTGCCGTTATCGTTGTATTCATTGCCGCCTTTTTAATACAGGCCGGTCTGAGCTGGGGCGCCCCCTTACTCCAGGCGCTCCGCTTTGTTGTGGAGTGGGATCTTAAACCGGATTTTTTTTCCGGTAAAGTGATACCGGCCTTTCAACTTATCCGTGAAAATGTGGAGTTGCCCTTGAATGGGGGGGAGGGGGCTCCCCTTCCCTTTGCCGGGAGTCTTGGAAGCGGCTTTGGCCTGCGCGAGGATTCTGCGTCCGGGCGTGAGCAGATGCACTATGGCGTTGATCTGGCCGCTCCTGAAGGCACCGCGGTGCGGGCGCTTTATGGCGGCAGCGTGGAGAGCGTCGAACCCGGTGACGGCGGGGAGATTCCCGGCGCTGTGGTCATCGATGCCGGCTCCGGGTGGAGCATGATCTACCGGGGCCTGGATGCGTTGGAGGTCAAGGCGGGGGATACTGTTGAGCCCGGCACGCTTTTGGGAAAACTGGGCCCGCCGCGGCTTTATGACCTGCCGCACCTGCATTTCGAACTGCGCTGCGGCGGCCGCCCCCTCTCACCCCCCCGGGAGTGGCTGGACCTTTTTGAGTCACATGAGTCAAGGGGACGGTGACTTTGACTCACCCGATGCAGTGCGACAGCTGCTTAGAGAGCGTTCCCCGGGCCCGGTCTAAGCCGCCCCTGGAGACTGGATGGCGGATATTGGAGGCTTGAAATGGGCAAGGGTCTTCAGCGCCGCCATCGCTGCCCTATTTCTATCATCCGCGAGAAATCAGATATATTGAGGTGGTTATATTTGCCGCTGGGTTCGCTCTTTGGAATTCGTCTCCGGCTCCACCCTCTTTTTTTGGCCCTGGCCCTTCTCCTATTCTTGACCGGTGCGGGGCTTGAATTTGCTCTTATTTGCCTTATCGTTCTATGGCATGAATTTGCCCATGCGTTCACCGGGCGGAGGCTGGGACTGCATATAACTGAAATCGAGCTCTACCCCTTTGGCGGCATTGCCAAAATAGATGAACAGCTGGAGCTGGAGCCCTATATCGAGCGGCGCCTTGCCTGGGCCGGCCCTGCCGCCAATCTGGCCCTGGCCGGGCTGGGTATCGCCTTATATGCCCGCTCTGCCTCCGGGGAGGGGCTGCTTTTATTTTTTATCCAGGCCAACCTGACCCTGGCTGCTTTTAACCTGCTGCCGGCGCTGCCTCTTGACGGGGGCAGAATGCTGCGCGCCTACCTCACTCCGCGCCGCGGTTTCCGCGCCGCTACGGAGCAGGCGGCACTGATGGGGCAGATCCTGGCTGTGCTGCTCTTTACCGCCGGATTGGCCGGTCTCTTCTACAACTATTTCAGTCTCTCCCTGCTTGCGGTGGCCGGTTTTCTCTTTGTTGCGGCCACAAAGGAGAAGCAGCAGGCAGTTTACGCTTTTCTTCGCTCCCTGGGGGCGAAGGAACACCAGCTGTTCAAACACGGCGCCCTTCGCGGTGCTCTACTGATTGTCCTCGAAGAGACCAGGGTTATCGATGTTTTCCGCCTCTTTTTGCCGCAGCGTTACCATTTTATCAGGGTGTTGGATCGCACCCAGCGCTGCCGGACCGAGCTTACCGAAGCCCTCCTGATCCAGGCCGCCATGCAAAAGGGGCTTGATATTCCAATCAAAAAAATACTATAATATAAAGGTATGCCCCGGGATCTATGTAAAAAGGTTTGGCTAGACGGAGGCCTGATTATTGATTTTAGAAAACCAGCTGGAGAGCCTGCTTCCCTTTGTCCAAAAACCGGCTCGCTATTCAGGAAGCGAATGGAATGCTGTAAAAAAGGATCATGCCTCCGCCTCGGTGCGGGCGGCGATTGCCTTTCCCGATCTTTATGAAGTGGGCATGTCCAACCTCGGGTTGAAGATATTGTATGAGATTGTCAACAGCCACCCGCGGATGCTTCTGGAACGTGTCTTTGCTCCTGCAGCCGATATGGAAACACTGATGCGCAGGGAGGGTTTACCCCTTTTTGCACTGGAAAGCAAGCGTCCGGTGCAGGAGTTCGATTTTTTTGGCTTTTCGCTGCAGTACGAGCTGAGCTACAGCAATATCCTGAACATGCTCGATCTGGCCGGCATTCCCCTGTGGAGTAAGGAGCGCGGCAGCGGAATGCCGCTGATCATCGGCGGCGGCCCCTGTGCATTCAACCCCGAACCGCTGGCTCCCTTTTTTGATCTCTTCCTGCTTGGTGATGGTGAAGAAGCACTTCTGGAGATTTTTGATTGCTGGACAACCCTCTCCGGCAGGGGGACCGGAAAAGAGGAGATCCTGGCCGGACTGGCCGCGGTAGAGGGTGTCTATATCCCGGAGTTTTACCGCCCCCTTTATGGAGCCGGCGGTATATTCCAGGGGGTGGAGCTGCTTCACGCCGCCGCCCCTGCAAGCGTGAGGAAGCGGGTTCTCCCGGATCTGGAGGGCGCCCCTCATCCCACTGCCCCGGTGGTTCCCTACATTGAGGCTGTTCATGACCGCGGCATGGTTGAACTTTTTCGGGGATGCAGCCACGGCTGCCGCTTTTGCCAGGCTGGATTTATCTACCGCCCCGTGCGCAGGCGCAGCCCCGGAAGAGTGAAAGAGATTGCCCGGGAAATGCTGCAGGCCACCGGTTACGATGAGCTCTCCCTGGCTTCGCTGAGCAGTTGTGATTACCCGGGCATAGAGGCCCTTATCGGCGGCCTTGAAGCGGAGCATGCCGCGGGAAACACCAGGTTTACCCTCCCTTCGCTGCGCCTGGACACCTTTTCGGTGGAGTTGGCCAGGCAGTTTCACCGGGGACGGCGGGGCAGCCTGACCTTTGCACCCGAAGCGGGCACAGAACGGCTGCGCCGGGTGATTGGCAAGAATATCGGCGAGGTCGATCTTTTTGCAGCAATAGGTGCTGCTGTAACCGCCGGCTGGCAGTCATTCAAACTTTATTTCATGATCGGCCTTCCGTCGGAGAAAGAGGAAGATGTCAGGGGAATCGCCTCACTCTGCGAGGAGCTTCTGCGGCGGATTGAGCCCGGCAGGGGCAGACGGATTCGCCTGGGGGTAAGCGTAGCCACTTTTGTACCGAAAGCGCACACTCCCTTCCAATGGGAGCCGCAGCTTGACATGGCCCTGGTCAGGCAGCGCCAGCGGATGCTCCAGGATCTGTTTCGGCGGATGCGCGGAGTTAATCTAAGCTGGCATGATGCCGGAAGCAGCTTCCTTGAGGCGGTCTTTGCCCGGGGGGATCGCCGCCTGGCTCCGCTCCTTGATAGGGCCCTGAGGAGGGGCTGCCGTTTTGACGGATGGTCGGAACACTTTTCACTGCAGAGGTGGCTGGACACCTTTCAAGAAATGAATATTAACCCGGAAGACTACGCCTACCGGCGCTACGACGAGCTCTCGCCGCTGCCCTGGGGTCACCTTGAGAGTGGCTCCGGAATAGAGCTTTTGCGCAGAGAGCACCGCCGCGCCGGGCAGGCAAACTCTTCCCTGGAGGTATAATGTGAAGCTGAATCGGATTCGTTTTCGCTATGCCTGCGGCAAAGAGCTGCGCTATCTTTCCCACCTTGATCTGATGCGTCTTTTTCAGCGCGCCGCGCGCCGCGCCGGGCTGTCACTGGCCTACACCTGCGGCTATTCTCCCAGACCCAGGTTAAGTCTTGCTGCTCCCCTGCCGGTGGGGGCGACAGCCTCCAGGGAGTATGGTGAGGTGTACCTGGGAGAATTGCTTTCCGCAGGCGCCTTTCGCCGGCGCATCGGTGCGCAGCTGCCCGCAGGGATCACCTTAACCGGCGCTGTCGCCATGCCGCTGGATGAGCCCCCTCTTGCAGCGGTAGTCAACGCAGCCCTTTACCGCGCTTCCTGGGCTGGAAGAGGCCCCGCTCCTGCCCGGGCGTTGCTGCAGGAATCTTTGGATAGACTCCTGTCTGAGCCTGAAATCATGGTCCGGCGTTACGGTAAAAAAGGCAAGCTCACCGCTCAAAACATCCGCCCTTTTATATTTTCCGCCGCGCTGCTGCCGTCCGGCGATCCTGCCCCGGCGCTCCGCCTGCTGCTCCAGGTTGGCAGCAGGGGCGGAGTTTCACCCTCCCGTGTTTTAGAGCAGCTGCCGCTGGGGGAGGTTTTCAGGGAGGAGCATTGCTGGAACCTGCACCGCGGGGGCCTCTATATTTACAAAGATGCTCTGGTTGATCCTTTTCCCGAAGGAGGTGAAAAAGAGAATGGATAAAAAAATTATTGTCAACTGCAACAATCGGGCCACGCGGGTGGCTATATTGGAGAGCGGCAAGCTGGTGGAACTTTACATTGAGCGGCCGCTGGAACATCGCATTATCGGCAACCTGTTCAAGGGGATTGTCGCCAATGTTCTTCCGGGAATGCAGGCGGCATTTGTGGATATCGGACTGGAGAAAAACGCCTTTCTTTATGTTGATGATGTTTACACCGATCTGTTCAACGATGAAAAGCCTCCCCCCTCCCGCTCTGCAATTGACAAGCTGCTTAAAGTGGGCGAGGAAATCGTAGTGCAGGTGGTTAAGGAACCATTCGGGAGCAAGGGCGCCAGGGTGACGGGTCAGGTCACTCTTCCCGGTCGTTACCTTGTCCTCGTGCCCGGCGCGGATTATATTGGGGTGTCCAGGCGCATCGAGAGCCAGGTGGAAAAAGAGAGGCTGCGGCGCGAAGCCGAAAAGATTCGCCCTCCCGAGATGGGCTTGATTGTTCGCACGGTGGCTGAAGGTGCTGACGAGCTCTCTCTTAAACAGGATCTGGAATTTTTGGTGCAACTGTGGCACCGCGTTCTGGCCCGCTTCCAGCAGAAAACAGCGCCGGCCATTCTGTACCAGGATCTGGCCTTGACCTGCCGTATTGCCCGCGACCTTTTTGTGGAGGATTTTAACAGTTTCCTCATCGACAATGAACATGAATATGAGAAAGTGCGCGAAATCCTGGATTGTTTTTCGCCGCAGCTAAAAAACAAGGTCAGCTACTACAATCGCGCCGAGCCTATCTTTGAGCGCTTTGATGTGGAAAAAGAGCTTGAAAAGGCGCTCCAGGGCCAGGTCTGGCTGAAAAGCGGCGGCTACCTGGTCTTTGATGAAACAGAAGCGCTGACCGTCATCGATGTGAATACGGGCCGCTATACGGGACGGCGCAACCTTGCCGATACAATTTTAAAAACAAACCTGGAAGCGGCTGAAGAGATCGCCCGCCAGATTCGTTTGCGTGATATTGGCGGGATCATTATCGTAGATTTTATTGATATGGCCATTGAGGATCACCGCCAGAAAGTTTTAGGCAGACTTAATGAATCCATCAGGCAGGACCGGACTAAAACATACGTCCTGGGGCTGACCAGCCTGGGCCTTGTGGAGATGACACGCAAGAAAGTGCGCCAGGACCTGGCCGAGGTACTGCAGCAGCATTGCCCTTACTGCAATGGCAGGGGACGGGTTTTGACGCCGCTGACCGCCTCTATCCGTATTGAGCGGGAGCTGAGAAAGGCGATTCAGAAGCCGCCGCAGGAAGCGATCCTGGTGGAGATGCATCATGAAGTTGCCTCCATAATAATCGGTACCGGCGGCAGCAACCTAAAAAAAATGGAAGAGGAGCTGGGCAAGCATATCTTCATCCGCGGCGCCGAAGATATGCATATTGAACAATATCGGATTATTGCTGCGGGAAGCTTGAAAGAGATTGAAAAGCTGGCCTTCCCTGTTTCGCAGGGTGATCTGATCGAGCTCTTTATTGAGGAGCCCCATACCAGCGCCCCGGGCAACGGCATTGCCCGGCTGCGCGGTTATGTGATCAATGTAGCCGGCGCCGGTGAGAGGGTGGGCCAGACAGTGAAAACCGAGATTACCGAAGTCTGCAGGACCTTTGCCCGCGCGGTTCCTGTTGCAACAGGCAAGAAAAAGCGCAGGCGCCCCTTTGCAAAAAGCCGCTCCGCATCAAAGCTGCGGTTTGACAAAGACGGCGGCGCATGCTAAAATTCTCGTTGGATTCTTGACTACCGCTCGAAGGGGGCCTGCAAAGCCGGACTGCTTTTGCGTTGACGGCTGCCTGCTTCGGCGAGTCCCTGCAGGAAGGGGTAAGGAGATGTACGCTATTATCGAGACTGGCGGCAAGCAGTACCGCGTGGAGGAAGGCAAAACTGTGCGCGTAGAGAAGCTGCCTGCAGAAAAGGGAGAAGAGATTGTTTTTGACCGTGTTCTCCTTTATGGAGGGGGCGGAGAGAACGAAATCGGCTGTCCCTATCTTGAAGGGTGCCGGGTAAGGGGCAGGGTAACGGTTCAGGGGCGGGGGCGCAAGATTATTGTTTTCAAGTACAAGCCGAAAAAAAATTATCGCCGCAAGCAGGGCCATCGGCAGCCCTTTACCGAGGTCATGATCAATCAAATTGAGGTTTCTGCAAAGTAAACAGGAGCTATGCATATCAGGGGGAGGTGTTCGGAAAATGGCCCATAAGAAAGGCGGCGGAAGTTCGCGCAACGGCCGTGACAGCAAGGCCAAGCGTCTTGGGGTAAAAAGGTACGGCGGACAGCTGGTCAGGGCCGGCAGCATCCTCATACGCCAGCGGGGGTGCCGCATCCATCCCGGTGTCAATGTGGGCAGGGGCAAGGACGATACGCTCTATGCCACCATCGACGGCAAGGTTGTATATGAATACGACAACCGCGCTAAAAAGCAGGTCAGCGTTTATCCGCCGGAGAGCGAAGCGGTTATATAAGGCCCGGGGAACCCCCGGGTTTTTTTAAAGATGTCAGGGGATTATGAGCAGTTTGTACCGGGCCGGCGGAAGAATATTTTTTTTGGGCGGGGCATGCCTCGCCCAAAAATGTCTATTCAGCTGTAACGGTCAGGGCGCCCCGTCCGGGGTGAGGAGGTGTTTGGCCATATTTGTCGATGAGATATGGCTTGAAGTAAGCGGCGGCAGGGGGGGCAACGGCGCCCTTTCTTTCCGCCGCGAAAAATATATCCCCAGGGGTGGTCCCGATGGCGGCGACGGCGGAGACGGGGGGAGTGTTTTTCTCATTGTAGATCCCTCCAGGCACAGTTTCCTCGACCTGCGCTACCGGCGCCGCCAAAGGGCCGCCGGCGGGGCGGATGGGGGCACACAGAAACGGCACGGCCGGCGCGGCGCCGATCTGCTCATACCCGTACCCCCCGGGACCCTTGTCCGCGATGAGCAGGGTCGGCTGCTGGCGGATCTCACCCTCCCCGATCAAAAAGTCAAGGTGGCTGCAGGGGGAGAGGGCGGCCGCGGCAACAGCCGCTTTGCCACCTCGCGGCATCAGGCGCCCCGACATGCTGAAAAAGGCCTGCCGGGCGAAGAGCGGAAAATATACCTTGAGCTCAAGCTGCTCGCCCAGGTCGGGCTGGTCGGTTTTCCCAACGCCGGCAAATCAACGCTGCTCGCCCGAATCTCCTCAGCCCGGCCTAAGATCGCCGGCTACCCCTTTACCACCCTGACACCGCAGCTGGGCATTGTGGAAACAGGGGGGGGAGAGAACTTTGTTGTTGCAGATCTGCCCGGGTTGATCACCGGGGCGCATCGCGGTGCGGGCCTTGGCCACCGTTTCCTGAGACATGTGGAGCGCAACCTGCTCCTGCTGCTGGTTGTAGATCTGGCTCCCGGGGCGCAGCCCCGGGCGGCCGAAGCTTACCTGGGGCTGGTGAGGGAGTTGGAACTTTACAGCAAGCAGCTGGCCCGCTACCCCCGGATTATAGCCGGCAACAAAATCGATCTGACGGGAGCGGAAGAAAACCTCGATTCTTTACGGCAGGCTGTGGAGGAAGAGGGCGCAGGGGAGAGGGTGTTCACCATATCCGCAGTAACGGGAGCCGGGACAAAGGAACTTCTCTATACGATTGCAGCAGAGGTCAGGCGCCTTGCCGCGCTGCCGCAAACCGTACTCGCGGTGGAAGAGGGGGCAGCCGGGCCCGAAGCCCCGCAGAGGCGGGAGGAGTTTGATATCGAGAAAGGCGACGCCTGCTTCCGTGTTCGCGGTCTGAACATCGAAAAAGTGGTGGGGCGGACTGATTTTGGAAATGATGAATCGCTGCGGCGCTTTCAGCGTTACTGCCGCCGCTGCGGATTGGAGGCTGAATTAAAAAGAATGGGCATCAAAGCAGGAGATAGGGTCTGTATCGGCGAAGAAGAATTTTACTATGAAACATAAAATATGTAAAGGGGTTTGTGCCTTTGCCTTTACCACCCAACTGTAGGCCCGGCCCGCTTAACATAGGTCTTATGGGCGGGACCTTTGATCCCATACACATGGGCCACCTTGTTACAGCCGAAGAAGCAAGGCAGCAATTTTCCCTGGACTATGTAATTTTTATTCCCGCAGGGCTCCCGCCCCACAAGGAGAAGGAGCATGTATCGCCGGCAGAGCACCGCTGCCTCATGACCACCCTGGCGGTAATGTCAAACCCTTCTTTTATTGTCTCCCGGCTGGAGGTGGATAAAGATGAGCCCTCCTACACCATAGATACGGTCCGCCACTTCACCACCTCAAGCACCCCCGGGACGAACCTCTTCTTTATCACCGGTGCCGATGCCATCATGGATATACTCACCTGGAAAGACTATCCCGAGCTGATCAGGCTCTGTACCTTTATTGCCGTTTCGCGTCCCGAGTATCCCCTGGACAGGCTGAGTGAAATAACGGGCAGCCTATCCATGGAGCTCCGCACAAAGATTCACCTGCTTGAGATACCGGCCCTGGCCATATCATCTACATTTATCCGCAAAAGGACCGCCCTGGGCAAGACAATCAAGTACCTTACTCCGGAACCGGTGGAGCAGTATATTAAAAAACATGGTCTTTATAAAAATAGTTTGTTAACGTGATAAATAGGTTATAATACTCATGGAGGTGACAGCTTGATGGTAAAAACTCTGTATGTGGGGAATATCCCCTGGAGCACAACTGAAAGCCAGCTGGAGGAATATTTTGCCCAGTACGGCCAGGTGCTCGGCTGCCGCATTATTACCGAAAGGTCAACGGGCCGGTCCAGGGGATACGGGTTCATCGAGGTTAACGAGGATGAGATGGAAGAGATCATGGAGAAAACAAACGGCGCTGATCTCGAAGGTAGAAAAATTGTGGTGAATGAGGCGAAACCGCGGGAAGACACCTGAGAGGGGAAAAAACGTTTATAAATGATGCAATTTTCCGGACAGTTTAACCCGGCCGGATGCGGTGGTTTCATGGCAGGCGCGGGAAATATTGCATGGAAATAGAACATTATCGTACATTAATGGAAGAGCGCCTCGGTAAGAAACTTTATCGCCATTCCCTGGGTGTGGCCGGGGCGGCCTCCGCTCTTGCTGTACGTTACGGGGCGGAAAGGAGCCGCGCCTACCTGGCGGGTTTGCTGCACGACTATGGGAAGGTTTACAGCAAAGAGGAGCTTTGTCTTAAAGCGGAGTCTCTTGGTCTGCGCCTGGACCGGATCACCCTGTCGGAGAGACGGCTGCTTCACGCACCCGTTGGGGCTGCGCTGCTGCAGTTTGAGCTGGGGCTGGCAGAGGCCTCCATTATCAGGGCGGTAGCCTATCATACCACCGGGTGCGGAAAGATGACTCTTTTGGAGAAGGTTCTCTATCTGGCTGATTTGATTGAACCGGGGCGGGATTTTGACGGGGTGGGGGAGCTGAGAAAAATTGCCTTTGATTCCCTTGAGCCTGCTCTACTGACTGCCGTGAATCAGACGATCCAGTCGGTAATCAGGCGGGGCATGCTGCTCCATCCCCGTTCAGTTCAGTTTCGCAACAGCCTGCTGGATGGCCTTACAGAGAATGGAGGCTAGAAGATGCGCTACAGCAGGTCTTACCTGCTGCAGAAGCCGAAAAAAGTATCTAAACGCAAGCGCAGAATGCTGCTGCTCCTCATTGCGCTCATGCTGCTTATCCTTACGGTGGCTTTCTCATTTCACCTGATCACTATTTTTCGCTCCTTCCATAACAGCGCCGACTGGGCCCAGTCGCTGCGTCTGCAAAGAGGCGGTGATGAACGGGTATACCTTCTTTGCGGTATCGATTACTGGGGCGCAAACCCCTACGTGGAAAGGCTCCTGCTGGTGCATCATGATACTCTCGGCGGGGATGTCAGCCTGCTTTATATTCCCGGTAACACTCTGGTGGAAACCGAAGATCGCGGCCCTGAGCCACTGGGCCAGGCTTACCACCACCTCGGCTGTCCCCTGTTTATCGAACTGGTGCAGGAGTTGACAGGTATTCCGATCCACCATTACCTGGCGCTTAATTATCAGGGGATAGCCTCTCTGGGGGACTATCTGGGCGGTGTGGAAAGCGGCGCCTTTTCCGGCGGGGGGGAAGAAGGTGGTTTGCTGCCCCTGCCGGAGGAGCGGTTGAGCGGTTTTGAGCTTTACCGCTATTTTTTAACAGCGGATTACCGCGAAGCGCCCTGGGAGCAATTGAAAAGACAGCAGCAGGTCCTGGCCCAGCTGTGGAGCAGGGCGGAGGGGAAAAAGGTATGGTCCTGGCCCAGGATGATCAAAATAGTTGCACCCTTCCTGAAGACGGACCTTTCCTGGCGCGAGCTGACGCAGCTGCGCGATCAATTTGATGAATGCGAATTCGCCTCGATGAAGCAGCTGATTCTGCCGGGCAAAGAGGGGGTCATCGATGGCTGCCTTTTCTGGGTGCCTGATGAGGAGCTGCTGCCGGATATAGTGCGGCTGGTCAATGAGGGCTACCTTGTGATTCCCTCCGAGGTGAAGGTGGAGATTCTTAATGGCAGCGGTATCGACGGCCTGGCTTCAGAAGTTGGCGCGCTGCTCCAGGAGGAAGGTTTCCAGATAATAAAAAAGGGAAATGCCGATCATTTTGACTACATAGATTCCCAGGTGATCGCCCTGGGTGAAATTGTCGATAAGGCGAGAGCGGTGGCTCTCTATATCCCCGGTTCTTCGATGCTGCACCGGTATGATCCCGAAGCAGCCGTTGATGTAACCGTGATCATTGGCAGCAGCTACAGAGAATATCAAAACAGCCCTTAATTCCCGGAGGAGGTGAAATGCTTGTCGGAACCGGCAAGCGGCTCCCGTGAGCTGGCTTTGTGGGCGGCGGAACTCGCTGCGGAAAAAAAAGCGCAGGATCTGACCCTGCTGGAGGTGGGTAAAATCTCTATTGTTGCCGACTACTTCCTCATCGCCACCGGCGCGACAAGGGTCCAGGTTCAGACCATCAGCGACTACCTGCTTGAAAATATTAAAGGGCAGGGCCGTTTATTGCTGCGGAAGGAGGGTTACCGGGAGGGTTGGTGGGTTGTCCTCGACTACGGTGACCTGGTGGTCCATCTTTTACAGCCGGAAGCGAGAGAGTTCTACCGGTTGGAACGGCTCTGGAGCCGCGCTCCCCGGGTAAGCATCGGGGTCAGCTCTTGACATATTGCTTTTAGCGTTATGTCCAACAGCGGCGGTTATGGTCTGATCCGGAAAGCGCCCGGTGCTTTCAAAGATTCCGGGTATCCAATTACAGCGGTCCTGCAGCAATATATGGAAGCGGCAACGGGGGAAAACCTGTATTCCTGCAGTTGACCCCTGAGAAAGCCGGTCCCCTGCGGCGGTAAAAAGTATGACAACAGATGAGATAAAGGATCTTGTAATGTCTTTTTCCCGGCTCGGCGTTAGCCCCGCCGGTGAAGAATATCGCTGCATCATGCTTGAGGATACTGTATTCCTGGCCCGCGGGCATGGCCTGAAGCGTCGTGCAGTGGAGATTGCCGCCCTGGAGGTGGGAATAATCCCCGAACGGTACCAGCGTAATATCGGTACAGTAGGTCTCAAGGGTCAGCTCAAATTATTACAGGCGCAGGCCGGTATCGCCGGCGCCGGCGGTCTGGGCGGCTTTGCCGTTGAACTGCTGGCCCGCTGCGGCGTAGGCGGGCTCACCATCATCGACAGCGACAGTTTTGAGCAGACCAACCTTAACCGCCAGATTTATGCCACTGAGGAAGGCCTTGCATCGGACAAGGCCGCTGCGGCTGCGCGGCGGGTAAAGGAGATCAATGGCGCCGTAGAGGTAACGGTTTACAGGCGCCGCGGCGATTCAGCCGGCTGGCCGGTGCTGCTGCAGAACTGCGATATAGTTCTTGATTGCCTGGACAACCTGCAGAGCCGCTTTACACTTGAAGAAGCCTGCCAGAAGCAGGAGATACCCCTGGTACACGGCGCGATTGCCGGTTCTATGGGCCAGGTGGCGGTAATCAGCCCGGGCCAACCCCTTTTTTCTGCCATATATGGCCGGCAGGATGCCTGTGAACTTGACCGGGGAGCTGAAGTGCACCTGGGCAGTCCCTCCTTTACCCCGGCGGCTGTGGCCGCCCGGCAGGTTGCGAAAGCGGTGCAACTGCTGGCCGGACTGTGCCCTTCACCGGATCATACCCTGTTGCTCATCGACCTCTTTTCAGCTGAGACCACCTCTATTTCGCTCCACATCAACGGGGCCCGGTCTTGAAAAAATTTCAAGACCCGGGTCAACCTGTATAAAATCTTACCAATGAATGTGCGCTTGACAAGGGCGGCTGCGGTGCGTATAATTAATCACGTCACCTTTGGAACAGTTGTACCGGGATAATGATTCGATGAAGGGGAGCAGCAGGCAGCGCAGCGGCGCCTCCAGAGAGCCGGCGGAGGGTGCAAGCCGGCAGGCCGGCGGCTGTTGAACTCGCCCCGGAGAAGCGGCGGTGAAAGAGCAGTAGCCGTCGCCGCAGGCCGGCGTTAAGGCGTGAAGAGGGCGGCAGTGCATGGGGCTGTAGCGCAGGTGGGAGCGCGCTTCCTTGGCATGGAAGAGGTCGCGGGTTCGACTCCCGCCAGCTCCACCACATTGTTGCCAAAAAGGGTGGTACCGCGGGAAAACCCGCCCCTTGCCGGGCGGGTTTTTTTCTACCCGGATACCGCTCATCATTTTATGGTCAAGGGGGTACCGTTAGGAAATGCAGGGTTATGAGCCCCGATCCATTGAGCCCAAATGGCAGCAACTGTGGCAGGATGGTAATTTTTACCGTGCTCCGCTGGATTCCACCTGCCCCAAGTACTACGTACTGGAGATGTTTCCCTACCCTTCGGGCAGGTTGCATATGGGCCATATGCGTGTATATTCTATTGGAGATGTCCTTGCCCGCTTTTTGCGCATGCGCGGCTACAATGTGATCCATCCCATGGGCTGGGATGCCTTTGGACTTCCCGCGGAGAATGCGGCCATTGAAAACCGCGTCAGCCCGGAAAGGTGGACTGCCCAAAACATTGTCCAGATGAAGCGGCAGCAGCAGCGCCTTGGGGTCAGTTATGACTGGGAAAGGGAGGTCAATACCAGCTCTCCCGATTACTACCGCTGGACCCAGTGGATGTTCCTGCTCATGTACCGCCGCGGGCTGGCTTATAGAAAACGCGCCTCCGTGAACTGGTGCCCGCACTGCCGGACAGTGCTGGCCAATGAGCAGGTCGAGGCCGGACGCTGCTGGCGCTGTGAAAGTGAAGTGGAGCTAAGGGAGCGGGAGCAATGGTTTCTGCGGATAACCGATTATGCCGAAAGGCTTTTGAAGGATCTGGCGGTGCTTGAAGATTGGCCCGAGAGAGTCAAGGTGATGCAGGAGAACTGGATCGGGCGCAGCGAGGGCGCCGAAATTGCATTCCAGGTGCAGGAGCTGCCCGGCGAAGAGATTCGCGTCTTTACCACCCGAGCCGATACCCTTTTTGGAGTGAGCTATGTGGTCCTTGCTCCCGAGCACCCCCTGCTGCCGCGCCTTGTGGCGGGGAGCGATGAGGAGAAAGAGATCACGGAGTTTGCCGCCCGGGTCAGGCGGGAAAGCGAGATTGAGAGAACCTCTGAAGAGGCCCCGAAGATCGGCTTTTTTACAGGCAAACATGCAGTCAACCCCCTGAGCGGCGAGACTGTGCCGATCCTGGTAGCCAACTATGTGATCATGACTTATGGTACCGGCGCGGTGATGGGTGTGCCGGCACATGATGAGCGCGACTTTCAATTTGCCCGCAGCTACAATTTGCCTGTCCGCCATGTGATCGGGCCTCCTGCAGGCGATCCGGCGAAGGGCGGCGGGGGTTTCTATACCGGCGAGGGAAAGATGATCAACTCAGGCGAATTCAACGGCCTTCCTAATATAGAGGGAGCGAAGCGGGTTACCGAGAAACTGCGCGCGCTGGGCTGCGGCGATTTCAAGGTTACCTACCGCCTGCGGGACTGGCTGATTTCTCGCCAGCGCTACTGGGGTGCGCCTATTCCGGTGCTCTACTGCGAACGCTGCGGCGCCGTTCCGGTACCCGAAAAGGATCTGCCCGTTCTGCTGCCGCCGGCAGCGGATCTGTCCGGCGACCGGGTGCCGCCGCTCTCGCACTATGAATCTTTTGTCAACACCACCTGCCCCGGCTGCGGCGGGAAAGCCCGTCGCGAGACCGATACCATGGATACGTTTATCTGCTCCTCGTGGTATTTTTTGCGTTACACCAGCCCGCAGCACCACACCTTTCCCTTTGAGAAAAAGGCGGCCGATTACTGGATGCCCGTGGATCAGTACATCGGCGGGATCGAGCATGCCGTGCTGCACCTGCTCTATGCCCGTTTCTTCACAAAGGTGCTTTACGATGCGGGACTTATCGGGGCCGTGGAGCCCTTCAGCCGCCTTCTGGCCCAGGGAATGGTGTACAAGGATGGAGCGAAGATGTCCAAATCCAAGGGAAACGTGGTTTCGCCCGATGAGATTATCGAGCGCTACGGTGCCGACACCGCCCGGCTCTTCATTCTTTTTGCAGCGCCCCCGGAGAAGGATCTGGACTGGAACGAACAGGGGGTCGAAGGGTGCCATCGTTTCCTGCGCCGCGTCTGGCGCCTGCTTGAAGATTGCGCTGGGCTGCTGCCGGTGCAGGCGGGGGGGGCTGCCGGGGCAAACAGTCCCGCCGAAGCAGCGCTGCGGCGGGTTTTGCATGGAACCATCAAAAAAGTTACCGGCGACATTGAAAAACGCTTCAATTTCAATACGGCCATAAGCGCTGTTATGGAGCTGGTCAATGCAGTTTATGATTACCGCCGGGACAGGGCGCCGGAGGGGCAAAACCGCCCGCTTCTAAAGGAGGCGCTGCAGTCGGTGATCCTGCTACTTGCGCCCTTCGCGCCCCACCTGGCCGAGGAGGCCTGGCAGATTATGGGATGCCGCGGCAGCGTCCATCTTCAGGCCTGGCCCGATTATGACCCCACCGCCCTGACCGTGGAAGAGGTTGAAGTGGTGATCCAGGTAGACGGCAGGGTGCGCAGCCGGATGATGGTTCCTGCGGGATCCGGGGAAGGTGAGCTTTTAAAGGCGTCCCTGGAACAGCCGCGGATCAGCGATTTTCTACAGGGAAAGGAGATAGTGCGCTATATTATTGTCCCCGACAAGCTGGTCAATATTGTAATCCGGTAATTTAATTTTTCCCTTGAAGGATTTGCGCGGAGTGTGCTTAATATAGTTTATTGACGGGATTACCAATAAGCGAAGGGAGGTACAAATTCAATGGCTCCTGAAGAAAAGAGCCCGGATAAGGTTGCCCCTATAGAATTAAAAGTCTCCGAAGGGGACAGCGTGCGCATCTCGCCCGATGTAATCGGTATTATCACCGGCATCGCCGCCGCCGAGGTGGAAGGGATTGCCGGAATGAGCGGGGGGATTGTGGACGGAATCGCCGAGAAGCTGGGGCGTAAAGATTTTAGCAAGGGAATCAAGGTCCACCTGGAAGGGGAGGCGGTCTCCTTTGATCTTAGCGTGGTGGTTGACTACGGTGTCCGGATCATGGAGACAGCGAAAAAGCTCAAGAAAAAGGTTCGCGAAACCGTTGAAGATGTCACCGGTTTGCAGGTGGCCTCCATTAACATTCATGTCATCGGCATCAACCTGCCGAAAGAGAAATCCGAAAAAATACCCGAAGAGGATAAAAGCAGCGATTCTTGAAGTAGGGGCGCTTCTCCCTTTGGACCGGGAGAGCGCCTCAACCCCTCCTTATCTGCAATTACAGGCTGAAAATCATTTCATCGAACATCCGGCAAAAACCCAGGCAGAGTAAGTCCCCGGAGGAATATAACCGCATTACGGGACGGCATAAATTCCCTGCGCATTTCTGTCAAGGGGGTTGAATGTATGTGGGGTGACTTCAGCATCCGCGAGAAGATCCTCCTCGCGGTCATGCTCCTGCTCCTGCTCGGCGGTGTTCTCTGGAAGGCGGCCCCTGCGCTCCTTTCAACAATCGGGGGCCCCCTGGAGCAGGGCGGCTCCCCTCTGCTCCGGGAGCAGTCTTTTGAACCCCAGCACCAGGCAGAACCCGAGATGATCACCATTCACATTGTCGGGGCGGTTTCTAAGCCCGGAATCTATCACCTGCCCGCCGGTTCCAGGGTTTATGAACTGCTGGAGGCTGCCGGCGGCGCTTCGGAGGACGCCGATACCACGTCGGTGAACCTGGCCCGCCCCCTTTTTGACGGCGAGCAGGTGACCATCTATCGGGTAGGCGAGGCTGCAGCTGATCAGGGCTCCCCGGAGGGTAAGGTTAATATAAACAAGGCCTCTGTTGAAGAGTTAAAAATGCTGCCCTCCATCGGCGAGGTGCGGGCCCGGAGAATCATTGAACACAGGGAAAAATACGGGTTCTTCTCCCACATCACCGAGATCATGGATGTCAGCGGCATCGGCCAGGGTATTTTCAAACAGATCGAAGATCGGATCACTGTCTACTGACCCTGTCAATACTCATCCTACCCGCTGCTGCCGGAACTGATCCTGCTTTTATGGAGAGGCGCCGTCGGGCCGGGCCCAATTTGCGGCTGTGGAGAGCGCAAAGCGCCGCTTCTCATGATGAGGCCAGGTAAGCGCTCTGCGATTCAGTCAGCTTGTCGATGGCTAAGCCCATTGCCGAGAGCTTCAGCGCCGCTACCCTGTGGTCCAGTTCCGCCGGCAGGGGGAGCACAGCCTGCGGAAGGCCCTTGCTCCGGCGCAGGTACTCCATGGCCAGGAACTGCAGGGCAAAGGAGAGATCCATGATCTCTGCCGGGTGGCCGTCGCCGGCGGCGAGATTAACCAGCCTTCCCTCGGCAAGGAGGTAAACCCTGCGCCCGTCGGCAAAACTGAACTCCTCGATATTCGGCCGAGGCTTGCCTGTGCGCTTCGCCAGTCGGTGCAACGCCTTTTTATCAATCTCTACATCAAAATGGCCTGCGTTGGCCAGGATGGCGCCTTCTTTGAGGCGGCCCAGATCCCCTTCGCCGATAACATCGCGGCAGCCGGTGGTGGTGACAAATATATCCCCCAGGGGCGCCGCTTCGCGCATGGGCATGACCCGATATCCCTCAACTGCCGCTTCCAGGGCGCGCACCGGATCGACCTCGGTGACAATAACCTGAGCCCCCAGGCCTTTTGCCCGCATGGCCACTCCGCGGCCGCACCACCCGAAACCGGCTGCAACTACGGTCTTCCCGGCGATGAGCAGGTTCGTTGTCCTCATGATCCCATCCCAGACCGACTGCCCTGTGCCGTAACGGTTGTCGAAAAGATGCTTGCAGGAGGCGTCGTTGACGGCAATTACCGGGAAGGCCAGCTCTCCTGCCGCCGCCGCCGCCCGCAGCCGGTTCAGCCCTGTTGTCGTCTCCTCGGCGCCGCCGCGTACCCGCGGCAGCAGGTCGGGTCTTTCGCGATGCATCGCTGTGATCAGGTCTCCGCCGTCGTCGATGATCAGGTCCGGCCCGCTGTCAACGGTGCGGCGAATGTGATCTTCATACTCCTCCGCCGTGGCTCCGTGCCAGGCAAATACGGTGATTCCCTCTTCCACCAGGGCGGCGGCCACATCATCCTGCGTTGAAAGGGGATTGCTGCCTGTAACGGTTACCTGCGCCCCGCAGCGCTGAAAAACCCTGGCCATGTAGGCGGTCTTCGCTTCAAGGTGAATACATACAGCCATCTTACATCCGGCAAAGGGTTGCCCGGCAGCATATTCTTCAGCCAGGCTGCTCAGAACCGGCATATGCCTGCTCACCCAGGATATTTTCTTTTGCCCCTCCGGGGCCCTTTCAGGGCTGTGGATCATACTCATCGCTATTCGCCTCCCCAAATCTGCTTCTATCTATAATTACCCCTTGTATTATAAAAAACCTTTTCTAACATGAGGGATTTGCCAGGGGACTTCGTCTTTCTTCTAAAGTAAGGGAGCGTTTTTTTGCCTCTTCCCCCCGGCAGCTCTTGAATCCCGCCGCCAACAGGATATAATTGATTTTAATGAACAATAAGGGGCGGATGAAATCCGGTGCGGGTATATGATATTATTCTGAAAAAACGAGGCGGCGGCGAGCTCACCGCCCGGGAGATCAACTTCCTCATCAAAGGATACACCGCCGGCGCCATTCCGGATTACCAGCTTTCCGCCTTCGCCATGGCCGTCTATTTCCAGGGGATGACGGAAAAAGAGACCCTTGATTTAACACTGGCCATGGCCGGTTCGGGTGATACCGTCTCGCTGGAGGCAATTCCCGGACTGAAAGTCGACAAGCACAGCACAGGCGGAGTGGGCGACTCGACTACCCTTGTCCTGGCTCCGCTGGTGGCTGCGGCCGGCGTCCCCGTGGCGAAGATCAGCGGCCGCGGATTGGGCCATACCGGGGGTACCCTGGACAAGCTGGAGGCCATTCCCGGTTTTCAGAGCAGTCTTTCCATTGCCGAAATGGTTGAGGTGGTGCAGAGGTGCGGCGCCGCTGTTGTCGGGCAGACAGGGAACCTTGTCCCCGCCGATAAGAAACTTTATGCCCTGCGTGATGTCACCGCCACCGTGGACAGCCCACCCCTGATTGCCGCCAGCATCATGAGCAAAAAGCTGGCGGCGGGAGCCGATGCACTTGTTCTGGACGTAAAAACGGGGGACGGCGCTTTTTTAAAAGATCTTGAAGCTTCCTTCGCCCTGGCTGAAATGATGGTTAAAATCGGCGGAGGTGCGGGCCGGGAAACTGCTGCGGTAATCACGAACATGGATCAGCCGCTGGGCAGGGCCGTGGGCAGCTCCCTGGAGGTCGAAGAGGCCGTGCTGACCCTGCAGGGGAAAGGGCCGGCCGATCTTGCAGAGCTCTGCATGGTCCTGGGCGGCTGGATGCTTTACCTGTCCGGTAAGTTCTCCAGCCCGCAGGAAGGATGGGGGGAGCTGGAGAGATTAATCGAGAGCGGGGCCGCCCTGGATAAATTCAGGGAAATGATCCGCCTGCAGGGCGGCGATGAGCGGATAATCGAGAACCCTGATCTGCTGCCCCGAGCGGCGGCGGTGGTGCCTGTTTCAGCCGCAGCAGGGGGCTATGTGCACCGTCTCAAGGCGGAGGCTATTGGCCGTGCGGCGTTGCTCCTCGGGGCGGGGCGGGAGACGGGTGATGACGACATCGATCATGCGGTGGGGCTGACCCTGCTTAAAAAAACAGGCGACCCTGTGGAGCCCGGTGACAGGCTGGCCCTGCTCCACATGAACTGTGCGCCCGGGGCGCCGCCTGCCGAAAAAGCCCGCCGCCTGGTTACGGGTGCTTACGAGATCGGGGCGGCCCCGGCAGCCGGGCTGTCCCTCATTCTCGGCAGCGTCGACAGGGCCGGGCGCCGCCCGGCGGGTTGATACCGGCGCCTCACCGGTGCCGGGCCCCGGAATCCTCCTGAAACCGATCATTCCGGGCTTCCTGACAGCCTCCTGGACCCGGGAAAGGTGGAGATAATATGCCTGAAGAAATTGACCTGGCCGGATTTATCGACCATACCCTGCTTAAGCCCGAAACAACGGGAGAGGACATTGCCCGCCTCTGCAGCGAGGCTCGTCGCTACAGCTTTGCCGCTGTCTGTGTGAATCCCGTCTATGTGAAAAAAGCGGCTGTGCACCTCCGCGGCAGCGGTACCCGCACCTGCGCCGTCGTCGGCTTTCCCCTTGGGGCGACGACCGCTGCGGCCAAGGCTTTTGAAGCCGGCGAAGCCGTTGCCTGCGGAGCCGGCGAGGTGGACATGGTGATCCATATCGGCGCCCTGAAAGACGGCGCCGCCGGCTGTATTCTTGAAGAGATTACCGCTGTGATCAGGGCGGCCTGCGGCCGGACGGTAAAGGTGATCCTTGAAACAGGACTTCTCACCCTGGAGGAAAAGGTCAGGGCCTGCCTGCTGGCGAAAAAAGCGGGCGCCCATTTTGTTAAAACCTCTACCGGTTTCGGACCCGGCGGCGCTGTTGTCGCCGATATAAAGCTGATGAGGGAAACCCTGGGCCCGGCCGTGGGAATAAAGGCCTCCGGCGGGATCCGCACCCGCGAGAAGGCGTTGCAGATGATTGCCGCCGGCGCCACCCGCATCGGCACCAGCTCCGGCGTTGCTATCATCAGGGGCTGATCCGCCTGTTTCCGGCGCTTCTTCTTTCCGGTGCATGCCGCGAACGGAGGAAAGGTTTTCCTTTCCATAAGGATCGAAGTATGGTAAATTAATAGCGCTGCCGGCATGTACCGGCAATCGCTTAGGCAGAGTGATATACGCATAATCGGGAGGATTGGGCCTTGACTTTACCGTGTGTGACCATCTATACAGACGGAGCCTGCTCCGGCAACCCCGGCCCCGGCGGATGGGCTGCAGTGATTATCGGCGGCGGGGCGGAGGCTGAAACAGCTGAAATATCCGGCGGCGAGGTTTACACCACCAACCAGCGCATGGAGCTGCAGGCGGCCATCGAGGGCCTGCGCGCCCTTCCCGGACCCAGCCGGGTCCGGCTGTACAGCGACAGCGCTTACCTGGTCAACGCCTTCCGGTTGCGCTGGATACCCCGCTGGCAGGTGAAGGGGTGGCGCACCGCCGCCAACAAGCCGGTGCAGAACCAGGATCTGTGGCGTGCCCTGATCGAGCTTACCTCAAAGCACAGGGTGGAATGGTTTAAAGTTAAGGGCCACAGCGATGATTATTACAACGAACGATGCGACAGGCTTGCCCGCCTCGCTGTCCCCGGAGCGGGCGGCTGAGGTCGCCGGCGGGACAAGGAGATATATCCCTTTGGGGGAGGTGAAGCCGTGCGCAGACTGGGAATTCTTACCGGCGGCGGCGATTGCCCCGGGCTCAACGCCGTGATCAGGGCGGTGGTAAAAAGCGCCCTTTTCCGCCACCATATGGAGGTGGTCGGCTTCAACAACGGGTTCAAGGGGCTTGTTGAAAACGAGGCCTGGCTGATCGGAGAGGCGGCCGTTTCCGGCATACTGCACCGGGGGGGAACCATCCTGGGCACAACAAACAGAGACAACCCTTTTCAATACCGGGTCGCCGGGGCGGGAGGCAAAGCGGCTTTTGAAGATCGCTCTGCAGATGCTCTCCGCCATATCGAAGAGTGGAATCTGGAGGGTCTCATTGTTATCGGGGGCGACGGCAGCCTTGCCCTTGCCCACCGTTTCAGTGAAATGGGGGTGCCGGTGATCGGTATACCCAAGACCATCGACAACGATATTCTGGCCACCGAGGTCACCTTCGGTTTTGATACGGCGGCCGCCACAGCGATGGAGGCAATAGATCGTCTGCATACAACCGCCGAGTCGCACCACCGGATCATGGTCCTGGAGGTAATGGGGCGCAATGCCGGTTGGATCGCGCTCCAGGCGGGCATGGCCGGAGGCGGTGACATCATCCTCATACCCGAACTGCCTTTTGACTATGGGGCAATCATTGAGAAGATCATGGAGCGGCGCGCCAGGGATAAAAAATTCAGTATCGTTGTAGCCGCCGAAGGCGCCTTTCCCGAAGGCTGCTCCCCGGTGTACCAGACCCGGGGCGAGAGAAAAAGGCTGGGCGGAATAGGGCAGATCGTCGCCGGCGAGCTGGAGAGGCGGACGGGGATGGAAAGCCGGGCCACGGTCCTGGGGCACCTGCAGCGCGGCGGGACGCCCACGGTTTTTGATCGCGTTCTGGCTACCCGTTTCGGCGCCGCCGCAGTTGAACTGGCCCGGGAGGGCTGCTGGAATGAAATGGTCTGCCTGCAGGGAGGCGCTGTTGAAAGGGTTTCGCTGGGCCTGGCAGTGGTTGAAACCAGGCGCATAGATCCCCGGTGCGAACAGCTTCAGGCCGCCCTGGCGGTGGGCACCTCCTTTGGGCGCTCTTTTTAGCAGCGGGATTCCGGGGGCGGCGCCGCCGATCTTGACGGGTCCGACCCCCGGCGGAAAAGGCCCCGGGAAAGATCAATGCAGGGGGAGCGCAGCTCTTTTAAATAATTGTCGTCCAAATGCATATAGTAGTTCTGATGCATCTTCGCCCCGCCCCACTCCGGCAGGCATTTAAAATGGGGAGGCCGGCTCAAAGGGGCAATATAATAACAGTGGAGAGGGCATCTTGTCAGCATAACGAAAGGAGGAGATCTTGATGAGACTGCGGGGCAATGCGGTCGTGGCCCAATCAGGGGGTCCGACTGCAGTGATCAACAGCAGTGTAAGCGGAGTGGTCCAGGAATGGCTGAAGAATGAGCCCCCCGGCTTGATCTATGGAGCCCTCTTCGGCATCCGTGGCGTCCTGGAAGAGCATCTGGCCGATCTTTCCAGGCAGCCCCGCCATATAATCGAGGGGCTGCGCTATACGCCGGGGGCGGCTCTGGGGTCCTGCCGCTACAAACTGTCGCAGGAGGAAGATTTCGCCCGCCTGCTGGAAGCATTCAAGAAGCACGACATCCGCTACTTTTTCTATATCGGCGGCAATGACTCCATGGATACGGCGGATAAAATAAATCGTTTGGCCGGGAAGATAGGGTATGAAATCAGGGTAATCGGCATCCCCAAAACCATCGACAATGATCTGCCTCACACCGATCATACGCCCGGTTATGGCAGCGCCGCCAAATTTCTTGCGGCAACCGTCCTGGAGACCGGCCTGGATCTGAAGGGCCTGATCACCAGCAACCGGATCGTGGTTCTCGAGGCCATGGGCAGGAACGCCGGCTGGCTTGCCGCCGCCGCCGCCCTGGCCAGGAGGGAGGAATGCGATGCCCCCCACCTGCTTTACCTCCCCGAAGTGCCTTTTGACCGGATAACATTCATTGAAGATGTCTCCGCCGCCTTCCGTGAATACAGGTATGTTTATATCGTCGCCTCGGAAGGGATTCGCTACGCCGGCGGTGATTACGTCTTCAGCGGCAGCGGGATCGACCCCTTCGGCCATGCCCGGCTCGGGGGCCTGGCTGAAACCCTGAAGGAGATGATTGAGGAAGAGATGGGGGTGAATGTCAGGAGCATTGTCCTTGCGACAATGCAGCGTTCGGCGGCGCATTTTGCCTCCCGCACCGATGCCGATGAGGCTTACATGGTTGGCGCGGCGGCGGTCAGGGAGGCGCTGCGGGGCCGGTCCGGTATTATGATCACCCTGGTCCGGGAGGATGGGGATGTGTACCGGTGCGGCACAGGCACGGCGCCCCTCTCCAGCGTGGCCAATGTGGAGCACCGGGTTCCCGCGGGCTGGATAAATCCTTCGGGCAACCATGTCCACCGCGACTTTTTGGATTATGCCCGCCCCCTGATCATGGGGGAGGCGACTCCCCTGTTCAAGGATGGGCTGCCGGACTATGTGCACCTGCGAGATTTTGATCTACCCGAATTAAGAAGGAGGCTGGATCGCGATGCCGCTTGTATCGTTAAATGAAGTGCTGGGCAAGGCCCGCCGCGAAAGATATGCCGTGGGGGCCTTTAACAGCAATAACATGGAAATTGTCCAGGCCATCTCCGGGGCGGCCGAAGCGGAGAAATCCCCGGTAATCATCCAGGCCAGCCAGGGCGCCATCAAGTATGCCGGGCTGCAGTATATCGTGAGCCTGGTAAACCTGGCCGCCGCCGAGGTATCCGTGCCGGTGGTGCTGCATCTGGATCACGGAACAAGTTTTGAACAGGTGCTCCAGTGTATCCGCCACGGTTTCTCTTCGGTGATGTTTGACGGGTCGAAATACCCCCTGGAAGAGAACATCAGCCTGACAAAAAAGGTGGTGGAGATCGCCCATGCCGTCGGCGTTACCGTTGAAGGAGAACTGGGCAAGATCGGGGGCACCGAGGATGATATCAGTGTCGGCGAAGCCGACGCCTTCTTTACCGATCCCGAAGAGGCGCTGCGCTTTGCCGAAGAGACGGGCGTTGATGCCCTGGCTATCTCCATCGGCACCGCCCACGGTCGCTACAAGGGAGAGCCAAAGCTGGACTTTGAGCGCCTGGAGAGGATTCGCGGCCTCATCGATTGCCCCATCGTCCTGCACGGTTCCTCCGGTGTTCCTGACGAGAGCATTCGCAAGGCCGTCAGCCTGGGCGTGCAAAAAATAAACATCGATACAAATATCCGGGAGGTCTTTGTGGGGGCTATCCGCCGCTATCTGCCGGAGCACCCCGATGAGATCGACCCCCGCAATATTCTTAAACCGGCCCGCGACGCTGCCCGGGAAATCATCCGCGAAAAAATTCGCCTCTTCGGCTCCTCGGGTAAAGCCTGAGACATTAGGCATCTACCCCCGGGCGGCGGATCGGGGGTCCGCCTGCCGGAAGCTGCGATTAGCGGTCCCCTCTCCTTCCCGGTGAGGGGGCAGGGGCGAGAGGGGCTGTTGTTGCTCAGTAAGGGCGGGCGATTGTTAAGATGAGGGCTATCTGTACAGCGGCGAAAAGAGAAAATACAAACCAGGCGTAATAATCATTTCTGCTCATGCGCAGCACTTTCATCTTTGTTCTCCCGGCCCCTCCCGTATAGCAGCGCGACTCCATGGCCGTAATCAGTTCATCGGCCCGTCTGAAAGCGTTGATGAACAGGGGGAGCAGGACCGGGAACAGTTTAAACATTTTCTGAATGAAGTTACCGCGGTCAAAGGCAACGCCGCGCGCCATCTGCGCCTTGATAATTTTCTCGGCCTCTTCAGCCAGGGTGGGCACGAAACGAAGCGCAATGACCATGGTCAGGGCCAGCTCCTGGGCGGGGACACCTATTTTTTGCAGCGGCCGGAGCAGGGCTTCGGCGCCGTCGGTCAGCTCAACGGTGGAGGTGGTCAGAGTGAGGATGGTTGTTACCAGAAAAAGAAGCAGCACCCGGATCGACATCAATGTGCCTATATGCAGCCCCGCATCTGTTGCTTCCAGGATCCAGATAGAAAATATTTCTTTCGACCCCGGAGGCCTCTGGAAAAAAATCTGGAACAGCCACATCATTGCCAGGAAAGGCAGCATGGGCCGCAAACCTTTCAGCGCAAAGCGGAGCGGTATTTTTGCCGCCAGGATCAGGCCCAGGGCAAAAGCGGCGAAAAATGCGTATGCCGTATAGTTGTATGTGAAAAGGAGCAGTGAAATCAACCCTGTTGCCCCGAGAATTTTTGTTCGCGGATCAAGACAGTGCATCGCTGTATCGCCCGGCAGATAGATCCCCAGGGTTAGATTCCTCGTTAATTCCAACTCCTCTTCACCTCCGATCAGTTCAAAAATTTGATGATTTCTGCGAGCGCCTCGTTGACGTTCAGCACCTCTGTCGGAACCTTAAATCCCTTTTCCCGCAGCTGCTGCATGATCTCGATCACCTGGGGCGGTTCCAGGCCGATCTCCCGCAGCCGGCCTGTCCTGGCGAGAACCTCCCGGGCGGGGCCGTCGTCAACGATCCTTCCCCGGTCCATGACCACGATCCGATCTACCAGGCGGGCCACATCGTCCATGCTGTGGGAGATAAAGATCACCGTCATCTCCCTCTCCCGGTGCAGTCTTTCGATAACCGCCAGTATCTCTTTTCGGCCGCCGGGATCCAGCCCTGCGGTAATTCCATCCAGGATGAGGACTTTGGGGCGGCAGGCCAGGACCCCGGCGATGGCCGTCCTTCTTTTCTGTCCCCCGCTCAAGGCAAATATATCCCGATCGCGAAAGATCTTTTCATCCAGCCCCACCAGGGACATCGCCTCACTGACTCGCCCCCGGACCTCTTCGGGCAGGCATTTTTGGCGAATGGGCCCGAAGGCGATATCCTTGCCCACGGTGTCTTTAAAAAGCTGGTGCTCGGGGTTTTGGAAGACATAGCCCACCTCAAACCTGATCTGCACCACATTGGTTTTTCTGTCGGCCGTGTCCCGTCCATCGATGAGCACCCGGCCGCTTTTGGGAATAAAAAGCGCATTGAGATACTGCCCCAGGGTGGACTTTCCTGATTGCGAGGGGCCGATGAGACCGACAAATTCCCCATCTCCAATTGCCAGGTTGATGTCAAAAAGAGCCTGCCTTGCAAAAGGGGTTCCCTCTTTGTAGGTGTGGTTTAAATGTTCGATTTCAATAGGCACAGGCTGCTTACAAGCTCCTCTACGTGCAATATGCCCGGGGCCATGGGAAAACCTTTTTGTTTAAGCCCGCCGGCCAGCTGCGCCGCTACGGGAATGTCGAGACCTGCTTTTTCAAGCAGCTCAATCCGGCTGAAGATATCTTTGGGGGAACCGTCTGCTTTTATCTCGCCCTCATCCATAATCACAACCCGTTCAAAATGTACTGCTTCGCTCATGAAGTGGGTGATGAAAACAATGGCGATTCCTTCCTCTCGATTAAGCTTCATCAGGCTTTCCAGGACTTCTTTCCGGCTAAGCGGATCCAGCAGCGCTGTCGGCTCGTCCAGGACAATGCAATCGGGTTTCATTGCCAGCACCCCGGCAATGGCCGCGAGCTGTTTTTGGCCCTCCGAAAGATGGGCGATCGGCTCGCGGCGATACTTAAGTAAATTCAGGGTGCCCAGTGCATGGTTGACCCGCCGCCTGATCTCCGGCGGGGGAATGCCCAGATTTTCCGGCCCGAAAGCAACATCCTCCTCCACGATGGAGCTGACCAGCTGGTTGTCGGGATTCTGGAAAACCATCCCCACTTTTCTGCGGATCGCTTTTATCTGGTCCCTACTGTCGTTATCGGTAGATATCCCGTTAACAAGGACTTCACCGGCCGTGGGGACCAGCAGTCCGTTAAAATGCCGGGCAAGCGTTGACTTGCCAGAACCGTTCCGGCCGATTATTGCTGTAAATTCCCCTTTTTCAAGCTGCAGATTGATCCCTTTAAGCGCCTGTACCGGGTTTTTGCTTTCGGCCCCGTATGAAAAATAGACCGCTTTAAATTCAACCAGGTTACTCAAGAATAACCTCCATGGTGAAGTTATAACTGCCGGGTTTCAGATCAGGCTCTGCGGGTCTTTTCGCCCGGGTCTTCAAAACCTCTGATCCGCTGCAATCCCAATACCAGGACTACTGTAATAATAGTTCCGATAACCAGTTCGATAATACCGTGAGAAACAGCGATGAAGAGCGCACCGGCCAGGGGAAGGTAGCCTCTCAGCACGACCATTCCCAGAACCAGGACGGTGTTTGTGGCGCTGCCCACAGCTCCGCCAAGGGCTGCGGCAAAGACCCGGTTAATCCTTTTCACCCCTGCGTAAGCAAAATATGCAAAAACGCCGATGAACAACCTGGGCAAAATCGCTACCAGGGGATCGGCAAATAATGGATTGTCCGCTCTTAAAAAACTGATGATCCCGAATATAAGGCCAATGAGCAGGCCGGCAACAGGGCCTTCCAGAATCCCTCCCAGGATAGCCGGAATGTGCATGATCGTCATATTTCCTGCAGGGGTGGGAGCGGGAATAAAGCCGAGAAAGGGGATGTAGCCCATCAGTATGGCGATGGCCCCCAGTATCCCCGAAACCACTATTTTTCGCGTTGTCAGTTTCATCAAGATTCTCCCCTCATATGATCAAATGTTGAGAAAAGATAACAACGTTTAATTCTACATAAATCGCCTGATCCCTTCATCATACAAAGATTCTATATATACGCCCTTCACTCACTAGTTAGAATCATCGTAAGAATAATTGTCAAAAGCAAGTTCAGCCGAAAGCAGCGGTTAACCCCTGAATAACCTGCCCGCCTGCTCCTGGAAGGCCTTTAGCGCCAGGCTAAGAAACTGACTTTGCCGGGTAGCATTGAGTCTTGGTGTTACGGCCGTATCGTCCGCTGATCTGTGCATGCAGGTATCGCTGCGCCTCTTTAGCGATCTTGGCGTAATGGGACAGAGCCCGGTAGATATCTTCCCCCGCGGCCTTGAGCCACAAGGGGTTATCCATTGTTAGATGTCAGCAGGCTGTCAAAGTCACGTGTTCATGCAACTTTTAAGATTAAGCAGGGGAATTGTAAACACTGTCGAATTAAGTATTACTAATGTAATTTATGGTAATGATGCTTTATCGGCAGGTGATGCGTAACACCTATTTATGGGGGGTTTGCTTATAATCCATGACACAAGGTTTCAAAGGATCCCACAATAAAATTTAGGGGGTATCATAATGAAGCGTTTGTTTAGGGTGAAACTGCCGATCGTAGCGGTAGTGATGGTTCTGGTGTTGGGTCTGTTCTGTGGCGTGGTCCTGGCTACAGATCCTGGGGAATTGTATGTGGATGCGGATGCTGAGGAAGGTGGGGACGGTACCGTAGATAAACCTTTCAAAACAATCCAGGAGGCTGTCAATGAAGCCGGAGAAGGTGCCACCATCATTGTGGCGGCGGGGGAGTATGATGTAACTATTTGGGATGGGGGCACATTTAAACACTATCTGTGGATCGATACGCCTGTCACAATCCAGGCTGCTGATATGAACGATAAACCGGTTCTGAAGGCAATGTATGGAGGTGGGGGGAGCACGCATCAGCAGCAGACAGTACACATAACAGCAAACAGTGTCACTCTGGACGGATTGATCATTTACTCAATATCCGATTATCCAACAACTTTTACCAAGGCAGTGGAGATCACCGATGCCAACAATGTCACCGTGAAAAATTGTAAGATTTTTGATGAGGGCAGGACGGCAATTTATCTGGCTGGTCAGGATGTGGGTAAGTACACGATCGCGGACAATTATCTCGATGGCGCCATTGTCCCCGCCAACGGTGCTGGCAACGGTGCAGGCGGTGATGCGGCCGTCATCAGCGGCAATACAATCAATGCGAGTATCTCTTTCACGGGGAAAACCAATTCGGGATGGGATCCCAACCCATTTGAGAATTACCCCACGATTAAAAACAATGTAATCAATGGCACATATTATGGCATGTTGATCAACAGCAGGGATGAAGATTCTGAGAAGCTGATCTCTGATGAAACATTGGGTGAGATTATTGCAAACAACACTTTCCCTTCCGGGGTTATTGAAATAGTACAGGACGAGTATGAGTATTATAAAGCGCCCCTGCACCGCAAAAGGCTCATGGTAAACACCGAACTTTGCGAAATAAGCTCTGAGCAGAGCAAACTCACATTTAAGGAATCCGATGTTTTCATGGAGCTTGACTCACTTCTGCCAGAGGGCAGCTATGTCACCGTGACCCGCTACGCTGCTGACGACAGGAATGCCCCTGCCGGGATGCTTTCTGCAGGGATTTACCTGCGCCTGGAGCGCAGCGAGAACCTGGCCGGGGTCAAGGTGACGATTAAGGTTAAATACGACCCGAAAAAGCTGCCTGCCGGGGTCAATGAGGATGATCTTAAGCTGTACCGCTGGAACGCGGATGAAGGGCAATGGAATCTGATTGACAAACAGGGTGTGGATAAAGAGAAAAGTGTCCTCTGGGCTGAGCTGGACAGCTTCAGTGAATTCGGCATCTTTGCCAACGCTCCTGCGGCTCCGAAGCCCGAACCCGAGGGAGAGCCGGAACCCGAAGGGGAGCTGCCGCCCAGTTTGGGAGGGCTGCCCGGTTATCTGATTCTGGGTCTGCTTCTGCTCGCAGCCGGTATCCTGGTTGTTCGGAAAAAGGGCCTGCAGGTAAGCTGACATAGCCTCTAGTCCACGCTAAATGCATTCCAGGTTGGGGGTATCATCCCCCAACCTTTTTACGTTGGCTGCTGGGTTTCAGAATCCCGTCCCGTCATGGCTATAAGTCTGCTGCATCGTCGGCATTGCCCTGGGGCAGCTCTGGCTGGGGGTACCGCTGTTGGGGCTCCCGCCCACTGCGGCAAAGTGGGCTCTCTGGAAAAGGTGCCTCAGTCTCTTTGCAGCCTTTTTGTTTTTCATACCTGCCTGTTCGTGCCCGGCCTGGGCGGAACTAAACAACGAGTGTGGGATGTTGTTAATTCAGATGGGCGATCAGATCAAACGCTGTAATGCTCATAGTCGACAGCGGAGGTTAACTCTTGAACAACCTGCCTGCTTGCTCCTGGAAGGCTTTCAGGAGCAGGCTGAGGGGCTGCAGCCCGGGGATGATCCTTCCCTTGCCTGTTCTCCAATGGGGGAAGGCCTCTTTGTTGAACAGGAGGTACGAGAGCACTCTCCGCCGGTCCCGCCACCGGGGAGGCAGCAGCACCAGGCAGAGATATATCCCGGTGTATGATTTCCCGGCAAACAGCCTCTGCCGGTAGAAGCGCAGCTCCATGGGGCTGATTCTTTCTGCAGACAGGCTGATTCCTCCTGCTTCCACCGGCCAGTGGTGCTTACCGGCGACTGCGGCAACCAGCTCCCTGGTTACCGCTACCAGCTTCAGGCAGCGGTGCCGCGCGGCAGTGCTGTAGATCAAAGCCCAGTTCAGCCGCTCTCCCCACAGGGCTGCAAACTGGCACAGATCCAGGAACCATTTGGCCCCGGCGAACTTGTGCCCCAGGGCGAAGTGAAAAAGGGCATGCAGGAAGTGCATCTCCAGGCTGAGGCAGCGGACCGGAACTCCCTCAAGGATGATCTCCTCGCGGTGTGCAAACCAGGGGATGTCATTTGCGGGGTAGATTTTTTCCAGGGGCGAACCGCGCTGGATCAGGTTGATCAGATCCCAGTGCAGGTCCACGTTCACGGTGAAACCGCCCAGGGAGCGGTAAAAATGCAGCTCGTTGTGGTATTCCTCCGCGATGGCGGCCCATTCCCCTTTTGTCCC
>CAYTXG010000006.1:0-105365 GCA_964441025.1 uncultured Syntrophomonadaceae bacterium
TGTTTCCTCCTTTGTGAAGTTCCAGGCAATAACTCTCTGTTCTGAAATTAGTATTCATCCCTGCCGGTTCTTTTATGCATTCTCAGGGCCGGCGCAGGTAGATCTCGATATCCCCCTCATTCCAGAGATCATAATAGAATTGCTCATAAAGAAGGCATTTTTTGAGCCGGGCCGCTTCATCCCGTATCTCCGAAAATTCAAGCTGCCGCGTGGGCCTGATTCCCTGAACCCAGTAAAGGAAATACTGCTCCGAAGAGGTGATAATGAAGCCCTTTTCTTTCTCCAGGCGGGTAAAGAGTTCCTGGCGCACCCTTTTTTCCAAAAAGGGATCATCCTCTGCAATCCAGCCCCGGTTGGTACAATCCAGATCCTTGTCTGCGGCAAACTCCTCCGCTTTAACGCCTCGCTGCAGCGCAGCCAGGCACTTCTCCGCCTCCACCTCCCCGGCAAAGCGAAACCGGTACAGCTCTCCGGCCGCCGGCTGCACCAGCATCTCCGAATTTTTTTCAATAAGTTCAAACAGATCCGCCTCATCCACCACCGGGGCCAGCCTTTCGAGAAGCGCCCCGGCCTCCAGTTCGTAACGGGGCAATATCCCCAGATCGTTGAGAGTCAGACCGAGTTTTTTGCGACGGCGGTGAAGTTTATCGGGAGAACCTCCATAACGGCTTTTCACCAGCTCCTGCAGCATCTCTTCAATTCCGCTTTCCACCATTTCAGGGCAGGCAGACACTCCCGCTTTCTCCGCCGCCTGGTTTACCAGTTCAAAGCCGATAAGAAGATGCAAAAATTCCTGTTCTCTGCAACCGGGCGGGCAGCCTTTTCCCGGGGAAGCCGCCTCCGGGTTGCAGAGCTCCATCAGGCTGATAAAACGATCCAGCTCGCTCCGCATGATAATGTGATCATTTACCCTGGCTGCAGGCGCATCCACTGCGCAACACCCCGCACCACAGATCAGAACAACCAGCACAGCAGACAGCAGCAGACAGCAGCCCCGTTCAGGCATAATGCCCCGCCTCCCTTTTTCAATTCACAGCCTGGCAGCTTTTTCACCGCCAAGGGTTTCCAAAAAACTGATCAGGTTGAAGATGAGTGCCTCGCGGGGCTCCGATTTGAAATTGATCCGAAAAGGAGTTCCCGCCACAAAGGCAACCCTTTCCCGGGTGCAGCCGGCTGCAGGCCGGTACCGGTCCCGATCAATTTTTATGCCCGGGTTGAACCTGATCTCCACAACATCGTTGCGCTGCTGCAGGGAGGCAATCCCCAGAGTGCGGGCCAAAATCCGCAAAGAGGCGGCAGCAAGCAGATTCTTAACCGGAAGCGGGGGCGCCCCGTAGCGATCACGCATCTCCTCCTCAACTTCTAGAACCTCCTCGCCGTTGTCCAGGGTATAGATGCGCTGGTACAAGTCTATCTTCTGTTCCTGGTTGATTATATAGGATGAAGGCAGGTAGGCGTTCAGCTGCAAGTCAATCCGCGGCTGCGGCTCATCCTCCCGGGGCGGGATGTTTTTGATCCTGGCCACGGCCTCTTCCAGCAGACGGCAGTAAAGGTCAAAGCCGATCTCAACTACAAAACCATGCTGCTCTGCGCCCAGGATATTGCCGGCGCCCCGAATCTCCAGATCACGCAGAGCCACTTTAAAACCCGAGCCAAGTTCGGTGAACTCCTTGACGGCCTGCAGTCTTTTCTTTGCATCTTCCGTGATCATCTTATCGCGACGATAGGTGAGATAAGCATAAGCCAGTCGGTGCGAACGCCCCACCCGCCCGCGGAGCTGGTAAAGCTGGGCCAGGCCGAATTGATCGGCATCATAAACCAGCAGTGTGTTCACATTGGGTATATCCAGCCCCGCCTCGATTATGGTGGTGCTTACCAGGATGGAGTATTCACCCTCAATAAAGTCGCTCATGACCTGCTCAAGAGAGTTCTCCGCCATCCGCCCGTGCCCCACAGCCACCGCAGCGTCGGGGAACATGGCTCGTATATTTTTGGCAAAAGCGTTTATTCCGGTGATGCGGTTGAACACGAAATAGACCTGGCCGCCGCGGCTCAGCTCCCGCTGAATCGCTTCCCTGACAAGCTGCTCGGAATATTCCGCAACATATGTCTGCACCGGGTAGCGATTCTCCGGGGGGGTCTCGATGACGCTGAGATCCCTGACCCCGACAAGGGAAAGATGCATTGTCCTGGGTATGGGAGTGGCGGTCATGGCCAGAACATCCACGGATAGGCGCAGCTGTTTCAGTTTCTCTTTGTGCCTCACCCCAAAACGCTGCTCTTCATCGATGATCAAAAGTCCCAGATCATGAAACCGGACATCTTCGGAGAGCAGGCGGTGCGTGCCGATGATTATGTCAACTTTTCCGCCGGCCAGGTCCTTCAGAATTCCCTTTTGCTCTGCAGGGGAAATGAAGCGGCTGAGCCGGGCCACCCGGAAGGGGAAGTCGGCAAATCGCTCAGAAAATGTCCGATAGTGCTGCTGCGCCAGCAAGGTAGTCGGCACAAGCAGCGCCGCCTGTTTTTCCTCCATAACCACCTTGAAGGCAGCCCGCAGCGCCACCTCGGTCTTGCCGTAGCCCACATCGCCACAGATCAGGCGATCCATGGGGTGTGCCTTCTCCAGATCCTCTTTCACCTCGGCAATAGCCTGCAGTTGATCAGGGGTCTCTTCATAGGGGAAGCGTGCCTCAAATTCAAGCTGCCAGGGATGATCGGACCCAAAGCTGTAGCCGGAGGCCGTCTCCCTGGAGGCATAGAGAGCCAGTAGCTCCCTGGCCATCTGCTGCACGGAATCCTTGACCCTGCTTTTAATCCGCTGCCACTCACCGCTGCCAAGGCTGTACAGGCGGGGCCTTTTCCCTTCCGCTCCGATGTATTTCCGAATCAAACCTATCTGTTCCACGGGGATATAGAGCCTGTCGCTTCCCCGGTATTGAAGCAGCAAATAATCCCGCAAGATCCCACCGATCTCAAGTGCGCTCAAGCCCATGTACTTGCCGATGCCGTGCTGCTCATGGACTACGTAATCACCTGGAGCCAGTTCCCTGTAATCGAGGAGCTTGATCCCCTCCTGCTGCGCCCGCCGCCTTTTCCTGCGCCTGCGTGGAAGCAGGTTCTGCTCAGTGATTACCGCCAGCCGCAGCGAAGGGATGAAAAAGCCTTCATCAAGCCCCGCCACCGTCATCCGGAGTTCCCCGGGAGACCAGGGCCCGCTGGAAACGGCGCTCGCGGAGATCCCTTTTTCCTTGAGCAGCTGCTGCAGCCCGCCGGCCCGCTCCCGGGCCGCGGCCAGAAAAATGATCCGGCAGCCCGTCGCCGCCCATTCCCGGACATCCGCTTGCAGAAGCTGCCACTGCCCGTGATAGAGGGAGATGTTTTTCCCCTCTATATGAAATTCTCTTCCTATCTCCAGGCTGCCGGCTGAATGGGGAAAGAGGGACAATGCAACAAGCGGACCGGGGTTCCGGTGCAGGAGCTCATCCATCTCCCAAAATTGATCAAAACCGCCGGGCAGTAAATCACCCCCGGCAAGAGCGGCGCTATGATGTTCCATCAAATCCCGTCGCAAAGCGGCCGCCTGATCCAGAACAGAGGAGGGCTCGTCGATAATGATGAGGGATTCAGCGGGCAGGTAATCTATAAATGAAGCGCCCTCACCAAAAAAATAGGAATAATAGCTGAAAAGATAATCCAGCCCGCCGGGTTCGGCCAGGCGCTCCAGGTGCCGCCCCGTATTTGTCTTCAGCTTTGCGGCCCTTTCATCTTCACCCCGCCGGAGCAGCCTGGAAACAGCCTGCTCCATCTCATCGCGGATTTTTTGTTCTCCTTCCAGGTATTGCGGCTGCGTCAAGAGTAGTTCGTAAGCCGGCGGGACAAAGGCGCGCTCAATGTTCCCCGTTGAACGCTGGGTGGAAGGATCGAAAAAACGAAGGGATTCCACCCTGCGGTCAAAAAGCGCCAGGCGCAGGGGTAGCTCCCATCCCAGGGGATATATATCGACAATTTCACCGCGGACGCTGCACTGGCCCCTCCCCTCGATCAGGGGAACCCTTTCGTAGCCCCCTTCAATCAGTTTTTCAAGGAGCCCTTCGCGATCAATATCTTCGCCCACTTGCAGATTGATCAGCAGCCTGTGCCACTCCCCCAGCGGTAGTACCCTCGTGATCAGGGCGGTAAAGGGGGCAACATAAATCCCTTCGGGTCCGCGATGAAGCCACTCCATGAAGCGAAGGCGCTGCCGCCGCTGCTCCATGCTCCGGGCAAGAAGATCAGGCGTCATGAAAAGTTCTCTCGGCGGGAGAAGGTTCACCGGGGCTGAGGGCAGGAAAAGGAGCAGATCCTCATATATTTTTTCGGCACGGCCCATGTCGGGGGTTATAACTATTGCGGGACGGCGGCTTTCCTTGATCAGGCCAGCCAGCAAAAAAGATCCGGCGCTGCCGTCCAGACCGTTTACCGCCGCCCGGCAGCCGGCGCCGGCATCAAGCGCTTTCAGCAACCCCGCAAAGGAACCATCGACGGGCCAGTCTTTCAGTAAACTATTGAAAGGCATGGTCTCCCCCTCGTTAATTGCAGAGTATGAATTTTGTGAATAGTGCCCTCCCTGCAGCGGCTAGCCCGGACCCGGCTTTCTCAGGCAGGTCCACTCAATTTCGTGAATGGGAGCAACATCAGCGCAATGATCGCAAAGGGAGTAGATAAAAAGATCACCGTAGGGAGCGGATTTGATGATGTTCTCATTTTCATCCGCAGCGGACAGGTCTACACCTATCTGCTGCAATTCCGCTTCAGTCAGGTTCAGGGAACCGATAATCGCTCCACAGCGATCACAAATATAGGTGACTTTCATCCACTCTCCCACCATCATATTCAAACAAGATCTATGTTTATGCTTCCCCGGCCTGAAAGCTTTTATCCCCGGGCTCTTCAGCACGGCCCGGGCTGTAAAGGCGCCGGCGGCGCATATATGCAAGAAGCCGCCAAAATTAAATTCCGCCTGCAGCAGACGGAATTTTACCGGTCCCGCTCTTTTCCCGCAGATCTGCCTAGATGAGACCGTTGAAGCTGTTCATGGCCTGTTCAAGACCCGCCTGGAAAAGCACAGTGAGCGCCTCCCCGGCCCGCTCCACAGCGCTGTCCAGCAATTTTTGCTCAGCCGGCGGCGGAACTTCCAGAACATAATCTGCCGCATCACCGCTGAGCGGTTTGCCGATACCTATGCGCAGGCGCAAAAATTCTTCCGATCCCACGGCATCGATAACGGATTGAACACCCCTGTGGCCTGCACTGCCGCCGCCCGGGCGGAGACGAATCCTCCCCACAGGCAGATCAAGATCATCGTACACCAGCACCATCTGCGTAAGACCCACCCGGCTGCGCCGCAACAGCTCCGCCGCCGCCCGCCCGCTCAGGTTCATGTAGGTAAGCGGCTGAACCAGGAGTATCCGCTGTGAGCGGTAAAGGGCAGATGCACATAATGAATAGCGCAGGTGATAAGGCTTCCCCGTTTTAATTCTTTTGGATAGCGCCTCCACCACCCGGTATCCCGAGTTATGCCTGGTTCCGCGGAAGCGTTCCCCGGGATTGCCCAGGCCGATAACGGCAAAGAGAAATTTATCTTTATACCGTTTACGGAAAAAAATTTAACTCTCCGCCTCCTCCTTGCCCTGAAGATCGGCCTCCTCATCTTCTACCGAAGAGGCTTCCTCTCCTTCGATTTCCTTCTCTTCTGCTTCGGGCAGCTCTTCCTCTTCCTCCGCCGCCGGGGCCAGCATCTGCACCAGCGTCTCTTCGGGATCTACGAGCAGCGCAACACCCTGGGAAAGAGAAAGGGAAGCGGCATTGATCCCTTCACCAATATGCAAGGAGGAAATATCCACTTCAATGAACTCCGGAATGTTTCCCGGAAGACATTTCACACTTACTTCCCGCATAATAAATTGGAGGATCCCGCCCTCTGCGGCGCCGGCGGCTTCACCGGTGAAGTTCAGCGGAACATCCACCTCGATTTCATCCTCCATGGAGATGCGGATGAAATCGACATGGAGCAGCATCTCCTGCCGCCACAGATGCCTCTGAATCTCCTTGAGCATCACCGTCTCCGCTCGCGGCCCTGCTTCTTCTCCGATCTGCAGATCGATGAGGACGTTGGTCCCCTCTTTTGCCAGCGCCTGCCTCAGGATGCGGCCGTCTACCAGCAAGGGCTGCGTCTCTTTCCCCCGGCCATATACTACTGCCGGAACTTTCCCTTCGCGGCGCAGCCGGTTGAGTTCTCCCCTGCTCAGGGGCGAACGTATTTCTGCATTAAGTACCATTCGATCCATTCCAATAACCTCCTCGACGTCAAGTATACCCGCGGTGGAAGATGGTGTCAATTCAATCGAAAAGCTCGCTCACCGAGCGCTCCTGGTTGATCCGGATGATCGCCTCACCGATAAGAGGCGCCACGGAGAGCACGTGAAATTTTGCCCGGGGCAGTGATGCATCAACAGGTATGGAATTTGTGTATGCAATCTCCTCAATAGGTGCGCTGCGGAGACGCTCAACAGCCGGTCCCGAGAATACCGGGTGCGTGCAGCAGGCGTAAACCTGCAGCGCCCCCTCTTTTTTCAAGGCCTCACCGGCCAACACTATGGTCCCCGCGGTGTCAATAATATCATCAACCAAAATGGTCACCCTGCCTTTCACATCGCCGATGATGTTCATGATTTCAACCTCGTTGGGAGCAGGTCTCTTCTTGTCGATGACGGCAATGGGCAGGCTGAGACGGTTGGCCAGTTCGCGAGCCCGGGTCACCCCGCCCAGGTCCGGGGAGACAACGACCCCCCGGGAGATATTCTTCTGCTTGAGATACTTGGCTATGATCGGCATAGCGGTAAGGTGATCAAAGGGTATGTTAAAGAAGCCCTGGATCTGTCCGGCATGAAGATCCATGGCCACCACCCGGCCTGCGCCGGCAGCGGTGATCAGGTCGGCCAGCAGTTTGGCCGTAATGGGATCCCGCGCCCTGGTTTTGCGGTCCTGCCTGGCATATCCATAATAGGGAATGACGGTGTTTACCGAGCGGGCGGAGGCTCTTTTAAGGGCATCGATCAAGATCAGGAGCTCCATGATATGCTCATTGATAGGATCGCTCATGGGTTGAATCAAAAAAACGTTTGTCCCGCGGACGCTCTCCCGGATCCCGATCCGGATCTCACCGTCACTGAACCGGCTCACCTCCGCCTCTCCCAAGGGGATCCCAATGTAAGCGGCAATCTCCTCAGCCAGCCGGCGGTTGGCGCTGCCACAGAATATCTTAATCCTTTTATTGCCCACCCCGTTACCCCCCAGTATTATTTTCCACAGCCCGCTTATTCTGTGTACTTCTTCTCTCCAGCCTCCCCTTTTTCCTGCTGCGGCGTCCCCCGGGACAGCAGGCGGGCCGCCGCTCCCGGGCGGTTCTCCTGATCTGATCTGGCTATGGCCAGGGAGCCAGCGGGGACATCGCGCGTGACGGTGGATCCGGCGGCGATAAAGGCGCCCCGCCCTATTTTCACCGGAGAAACAAGGTTGCTGTTGCAGCCGATAAAAGCCCCCTGCTCAATAGAAGAACGATGTTTTCTGCGGCCGTTGTAATTAACGATTATCACCCCAGCCCCCAGATTCGCCCCCTCACCGATATCAACATCACCGGCATAGCTGAGATGCGGCAGCTTGGCCCCGGCCCCGATCTGCGCGTTTTTTACCTCTACGAAATCGCCAATTTTCACACCCGGCCCAATACGGCAGCCGGGGCGGACATATGCAAAAGGGCCCACCAGGGCTGCGCTCTCAATGACGCTCTGCTCAACAACAGACTGGCGAAGGGTGACCATATCGCCGATCTTTGAATCGACAACCTGCGCAGCGGGGCCGATGCGGCAGCCCGAACCGATGACCGTGTGTCCTTCGATGACCGTCTGCGGCATGATCAGCGTATCCGGCCCGATTTGAACATCATAATCGATATAGGTGGAAGAGGGATCGACCATGCTCACACCCCGGTGCATATGTGAACGGTTGATCCGCTCCCGCATGATCGCCGCCGCCCCGGCGAGCTGGAGGCGATCGTTGATCCCCAGAGCTGCCTGCCGTTCACTTACTGGGCAGGCTTTTATGCGCAAACCCTGCCCCCGCATCAAAGCAAACAGGTCAGGGAGGTAATATTCCTGCTGGGCATTGTCAGGGGAGAGGCGGGGTAAAAAACGGCGCAAAAGCTCTATGTTAAAACAGTAGGTACCGCTGTTGACTTCACGGATATTTTTTTCACGGGGTGAAGCATCGCTCTCTTCAGCAATCCGGATCACCTCGCCGCTGCTGTCGCGGATAATCCTGCCGTAGCCGGTGGGATCCCCAAGCTCCGTCGTCATAACCGTAGCCGCATTGCCGCTGTGTTCGCGGACCAGTCTTTCCAGATAGGGTTTCTCGAGAAGCGGGGTGTCCCCGCAGAGAACCAGCAAAGACCCCTCCCGGGGCAGCAGCGGCAGCGCCTGCATGAGAGCATGCCCTGTACCCAACTGCTCTTCCTGAAGGGCATAGCTCCACTGCGGCCCCATCGTTTCTCTGACCATGCGTGAACCCCGGCCTGTTACAATAACCACCCTGTTGCCGGTAACGGCAGCGGCAGCGCCAGCAATATAGCTCAGCATTGGCCGCCCGCAAAGGGGATGCAGCACTTTTGGAAGCGGGGAAAGCATTCGCTTCCCCTCCCCCGCCGCCAGGACTACCGCCCATATTTCTCCCATTGGAGCTCCTCCTCAAAGTAAATTACACTTTGATTATACTACAGGCGGCAAAGGAGGGACAAAACATACTTTTTTTACCGCTTACCCGAAAGCAGGTTCCATTTCCAGCTCTTTAAAATAGGCGTCGAGGATCGCCTGCTGGATTTCCTGCCTCGCATCAGTATTGATGGGATGAGCGATGTCCTTGAACTCCCCGTTGGGGGTTCGCTTGCTCGGCATGGCTACAAAGTAACCGTTGTTTCCCTCGATGACCCTGACATCATGAACCACAAACTGATCATTTAAAGTAACCGATACGATCGCCCTCATTTTACCTTCCTGGTTGAACCTTCTGATCCTGACATCTGTTACTTTCACAAGGACCACCTTCCCGGTTTTTAAAATTGACAAAAGGCTTGCCTTCTTCTTAATAATGAAACTAATTCAACGATAGCTCGATAAAATCCTGCCTGGGAAGAAAAATTCCTTTGAATATTTACTTTAAGGCCTGGCGAACTACCGCCAGATCGCCGGTTTTATCAACATCTGTGCCGATCTCCACAAATTCACAGGGTACGGCGCGGGCCCTGGCCTGCATCATCCGTGAAAGGTAACGCTCCAGATCGGTCACCGAGAGAGTCTTAAAGATAAATTTGAATATAAAGCTGAGCGGTAAAATGCGAAAGAGCTTCAGGGGTTTCTTGCGGTAAGCCACAAAGAGATCCAGCCGGGGACGGCAGCGTTCAAACCATTTCGAGCGGAGCAGCGCAATATTGCCGCCGGTATAATAACCTTCCTGCAGCCGGACATAGGTGCGCTCCATCTGCGGAAAACGCTCCCGGCAGCTTTCCCGCAGCAGGATGGGGTAGTAAAAATCACCTTCAAAAGGGGCGCACAGTTCGAGGAAGCCCTCAACGGCCTCCCTGTTGATGAGGGGAATGTCCCCCGTGAGCACCAGGCACGGGCTTTCACCATCCGCCGCCTCCAAACCAGAAGCGGTGTTCTCCAGCATGCTCCCCGCCTCGGGGAGCGGCGTAAAATTATAGCCCTCTTCAAGCAGGTCCTCCAGCTCTCTCTCAGGGCCGACAACAAATATTTTCCCAATGGAAGGTGAAACCGTCAGCGCCTCGATAATATAACCGAGCATGGGGCGGCCGTGAATTTTGATAAAAGATTTGTTGGAAACCCCCTCCTGTTCTGTGAGCGGTTCACTTTTCCCCCCGCCGGCCAGGACAACAGCGTCAATCATGAATTTCACTCCTTCACCTGATCAGATTCAAATATGGTCCAGCATAAAAATACCCTGTTGCCCATTTCCTGGAGAAGGGCGCGGGCTGCCGTGCGGGCATGGATGAGGTTGTCGCAGAGGACAAAATAAGAGGGTCCGCTCCCGGACATAGCCGGATGCAGACCAAGATCTATAAATCGCTCCTGCAGCGCCCTGAGCCGGGGCTGCGCGGGCGAAACCACGGCCTCCAGGGTGTTGGTTGAACCGGCGGCAAACCAGCCCTGCAGCATCTCCCTGCTCTGAGCTTCCAGGGCGCTGATCAACGGTACCAAAGAGGGGCCGCCCAGATGTTCCTGTTCCAGCGCGCTGTAAACATGGGCCGTGGAAAGGAGCATATCCGGCGGGAGGGCCAGGACTGCCCAATGAAAGGGCAGCGGAGGCAAAGCTCTCAGCTTCTCTCCGCGCCCCTGGACCAGCGCAGTCCCCCCCTGCAGGCAGTAGGGTACATCGGAGCCGAGAAGCGCACCGGCCTCTAAAAGTTGAGCCGGGCTCAGCCCCAAATTCCAGAAATGGTTCAGACCCTTCAGCGCAGCGGCGGCATCGCTGCTTCCGCCTCCAAGACCCGCTCCGGCGGGTATATTCTTGTAGAGAGTAATATTAACCCCGGGAAGACGGGTCCTCCCCGCCTTCTCTGTGAGAAGGTCCGCCGCCCGGCAAACAAGGTTTTCTTTAACACACAGCAGGGGATCGGTGCAAATAAATTGCCATCCTTCACCGTGCCGGGGCTCGAGAAGGACGGTATCGGACAGCGAAAGCTGCTGCATAACCGAGCAGATATCGTGATAACCGTCGGGCCTCCGCCGGAGGACCTTTAAGCCCAGATTTATTTTCGCCGGAGCCTTGATCTTGATGGCTTTTAGCATTTTCGGATTACCGTTTTAAATCATCCTGACGAGGCGGGAATTATCTGTTACCCCGGGGATGCGGCCTCTTTTTGCAACAGCCTTTCCCCGAATCTCTTTCAAATCCATGGTCATATCAACGGCCGAAGCCCGGGAGATATAGCTGCCCACTCCGAAAATGTCGGCGCCCGCCCCGGCCAAAATAGAGATCCTTTCGGGATCAAGTCCCCCGGAGGCAACAATGCGGACTTTTTCAAAACCGGCCTGATCCAGCCGTGCCCGCACCTCCCGCACCAGCCCCGGGGTAACCCCGCCTCTTTCCGCGGGGGTATCCAGCCGGATTGCGGAGAGTTTCTCGCCCAGCGCCCGGGCCACCCTGAGCGTTTCTTCAGCTTCGTCTTTAAATGTATCGACAAGTATAACCCGCGGCTCTCCTGCGGGAGCATGCCGGTCATAGGCCAGGGCCAGTTCCACGGAGTCGCCGGCAATTAAAAAGGCGGCATGGGGTACTGTCCCCGAGGGCTTCCGGGCCAGCAGCCGGGCTCCCAAAATGCAGCTGCATCCATCGGCGCCGCCGAGCAGGGCTGCCCGCTCCATTACCGGCGCCACCGCCGGATGAACGTGTCGTGCGCCGAAGCAAAGCAGGGTCCGCCCGCCGGCAGCCTCTTTGCACTGCCGCGCAGCCCCGGCCCACCCGCTGGCGCTGGCGAGCATGCCCAGCAAAGGAGTTTCATAAATGCCAAAATTCCCGTAATCACCTTTTATGCGCATGACCACCTCTTTTTTTGCCATCTTCTCTCCTTCGGGCAAACTCCAGACCTGCACCCCTGAATTGCGAAGGAGATAAAGCGCCTCTTCGCTCCCTGCAAAAAGGCCATTCCGGGAGGTAAAAATTTCTGCAGTGACCTCCGTTCGCGCCAATCCCATCGCCTCTAGAAGATCCCTGGTGCGCACAAAATAGAGATCGGTGGTCCATCCCTTCTCTATCTCCGCATGGGTGGCCGTATGAAACCTGGCGGCAGTTTCAGGCGGAGCATGTTCGATATCAGCCAGTGTTATCAGATCCACGGCGCTCTTCTCCCCCTAATATCAGATTAAAGCAGGGACACTCCCAGTGTCTTCTCCATCTGCCCAAGGGCAAAGCGGTGCGCCTCCTCCTCGATCCCGCCCACCGCAGTAACGCTAACGGAAACCCGGTAGTTTAGCATCCGGGCGTCGGCGGCGGTATAAAGGACGCAGATATTGGTCACCACACCGGCCAGCTCCAGTTCCGACACCCCCAATTCGCGCAGCGTCAGATCGAGATCCGTACCGAAAAAGGCGCTGTAGCGCCGTTTGAAGATCATCCTCTCTTCAGGGCGCGGGGCCAGCTCTTCAATAACAGCGGCGCCGGCCTCTCCTTCCAGGCAATGTGGGGGAAACATATCAAACTCCAGATCACCCCGGAGGTGGCGGTCGCAAATGAAGATGACCGGCTCTCCCGCCTTTCGGAAGTGCTCCAGGCGCTCCCTGATCACCGGAACTACTCTTTCCGCTGCAGGACCGATATAAAGCGCCCCATGGGGTTTAATAAAATCGTTGAGCATGTCAATAATCAACAGGGCTCGCATCAGCAACCTCCCAAATGAAAATTTATAAAAAGTATTCCACAATAAGAGCCCCGATCCTTTTTTTAAAAGGCATGCCCGCCGCAGCGGGCATGCACGCCGTCTTATGATTCCTTCCGGAGCGAGCGTTCGGCCCGTTCTATTGCCTTTTTAACCAGGTTGCCGCACTGGCGGGAACTGACGCTGCCCCAACCTTCACGGCGAACCAGATCTTGCACCCCCAGGTCAGCAGCGAGCTCATACTTGAGTTCTTCCGACATCACCGGGCGACGGCGGCGACGCGCCACAGCACCAACTCCTTTTAATATATTAATAGAAGACGGCATCTATAGTCTGTGATTAACAGCGCCTACTTAAACGATCTGATTACTGGAGGTGCTGTGAGCAATGTGATTTATTTAACAAAAAAACCGTCACCCCAATAAACGGTTCCGGTTTTTTATTTTTTTGGACAATCTAGAGGCCAACGGTACGGTACATCTTCTCCTCGCCAAAGCTCAATTCAACTGTCTCTGTAAGCACATCTGCATAGGTGAAGGAGACCCTTTGAAAATAGTTCGGTTCATCGATACGCACCACGAAGATGGAAGGATAGGTGTTTTCCAGTATACCCTCTTTTTCAAAGGTTTTTCGCCGCCCGCGGTTGGCTTTTAATCTTATTCTTTGTCCAACGAAAGGTTCTAGCTTTTTGCGAATTTCAAGAAGAACGTCTTTAGACACCGAAAAAACCACCTTGCCTTTGCTGTTTAATAGATTTTAACATAAATCCGCCTGTTTTGTCAAGAAAAGAGCGAATTCTGCCCCTCTATCCGCAGCAGTTCAGTGAGTGAACCTGTCAGCTATGGTTGTGGCTCCGTACGATTCGGGTTTGATCCGGGCGGGATAGCCACTGCCGATAACCATGCCCACCACCTCTTTGATGATCTCCCGCGTTTCCCCCTTTTCCCCCACATCGAGATGGATCTCCACATTCAACTCCTCTTGCCCGTTCTCAGCAAGTTTTTCAGTGACCTTCGCCGCCACCTCAAGGCTAAGAAAGGTCTCGTAGTAGATCCGCTGGCGCAAGCTTTCCATATAGCGCGTCCTCTGTTTGCGGTAGTAGAAACGCCCCCCTTTGCCGATGCGGTGCACAATAATCGCGGTGACAAAGACAACGCTTCTTTGGGTGTAGGAGTGTGAGTCGGTCCCAATGATCAGCTTGTACTTATCTTCGGGGTTCTCGTTGGAGTAGCCGGTGATGTCTTCAAATACAGCCGCAAAGGAGAGCTTTCCTTTAGTTGGGCTGTAAAATTCCATGGGTTTTAGCGACCTTTCATCAGTCTTTAACAGTACGATTGTATGTGATTCGAGCTATTTTTGCAAATTGCGCCGTAGTCAGCGTCTCCGCACGGGCCCGGGGATCGATTTCCGCCAGGCGCAGCGCGGAGAGGAGCTCCTCCCTGGTGGAGGAAATAACACCTCCCAGGCTGTTGGCCAGCATTTTTCGGCGCTGCTGGAATGAAGCCTGCACAATCTCCCAGAACAGCGCCTCTTCACCGGGGGCGAGATCGCCTTTGCGTCGTCGCAGCTCCACCACCGCCGAATCAACCTGCGGAACGGGCCAGAACACATGGCGGGATACGGGGAAAAGCGCCTTTGCATGGGTAAAGTAACTGCAGAGTACAGACAGAGCGCTATAGGAGGCACCGCCCGACGCTGCAGTTAGACGCGCGGCAACCTCCTTCTGAAGCATCAATACAGCCTTTTTGAAAGGAAATTTATGTCTAAATAGCATGTAGAGCAGAGGCCCGGAAATATTATAGGGAAGATTGGAAATAAGCACTCCCTGCTTCTCTGAGCCGAAATGAAGTTTCTGCAGTTCCGCCCACTCCACCTCCAGCGCATCTTTCCGCACCACCTTAACAGAAGGAAAAGGGCGAAGCAGCTCTCCAAGCGCATCAGCCAACCCCCGGTCCAGCTCAAGGGCAATGACAGACATGCCGCGGCGGGCCAGTATTGCTGTAAGAGCTCCTGCGCCAGGCCCTATTTCGACTACGGCGCAGCCGGGGTAAAGCGACGCTGCATCGACAATTTTGCGGGCGATATTTCCATCAATCAGAAAGTTCTGCCCCCAGCCGCGCCGCGGCCGCAGGCCCCTTTGCTCCAGGTAAAGCCGCAGCTCGCGCGGTGAGGTCAGATCGGGAAGCTCGGGCCTTCCGGGCATCGCCGTTCCTCCTTTCCTGGAAGGTGATGCCATCAGTATCGGTTCAGGAGGTAGACCTTTACGCCGCGTCTCAGCCCGAATTTAGCCACATCGCAGTGGTAATCATAAAGCAGGTCTATTTTATGCCCCTTGATCGCTCCGCCGATATCCTCCGCCCTGGCAAAACCGATCTTGCCAATCCCAGGTATAGGCTCGATATAGAGCAAGCTCCCCAAGGGGATTACCCGCGGATCCACAGCCACCATTCGCGGCGAACTGAGGGTACCCAGACCCTGGACCGCCTTCTTGCCGGTGTAGGTATAACCGTTATTGTAGGGCCCCGTACAGAAGGAATGCCCGTTTTTATCCAGCGGACAGCCCGACCCGGGCGTCCCCGGACAGTAGGATGTCGCAGTCATGATCAGGACCCGGTCAAACTGCATCACGCGGCCTTCACGTTCCAGCGTTGTATTTGCTCCGTGCTCCACAATCCTCTCCAGCGGCTTCTCCAGAACAACGGATCCCACAACCTCTTCTTTTACCTGCACACCATCTTCTAACGTGATTTCAATGAGCTCTTCCTGCAGCCCCGAGCAGCCTTCCCGGATAACCCTGGTCAGGCCCCGATCCAGCAGGGCGTTTTCCTGGACAACCTCTTCAAAGGGAACATCACTGCGGCTGCTGGCGTAGCGCTTTTCCACGCGAACTATTTTGATCAGCGCGCCGTCGTAAACCTCCTCAAGCTCCTCCGGCTCAATGCGATCATCGGGCCCAAGTTCAAAGCCCTCCCCGGCGAGCAGTTCTTTTACAGAAATAGTGGGCGTGAAAATCAGGGAAAGGCTGTTTCCATCAATTACGGCCACCTCAAAAGCTTTATGTACATCTATACGGGCCTTTTGGGATAAGATCGTGCCCCGATCCGGAACCACCCTGTCGCAGGGATGCAGCTGAATCCCTTTCTCATTGAGAAGTTCCTCCACCGTACGGCTGAAGGTGGCGGCTGTGCAAAGCTCTTCACCATCAATATAGACAGAAACCGAATGCTGGGCATAGCGGTAAACAAAGGCTGCCAGTATGATTATACACCCGTAAAATATTACCAGAGGGTGCTTTCTGCAAACAGCCGCCACGGTGCAGCCAATTTCCTGAAAGCTTTTTTTCACCGGATATAGATCCAGGACCGGCCCTGTTTTCCCCATACGCCGGGTCTGCATAGCCTCTCCTCCTCATGCCAGAGACATTTTATCCCCTGCCGCAACGGCTGTCAATTGCTTCACTATCGGGGCAATATTTAGTCTAGCCTGAACAATCGCCGCTTATGCTGTGATTACGTCTCAGCAAGTAAAATAAAAAATAATGACAAAATGGCCTCGATGCTTTATAATGAAAGTTAATCAAAGCAATATTTAATCACGTTAAGCAATATATTTCCGGAAGGGAGGTCGCTTTTCAAGGAAGAGCCGTTCGAAGATGAAGTGTACGGTAGCAGTGAAGAACCAAAAATTTTAAGGAGGCGTTTTATCAGATGGCAAGCTTTCAGGACCTGGTGGGAAACCTGCGCACAAAGCTGGGCGGCGCGGATCCGGACAAGATCAAAGGGATGAATGCAGTATACCAGTTTGACCTTTCCGGGGATAACGGCGGAGTGTTTCATGTAAAGGTAGCCGACGGCGCAACTGAGGTGGTAGAGGGTGCCTTCGACAGCGCCAACATTACTATCACCATGGCCGCAGATGATTTTGACAGCCTGCTCGAAGGAAAGCTCAACGCCACCTCCGCCTTTATGGCAGGCAAGTTGAAGGTCAAAGGCGACATGTCCCTGGCGATGAAACTGCAAAGCCTGCTCGGCTAGAAGCTCCCCGAAAGCAGTGCGCAGCATTGGAAGGCCGATGCCCCGCCCCGGCCATGAACCGGTGCCGGATAACGGATGCCTGGCCGGAAAGCGGCGCCGGCGGGTAGAGGAGTTCACTTTAGCAAAGCGGGGGCAGGCCCCGGGGCACCAGGGCTGCAGTTTACGGTGAACAGGCCGCGGTGAATATCCGAAGCCGGGCCGGATCACTCTTCACAAAAAACGCCGCCAAGGCGCTGGTGAATAAACAGCCCGGAAGAACATCACCACCGGATCAACGGCAAGCCGCTGTCCCGGGTATCAGCGGCACTGTAGGATGGGAAGCGGGCAATCCTGATATAAGCGGATTGCCGACGTGCCTTAAGTACCGTCCTGGTTAACCAGGGATTCTGCATAAAGGTGGTATTTGCAACTTGAAAAGAAACCTGATACTGCCGCATTGGGTGATACATTTCCGGATGCTTAGATCTTTTTGCCTTCCCAGAAAATATTCGGCTAGTAAAGGGGCTCCCTTTGGGGGGCCCCTTTACTCCCAGTATCCCGGATAAGGCGGCACCCTGCAGAGCTAGGGCAGGATCTCCACCGTAACTGTGCCCACACCAAAAGACTGTATGCCGATCTCTACCGCAGCGGCGCGGGAGAGATCAATAATCCGGCCGGCGATAAAGGGTCCGCGGTCATTGATCCGAACGGTCACACTTTTACCCGTTTTCAAAAATGTTACCCTAACCCTGGTTCCAAAAGGCAGTGTCTTGTGGGCCGCTGTAAGCGCATTCTCGTCAAAGGGCTCGCCGCTTGCCGTGAGCGAACCATGCAGGCCGTCTGTCCCGCCGTACCAGGAAGCCAGGCCCTGCAGGATATTAGCCGGCCGCTCACCCCTCGAGGGGATTTTTCCCGACTGATGGCCCGATTCAGAATCCTGCGGCGGCGGGCAGACAAGCAGCGCCTGCTGCCGCTCCACCCTGCCCAGAGCGATCCCTTTTTTTTCGAGGAAGCTACCGCAGCTCTCCGCTCCCGCCTTTTCGGATGCCCCAAAGCCGCGCTGCATGAACAGCCCGCCTGAGGCTGCCGCAAGAGCCAGTAAACAGAGCCCTGCCTTTCCCGCTTTGCTGCTGGAAAAACCGGGGCCGATCATCACTACTCCCCCTCTCCTGATTTCGGTCTCTATCTGCAGCTCCATCTTATTATATATATGCTTCCATACCCCAATGCATGAATGGAGGATTTAAGGCCAGAAGAGGCGGGTAACATTACTCTGCACCCGGCGGCAGAGGACTTCAAGCTCCAGATCAAGAATTAGGGCCACCCGTTCATAGGTTGCCCTGATATAAGCGGGTTCATTGCGTTTTCCGCGGTGGGGGAGCGGCGATAGATAGGGAGCATCTGTTTCCAGCAGCAGCCTGTCGGCCGGGATTTTTCTGATCAGAGCTCGCAGCTCATGGGAGCGGGGATAGGTCACCGGGCCCGCAATAGAGATGTAGAAACCCAGCTCCAGAAAAGCCTTCAGATCTTGTGGGGAGCCGGAGAAACAATGGGCGATGCCGCCCCGCGGCGGCGCCGCTTCACGCAGTATCTGCAGCGTTTTGGAATGAGCTTCCCGGCTGTGAATAACCACCGGTTTGTCTAACTCCGCGGCAAGTTCAAGCTGCTCGTGGAAAACCTGCTCCTGTACAGAGCGAGGCGACAGATCGCGGTAAAAATCAAGGCCGATCTCCCCTACAGCCAGCACCCGCCTGTTTGCTGCAAGGCCGGCCAGCCTGGAAAGGTAGCGCGGCGATACCCCGCCCGCTGAATGGGGGTGAACACCCACAGCCGCCCACAGCTGCGGGTGGGCATTGCTGAGAGCCGCCGCAGCCTCAGAATCGGCTTCATCGCTGCCCACATTGATGATCATGCCGACCCCGGCCGCCCGGGCCCTGTTGAGCACATCGCGTAGATCGGACTGGAACTGGGGGAAATTCAGATGGGCATGTGTGTCGATAAGCCGGGACAACGTTAGCGCACCCTGCTCCCGGGCGCCAGCGGACGATCCAGCGTGGTCAGGGCCAGTTCACCCCTATCGTCCTCCGCCGCAAGGAGCATCCCCTCCGAAACAAGGCCCCGCAGCTTTACCGGCTTCAGGTTGGCCACAAAGAGAACCTGGCGGCCGGCCAGCTCTTCGGGCTTGTAAAATCCGGCAATCCCGGCCACAACCTGCCGCCTCTCCCCGGCGCCGAGATCTACCGTGAGCCGGAGCAGCTTATTGCTGCCGTCCACAGCAGCCGCCTGTACAATGGTCACCGCCCGCAGGTCTATTCTGGAGAATTGATCTATGGTAATCAGGCCGGACTGCCCTTCTTCTGATCCCGCCTTTTCCGGTGGCAGGGCTTCTTTCCCGGGAAGCCTCTTTCCATTTTCCTTTTTTCCCTTTTGAGCGGGAATCTCGCGGTGCAGCTCCCGGCCCAGGTTCAGACGCGGAAAAAGATCCTCCTCCCGGCGAATCGCAGTTCCCGATTTGATACGTCCCCACTGCTGCAGGGCTTCCCACTCCCGGAATCCAGCTTCTGCCTGCAGCCCCAGCTGGCTCCAGATCTTATCCGGTGTGCGCGGCATGAACGGCCCCAGCAACGCCCCGATAAACCTGATGCTCTCCACCAGGTTGTAGAGAACTGTCCCCAGCCGTTCACTGCCAGCCGGGTCCCTGGCCAGCTCCCAGGGACTGTTTTCATCGATATATTTATTACTGCGCCGGATCAGCTTCCATAATTCACCCAGCGCCTCGTGAATCTTCAAGTCATCCATATGTCTTTCCATCGCTGCAGGCGTCTGCAGAGCCAGCTGCTGCAGTGCTCTGTCGCTTTCCGCTGAGGCTGGACTCCGTTCAGGCAGAACTCCGTTAAAATATCGTTCCACCATCGTCAGGGTCCGGCTGACCAGGTTGCCCAGATCATTGGCCAGGTCGGTATTGATCCGTTTGATCAGCGCCTCAAGACTGTAAACCCCGTCCTGGCCCATGGGAATCTCGCGCAGCAGAAAGTAACGCACTGCATCGGAGCCGTAGCGATCCGAGAGAATCATGGGGTCGATCACATTACCCTTTGACTTTGACATCTTCCCTTCCTGCATCAGCAACCACCCGTGCCCGAATATGGTCCGCGGCAGCGGCAGCTCCAGCGCCATGAGAAATATAGGCCAGTAGATTGTGTGAAAGCGCAGGATATCTTTGCCAATAAGCTGCAGGTCCGCCGGCCAGAATTGAGCCATCTTCCCGCCGCCGGCCTCACCGTAACCCAGGGCTGTGATATAATTGCTCAGAGCATCAAGCCATACATAGATGACATGGTCAGGATCAAAGGGAACGGGGATGCCCCAGCTAAAAGAGGTCCTGGAAACACAGAGATCCTCCAGCCCCGGTTGTAAAAAATTATTGATCATCTCGTTTTTCCGCGAGGGGGGCAGTATAAATTCCGGATGGGTTTCGATATGCTCCTGCAGCCGCCCGGCATAGCGCGACATGCGGAAGAAGTAGGCCTCCTCGGAGATCAACTCAACAGGACGTTCGCAATCGGGACACTTCCCCTCCTGCAGCTCCCGCTCCTGCCAGTAAGCCTCGCAAGGAGTACAATACCACCCCTCATACTTACCCTTATAAATATCACCCTGCTCATAAAAGCGGGTGAAGATCTGCTGCACCTTTTCATAGTGGCGCGGCTCGGTAGTCCGGATAAAATCATCATAAGAGATATCAAGCGCTTCCCAGAGATCTTTAATCCAATCAACGATTTCGCCGACAAACACCCCTGCCTTCTTCCCCGCCGCCGCCGCTTCCCGCTCGATTTTCTGGCCGTGTTCATCGGTTCCGGTAAGAAACAAGACTTCAGAACCGGTGAGCCTCTTGAAGCGAGCCACGGCATCAGCCACTACAGTGGTGTATGCATTACCGATATGCAGCTTGTTGCTGGGATAATAGATGGGCGTGGTGATGTAGAAGCTGTTTTTGCCCGCCATTGGCAAACCTCCTCCGGGGAGCTGTACGATGACGCTATTATACCAAAACCGCTCTTCAAGTCAAGAAAAGCAGGGCTATTGGATAAATATTTGTAAAGACGGCAAAATATCGGAAAATAAGTTGTTGACTTACCATGTCAATTAATGGTATACTGTTCCCACGCGCAAAATGTCGCATATTGTAGAAAAAGGAGGAACTGGAATTTGAAATCAACCGGTATAGTACGCAAGGTAGACGAGCTGGGTAGAGTGGTTATACCCATTGAATTGCGGCGGACACTGGGAATTGACGTGAAAGACGCCCTGGAGATTTATGTTGACGGTGAAAAAATTATCCTTAAGAAATACGAGCCTGCCTGCATCTTCTGCGGCAATGCAGACAACGTCAAGCATTTCAATAATCGCATTGTTTGCCACGAGTGCATCAAGCAGCTGGCCGCTGACTAGAAAAATAGATGGAAAGGCCTTTCAAAAGCCGGATCACAATATGATCCGGCTTTTTAAGCCCTGTCAACCTCTTCCGCAGGAAATTCCCTGGTGCGCCCCGACTCGCGGAGCTTTACCCTGACTGTCTTTTTTACCCCATCCGTCCCTGCAACCTCTCCCTCTCCATCGGGCGTCAGCACCTTCTGCCCCATCAGGGGCAGCTCTTCACGCGCATCCTCGTAAGCGCTCATCTCGAAACGGAGGCAGCACATGAGACGGCCGCAAACGCCGGATATTTTTGTGGGATTGAGGGAGAGGTTCTGCCCCTTGGCCATGCGTATAGACACGGGGGAAAAGTCTTCCAGAAAACTGGTGCAGCAAAAATTGCGGCCGCAGGGGCCGATGCCCCCTTTCAGCTTGGCCTCATCGCGAACACCGATCTGGCGCAGCTCGATTCGTATTCTGAAAATGGAGGCAAGGTCTTTCACAAGCTCGCGGAAATCAACCCTGTCCTCAGAAGTAAAATAAAAAACGATTTTACTGCGATCAAAGGTGAACTCGGCATCCACAAGCTTCATGTTCAAGCCGTGACGCTCAATCTGGGCCTGACATTTAAGGAGGGCCTCCGCCTCCCTCTTCCTGTTTTCCCCCGCCCGGCGCTCATCGCCTTCGCCGGCCAGGCGGAGCACCTTTTTTAAAGGCATTACCAGTTCGCTCTCTGGCAACTCCTTCGGGCCGTACACGACCTCACCCATCTCCGTACCCCGCGCCGTCTCCACGATGACATTAATTCCAGGTTCTATTTTGATCTCGCCGGGATCAAAATGATAGACTTTTCCCGCCCGGCGGAAGCGAACTCCAATTACCCTGGGCATGCAGTAAACCTCCTTTTCATTTGCAGCAGCGCACCCTCAAGAGCAAGCCTGCGGTTAACATTGGTCGAACCGAGCTCCTGGACCAGTTTCTGGAGCAAGGACATAGCCCCCTCCAGTGCGACCGGGGTAACTGCTCCCTTTGCCCAAGATGAAACTCCAGCCGGACCGGTAAGCAGCGTCTCACTCCCACAAAGCAGATAAATCAAGCCATCGCGGTAGCAAAGGTAGAGCATCTCCAGGAAAAAAGAGAGATCTTCTTTACCAGCCAGCGAATTGGCCAGGGAAAGAAGCTGCCGCGAAGAGTATCCGCCTGCAGCCAGACTGCGGGCCAGCTCCGCCACCTCCGCAAGCCGCTCCTCGAAAGAGGCATCGTCAGCCAGCGCCAGGGCCGCCCCGGGCAGCCCTTTGCTCAAACGCGACAGTAGGAGAGCTTTTTCCGGGGGCAGTTCCCTTTGCCGTCTCAGAATTTCCAGAATCTCGGTCCTGCTCAAGGGGTGCAGTGTAAAACGCTGGCAGCGCGAAACTATGGTGCCGGGCAGCCGCTGCGGACGTCCGGAAAGCAGGAGAAAATAAAGCCCGGGTGGCGGCTCCTCCAGTATCTTTAAAAGCGAGGCGCAGGCTTCGGGAGTCATCAGATCCGCCTCTTCGATGATGCAGACCCGGTTCCCTCCCTCCAGATAAAAGCTGCCCCGGATCCGGCGGATTTGATCGATTCCCAAACTGCGTCCCTGCGGCCGGATATGGAACAGAGCCGGATGTGAAGCAGATTCAAGCAGGCGGCAGGAGCGGCAGCTGCCGCAGGCTAAGGCATTTTTGCGATGGGGACAGAGCAGCGCTCCGGCCAACGCCGCAGCCCAGCTTTTTTTCCCACTGCCCGAAGGTCCGCAGAATAGCAGGGCATGGCTGATCGTCCCTGCAGATATTTTTGCAGCAAGGGCGCGCCTCAGTTCAGTCTGGCCGTACAGATCTTCAAAATTCATCAGCTCCACCTTTTCCCAACGCGGAATCAAGAAGAGGCTGCATCCCCGACCAGACCCTCAGGTGCTGCTGCTCCGCCGGGGCGGCTGCATCGATCAGGAGCACCCGCCCGGGCTCGGCGCCGGCTATGGCCAGGTAGCCCCGGCGCACACGCCGGTGAAAAGAGAGATCCCGCTCCTCAATGCGATCACCCTCCCTACCGCGGCGGCGAAGAGCCTCCTCAACAGGAAGATCAAATAAAAATGTCAGCCGGGGCAGCCGCCCCTGTGTTACCCTCTCATTGAGCCTGGAGATCCAGGCTTTATCACCGCCGCTGCCGAAGCCCTGGTAGGCGATGCTCGAATCTGTATACCTGTCGCAGACCACTACCTGCCCCGAGTGCAGAGCAGGCTCTATGACAGTAGAAACAAGCTCCGCCCGCGCCGCCATGTAGAGCAAAATCTCTGTATTTCCAGTCAGAGAATGCTCCTTCTGCAGCAGCAGCCGGCGGATCATCTCCCCGGCGGCGGTGCCGCCGGGCTCGCGGGTTGAGAGGTGGGCTATCCCCTCCCGCTCCAGCCGCTCCTTTAACAGGCGGGCCTGGGTGCTTTTCCCGCTTCCGTCAATTCCCTCCAGGGAAACCAGGAAACCGCGCAAATTTTTCCCTTCCTTCAGCCGGTCCACTTCCTGATCAATTATAGCATAAAAAAGCCGCGGCATTTCCGCCGCGGTTCCAGCTTCAGCACGGGCGAAGCATGCCCCGCCCTCTATTAATATCGCACAGTTCCGAACACCCTGTTACCGCGGGAGAGAGGGGTTTTGATTTTAACCCCCCAGGAGCCGCGAGCTCTAGAAGCTGTAGTTGGGAGCCTCCTTGGTAATCTGGATGCCGTGGGGATGGCTCTCGATGAGACCCGAGCCGGTGATGCGGACAAATTTTGTTTTGCGCTGCAGCTCGTCAATGTTTTTTACGCCGCAGTACCCCATACCGGCCCGCAGGCCCCCGATGAGCTGATAGATCATGTCGCCAACAGTGCCGCGAAATGGAACCCGTCCTTCGATCCCCTCGGGAACAAGTTTCTGCTCATGCTCCTGAAAATAGCGATCATGTGAACCGTCCTTCATCGCCCCCAGCGAGCCCATGCCCCGGTAAACTTTGTAACTGCGTCCCTGGTAAATTTCGAAATCGCCCGGGCTCTCCTCGGTCCCGGCCAGAAGGCCGCCGATCATGACCACATCCGCGCCGGCGGCGATTGCCTTGGCGATATCCCCGGAGTACTTGATTCCCCCATCGGCGATTACAGGAACCTCAGCCTCGCGGCAAACCCTGGCCGCTTCGTAGATGGCGGTTATCTGGGGAACGCCGATACCGGCGATCACCCTGGTGGTACAGATAGAACCGGGACCCACACCGACTTTGACGGCATCGGCGCCGGCTTTGATCAGATCGCGCGCGCCCCCCGCTGTAGCCACGTTGCCGGCAACAAGCCCGATCCCAGGAAAGCGTTTTTTCAGGTCCCGAACCATGTCAAGCACCGGTTGGGCATGCCCGTGCGCAGAATCAACAACCAGCAGATCAACGCCCGCCTCCACAAGGGCTTCCGCCCGGCTGAGCTCTTCGCTGTTTGCTCCCACCGCCGCCGCAGCAAGAAGACGGCCTCCGCTGTCCTTTGCGGAGCGCGGGTATTGAATTGTCTTCTCGATATCCTTGATCGTTATAAGCCCCTTTAGATTAAAATCATTGTCAACTATGGGCAGTTTTTCCACTTTATGGCGGCGCAAAATCTCCTGCGCCTGCTGCAGGGTGGTACCCTCAGGGGCGGTGACCAGCCCTTCCCTGGTCATCACCTCGCCGATAGGCCTGGTATAGTCATTTTCAAAGCGCAGATCGCGGTTGGTGATAATCCCTACCAGCCGCTCCCCCACCGTTACCGGCACGCCGGAGATGCGATATCGCTCCATCAAATCGGCGGCATCATTCAGCAGATGCTCCGGTGTAAGATGAAAGGGGTTGGTGATCACGCCGTGCTCGGAGCGTTTCACCCTGTCCACCTCTTCGGCCTGCTTCTCTACAGACATATTGCGGTGAATTACGCCGATACCGCCTTCCCGGGCCATGGCGATAGCCATCCGGGTCTCGGTCACCGTATCCATACCGGCCGACATGAGAGGAAGATTCAACCTGATGCCGCGGGTCACGGCGGTGGTAACATCCACATCCCGGGGCAGCACCCTCGATTTGGCCGGGATCAACAACACATCGTCAAAGGTTAACCCTTCACGGGAAAACTTGTCGTCCCCCATTTTTATCCCTCCCCGGGTTTTTCCTCCCCGTGTAATTAAAAATATGATAGCAACAACCCCTCCCGGTGTCAACCTGAATAAAATACCCGCCCTTCAGGGGAAGCACCCCCGCAGGGAGCCAAAAAGGAATTTTATCAGGTCAAGAAGAAACAGATAGTAGATGTAAAGGGGGGAAGAATAAATGCCCCGGATCGACATAGAGGGCACCGTCTGTTTCTACGCCGGAAATGCGGCAGCACCGGGTCCGCCCCTGCTCTTCTGCCACGGTGCGGGGGGCTGCCACCGCCACTGGCTGAACCAGGTGGAGGAGCTTAAGGGGCAGGCCGCAGCGCTGGCGCTGGATCTGCCTGGACACGGCGCCTCCGGCGGGGAGCCGGCGGCAGAAGTCGCAGTCTACCGCGAATTTTTGCACCGCTTCAGCGCGGCCCTAGGCCTGAAACACTTCATCCTGGCCGGGCATTCCATGGGCGGGGCCGTGGCCCTTGATTACGCCCTGCATTACAGCGACAGCCTGAAAGGGCTCATCCTTGCCGGCAGCGGGGCCCGCCTGCGGGTGGCGCAGCCGCTTCTGGAGGCCTTGCAGTGCGGTAAGGCGCCGCCGGGGCTGATCGAATTCGCCTACGGCCCGGCTGCTCCCGCGGAGCTGCTGGAGACGGCGCGGCAGGAGCTGCTCCAGGTTCCGCCGCAGACCTATCTGGCGGATTTCACCGCCTGCAACAACTTTGACTGCATGGAGAGGCTGGTTGAAATCACTGCGCCGGTGCTGCTCATCTGCGGCAAGGAGGACCGTCTGACTCCGCCTAAATACAGCCACTACCTGGTGGAGCGACTGCCCCAGGCCGAACTGGTGGAGGTGGAAGGGGCGGGTCATATGGTCATGCTGGAGGCGCCGCAGAGGGTCAGCGGGGCCATCTCCTCTTTTTTAAAGAGGACCGTCGGCGCCTGATCCCTTTTCCCCGCGGAAGTCTCTTTTCGCTGTACACAGGTATACCCTGCTCCTTCAGCAGGGCCGCCGCTACACCGTCTCCGGAGCGGCTGCGGCCGGTGAAAGAGCCGTCCCGGATCCTGCCCGCGCCGCAGGAAGGGCTGCCCGATTTGAAAATAACCCCATGTGCATGAAACAGCCGGGCCAGCTGCAGCGCGACGCGGGCTCCGCGCAAAAAATGCGTCGTTACATCCCTGCCCCTATCGTCCATCACGGCGGATCTTCCCTGCAGCACAGCCAGGCCGTCGCCGCCGCAGATCTCCGCCGGCCGCCGCGGTGTGGACAGCCCGCCCAGCTGCTCCGGACAAACAGGGATCACCCGGCAGCAGCGGCACAAAGGGCGCAGCGCTGCACTGCGGCTATGGCCGCCGTCGTAACGGGTCGGCAAACCTAGAAGACAGGCGCTGACAAGGTAGATTTTTTTAGGCAATATCTTCTCCCGCAGGGTATCTAAATCGGCAAAACTGATCAGGAGGTGTTCTCAGATGAAACCACGCCCGCCCGAAGGGGGTTTCTTCAACCTGGATGTAACCCGCAGCCAGGCAGTGGAAAAATTGGCAGCCCTGAACCCGGAGGCAGTTGCCGGAAATGCAGCCGTTGACTACACCGGGCAGGGGTCTTTTTTCTCGGTCACCTTTATCAATGAAACATACCGGGTCACTTTCCCCGATGGCAAAATCACCGGCCCGGGAGGCGCGACGCCCGTTTATCTCTCCATTTTTATCCTGCATTACCTCGTGACCGCCGATGGTAGCCCGCTCCGCGGAGAATGGATCTCATACCGCCATCTCCCGGGCGGCGAAATCTACACTGAGCCCTTCAGGCGCCGCGCCGTGCTCCCTCTCCTGGAGGCTTTCGGATCCGACCCGGACTCCTTTGTGCGCGCCGCCGCAGCTCTTGGCGGGTACGGGGCCGGGGGGGGCGGCACCGGCATGATCATCCCCATCTTCCCGCGGGTACCCCTCAATTTCACCCTCTGGCCGGGCGACGATGAGTTGCCCTCTTCGGCATCGATCCTCTTCGACGCCAGGGCCGCCTCCTACCTGCCCACGGAGGATTATGCCCACCTGCCCGCACTGATCATCGAGAGGATGCAGCGGCGCCCGGCATGAGCCTGTGCAGCAAACGACAGGGGCTGCTGCTCTTTTACTTCGACGGCAGCCTTTCTTTCCCCTTTCGCAGAATATCAATGGCTGCATCAGGACAGAAGAACTGGCAAAGCCGGCAGCCGGTGCAGCGCTCCATCCGCTTCGCCTCGACAATGGGGGTACCGTAAACACCGATATGGGTGGACCAGTCTATTACCTGGGAGGGGCATTTCTCGATGCAGAGGCCGCAGCCTTTGCAGAGATCGGGCGAAATGTAAAAGAAAGCCTTTTCATTGGCCGCCTCAAAGCGGGTAAAAGTCTTGCTCATCACATTCCCCCCAGCACCGGCGCCGGCTTTTTCACGGCGGCGGCCCCCATCTCCAGCGCCGCATAGTTATGATCCCTTAACTGCGGATCCTTCTCAAAGCGACGGTTCAGCTTCTGCTCCAGGGCCTCCTTAACCTGCTCCAGTGTAACTACTCCAGTGAGCGCCGCGATGGCGCCCAGGATGATCATGTTGAAAACACGCGGATGCAGCCGCTGCCTGGCCAGGTCCGAGGCGGCCACGGCGATAAGGCGTCTCGGGGGCGTCTCCACCGCCGCACGCCTGCCGCGGTAACTAGTCCTTTCGGCAAAAGCCTGCGGGGCAATGGTGTTGTATGTTTGCCGCCCCACCACCATATCGGAAATCTGCGGTACATCAATGAGGGAGTTGTCGTAGAGAACAATTGTTTCCGGACCCAGGTACTGCCCGCTGCGGCGCAGAGAGCGAGGACTCAGGGCGGCTGCAAGGTCGGCCTGCAAAAATTTGGGGGATCCGATAGCTCCCGGAGAGATCTGGACAAAGGCCAGTGAGACTCCGCCGCGCTGCTCAATCCCGAAGTTGGGAATATACAGGGCATTCAATCCGGCCCGGAAGGCCGCCAATGACAGCGTCTCCGCCAGCGCCTGGACTCCCTGTCCGCCCTCACCGGCAACGGCTATCTTCCAGCGGCGCATCTCAGCTCTCCTCCCGGAAGGACGGGGCAATCTCGCCGGGGCGGTAGTAAACGCTCATCTCCTGTTCCAGGTATGACCAGGTGGCGGCGGCATTTGTCCGCCAGTTTGTCGGGCAGGTCGAAAGGGCCTCGATAAAAGAAAAATGTCCCTGCATCTGTCTTTCAAGTCCTCTCTTCAGCACGTTTTTCAGGCGGAGCACCTGCGCCACCGTCCCCCGGGCAAGATAAGCCTGCGGGTGGGCCACCGCGGCAAGGGTCTCCGGACCCCGGAAGGGGCGGCCTGTCTCCGCCTCATCACGCCCGAAAGGTGTTGTCTCGGTTTTCTGCCCCGGCAGGGTGGTGGGAGCCATCTGCCCCCCTGTCATGGCGTAGACGGTGTTATTCACCAGGACGGCGGTGATGGGGTCGTTGCGCAACGCCGTGCTGATCAGATGCTGCAGCCCGATGGCGTAGCCGCCCCCGTCGCCCATGTAGGCAACGACAATGGACGCAGGATTTGCCCGCTTCAGCCCCACCATCACCGGAATGGTTCGCCCATGATGCGTCTGCATACAGGGAAAAGTAAAAAAATCCCAGGCCAGTAGGGAACAGCCGATATCGCAGGCAAAAATAACCTGTTCCGCCAGCTCCAGTTCATCAATGGCCAGCCCCAGGGCCTTCAACACCAGGCCGTGTCCGCAGCCTGGGCAGAAGCGGTGGGGTTTGCTCTCCCGGTTCCAGCAAAGGGGCATCGAGAGTTCGCTCACGACAGAACCGCCTCCTTGATCTCCTCCGCGGTGATCCCCACCCCCGGGCGGTAGTAATCCCGAAAATCTGACAGGATGCCACCTGGCGCGGCAAGGCGGACCTGGTTTCCCAGCTGCCCCGCCGCCGATTCAGCCGCGAGCACAGCCCCGCCGCTTTTTTGAAGAGCCTGCCGGAGGGCCTCCCCGGGAAAGGGACGCAGAGTGATGGGCCGGAAAAAGTTCACCTTCCTGCCGGCGCTGCGCAGTTCCTGCACCGCCTGGCGGGCCGCCCGCCCCACAATGCCATGCGCAACGATAAGCAGTTCCCCACCGGTCTCCCCGATAAATTCATGTTCCACCAGTTCCGTAGCTGCCCGCGCATAGTCCTCCAGGTGCCTGCCCAGCACCTCGCTCAGCTCCTCTTCCACGCTAAAAGAGTTGCGCAGGTGCAACAGGGCCCTCTCTCCATCCGTCCGCGCCGGGCCCAGGATCGGCTCCTTGGGGATGGGGCCGAAGCCCAGTTCCGCGGGATCATAGAGCTGCAGCGGCTCCCGCATCTTCGCCTGGTAGCCGTCGCCCAGAATAAAGGTGGGGAAGCGGTAGCGCCAGGCCCTGTGAAAGGCCTTGATCGTATAATTGTACAGCTCCTGGTGGCCGCTTGTGGAGTAAACGAGGCGCAGCCCCTCTCCATTACCGCCGAAGCAGGTCAAGTTGAGCTCCTGCTGTGAATAGATCACCGTAGCCGTGGATGGGCCGCCGCGCTGTTGGACAATCACCACTATGGGCAGGCGCATCATTTCGGCCATGGAGAGCGGTTCCTGGAAAAGCACTGTGCCCGGACCGGCAGTGGCGGAAAAAGCAGCCTTGCCACTGACGATCGCCCCGATGGCGGCAAAGCCTGCGGATAGCTCATCCTCGGTCTGCAGGAAACCCCGTCCCTGTTGCGGCGCCAGGCGCCGCCAGTGGTGCATGATCTCGTTCTGCGGCGTGATGGGATAGCCGAACATGTAATCCGCCCCGGCGGCCAGCGCCGCCCGGGCCGCAACCTCGTTGCCGGTGATGAATGCGCTGTGCTCTGCAGGTGTTACCGCCATAGATACATTTCCGCTCCTTAACGGGGTAATTGCGAACTCCCGCCGTGATATTGCGCTGCAGATCAATCGGGTGTAACCCAAAACCCGGTTTTATTTCTTTCCAAACCAGCCCCGGCCCCGTCTGATTGTCAATGTTTTTAAGATACCCATCTGTCCCCGCATTATTTGCCCGGCAAGTTGGCAAAGATGCTGCACAGATGTTGGATACAACAGTAACCGCATTGCATCCCCGTAAATTTGCGCATCTTGACAGACCATTGACGCCGCCGCGGAGACCCGAATCCGTATTTATTCATGCAATGACCGGGCAATCATATAAGCAGGAGGGGGCCCCCAGTGCTATCTGCCCCCTTCTGCATGCCCGGCAGTGCAAATATGACCGGCAGATCAAAAAAGCCGGGCTGCAGCCCGGCGTAAGTTGCCCCGGTTTATCGGAATCCTTTTTAACTGAAAAGATATTTCAGTGCAACCAGCGCCCCCAATCCGGGCAGACCCATCACCCCGACTACAAAGGCGCTGATCACATTCAAACCGATGGCCAGCCCCCAGAGAACCCCGGCGAAATTGTAGAGATAGATCATAACCCCGCCCAGGGCTGTCCAGAGCAGGGCGCGCAGCAGCAGTTTTAGCGGCTTGTAAAAAATCCGAGAAAGAAAAATAATTGCCATCAGTCCGAATGCCGCCGCTGCTGCCAGGTTCCAGTCCAGCTCTTTCAACATTTCCAGCCACCCCCTTAATCCAGGGCAGAGTAAAGGTTCAGCCCCTCTTTCCTGGCCTGTTTCAGCAGATATATGTAGCGCCTCTCCGCCGCCTCCAGGTTGTAGATAGCATGATCGATCAAATCGGGATCGCTGATCTGATCAAATCTGTCCCTGGCACTTTCCCATTCCTGCCGGGCCTGCTCCACCAGGGCAAAACAGTCTTCCTGCTGCAGTGAAACTGCCTTCTCCTCCGAGGGAAAAAAATAGGAAGATATTTTCAATAAAAAATCAGCCATCTTTTTCAGCATGTTCCCCCTCCTCACAACATTATGCCGCGATGATCACAAATATTAATCCCTTTAAGAGAAAGAACTATGCATGCAGATAATCATGGCCGGGCTCCGCTTTGCCCGGCGGCAGCAAGGTTATTATGGCCCGGGTTGAATAAACTAAGGGTAATAAACGGGTCGAGGGTGTTGTCCATGGAAGAAAGAGAGCGCTTATGCGAGGAGAGGTGCAAATTCCAGCGGGAAGGGCGCTGCACATTGGAAAGATTGGATTTTCTGGCCCCGGTGCACGGCGCCGTCTGCTGCGATCATATCTGGGAGGATGAAGCGCGGATTCACAATTAGGACAGTGGCGCTACATCTCCCTCCGCCCCTCCAGGGAGCGGCTCAGGGTAAGATCATCGGCATATTCCAGATCACCGCCCACGGGAAGGCCGAAGGCGATGCGCGTCACCCTGATCTTAAGCGGTTTGACCAGGCCGGCAATGTAGGAGGCGGTGGCATCACCCTCCACATTGGGATTGGTCGCTATAATCAACTCTTCAGCCTCGTTTTCAGAAAGACGCTGCAGCAGCTGCGGGAGACGCAGCTCTTCGGGCCCCAGCCCGTCCAGCGGAGAGAGGGCTCCATGCAACACGTGGTACAGGCCGCGGTAATGACCTGTCTGCTCCAAACGAATAACATCACGCGGCTCTTGAACCACACAGAACAGGCCCTGTTCGCGGCGCGGATCGCTGCAGTAACGGCAGGGCACCCTCTCCGTCAGAGAGCCGCACTGCGGACAAAAAAGAAGCTTGTCCTTGGCCTCGACAATGGCTCCGGCCAGGGCGGCTGCCTCTTCGCGCGGCCGTCCCAGGAGAAAGAAGGATAAACGTTGGGCAGTCTTCGGCCCAATGCCCGGGAAACGGCAAAACGCATCGATCAGTTTCTGCAGCGGTTCCGGATAGCTCATCAACGGTGATTTGCTCCTTTGACAGCCCCCTGATCAGAACATCCCCGGCGGCAGGTTCAGCCCGCCGGTAAGTTTCTGCATCTCCGTGCCGATCATTTCATCAACTTTTTTCAATGTTTCGTTGACCGCCGCCAGGATCAGGTCTTCAAGCATATCGCGGTTCTCTTCACTGAGCACCTCAGGATCAATCTGCAGCGACAACAGCTCCTTGTGCCCGTTTGCTTCAACCCTGACCGCTCCCCCTCCGCTGGTGCCCTGCACAGTTTTTTCGCCAAGCTGCTCCTGCATCTTTTCCATTTGCGCCTGTGCCTTCTGCACCTGCTTCATGATTTTGCCCATGCCGCCCTTCATCTGCAGGCCCCCTTTTTAACTAGACCTCAAAAACTTCTCCGGTAAAAAGCTTTTCCACGTCCTCAAAGCTGTAAGTATCCGCTTCCCCCGATGATTCCCCGGCGGGAACATCGCCCGGGCCTGCGGCGCCGCTTTCCGGCGGCCGCCCTCTGTACCTGACTTTAATTTGCAGCTGCCTGGACAACAGTCTCTGGCAGCTTTCCTCCACAGTCCGCCGGTGATCATTCTCCATGATCCTGTCCCCGGCAAAATCGCCGTCGTAATATGTGAGCAGAAGCATATTCCCCTCCAGGGCATGCTCATAGGCTGCATTGAGGTGACCGTAAGTGGCCTTGTGACGCGCTTTAACCTCCCTCAGGAGCCGCCCCCACCAGTCCGCATCCCTGACCCTGTCGGGAAGCGCTCCTGAGGCGGCAGCTGCTGTCTCCTGATCCGGGCAGGGCTTTACCGGAGGCGCGGCTGGTGCCGGGGCGCCGGCTTTCACCCGCATGGGCCCCTCCGGCGGCTTTTTACCCGGCGGCGGTTCCGCCCTGGGAGCGGGCGCCCGTTTGGCGGCGGGCAGCTCCTCCCGGCGCAGCACGCGCATCATCCTGATCAAGGCCACCTCCAGGACGAACTGGGGATAATGAGCATACCGCATCTCGCCAACCAGCCCGTGCAGCAGCTCCACAAGCTCCAGCAGTGAGTCACGGCTAAAGTAACCCCGATATTTTTTTAGAAGGCCCTCAAAACCGTAATAGCTTTCCTCGAGCTGCAGCCTGCCCGGGGCGCCGGCAATTAGCAGCCTGCTGAAGTAAAATGTTAAATCCCTGAGCAGCAGCGTCAGATCCCTGCCGCTGTAAATGATCTCCTGAAGCGTTTGCAGCCCCGCTTCCAGTTCGCCTGATGCAAGCGCTTCGACAAGGGAACCAATGGTCTCCACGCGGGTTACCCCCGTTACTGAACGGACATGTTCCGCTGATATGAGCTCTTCCCCGTAAGCGCTGCATTGTTCCAAAAGCCCCAGGCCGTCCCTCATGGAGCCCTCGGCCAGTCGGGCCATGAGGCGCAGCGCCTCCTCTTCAACGCGCCATCCTTCGTCTGCAGCCGCCTGCCGGAGCCTCGCCCCGATCTGCTCCACCGTAAGCAGGTGAAAATCAAAGCGCTGGCAGCGTGAAACAACCGTTGAGGGGAGCCGCGAAGGGTCCGTTGTCGCCATAATAAAAATTACCCCTGGCGGTGGTTCCTCCAGGGTTTTCAGAAAGGCATTGCAGGCCTCGTTGGTCAGCATGTGCGCCTCATCAATTATGTAAACCTTGTAGCGACTCTCCCCGCTGGCATAGCGGGTCCTCTCGCGCAGCTCCCGGATCTCATCGATGCCTCGGTTCGAGGCGGCATCCATCTCGATGACATCCAGCGAAACGCCGCCAGCGATATTGCGGCAGGGCGGGCATTCGCCGCAGGGCTCGGGGATGGGATAACGGTGACAGTTGACCGCACGGGCCAGAATTTTAGCCGTGGTGGTCTTTCCCGTCCCCCGCGGCCCACAGAAGAGATAAGCATGAGCCAGCTGCCCCCGGGAGAGGGCATGGCTCAAAGTGCGGGTCACATGATCCTGTCCCGTGATCTGGGCAAAAGTCAAGGGGCGCAGCCGCCGGTAAAGACTGAGGTAAGTCGTCAAGAAAGACACTTCCATTTCGGAATGAGCCGTTTTCCATTCACATTTCCACCCGCCCGCTGTGCGGATAGAGAAGTGAGCTCCATAGTTGTCCTAATAGATAAGCTGATAATGTAAGGCCGTGCACCTGCCTTTGATCTCCGCCCCCAGGCGCCGGCCGGGCAGTTGGCTCCAACCCGGCAGCCCCGTGGCACCCGCAAAATCTCATTTACCGCTGCTTCCTCCCGGACCTGACGGGGTTCATGAGTTTGCGCCGCACGGGACCGGGCCTTCAACACCACTTACCTGGTGCTGACCCTGAAAGCTGCGAAACCGGGGACAGGATTTCAACCCCGCTGCAGCGGATTGCGGGTACAGGGCACCGCTACCTCCCCGTCTAGCACGGCCAAACCATAAATATGGCGGAGAGAGTGGGATTCGAACCCACGAGACGAGGTTTTGCCCCGTCTACTCGCTTTCCAGGCGAGCGCCTTCGACCAACTCAGCCATCTCTCCACGCCAGAACGATCCACCGATAAACCGGACATCTTAAGTTGTGTTGCCACCCATATTATACACAGATCTTCGCAGTAATTCAAGGAAGCGCGCCGGCCGATCCGCCCAGCTTTCCTGGCCTTTACAGCCGGGAAGCTGCTTCTCCTTCACCGGGCGCCACCGTACGTCGAGCCCGGCCAACGGGTGAAAAGGAGCGTTGAATAATCGCCCTTGAACCGTAACGACAGGGGCAAAAAGAATAAGCTAAGGGGCATTCCCAGTTGCCGGAAATGCCCCTGCGTTATCTTCTTTTTTAAAGACTAAAGAGGGACAACGTTTTCCGCTTGTTTCCCCCGGTCCCCTTCGACAACATCAAAGGTAACCTCCTGGCCTTCCTCCAGTGTCTTGAAACCCTCGCTCTGGATCGCGGAATAGTGAACGAACACATCTCCGCCTTCCTCGGTTTCAATGAAGCCATAGCCTTTCTCCGGGTTAAACCATTTTACCTTGCCTTGCATGTTTCACAGATCTCCTTAAAGTTAATTTGAATCAAAAAGCGGAACAACGTAAACCCCTTTTACGCTTTGAAGCACAAAATCGTTTAAGTTGACCCGTCTTTTCAACACCAACATGTACCCTACCACAACGGAAACCAAAAATCAAATATATTCAAAGAGTTTATTAACATTCTTTTTTAAAAGCCGCATTTTTATACAGGCCGCCTCTCTTTTTTTGAACAGGCGATCACGCCGGTTGGCAACAACGGGGAAGAATACTGGAATTAAAGACCGGGACGGGGGAAAAAAGGACCGCAGCAGGGCGCCAGGAAACGTCCTGTCCCTGCACCCTTGCCGGGCAAAGAATACTGATTATGGCGGAGAGAGTGGGATTCGAACCCACGAGGAGGCTCAACACCCCCTACTCGATTTCGAGTCGAGCGCCTTCAACCGGACTCGGCCATCTCTCCGTCTCTATTATACCAGCAGCACAGTCTTTGTAAAGTGCGCGCTTCAGGATCTGCGAACCCGGAAAAAATCCTGCAGCAGCGCGGCGCAGGCACTGTCCAGGACGCCGCCTGTTACGGACAGGCGGTGGTTCAACCTTTCATCCTGCACAATATTATAAAGGGTTCCGCAGCCCCCCCCTTTTGGATCGGCGGCCCCGTAAACCAGCCGCTCCACCCGCGCCTGCACCAGGGCGCCGGCGCACATGGGACAGGGCTCCAGGGTCACGTAGAGGGTGCTTCCGGACAGTCGCCAGCCGCCCAGGGTCCGCCCCGCTTCGCGCAGGGCCAGAATCTCTGCATGGGCGGTGGGATCCCGCATCTCTTCACAGCGGTTCCGGGAGGCGCCGATGACGCTGTTCCCCCTGACCAGGATTGCCCCCACGGGCACCTCGCCGCAGTGAAAAGCCTGCCGGGCTTGCTCCAGGGCCATCTCCATAAAGTAGATATCGGCATATTGGCGATTCATTTCCATGACGCTATTATATACCATTACCGGTAAAACCCCGCCCCTTATCCCTCCTGGACCTCCCAGTCCGAGTAATCCACCATCATCTTTCTGCATTTTTTAAAGATGCGGGACGGAATAAAGAAATCCTTAAATGCATTGTTTCCCAGCAGCACCTCGCCCGGTTTTGGGAGCAGGGAAAAATTATGCCTGCTTTTCACCCAGGCCACCCTGCGCATGCCTTGCAAATAACCCTGCTCCATCCCGACGTGACAATAAGGACATTTCATGGCAAATTCCTCTTTCCGCCCCGGGCGGGGCCGCCTTCCCAGGGGTGCGCCGGCTGTGAACCGCTGTAACTGATATCCATTCATCCTGATCCTGATGAAACAACTAGATGTCAATACCCAGGAATTTCTTGACGGCAAGCCCGATAAAAAAGGCAATGAGCGCCACGCCCAGGCTGATGCCGGCCATCTCTCCGAAACGCCTGGCAAAGGGCAGATCCTTGGCCACGCTGATGTAGTAGTTGAAGAAGAGAATGATCAAAATGACCGTGGCCAGCATGGTGACCAGGGCAAGACCATAAGCGTGCTCCGGATAAAGCAGGTAGGGCAGCACCAGCAGCACCACTGTTACCAGGTAAGCCGCCCCCGTGTACAGGCTGGATTTGAAAGCATTGGGATTGCCGTCGGCCCTCTCTGCCAGGTAATTGGAGGCGGCCATGGATAAGGTGGCCGACACCCCGGTGATAATACCCGTCAGGGCAACCAGCCGGGTGCTGGCCACGGCAAAAGTGAGGCCGGCCAGAGCGCCCGTCAGCTCCACCAGTGCATCATTGAGCCCCAGAACCATGGCGCCCACATACTGCAGGCGTTCCTCATCCAGCATGTTCGCCAGCTTCTCTTCATGCCTCTGCTCATCTTCAATGATCCCCGCTGCTTCCGGAATTTCCTGAAGCAGCTGCCTGTATTTTCTGCCCGTGGTGTACTCTCCCTTCTCCATGAGCTTGATCACAAAGGTATAGCCCATGAGCCGGCCGAGCAGGCCATACCATAAAATGTGCAGGCGCCTGGGCTTAACCTCGCGGTTAGTGTATTTTTCCCAGATGGCGGCATGCGCCAATTCCTCGGCGGCGATCTGTTCCAGCACAGCCTTATTCTTCGGATCCTTCTCCCGGCCGGCCATGCGGCTGTAGATGACGTGATCGGTTATTTCAAACCGCTGATAGCTCATGAGCAGCTTTATGGTCTGTTCTGTCAATTTTGCGCTCACCTGTAAGCCTCCTTTTCTCTGTGACTTTGCCTGCGCCCCATCACCGCAGTCCCTCACCTTGAGCTCGTCCGGACTGCCGCTCCTGCTGCCCTGCCGGGCTTGCGCCTGCAGCGGCCCGATACAGCTCCCGGTCGCATATCGGGAGCAGCGGTTCGGGAAATTCCGGTTGCAGCGTTTTGGCTGCAGATGAAAAGCCGGCAGCCCTATTTGATGTATTCAACAGCTTCTTTGCCCGTAATATGCTCCACATCAACCGCTATGATCGAAGAGCGTGCACACCCGGCTATGGTATCCTCTCTTCCTTTTTCGGGTTGATCCCGGCAATACTTTTCAACCAGGGCTCTGAAGGCCTTAATCCGCTCCTCACCCTGGACGATTCTGGCCTTGCCAAAGGCGATCACACTGCGGAAGTAAGTAGTGTATTCTTCACTGATGATCCTATCTTCATCCACTACCGAAAATGAAACCTGCGGATGCCTGGTAATTGCGTCCATTTTATGCCCCTTCTTTGCCGAATGGAAATATATTTTTCCATCAAGGTAGACAAAGCTGAGCGGAACAGCGTAAGGATAATCGCCATCCCCCAAACAGGCCAGCACCCCGTTGGTACATCTGGCCATGACCTCTGCTGTTTTACCGGCCGCCAATTGCTGTTTGCTTCTTCTCATTTTCCTGAACATGCATTATTCCTCCGCTTTAATCATACATATTTAAGCACTTACTTTTCCCCGGTGCTGCAGATGAATGCCGATATGGCCGATCCCTAGAATCACTATCGAAATGATCATCCAGATCACCTTCCCGTAAATGCCCAGGAGAAAAAAGGCGGCAACGGGCTGCGTGGCGCCGGCCACCGGCACACCGCAAAAACTGCTGTAGAAGTGCGCCATAGTCTTGCTGCTTCCAAAATACCTGATCCACCATCCCTCGTACATGAGCAATAGTACAACTGCGGCAACAAGCCACAGCGACCATGTCGACCACGGGCGCAGGTTGAAGTCCCTGAAACTAAGGGCCGTACAGGAAACAAGGATCTGCCCGGCGCGTTCAAAGATCAAAAGCACCCTGTTCTCGCCGGCAGGGCTGTAACCCCCGGGCCGGTGTTTCAGCCAGATCAGGTTGGGGGTGAACAGCATCATTAAGAATATCAGTCCTGTATACGAAAACCCAGGTGCCCCATTGCCGGCCACTCCTAGTAAATCTTTTTGAAAACCACCGTTTCTTCCTTGAGCGAAATTTTCTCGACTTGATACCCGTACCGGGTCAGCTCTTTTTTATATTTCAAAAAGGAATGATCCAGCCCGACCCCGGCGATCTTGCCAATCTCACCAGAGGAAAGCTTGATCCTGGAGCAATCTCTTTTTTTCACATACTCCCACAAGGGGTCATATTTACTCATGGATCATCCCTCCCAGATTTGCTGGGGCCGCTGCCGCTGCACAGGTTACAGTTTGTTGATCATCTCCAGCGCCTTTTGAATATCTTTGGCTATGAGCGGCTGCATGCTTTCTTTGTATCGCATCGGATCTGCATTGTAAAGCGCATTGACCACATATGCCCTGAGATCGGGCTTATATTCAACAATGGAGGGCAGCGCCTTGATGCACTGCCTTGCCGTAATGGGGCTGTTGTCCTGGACATGTTTCACATATAGATCAATGATCTCGTCGATTCGATTGCAGTCATCCCACCTGGCATTGGCGGCAATAAGGATAATCGCCCTGGCCCTGATATAGGAATTATGACGATCAAGCAACTCTACAAAAACATCAAAATAGGAATAGACAGCAGCAGAACGCTTGCTCTCATCTTCAAGCCGCTTCAGGCACTGATAAGCATGCTCATTATCGCTGCTTTCAAGTCCCTCCACCAGACTCTGCAGATCACCCAGATGATCACCTCCAGTAACGCGCATTCTCTCCAGCGCAGCTCCGCTGTGCTCCCCCTTGCCCGCGCTGGAGCGCTTATCCCGCAACGCCCGCGGAAGCTAAAGATATTTGCTGGCCTCCCTGATGCTGAGAGGCGCCATCATGCCCCGGTGCCTCTCGATAAAACCGCGCACCCAGGCGGGGTCTGTTTTGCTGTATTGGCGCAGGCTCCAGCCGATGGCTTTGTTGATAAAAAATTCCTCCTGCCCCAGGTTATTGACAATAATCTGCTCCAGCAGAACAGGGTCGGTCTTCTCCTTCCACATCAACTGGTGGTCGATGGAGATTCTGCGCAGCCAGATATTATCGTCTGTGCTCCACTCCAGAAGGATCGCTTTCGCCCCGGGGCAGCGCAGGGCGATATCCCCGATGACAACATTAAGGCCGTCAATGGTATCCCACCACGATTTTTGCACCGCCAGTTCGCGCAGCCTCGGTATATCCGCCGCTGTCAGCAGGGCCTTCATTTTGGATAGATAGTCAACGGCAAGATACTGGAATTCGCGCTCGGGCTGCCGCCAGCATTCTAATATAAAGTCCCATTCCACAATCCCTTGATCCATGCCCCTGAAGAAATTGCGGGAAAGCCTCCTCCGTTCCGGAGTGGCGATACCCAGAAAGGGGAACCGGTTGCGCATGTAAGCGCTCATGGGAGCGGCTTTTTCGGGGTTTGCCGCCAACCTGAATCGTTCAAATATATCCATGGTCGCCCCCTCAGGCAGGAGTAGTCTTCCCGGCTGATTTGCCGCTTTTTTTCTTTTTCGGCTGCGGCACCTTCACCACAGGCAGGAGAGCGGCAATGACCTCCGCTGCCAGCTCCCGGTTTTCGACATCCAGGATGTAGTGCTCTTTTGCCCCCTCATAGGGGCAGCCTTTGTCGGCATTTCCCATCAGGCCGTCAAGAACAGGCAGAATTTTTACATAAACAGTGTTGTCGCAAACAAGGAGAATGGGTTTGTCATCGATGTAGACCAGATATTCGCCGAACATCTTTTTGCATCGGAGAGCACCGGCGCCTTCAACCTGCTCGCAGACATACTCCACAAAATCGGCCGTTGTAGCCATCCCAACCCTCCCCGGCGGATCAAAATATTTTTATGATCCCGCCGTATTCTTCTGCCTTCTTCAGCAGCGACCCCCGGGCGACCATGGTAAAAGCAATATCGCTGCTCCGGATGCATAAAAGCGCCGCCCCTTCTTCAAGATTTACTCGCTCCCCAACTATGGACTGCATCAGACTGGTACTATTATTTGCCAAGCGAAAGAGATATTCCTGCTCGAGAAGGAAAGGGACAAAGGGGATGCCCGGCACATGCAGCAGCGGGATTACGTTAGTGTTACAATCAGAGAAGTTAAGGATAATTTACTCCATGGAAAAAGGGTTTTTGCAAAGCGGCGATCCCATAAGCTACAACAAACCGCGGCGTCTATCGGATACAGGGCAAATTATGAAATTGTACCGGGCATTTCGGCCTTCCCGATTGTATTAGTAGTGAAAGGAGGGCAAGCCGATGGCGAACTCTTTGTTACGTACGGACAAAGAGATTGCAGAAATTTACGAGCGCCATAAAAAGACGGTGTACCGCGTCTGCTTTGCTTACATGAAAAATCAGCCTGATACCGAAGACGTCGTCCAGGATACATTTTATCAGTTGATCAGGAAGGGGCCTGTTTTCGGGAGCGAAGAGCACGAAAAGGCCTGGCTGATCAGAACGGCTACGAATTTGTGCAAAAACGGTCTGCGGTACTGGTGGCGCAGGCGCAGAAATCTGGATGATTGCTGGGCTCTGCAGGAGAACGGCGATGTGGAGATCAGCGACACCCTCAGCGCAGTGATGGAGCTGCCCGAAAAATACAAGACGGTAGTCTATCTCTACTACTACGAGGGATACAACAGCGTGGAGATCTCCAGGATTCTCGGCAAACCCGGATCCACAATCCGCAACCATCTCCATGGAGCGCGCCGGGCCCTCCGGGACAAATTAGGTGGTGATTTCGATGAAACATAGGCGAATCGCAGATGCATGGAACAAGATCGAGCCGGACAGCGACGCCGACAGGCGGATGCTGGCGGCAATCTTGAGCGACAACCGCTCTGAAAAAAGCAGAAGGGGGAGAGCAGGTGCGATGAACAGAAAAATTAACTGGAAAGTGCTGGCCCCTGTTGCCGCCTGCCTGGTGCTGGCCCTGGCCATCGCCGTACCGCTTTTTTCAGGCGGCGGGAACAGCTTTGACCTCAAGCGGTCAAGGGGCGTGAAAGTTGCCCATGTGCATAAGCTCCGGACACCGGCAGTTCCCAAAGCTGATCTCACGGTATTGACGGAAGAGGAGCTTTTCGGGGAAACATTTCGGGATTACGAGGTGGTCGCTTTCGAGGGAACCATCGTAGAGGTCCGCAACATTGTCTGCGACTACAGCGGGGCCAAGGATTACCGCGCTATCGCCACCATCGAGGTGCAGGAGGTGCTGCGCGGAAACCTAACGACAGGAGCAACAGTCACGGTTCTCCTGCCCGGCCCCGTTGATGTAAAGGGGCTGTGGATTGAAGACACCGGCGTCTCCTCACATATGAGGGCGGGGACCAGGGGTATCTTTATGCCCATCAGATATGATGAAACATCAATCCGCGAAGAGAATGGCGTGAAACTCGCCCTGCTCGATCTGGCCGCATACGGACTTCTCGACGGCGAGCGCTGGGCCTTTCTCGAAACCGCAGAGGGGCTGACCTACTACACCTGGGCCTACCCGTCACTGGCGGGCGCAAAAAATCTGGAGGAGGTAAAAGAGATCATCCTTCCGAAACTCAAATAGCTTTAAGCTGGAGAAGCTCTGAAAGCGGCAGTTACGCCGCTTTCAGAGCTTCTTTACCGGAACGCCTGTACAGGTGGCCGCTCCCGTTTTTTCCATTGCAGCATTATGCATACGCATGCCTCCGGAAACATCAACGCTCCCTGCTCCGGATCCCAATCAATCTATTTGATCGGATATACCTTGAATCTATAATACCATGAAAAAAGGACATAAGATCTCCTTGCCGGAAATCCTATGTCCTTTTGGTGCGCCCGGCAGGATTTGAACCTGCGACCTCCTGATTCGTAGTCAGTTACTCTATCCGGACTGAGCTACGGGCGCATGTGGCGGAGAGAGAGGGATTCGAACCCTCGAAGCAGGCTTTTACCCACTTAATCGCTTAGCAGGCGACCGCCTTCAACCTCTCGGCCATCTCTCCGTGCTGCCTCTATTTTGGCGGAGGGGGTGGGATTCGAACCCACGGCCCTTTCGGGTCACCGGTTTTCAAGACCGGCTCCTTCAACCGCTCGGACACCCCTCCAGCAGGCGGTTATTCATGCAAAAATAGTATAGCAAAGGTGCAAATCCTTGTCAACTTGCCGCAAATAAACGTCCGACCCCTGCCGACAGGCAGACGGTGTCATTGTATAAATCATCTTGATCTCTGCCGGGAGAGGAGCCGGTAAGCACCCTAATTGACCCTCTGTCTCAAGGCCCGCCATCCCGCCGCCCGCAGGGCGGAACGCGGCCCGCTTCTGTGCTCCGGCAGCTCAAAGTGGGACAAACACGACCGTCCCCAGTGTCCCAGGTTAGGGCGCGGCAATCCTATCGCGGCCGCCGAAATAGGGGCGCAGCACTTCGGGCAAGATCACGCTGCCATCTTCCTGCTGGTTATTTTCCAGGATCGCCGCAACAGTCCGTCCGATAGCCACTCCCGAGCCGTTCAGGGTATGCACGAACTGCGCTTTCTGGCCCGGCGCGGGACGGTAGCGGATCCCGGCGCGGCGAGCCTGAAAATCAGTGAAATTGCTGCAGGAAGAGATTTCCCGGTAGGTCCCGGCCGAGGGTAACCATACCTCCAGATCATATTTTTTCGCCGCGGCAAAGCCGAGATCGCCGCTGCACATGAGCATGACCCGGTAGGGCAGCCCCAGGAGCTGCAGCACTTTTTCTGCGTTGCTGGTCAGGCTCTCCAGCTCTCCGGGCGAGCTTTCGGGCAGCACGAACTTGACGAGCTCGACCTTGTTGAACTGGTGCTGGCGGATGAGGCCGCGGGTGTCGCGGCCGTGGGCTCCCGCTTCGGAGCGAAAGCAGGCGCTGTAGGCCACGTAGCGCAGGGGCAGCAGCGCGGCGTCAATAATCTCATCCCGGTGCAGGTTGGTAACCGGCACCTCGGCGGTTGGAATAAGGTAATAATCGGCGCCTTCAACCTTGAAAGCATCTTCGGCGAACTTGGGCAGCTGTCCCGTACCGGTCATACTTCCTGAATTGACCAGAAAAGGGGGAAAGATCTCGCAGTAACCGTGCTCACCTGTATGCAGATCGAGCATGAAGTTGATCAGGGCCCGCTCCAGCCTGGCTCCATCGCCACGGTAAAGGGCAAAACGGCTGCCTGCAATTTTCCCTGCCCTGGGAAAGTCGAGGATGCCCAACGCTTCGCCGATATCCCAGTGCGGGCGCGGTGAAAAGGTAAATTCAGGCGGCCGGCTCCAGGCGCGCACCTCCTGGTTATCGGCTTCATCCCGGCCGGGAGGCACTTCGGGATCAGGGATGTTGGGCAGGCGCAGCAAGATTTGCTCCATCCCGGCGTCAATCCCGCGCAGTTCCTCGTCAAGCTCCTTGATTTTCCCCGACACCTGCCGCATCTCTTCTTTTTTCTGCTGCACTGCAGTACGGTCCCCTCCGGCCAGGCCGATCTCCTTTGAAACCCGGTTGCGCAGCCGCTTCATCCCATCGGCCTGCTGCAGCAGCCGGCGGCGCTCCTGATCCAGCTCCAGGAGCCTAACCAGGTCTGCCGGCTCATTTTTTTGAGCCATCGCCTCTTTAACTTTTTCGGGGTATTCCCGGACAAATTTTATATCGAGCATCAGACCAAAACCTCCGACAATTAATCGCGCCGCCTTTTACATCTCTTCCGGGGCGGCGATGCCGAGCAGCCCCAGGCCGCTTTCGAGAACCCGGCGCACGGCGGCAATGAGAATCAGGCGCGCCTGCCGCAGATGGGGATCGTCAACAAGAACGGGACACTCGTGGTAAAAACGGTTGAAATCACGGGCTACATCGATGAGATAGCGTGCCAGAATGGAGGGGCGGTAGCCCTCGGCGGAGGCCGTAATTTTCCCCGGATATGCAGCCAGGGTTTTCACCAGGGCCTTCTCCTCCGCCTGCCCCAGAAAGCCGGCGGCCTCCCCGGACCAGTCGGGAGAGGCGGTGCCGGCGCGGCGGAGGATGCTGCAGATGCGGGCATGGGCGTACTGGATATAGGCCGCTGTCTCGCCGGAGAAATCGAGCACCTTCTCCCAGTCAAATTCTACATCCTTGATCCGGTCATTGCTCAGGTCGCCAAAGCGGACCGCCCCAAGCCCGACGGCTTTCGCTGCGCTTTCCTTATCGGCCAGATCGGGGTTCTTCTCCTCAATAATCTTACGGGCCAGGCTAATGGAGCGCTGAAGCACTTCATCCAAAAGGATCATTTTCCCTTCGCGGGTGGACATCCGCCCCTCCTTGAAGCGGATCAGGCCAAAGGGGATATGAATACAGTCGCGGGCCCAGGGGAAACCAAGGAGCTCCAGAATCTTGACAAGCTGCTGGAAATGCAGTTTCTGCTCCGCCCCCACCACATAGAGCGCCTTTACAAAATGAAAGGTGCGCTGCCGGTACTGCGCCGCCGCCAGATCCCTGGTCAGATAGAGAGTAGCCCCATCTTTCTTGCGCAGCATGGCCGGCGGAAGGCCGTATTTTTCCAGATCCACGATGAGGGCGCCTTCGCTTTCAGTGGCCACCCCTTTTTCTTGAACCAGCCGGATGGCGTCGTCGAGCATATCGTTGTAATGGCTCTCGCCGTGATAGTAATCGAATTTTATGCCCAGAAGGTTGTAAATCTGATCGTAATTTTCCAGGCTGAGACGGCGGAAAAGTTCCCAGAAGTCAACAGCCTCCTTCTCGCCGTCTTCAAGTCGCTTGAACCAATGCCGGGCCTCCTCTTCAAGCGAGACATCTGAATCGGCCTCCTGGTGAAAGCGTACATAGAGGTGATAGAGATAGTTGACGGGATCTTTCTGCAGTTTTTCACCGTCGCCCCAGCGTTTGAAGGCTACAATCATCTTCCCAAACTGTGTGCCCCAGTCTCCCAGATGGTTGACGCCCAGGCAGCGATATCCCTGGGCCTCAAGAATCAAGGACAGGGCATGGCCAATGACGGTTGAGCGTATATGCCCGATTCCAAAGGGCTTGCATATATTGGGCGAGGAATAGTCTATAACGATGACTCCTTCTCCGCCGCGATCGCTTTTGCCGTACCCCGGCCCTTCATCATAGATCCGTTTTAGAAGATCACGGCTGAAAACAGGATAGTCAAAGTGGAAATTCAGGTAAGGCCCCCTGGAGGAAGCCCTTTCCCAGAATACTCCCCGTTTGCCGGAAAGGGACTCGCCCAGTTCTGCGGCAATTGCCGCCGGCGATTTCTTTTGACGGGCAGCCAGGCTGAAACAGGGAAAAGCCAGATCGCCGAGTTCAGGGTCAGGCGGCTCTTCCAGGAGCTCCGCCACCCGGGTTTCTTCAAGCATGACCAGCGGCGCCAGAATCTGGCCAATCTCTTTTTTATAGTGATCCATTTCCGACCGCCTCGTTTCTGCCTTTTATCATATTTTAGCCCAAATACAGTTAAATGACAACGCATATGGCAGGATCGGGGGAAAAGCGTCTCCCTGGAAGAGGTTCCGCAATAACAATTGATGACAATTATTCCCTAAAACTCGGGGTTGATGTGGTAGGGCCTGTAAATACTGCGGTCCAGGGAGGGATAGTCCTGCGGCGGCGACCATTTCTCACCTTCCACATATATTTCCATGTGAAGGCTGTCGCTGTTTCCAGCAGCCGTCAGGAAAAGGGCATCCAGAACCATCGCCGCATGCAGCTGCTCTTCAACTCCCCCGTCTTCGGGGAATAGCATGCGGAAGGAGGAATTTAAGTCGACCCTGAGTACATTGTCCGCCTCGCTAACTTCAATAAGATTGAGATCGCCCGGCACAAAATAGAATGACCGGCACTGTTTCACAACAGCCATGAGCAGGCCGTCGAGATCGCGCTGCTCGATTTCAAGTTCGGAAGCCTCTCTGGGAATAATGTAATAGCGCTCACTGATCCGCACAGGGATGAAAAGAGGATCTTTCCAGTGATGCGGCTGTATGGGTTGCTCTAAAACCACGCCGTTGCCGAATGTTTCAAGGGGCTCTTTGCCCGCTGTAATGTATATTTCTTTGACTTCAGCAAAGGATCCGATTGTATAGCTAAGCGAATTTATTACACTTAAAGGCTGGTAAGCACCGGTCATCCCGGCCATTTCAGGCGAAAGCGCCAGAAATAGCTGCCCGCTTTCTTTTTTAAAGGTAACCTCCACTGCGGCATCCTTGGGAATGGTCCGGTTCAGACCGCTTTCGCGGGAGGGGCCGCGGATCAACTCCTCAATTGCAGTCCTGAGCGGGTTATCGGTCTGGCTGATCAACCTGGAAACGGGAATATAATAATCATCGCTGTTGAAGAAAAGGGTAACCGCCAAACGGCCTTTCTCCAAATCGGTAACGGCAGGGCTGTATAACGGAGCCGGCGCCTGGCTCTGCGCATTGTCCCGGAACAGCTCCGCATCCAGATCAATGACGTCAATAAAGCCGTCCTCTCCGCCGATGACAATGTAACGGCGGCTGCTGGAGACGAGCAGCCGCTCTACACGCATTCCCAGCTCCAGATTTACCGGGAGCGCTTCACCTGTTTCATCAAGGAAAACCATCTGGCTGAAATCTTCTTTATAGTGGCGCCAGGAACTGGTGATAATCCTGTTGCCGTCTGCCGCGAAAGACAGCAGCGCCCCTTCGGCTATTTTTTTCCTCCAGAGATCTTTCCCCTCGGCGCTGAAATAGTAAAGGTTTTCATTCTGCCTGTCTTCGCTTCCGTAAAGAAGAAGGTTGCTGTTCTGGGGATTGAACATCACCGTCGTTGTGTTAAAGCCGGCGGGCAACGTCCGCTCCCAGAGCACCTCCCCCTGGGATCTGCAGACGATAAGCGAAGTGCTGTCTAGCAGGGCCAGCCTGCTTTCAGTGCGAGAGATGGCCTCCAGGGTAACCCCCTCCCTCACCCACAAGTTCTCTCCCGTTAACGCAGCAGCAGCGGTGGCCGCTGTACCCTCCTGCTCGTAGCTGTAAAATACAAGACCCCGGTTCAGCTGCTCTCCGGCCAGGTATATCTTCTGCAACGGGCCGGTGGCTATGCTCCATTGAAGGGATCCATTATGACCATCATAAAGCTCCAGGTGATGTATGTCCTGTTCCGGGGCGCCCCTGGCAACAAGAACCCATTTACCGTTGGCGGACAGCGTCACAAGGTAAACGGATTCTTCCAGCTCCTGCTGCCACCAGACCTGCTGATCGGCAGACATGAAAAACAGATCCCCGCCTTCAGTGCCCACCGCCAGGTAGTTCCCGCAGGCGGAAATCTTTGTCTGCAGCGGGCTGGTCGGAAAACTCTTTTCCCAACGCAGTTTCCGTTCGCGGTCCAGCAGACTGACTTTTTTTGACTCGCTGCCAAATATGATTCCTGTAACATTGCGATCAACGCTCAGATCAAGAAGGTTGGCGCCGGTAAACCAGAGTTCAAAGAGATCCTCCTTATCTGTACCGCCCAGCGGTTCGATGGGGTCTCCATGCTTCATCAATGTCAGGCCGCGAGCGCTGTACAGAATCATCCCGGCGATCACAAAGATAGCAGCCAGGCCGATGAGGAAATAGTATGGTTCAATCCGTTTCATAAGATAACACCTTTACAGGGATCCAACGAATTAATTAATTCTATCATTAATTCAGAACCATGACTATAAAGGCTGCTAAAATATACATTAATTATCGTTAACATCCTCCTTCAGCAGCAGCGGCAGGGTGAAATAAAAAGCACTCCCTTCGCCCTCCTTGCTACCGGCCCACACCCTGCCTCCATGCGCCTCCACTGTTTCCCGGACAATGGCCAGGCCCAGCCCCGTGCCTCCCATTTCCCGGGAACGGGCCCGGTCAACCCGGAAAAATCGCTCAAAAATGAAGGGGAGATCCTTTTCCGGTATGCCGCATCCGGTATCCTCAACTTTTATTTCCACCGCTTCCCCCTCTCTCCAGAGCGACAATTTAACCCATCCCCCCGGTGGAGTGTACTTCAGGGCATTATCCAGGAGGTTGTGCAGCACCTGGCATAACTGGAGTTTGGAACCGGCGATGGGGTAGCTCCCCGTCGGCACATCGCTAAGCAGCCTCACATTTTGCCGGTCAAAACGGGGTGCAGCCTGCCTTATCAGATCACGAACAAGCTCATCAAAAGCAAGCCCTTCATGGTGGGCTTCCCCGCCTTCAAGGGTGGTCAGCTCCAACAGATCCCGGACCAGGGCAACTAGCCGCTCCATTTCGCGGTCAAGATCATCCAGGAACTCCCGCTGCTGCTCCGGCTCCATCTCATAATCCTTGAGCGATCTGGTCAGCAGGCTGAGCGAAGCCAGGGGGGTGCGCAGTTCATGCGCCACATTGGCAACAAATTTACGCAAATTTTGAGTATAATAATCAAGCTTCTCCGCCATCAGGTTAAACCTGTCGGCAAGCCGACCGATCTCATCCTCCGACTTCACCGGAATACGCTGCTCCAGTTTTCCCTCGGCCATCTTTCCTGCCGCTTCTGTAAGTATCTCCAGGGGGCCGGTAAAGCGTTGAGCCATGAAGACCGCGCCGATTCCAGTCATTACAGCTGCAAGCAGGGTGGCCAGTATGAGAAAGCCCCGGATATCAGCCATGATCTTATCGATCTCCTGCAGGGAGGCGGAAAGAAAAACAGCCCCCACCGGCTTCTCTTCTTCATCCAGCACGGGCAAAGCCACCTGCATAACCTTCTGTTTCGACAGCTCGCTGTATTGAATGCTAATACCGGTTTCACCGGCAAAGGCGGCAGCTACCTCCTCACGGTCAAGGAGCTGCCCCAGCAGCCCGCCCACCCGGACAGAGTCTCCGATAACAATCCCCTTTTTATTGACAAAAATAACTCGAGCCTTCATCTGGCGGCTGAAATTTTCCGCCAGCCAGCTCAGGCGAACGGGATCAGCCTCCTCCTGGAGCTGCCCGGCTACGAACTGCCCTGCCAGGGCTCCCGAGCGGATCAGGTTGTCCTGCAGGGCATTAATATAATAGCGTCCCATCACCTGATCCAGAAAAAAAGCGACGATGAGCATAACTGCCAAAATCGCCACCAAAAAAGTAACCGTGAGGCGGGAGCGGATGCTTTTGAATTTAAACATCAAAGTTCCTCTCTGAATTTGTAACCTGTTCCCCACACCGTCAGGATCAACCGGGGGTTGCTTGGATCCTCCTCGATTTTTTCGCGCAGATGCCGTATATGAACATCTACAGTTCGGGCATCTCCATAATAATTGTAACCCCAGATCTGCTCCAGGAGCTGTTCCCTTGAGTAAACCCGGCCTGCATTGGAGGCCAGAAAACTCAAGAGGGCAAATTCTTTTGCCGTCAGGTCTACATCCCTCTCGCCTTTGATTACCCGGTGCTGCAGGAGGTCAATCTGCAGTTCTCCGATTTGAATCCTTTTGCGCAGCCCCTCATCCCTGGCGGCGCTGCGCCTTAAAATGGCCTTCATCCGGGCGACAAGTTCCCGGGGGTTAAAGGGCTTGGTCATGTAATCGTCAGCGCCCAGCTCCAGGCCGAGGACCTTGTCAATGTCCTCACCCTTTGCGGTCAGCATGATGATGGGGATCTCTTCTTTTTTGCGAATTTCCCGGCAAACCTCGAAACCGTCCAGGCCCGGCAGCATCAGATCGAGAATAATAATATCCGGGGCCGCTTCAAAGGCCTTCTCCAGCGCTTCTTCACCGTTGTAGGCCTCTTCAACAAGGAAGCCTTCCTTTTCAAGGTTGAATTTCAATGCCTTAACCAGGGTTTTTTCGTCATCCACTAAAAGAACTTTCTTTTGGGCGGACATACACTTCTAACCTCCGCTACTGATCTGCCGATAACAACGCGCTATTTCTTTAAAATCTTCCCAAACCGGCCTCTTTTTGCTGCTGTCGCGGAGCAGCGCCGCGGGATGGAAGGTGGGCATGCAGCGGCGCCCCTCAATAGTGTACCAGCGCCCCCGCAGGCGGGTCAGTGATTCGCTGCCGCCGATCAGGTTCCGCGTGGCCAGGGCGCCCAGGCAAACTATGAGCGTGGGATTAATCAGGCGGATCTGCTCTTTAAGGTGAAGCAAACACTGCGCCGCTTCGCCGGTTTCGGGGAGGCGGTTGCCGGGAGGACGGCACTTGACCACATTGGTGATATAAAGCTCTTCCCGTTTCAGCCCCGCCGCCTCCAGGATGCGGTCAAGGAGCCTGCCCGCCGTTCCCACAAAGGGCTTGCCGAGGCGATCTTCCTCCGCGCCGGGGCCTTCACCCACCAGCATGAGCCCGGCTCTTGGGCTGCCCTCACCGAATACAACCTGGCGGCAGCCGGATCTCAGGACGCAAAGGTTGCAAGAGCGGCACCTTTTTTCCAGCCCGGCCAGTTCAAGCTCTATATCCTTCTCCCCTGAGCCGCCTTCAACCCTGTCCAGATAATCGAAGAGCGTTTGCTGGTTGTTCTCCTTCAACAGCCCTCACCTCGTAAAGTAATTCCCCACGGCCCTTACAGCTTCCTGCCTTTCTCTAATTTGGGATCATCTCTTCGGCGGCGCCAACAGCTGATCCTCTTTTCAGCGGGTAACCGAGCGATTGCAAAACCATCTCCAGGGCGGCGATACCGGCCAGCACATCAAAATAGCCCACCGCTCCCAGGTGGCCTACACGAAACATCTTCCCCTCCAGCGCACCCTGGCCGCCGGCAATCTCCACCTCGAAACGATCACGCATCTCCGCCTGAAGCCTATCCTCCTTTACCCCGGGAGGGTTCATGACTGCCGTCACCGTGGGTGAGGCAAAGCGCTCCTCCTTAACCAGCAACTCCAATCCCAGCGCCCGCACTGCAGCCCGCACTGCCGAAGCCATGCACCGGTGCCTGATATAACAGTTTTCCCGCCCTTCGGAAAAATAAATCTGCAGCGCCTCCCGTAGGGCGACAAACTGGGGCAAAGCGGGCGTGAAGGGAGTTTGCCCTTTTTGCAGCAGTTTTTCAGCCGTCTGAAGATTGAAATAGTATTTCGGCATCGCGGAGCTTGCCGCCGCCCGCCAGGCCCTCTCCCCGGCGCTGATGAAAGAAATCCCCGGAGGGAGCTGAAGGGCTTTCTGGGAGGCGGTAAAACAGACATCAATGCCCAGCCGGTCTACAGGGATGTCAACGGCGCCCATGGAACTGACAGTGTCAACCATGAGCAGGGCAGGATGATCGCCTCGCATACGGCTGATCGCTTCCAGATCATTGATCATTCCGGTGGAGGATTCGTTGTGGACAACTGTAATCGCGCGAACAGTTCTGTTTTTGTCTTTCCGCAGCTTCGCTTCAAAACTGTCGTAGTCCAGGGGCTGCCCCCAGGGGGTTTCCATACGTTCAACGCTCCCCCCGTACACGGCGGCAATCTTTGCAAAGCGGTCCCCAAAAGATCCGTTGACAAGCGATACAATCCTGTCGCCCGGAGACAAAAAATTTACAACAGCCGCTTCCATGGCCCCTGTTCCCGAAGCGGTCAGCATAAAAAGGCGGGCTTCGGTCTGGAAAATTTCCTTCAAAGAGGCGGTCAGTTCTGCGATAAGTTCTGCAAAGCGGGGTCCGCGGTGGTTGAACATCTCCGCGGACATGACCTGCGCCACCCTGTGGGGAACGGGTGTCGGGCCGGGAATCAGCAGATAGTTACTGGGCATTCTCGATTGCAACTCCTCTTCTTTTAATCTTTCTTTTCTACTCCGGCGGGGCGGTACGCAGCCCCCGGCGGCGGGCAAATCTGTCCTCCGCCAGTTCCAGCAGCCGGCTGACCAGATCGCGGAAGCCAATCCCGCTAACCTCCCACAGCTTGGGATACATGCTGATGATGGTGAATCCGGGCATAGTGTTGATCTCATTGATCATAATCGACTCCGCCTCCGGATTGACGAAAAAATCGACGCGGGCCAGCCCGCTGGCCTCAACGGAGGTAAAGGCGCGGCAGGCCAGCTCCTGGATCTTTGCTTCAAGCCCCGGAGGCAGATCCGCTGGATAGATCAGCTCTGAGCGATCATCGAGGTACTTGGCTTTATAATCGTAAAATTCGTTGCAGGGGATAATTTCTCCCGCCCGTGAAGCCCGGGGCTCCAGATCACCCAGAACGCTGCATTCTATCTCCCTGCCCTTGAGTTCCCCCTCAACAATAACCTTGTCGTCATAACGCAGGGCTTCCTCAATGGCAACGGCCAGACGGGCCGCATCTGAAACCCTGGTTATACCCACACTGGAGCCGAGATTGGCTGGCTTGACAAAACAGGGCAGTTTCAGCTCCCGGCAGATCCGCCCCACCAGAAGGGAGGCTTTGCAGCGCCATTCCCAACGGGTGAAATAGAGATAAGGGCCCACCGGTAAACCGTGCTTCAGAAAGAGCATTTTCATCACCGTTTTATCCATGGCCACCGCTGACGAGAGCACCCCGCACCCCACGTAGGGAATTCCGGAAAGTTCAAGCAAACCCTGTATGGTTCCATCCTCGCCATAGGGACCGTGCAAAACGGGAAAGACCAGATCAAGGTGCTGAAATCCCCACGAATCAGGCCAACCCTTATTTTCAACCAGCAGGCCCGGCCGGCGGGGATCAGTCAACATCACCGCCCTCTGAAGGCCCTGCAGATCTCCCCGTTCCCGGAGCAGGCTCCAGGCCTCGCTGCCCGTGAACCAGGTTCCCTCCCTGCTAATGCCGATGGGAATTATTCTGTAACGCTCCCCGTCAATCGCCTCCATAATCGAGCGCGCTGATTTTAACGAGACAACATGCTCCCCGGAACTGCCCCCGAAGATCACGGCAACTGTTTTTCGATTCAAGGCTTCCTGTCCTCCCAGGTTAGATTTGCGGCTGAACATTCGCTCTGCAAAAACCGGTCCAGGTAAAATTTATTTTTCATTATATCATAATATGATCATCCCATTTATTTGAATACCCGGGGGCACCGGCCCTTGCATGCCCGCCCCGGCGGTTTTGGATAAACCTTGAATTTGTCTCCGCGTTCAAGAAGGTTTATAATCAAAAGCGAACATTTCGCTGAGGAGGGATCCAGTGCTGCCTGCATCAGTTATTCTCGGAGCAAACTTTTATACTCCTCTCGGAGCCATCCGTACCCTGGGACGCCGCGGCGTCAGGGTCTATGCTTTTGACTATCATTTTCCCTCTGCTTACGCCCTTTCCTCAAAATATGTCTTTAAAAAAGTGCTCTGCCCCGATGTAAACAAAGATGAAAAGGGGCTGGCCGGCTTCCTGCTTGACTTTGGAAAGCAGTTCGCAGATCGGCCGGTGCTGATGGCGGGCCATGACAATTACGCCCTCCTGATCTCACGCTATGCAGAGGAGCTGTCCAGATATTACCGGATTCCCCAAAACCCTCCGGGACTGCTCGAGGAGATCATCAACAAGAAAGGGCTGTACCGTATAGCCCAAAAACTCGGTCTGCGAATGCCCCTTTCTTTTTTCGTGGAGAGCAATACTGACCTCTCAGGGGTGGCGGAGCAGATGCACTTCCCCTGCATGATCAAGCCGGCGCTGTCCCACGAGTTTGTGCGCCTTTTCCGGAGCAAGTGCCTTATCGCCGGCGACAGGGACTCTTTGAGCAGCGCCCTGGCCCGGGCGCGGGCCGCCGGCCTTGAGATAATGGTTCAGGAGATCATCCCCGGTTTTGACGACTGCATGTATGTTTTTGACACCTATATCAATACTGAGGGCCGGGCCACGCACACCCTTACCGCGCAGAAACTGCGCCAGTTCCCCATTAATTTTGGCTCCTCCACCCTGACCCATCACTGCTGCGATGCCGAGATTACCGCCCTGGGTCTCGAGTACATGCGGCTTATCGGCTACCGCGGCTACGGTGAAATCGAATTCAAGCGGCATCCCGTCACCGGGGATCTCTACATGATCGAAATAAATGCCCGCTTAAGCAGCCTGAATGCTCTTTTTGACAAATGCGGCGTAGAGTTCGCCTATATCCATTACCGGGATCTTATCGGTAGACCGCTGCCCGATCACCACCCCGAAGAAGAGAAACCCTGGGCCTTCTGGCATGCCTATGAAGATATTTTCAGCACCAGGGCTTACCTGAAAAGCCGCCAGCTCCGCTGCAAAGAGATCCTCCGCCCCTGGCTGAGCCACCACAAAGCCCATGCCCTCTGGGCCGCCGATGATCCAAAGCCTTTATTTTCCTTCGGCAGGGTGCTCTTGATGAAGCTGCTCAAAAAGGCAGGCGGGCTGTTCAGGCGGATTTTCCCCTCTCTGGGGGCAGCCGCCGGGGAAAAAAAGGAGCCCTCCCTATCAAAAAGGGAGGCTTAAGGCGGCGCCCCTACCGGCTTTAATCATCCGCATTGCCGAATCATAGAATAAGGGAAAGAGGCGCCGCCAGATCCAGTAGTATGCCCGGGAGAGCGCCAGATCCTGCTCGCCAATAAAGGCATGGAATTCACCGCCAAAGCTCTTTTTAAAGTGGTAAATACCGTACAGAGGGTGTGCTTCGCCTACCTCCCCGGGAACACCGTAAAAATCAAACCAGCGTGCTCCCCTGCTTTTGGCCCACCTGATCCGTTCCCAGATGAGGGCATGATAGGCATAGAGGTTCCGATAGCGATCGCTCTGGCTGCCGTAAACAGCCCAGGCCTTTCCGCCAAAGGCAAATGTAATCCCGGCGACTATAACCTCGCCCCCGAAGCGGCCCAGCGTAAGCCGGATTACCCCTTCAGGTCCCAGGATCGCGAATAGTCTGCGGTAGTAATCAGGCTTCCGGCCGACAAAGCCCCCCCGCTTCGCTGTTTTTTCCATCAGGCGTATGAACTCAGGCAGCCCTTCTTCGCCGGGGGAGAAAAACTCCAGCCCCCTGGCGGGACCGTACCTGATTTTATAGCGGATTTTTTTGGGAAAACGGTCCATGATCTCCTCAGGATCGCCGCTCAGATCGAGACGGAAGGTATAGCGCGGCTGTAACCCCCCGAAGTCATGCTCCCCCGGGGCGGGGCGGAACCCGATCCGGGAAAGCGCTGCAGCAGGCGCCGTCTGCTTCTCAGTAAGGCAGGGGTCAATTTTGATCAGAACTGCCCGGTGCTCTTCGGCCAAGTTGCGTATGCCGCTGAAGAGCTCCCTCAATACAGTTGCGTTGTTCCAATCCAGGGGCACCGGTCCGCGCGGCAGGTAGAAAATTGTTCGTTGCCCCAGGGGTATTTTACGCTTCAGGATCGAAGCCGCCGCCGCAATGCGTCCTTCCTCCTCCAGCACTGCGCGCAAAGGCTGCCAGGCTGTTTTCTTCAGTTCCCCCCACATATATGACTGAAATAAATGTCCCCCGGCAGCGGAGCGGATAAAATCATCAAAGCGCCCCGCCTCTGCCGCCGTGATCAATCTAAATTGCACCAGGCTCCCCTTCTCCCTGTTCCAGTGGTTTCAGATCACTTGTTCATGGTAATGATTCCTAAAAAGATCCTGATACATCCCCGTATATTTTATACACGGAAGAGACATTTTCTCTCAAAAAACAGATCTCTCCCTTTTGCGGGAAAGATCTGTCTGATGCCCGGTTTTAATCCGCCCGGCTTTTATTCTTTCTCCTTTTCCTCTTTGGCCGCAGCAATAACCTGTTCGGCAAACTGGTGCGGCACCTCCTCATAGTGAGAAAAGACCATGGAAAAAAATCCGCGGCCCTGTGTCATGGAGCGCAGATCTATAGAGTATCTGAACATCTCGGACATGGGAACCTGGGCCCGGACTTTCTGCAGTTCATCAGCGGATTCAACGCCCTGGATCCGCCCCCTGCGCCCGTTCAGATCGCCCATGATATCGCCCATAAAGGTATCAGGAACAATGATATCCACATTCATCACCGGCTCCAGCAGGACCGGTTGCGCCAGCTCCATCCCCTTGCGGAACGCCATCCCCGAGGCAATTTTAAAAGCCATCTCGGAGGAATCCACGGTATGGTAAGAGCCGTCAACCAGCCTCACCCCGATATCGACTACCGGGTAACCTGCGAGTACACCTTCTTCCATGGCCTCGCGGATTCCTTTCTCCACAGCGGGAACATACTGCTTCGGGACCACGCCCCCGAAGATTTTATCTTCAAAGATAAGCCCCTCTCCCGGTGACAGCGGCTCCAGTTCGAGATAGACATGGCCGTACTGCCCGCGTCCGCCGGTCTGTTTTTTATGCTTGCCTTCAATCTTGACCTGGCCGCGGATGGTCTCTTTGTACGGCACTTTCGGCGTGGACAGATCAACCTCCACCCCGAATTTCTGAGCCAGCCGGCTGACAATGATCTCCAGATGCAGTTCCCCCAGGCCTGAAATAACCGTTTGCCGTGTTTCCGCCCTCCGCTCCAGGCGAAAGGTAGGATCCTCCTCGAGGAAACGCGAAAGGCCGCTGCTGACCTTCTCCTCATCTCCTTTTGTCTTCGGCTCCACGGCAAAAGAGATTACAGGGTCAGGGAACTCTATGGGCACAAATTGAAAGGGGCTGCTGCGGTCGCATAGTGTGTCGCCGGTGGCGGTTTGCTGCAGCTTGGCCACGGCGGCGATGTCGCCGGCCACCACCTCTTCCATCGAGATCTGGTTCTTGCCCCGCATGGAGAATATCTGTCCGACACGCTCGCTCTTCTCCTTGTTCACATTGTAGATCTGTGAATCTGGACTCATGGTCCCGGAATAGACCCTGAAATAATTGATCCGCCCCACATAGGGATCTGCCAGGGTTTTATAAACCAGCGCGGCAAAGGGTTCATCGGGGGAAATATTTCGGCTAACCTTCTCTTCGCTACCCGGTAGGATCCCGTCGATCTCCCCTCGATCAAGGGGTGAGGGCATGTACGTCTTTATGAAATCCAAAAGCGGTCCGCTGCCGTAGTTTTTTGTCGCCGCACCGCAGAGCACTGGGATGATCTTGCGCTCAGAGATGCCGCGGCGCAGCGCCAGCAGGATCTCTTCTCGATCCAGGGTTTCGCCTTCAAGGTATTTAAGCAGGAGCTCATCTTCTGTTTCCGCCGCCGCCTCGATCAGTTTTTCCCGGAGGGTTTTCGCCTCTCCGCGCAGCTCCTCTGGGATTTCGGCCTCTTCGATCTTTTTCCCCTCATCTGAAAAATAAAATGCCTTCTCTTCAACAAGATCAACCAGGCCTTTGAAGTTTTCTTCCTTTCCAATGGGCAGCTGCACCGGAACCACTTTGATGCCGAAATGTTTCTGCAGCTGAGCCAGGGTCCCTTCAAAATCAGCGTTCTCCCGATCCAGTTTGTTGATCAGAACAAGGCGGGGCAGCTCAAAATCATCGGCATATTGCCAGACCTTCTCTGTGCCCACTTCAACACCGGAAACGGCGCAGACAACCACTGCGACGCAGTCGACTACGCGCAGCGCTCCAAGCAGATCCCCGATAAAGTCAAAATAACCGGGCGTATCCAGAAGATTCACCTTAACCCCATTCCATTCCAGGGGAGCAAGGCCCACATTGATTGTTACCTGCCTTTTGATCTCATCAGGATCATAATCTGTGGTTGTGGTACCCGCCTCGATATTCCCCAGGCGGTTAACGGCCCCGCCGCTAAAAAGAAGAGCCTCGGCAAGGGAAGTTTTCCCGGCGCCTCCGTGAGAAATTAAAGCAATGTTGCGGATTGCTTCGCTGGGGTACTTTTTCAAATCATCGCCTCCTCCGTGCTGCCCGCGCAGCCGGTATCTTCATCCATCAAAGCCGCCCGGCCCGGAGGACCGGGGCGCTCCAAAAATGTTATGCATACATATTATTATAGCTGATCGGGGGAAAATTGAAAACTGTGCTGCGCGGCGGCGGTGCCCGGATCCTCCGGCCCGCTTTCGCTTAAACGGGATAGATTATCTCATCATCGTCCCGCCAAACCAGGTCATGGTCAATGCCGGCTGTTTTTATGATCCTGCGATCCGCTTCTTCGGTAAAAAGTCCTATTGCCGCTCCCTCCTCCGGACCCGCCAGCGGTGGGAGCAGCCCCCTGCGCCTCTTGAAAAAGTCAAGTGCAACATTGGGAAACAAGATATAGGACAACAGATCCTCCTCCTGTGTCATATACTCCTCAATTTCCCGCCGTGCTTCGGGAAGCTGCGGCGGAATAAGATCGGCAGGCCTGACGGTAACCGGTTTTTCCTCCCCCAGCACCTGACTCAAGATTTCCGGGTTGATTTCACCCGGCGCCCGCCCGTAAAGGCCGCGCAGGTAGTTCTTCAACTCCGTGGAGACCATTTTGTAACGCTTCCCCAGCACCACGTTGACCACTGCCTGTGTGCCCACGATCTGGCTGCTCGGCGTCACCAGAGGAGGATAGCCCAGATCAGCCCGTACGCGGGGCACCTCTTCAAGCACTTCAGGCAGGAGTGAAAGGGCATCCTGTTCCGCCAGCTGTGAAGTGAGGTTGGAGATCATCCCCCCCGGGATTTGGTACCGGAGGACATCCGTATCCACCCCCATGATTACCTCGCGTGGTATATCATGCTTGCGGCCGGCCTCCTTAAAATGATCGCTGATCCGGGCCAGGAGCTGCAGATCCAACCCTGTATCATAAGGCGTGCCGCGCAGGGCAGCCACAATGCTGTCCGTAGGGGGCTGGCTTGTTCCCAGCGAGAGGGCCGCACTGGCAGTATCAACAACGCCGGCGCCGGCTTCAATTCCCTTGAGATAGGCCATTGAAGCCATCCCGCTGGTGTAGTGGCAGTGCAGCTGGACCGGCAGCCCTACCTCTTCCTTCAGCCGCCTGACCAGCTCATAAGCGTCTGCCGGCGAGAGTAAACCGGCCATATCCTTGATGCATATTGAGTCCGCATCCATCTCCCTGAATTTCGCCGCCAGGTTGACAAAATAGGTTATATCATGCAGCGGGCTGATGGTATAGCTCAGCGCCGCCTGTACATGGACCCCTTCCTCTTTTGCTGCGCCCATGGCCTGTTCCATGTTGCGGGGATCATTCAGCGCATCAAAAATTCGGATGATATCGATGCCGTTGCCCACCGCCCTCTTGATAAATTCCTGTACAACATCGTCGGCATAGTGACGGTAACCGACAATATTCTGACCCCGCAGAAGCATCTGCAGCCTGGTGCGGCGGAACACGCGGCGCAAGCGGCGCAGCCTCTCCCAGGGGTCTTCATCCAGAAACCGCATGCAGGCATCAAAAGTTGCCCCGCCCCAGACCTCCAGTGAGTGATAGCCAGCCCCGTCCATCAGCCCGGCCACGGGTAGCATTTCCTCCAGGCGCATCCGTGTAGCCAGGAGAGACTGATGGGCGTCGCGCAGGGTAGTATCGGTTATGCCAATTCCTTTTTGCTCTTTCATGGTGTAGCCCTCCTGCTTTTCATCAATACGACAACGAAATGTTTTCTATTCCTGGGCCCGCCGGGCTGCCGCCTCGCCAACACGGCGCCCCCATACCAGCGCTTCCGTTAAAGCTGCTCCAGGCATAAGGGCGGCGCCGTTGAGACCGCCCGCCGTTTCCCCCACAGCATACAGGCCTTCCACCGGCTTGCCTCTGCGCAGCGCCCTTCCCGATTCATCAACAGCAATTCCACCCAGGCAGTAAACTGCGGCCGCTTTAACCCGGCATCCATAGAAAGTGCCGTAAGGTTGGCTGAACCAGCGGTGCAGCGACGGTACCTGAATCTGGTTTGACTCCATGAATGCGTCCAGGCCTGCATAGCGGGGCCAGTTCAATTCATATCCCGGGGACAGGGCCGTTTCAGAAACAAGGAGGCAACCCATGCCGCCGGTGCTGCCCAAAATTAGCTGAATGATCTCTTCTCCAGGCCGCCCTGCAAGCGGGAACAGCTGCTCATCAACAATGAGCACCGTCCCGGGAGGCGGCTCTACTTCCACCCAGTTCCTCCCCTCCTCCACAGCAAGGGTATAGGTAAACTGCCTTTCATCCACCAGATCTATTCCGGCGGCCCGGGCCGCCTTTATGCCCTTACTTTCCTGTCCGCTGCTCCGGAAAACTGCGCTTATCCCCGGATCAAGCTCCTCCATCCATTCCCGGTCATTTAGATAGCCGCCGTCAGCCAGGATGACTGCCGGAGCATAAGCGGTATGTTGAACACCCGTGAAGTCTAGAAATGTTAACCCGGCAGCACCATCATCGCCGATGAGCAGCTCTTGGATGCAAGCGCCCTCAACAAGACGACCCCCCTCAGCCAGCACTGTTTTCATCAGAGCCCTCTGGGCTTGACTGAAAGAGATGTTTTCAGGTAAAACATTGAACGCTCCCTCCGGAACATAGCTCAAACCTGTTTCTCCAGCAAGCCAGGCCAGATCTTGGCCGGCACGGGCGGCTAAAAGTTGATAATGCCATGTTTGGCCCTGGTCCTTCCCGGAGGCGGCAAGAGCCTCTTCCAGCGAAGCTGCGCCCTCCTCCCCACCTGTCAGGGCTCCAGCGTTCCACATCCAGCGTTCATCCTGCGGCTCATCGTAGCAGAGAATCACTGCAGCACCATGGCGGGCCGCCTCAAGGGCAGCAGTCAGTCCTGCAATGCCGCCGCCTAAAACAATGACATCACCTGTAAATGGAAGAGATTCGATTTCGCGCCTGCCCAATTCAGGTCTGCAGCCGGAGGCGATCAGAATGAGCAAAGCTGCAAGAAGCAGCAAGCAATTACGCCTTATTGACAACTTTTTATCCATCCCTCTCCTCGGGAAGGCCGATTAAGTCGACAACCAGGTCGCCTTCTTCAAGGCGAATCAGGGTTACACCCCGCGCATAGCGGCTCAGCAGGGAAACCTGCGCTGTTTTCTGCCGGATCACCTGCCCCGCGGCAGTTATAATAATAAAGTCCTCTTCATCCTCGCTCATGACCATGAAACCCGTCAGGGGCCCGCTTTCTTTCGATATCCTCATACCGATTAGACCTTTGCCGCCGCGGCGCTGGAGGCGAAAATCATCGGCGGCAACTCTTTTGCCAAAACCGGCTGCCGAGACCATGAGGGTAAACTGGCCTGCATTGATCAGATCTGCACCCACCACCCGATGCGGGTGCTGCAGCGCAATCGCTTTTACACCCCGGGCAACACGTCCCATGGAGCGAACATCGGTTTCTGAGAAACGAATAAAATATCCGCCGTCGGTCCCGACGATAATCTCCTCATCGCCGCCGGTGAGACAGACGGAGATCAACTCATCCTCATCTTCAAGGGTAAGGGCAATCAGGCCTGTTTTCCGGGCATGCCTGAAATCCTGCAGGGGCGTCTTTTTTACAAACCCGCGCGCCGTTACCGTAAGCAGGTTCCTCTCTTCGCTGAAACTGCTGATAGGCAATGTGGCGGTAATATATTCCTTTTTCTCCAGCGGCAGAAGATTTACCAGGGCTGTGCCCCTGGACTGGCGGCTGGATTCCGGAATCTCGTAAATATTTAGCCGGTAGACCTTTCCCCGGTTGCTGAAGAGGAGGATCTGATCGTGAGTCGAAGCAAAATAGCACTGCTCAACGAGGTCGTCCTTGCGGGTTTGCATTCCCACGATCCCCTTGCCGCCCCTTCTCTGGCTCCGGTAAGTTGCGGCCGGCAGTCTTTTAATATAACCGCGATCGGTTATAGTGATGACAACATCTTCTTCCAAAATCAGGTCGGTAAGTTCGAATTCATCAACTCCAGCCACAATCTGGGTTCGCCGCTCATCGGCATGCTTATCCCTGATTACCTGCAGTTCGTCGCGAATTATGCCCAAGACCAGGCTTTCGTCAGCCAGCACACTCTGCAGGTATGCTATTCTTTTTAGCAGCTCACCGCGCTCCTCTTCCAGTTTGGACTGTTCAAGTTGGGTTAACCTTTGCAGCCGCAGATCGAGAATGGCCTGGGCTTGCTTTTCGGTGATTCCCAGCAGATCCATCAATCCGCTGCGCGCCGCCGCTCCATCAGGCGACCGCCGGATCAGGGCAATGACCTCATCAAGCCTGGAAAGGGCGGTGCGCAGGCCCTCAATAATATGGAGTCTCTCTTCTGCGCGCCCCAGGTCAAAGTGGGACCGGCGCACGATGACCTCTTTTTGGTGATCAAGGTAGAATGAAAGCATCTCTTTTAAATCCAGGATTTTAGGCTCTCCATTGACCAGGGCCAGCATGATTATACCGTACGTTTGCTGAAGAGGCGTGTATTGATAGAGCTGGTTTATGATCAACTGCGGCTCGTATTCGGGGCGTATTTCCAGGACAATCCGCACCCCCGAATGATCGGATTCATCCCTGAGCTCGGCAATCCCCTCAATCTTTTTTTCCTTGACCAGTTCGGCTATCCTCTCCACAAGCCTGGCCTTATTCTGCTGGTACGGCAGATCGCCGATTACCAGATGATCGCGTCCTTTATCCATTATTTCATGGTACACCCGCCCCCTCATGCGGATGATCCCCCTGCCGGTCCGGTAAGCCTTGTTGATTCCCTCATGCCCCACAATAATGCCCCCTGTGGGAAAATCGGGGCCTTTTATATAACGCTGCAGCCCTTGTACAGTTATTCCGGGCTCTTTGATGAGGCAAAACAGGGCGTCAATGAGTTCGCCAAGATTGTGAGGCGGTATATTTGTAGCCATACCCACGGCAATACCCGCGGATCCGTTGGCCAGAAGGTTTGGAAAGCGCGAGGGGAGGACAACGGGTTCTTGAAGGCTTTCGTCAAAATTAGGTCTGAAATCAACGGTATCTTTATTCAGATCAGTCAAGAGTTCCATGGAGAGAGACGAAAGGCGGGCTTCTGTATAACGCATTGCCGCCGCCGCATCGCCATCGAGGGAGCCGAAGTTGCCGTGCCCGTCTACCAGGGGATAGCGAGTTGAAAAGTCCTGTGCCAGGCGGACGGCGGCATCGTAGAGAGCAACATCCCCGTGGGGATGAAATTTACCCAGCACCTCACCGACAATCCTTGCAGATTTGCGATGGGGTTTTTCCGGAGTAGAGCCCATCTCCGACATGGCATAAAGGATTCGCCGGTGTACAGGCTTGAGCCCATCCCGAACATCGGGAAGAGCGCGGCTGACGATCACGCTCATGGCATAATCCAGGAATGACTTTTTAACTTCTTCGTGAACGCTGACGGGGATGATGCGTTTTTTTTCGGCCAATTAGCTCCCTCTTTTCCATCTATCGCCTTGCGGATTTGCTTCTCTTTTTCTTTTTCTCAGCCTTGTTAATTTTTTGCCTTAACAGGCGATCCAGTTCCTGTTTCTGCTCTGCTGCCACCGCCCAGGTTTCACTAACTTTTCTTTTAGAGTTCCCTATCTGAAACTCCAACAAAGAGCCGTTCCAGCGGTATGTTTTGATCCGGTCCCAGGTCCAGAACCATCGTGAAGAAGAGATCCCTTTTTCACGAAGCGCCGGACGTTCAAACTGCCTTGCCAAAAAAACAGCTATCAGAAGAATGTAAAAAACTATCCTGCTGCCGTAGACCAGACGTCCCGTTGGATCTGAAAAATCGTTGAATTTTTTCAGGTCGAACCACACAAAAAGAGCACATAGCGCGCATACAAGTAAAACTGAGAGAAAAAGGTCCAGGTTAGCCCTGTTGCATAAAATATATTTTACCCTGAACGTAACCGGTCCTGTCTTGTGACTGCGGTAGATCAGGTATCCGGCAGTCAAAAGAGCCAGCAGTACATACGGAAGGACCATGTAGGGCATATTATACACCTCGCAGGAATTTTTAGAATCCGAAGCTGCCGGGTTGTAAGCAAAATGCTTTCCTTGCCGCCGGCAGGCCTTAACAACAGGATTATCTAGATATCAAGGTTCCTGACTGTGCCGGCATTATCTTCAATAAAACGCCGGCGAGGTTCAACTTTGTCGCCCATGAGCACAAAAAACATATGATCCGCTTTTTGAGCGTCAATTAACTCCACTCTTTTGATAAACCTGGTCTCGGGGTTCATAGTCGTATCCCAGAGCTGATCAGGATTCATCTCGCCCAGGCCCTTGTAGCGCTGCACCTGGATGCCGTCGCGTCCCCAGCTGTCAAGCAGCCTATTCAGCTCCTCATCGCTGTACAGGTACTGCTCGTTTTTTCCCTTTTTCACTTTGTAGAGAGGCGGCTGGGCAATGTAGATAAAACCGCTTTCAATAAGCACCGGCAAAAAACGGTAGAAAAAAGTAAGAAGCAGCACCCTGATATGCGAACCGTCCACATCTGCATCAGTCATGATCACGATTTTCTGATAGCGGGCCTTCTCCAGGGCAAAATCCTCATCAATGCCTGTACCCACTGCCGTAATGATGGCCCGGATCTCTTCATTGCCCAGGATCCGGTCCAGCCGGGATTTTTCCACATTAAGTATTTTACCCCGCAGGGGGAGGATGGCCTGTATCCGCCTGTCCCTGCCCTGTTTTGCCGAACCGCCTGCGGAATCCCCCTCAACAATAAAGAGTTCGCTTTCCCCCGGATCTTTGCTGCTGCAGTCAGCCAGCTTCCCCGGCAGATTGGTAAAATCAAGAGCGTTTTTGCGCCGGGTGAGCTCTCGTGCTTTCCGGGCGGCTTCCCGGGCCCGGGCTGCACGAATCGCTTTCTCCACAATCCTCCGTGCTGTGGAGGGGTTTTCCTCAAGAAAAGTTCCCATCCCCTCGTAGCAGACAGTATCTACCGCACTGCGCATATCGGGGTTTCCCAATTTAGTCTTTGTCTGCCCTTCAAACTGTGGATCATGCATCTTCACGCTGAGGATTGCGGTTAACCCCTCCCGGACATCGTCTCCGCTGAAATTATTTTCGTTTTCTTTGAGCAGGCCTGTCCGGCGGGCGTAATCATTGATCAGGCGGGTCAGTGAGGCCTTGAACCCCTGCTCATGGGTGCCCCCCTCTTTAGTGTGAATGTTGTTGGCATAGGTGTAGATCAGTTCACTGTAACTGCTCTGGTACTGGAGCGAAATCTCAATATGAAAACTGTTCAGCTCGCGCCTTATATAGACAGGTTTTTTGGGAAGAACATCTTTGCCCTGGTTGAGATAGGCGGTATATTGGTTGATTCCACCATCATATTTAAACTGCTCCGTATAACCGCTGCGCAGGTCGTTGAAGGTAATCCTGGCTCCCCGGTTTAAAAAGGCAAGCTCACGCAAGCGCTGGACAATAATTTCATTTTCAAAAATGATCTCTTCAAAAATGAGCGGATCGGGGCGAAATGTAATTTTCGTACCCGTGCGCCTGGATTTACCCGATGTCTCAAGCTCATTAACTTTCTTTCCTCTCTCATAACGCTGGCGGTAGATCCCGCCGTTGCGGTATATTTCCACTTCAAGCCACTCTGAAAGAGCGTTGACCACGGAAACACCTACACCGTGAAGACCTCCGGCCACCTTATAGCTTTCGCTGTCAAATTTACCTCCGGAATGAAGAGTTGTCAGCACTACCTCCACGGCGGGCCGCTTTTGCTGCGGATGCTCTTCTACAGGAATACCGCGCCCGTCATCGGTAATAGTAACGCTGTTGTCAGGATGAATCCATACCTTAATATTTTTGCAGCCGTAAGGCACCTCGTCAATACTGTTGTCCACCACCTCAAAAACCAGGTGATGTAGCCCCGGACTGCCGGTAGAACCGATATACATTCCGGGGCGGCGGCGAATTGCCTCCAGACCTTCCAGCACCTGGATCTGGGCTGCACCATATTCTTTTTCATTTGAATTAATTGTTTGCCTCGCCATTACATACCTCCATAGATCCATCCATACTGATTAATTATATCATCAATCTCCCGGCGATTAAACTTAACTTTCCCGCTTACCCGGTGCTTCATTTCTTCGGGCCAGCGTTGCCGGAACAACAGATGAGAAAAAAAGACCATCCTCTGTAACAATGAAAGATTTGCATTCCTCCAGCTTGCTGCTGAGGTAAAAGTTTCCTTTACTGGATGACTCCAAAAACTGCTTATTAATCGGGTTGTCCTTCAAATTCATATGGAAAATACCGATAAGATCTTTTTTATATACAATGCGTGAATATCCGATGTGTAAAAACATCTCATACCCCCTGCAATTTGCGATTGACTGCGTATTTTAATAATCAAGGCAGACTCACTGCAAGTATACCTCTATTTTTTTGAATCAAGCCCAATCTGGAAATATATATCTTTAATCATCTTTTCTCCGGCATGTTTGTTTAATTTTTCAATTAATTGCGGTTTCAGCAGTGTGAGGTGGTAGACCCAGGTAGAGTTGCTCACCATAACCCTGAGCACCTGCCTTTGCAGGCTGCAGGCGCTTGTTACGGCGGCTATCTCCTTGCCGACAAGTTGATCCCACTCATCTATTATAAGGCACTGTTTGTATTGCCGCCACATCTTTCTTTTGCGCAGCACCTGCTCAATAATCTGTCCCAGCTCTTTCAATCCTAACCTCCCCCCCGGAAAGTGTAAAAAAATGCGACCCTGACTTATATTCCTTTTCCAAATCAGGCAGTGGAACGGCAGTGGTAATAAAAGATTGATCCTCTCTGGCTTTGATAAATGTTAATAGCCGGCTGCGCCTCTCTTCATCAAGCTCGGAAAAGACGTCATCAAGCAGCAGAATAGATTTTTCATCGCAGGTGCTGTTGAATAGATCCACTTCTCCCATTTTCAAAGCAAGCACAGCTGTTCGCTGCTGCCCCTGGGAGCCGAATTTGCGTATATCTGAACCGTTGATCATAACAGTAAAATCATCGATGTGCGGTCCAATGGCAGTAGATCCCCTGCGCAGCTCTGAGAAACGGGCACTCTGCAGCTGTTCCCGGTATAAGCTGACCATCAACACCGGATCTTCGACTAAATTAACCGTTGATCTGTAAAGGAGAGAAATATTTTCACCTTCTGAAGTTAAAGAGGTAAAGTGTACGCGGGACGCTGATTCCAGCTCTTCTACAAATTTCATTCTCTCCCTGATAATCCAGGCGCCTGTTTCCGCAAGCGCCTGTTCCCATGGCTTCATAATAGCATAATCTATTAAACGACTTCCCCTTTTCTCTTTCAAAATACGGTTACGCTGGCGTAATGCGCGATAGTAATGACGCAGTTTGCTGTAATAGAGCGGCTTCAGACGGGAACACTCCATATCAAGGAAACGGCGGCGCACAGAGGGACCCTCTTTAACCAGAAACAGATCATCCGGGGCAAATATGACCATGGGGTGACGGTAAATATAATCGCTTCTGGTAAAGGGTTTCCCATTTATTTTAATCTGGAGACGATGCGGCTGCTGGTAAGCTGTCTCGGCTGTACAGCGTCCTTCACCTGTAACAAAAGCTCCCTTGAGGTAAAAATAATCGCTGCCGAAGCGTGAAATTTCCATATCCTGGCTGGTGCGAAAAGAGCGAGAAACAGAGATATAGTAGAGCGCCTCCAGGAGATTGGTCTTACCCTGCCCATTGTTTCCAAAAAATATATTTACCCCAGGATGAAACAGCAGATCCTGGCGGCGGTAATTCCGGAAGTTGATCAGGTTAAGCGACTCTAGATACACGTTCCTAACACCCGATCATCAGTAGTCCATTTTAATTGGCAGCACAAGATAAAGATAACTTTCATCCCCGGGCAGGCGAAATATTACCGGTCCCGTTTTCCCGTGAAAATCAATAGTTATCTCTTCTGTGGAAACAGCCCTTAAAAAATCCATAATAAAACGAGAATTAATATGAAGTTCAACCTCTTCACCCTGGCAATCAACAGAAAGCTCTTCCTCCATCCGGCCGATCTGGGATGAAACTCGTACCACCATAGAGCCGCTGCCCACAGATAGCTGAATCGCGCTGTTAGGTCCTTCCGCCAGTAGTGCAGCACGGGCAACAGTCTCCGCCATGGAACTGCGATTCGTTTTTACCCTTGTTAAATAGCGCTCGGGGATAACTGAACTTATATCGGGATATTTTTCATTGAGCAGCCTGGCGGCAAAATACACAGTTCCAAAATTGAAAATGAGCTGCTCACCGCCGGAAAAAAATTCTATCTCCTTTTCGCTTTGCTCAATAATTTTCAGCAGTTCACGCAGAGCTTTAGCCGGGACAAGACATCTCCTGTTTGGAAAGTTCCATTTGCCGTCTGATATATCTTTCACCGCGAGGCGATAGGTATCGGAACTCATCAAAGTGAGACGAGTGCAGTCAAACTCGAAAAGAACACCATTAAAGGCCGGCCTGGTTTCCTCAGCGGATGCCGCAAAGATAACCATTTTCAAAGTTTTCTTTAATTCCTGCGGATCTATGGAGATTGAAGTATTGTTTTCCGGGACGATTTTTTCCAAAGGAGGAAAATCCGCAGGATCAGCGCCGGCCAGGGTAAATTTTGACGGTCCGCAGCTGAGGTTGACCTGTAAATTTTCAATGTCAATTTCAAAATCTACCTCGGATTCAGGCAGGTAACGAACAATTTCAGCAATTTTAGACGGCAACAGTATTTTTCCCGAGGCCTCCCCCTTGTATGGCAGAGCCACCTTGATAAAAAGTTCAAGGTTTGTTGCAGCCAGGGTAATTTTCTCAGGATCTGTTTCACAAAAGATGTTATCCAGATACTGAATGGGTGATTGCCTTGAAAGGGCTTTTTCAACAATATCCAGGTATTGGCCAAAAGCTTCTTTTGAAAGGATCATGGACAATATAATCACCTGCTCCCCATATTTTTTTCTTGTTTTAATAAGAAGAATATATATATATATAATAATAGTCTTCACAGAGCCTGTGAATTTTGTTGAAAAGCTAAAAATCATCAGGTGACGCTGCGATACTTTATCCAAAACTGCTGTGGAGAATGCAAGTGAAAGGTGTTGATAAAGATCGGCGTTTATGATCGGCACAACTTGTCCACAGCTTAATCAGATGTTATTGACAAGCTCATTTTTAAGCAGGTCCAACTTGATTTTTTCTTCGTCGTCATCAGCGGTGAGCTTATTGATCTTCCTGATGGCATGTAAAACTGTGGTATGATCCCGCCCTCCAAATTCCTCGCCAATCTTTGGCAGTGAAAGATCCGTCAGTTCGCGGGTCAGGTACATGGCTATTTGACGGGCAAATGCTATATTGCGAGTTCTTCTTTTGCTGCGCAGTTCCCCCGGGGTCAGATAAAATTGTTCAGCCACAAAGGTGATTATTTTATCCACAGGGATCTCTTTTTTTGCAGTAAAAAGTATATTTTTCAGGGCTTCATCAGTCAGGTCAAGGGTGATTTTTGAATTTGACAGCGAAGCATAGGCTACAATCCTGATCAAGGCTCCCTCAAGCTCGCGGATATTATTTTCAACTTTCGAGGCGATATGGTGCAGCACATCATCAGAAATATCAAATTCTTCCAGCAGAGATTTTTTCTTTAGAATTGCTATTCTCGTTTCCAGATCAGGGGGCTGAATATCGGTAATCAGACCCCATTCAAAACGGGAACGAAGGCGATCCTCCAGGGTGGGAATTTCTTTTGGAGGCCTGTCGCTGGAAACAACGATCTGGCGGTTTAGGTTGTGGAGAGTGTTAAAGGTATGGAAAAACTCTTCCTGCGTTTGTTCCTTTCTGGCTAAAAATTGGATATCGTCAATTAAAAGTACATCTATATTGCGGTAATGATTTCTAAATTCGACGGTTTTATTATCCCGAATGGCATTAATAAAGTCATTGGTGAATTTTTCTGAGGAACAGTAAAGGATGTTTTTTAAATTGTGATGATTGGCTATGTACTGGCCGATGGCATGCAACAGATGGGTTTTACCCAGGCCTACACCGCCATATATAAAAAAAGGGTTGTAAGCCTTAGCGGGGCTCTCAGCAACGGCAAGGGATGCGGCATGGGAAAGGCGGTTGCAGGGGCCGACCACAAAACTGGCGAATGTGTAGCGCGGGTTGAATAAAGATTCCTTGCCGGCGTAAGTATTTATATTTCCGCCCATGGCTGCAGGCACTTCAAAAGGGTAATCGCCATCTCCGTCGAAATCCATGAAATCGGCAACAACAACAAAATCAACTTCATAATTACCGGAGGTAATGCTGTTCAATTTTTTGATAATAGCTTTTTTATAGCGGTCCTGAATCCATTCCCTGGCAAAATCGTTGGGTACTGCTATTACCAGGCGCTGTTCTTTCAAAGAAAGAGGACGGGTAGAAGCAAACCATGTTTCAAAGCTGGGTTTGCTAAGCTCCCGGCTGATATCGGTTAGAATCAAAGACCAGAGAGTTGAAAGGTCGCCCGACAAAAAATAACCTCCCTGCTGATCATGAGAAAAAGCGCCGAGGTTATACACAAAGAGAGTATATTATCAACATTGTTCTGTGGATAATCGGCTCGACCGCATGCTTGCACAGGCAACGGCAAATAATATTTTATCAGATCAAATTATCCGCTGCAACGGCTTAAAAAAGCCGCGAAGGTTATTTAACATCAAATAATGCCGTTTATCTTGACATTATTAAATTTTTTAAGGTATACTTTTCCTACATTATGAACAGAAAATCGTGAAAGGAAAGGTTATGAAAAGGACATACCAGCCAAAGCGCAGAAAAAGGAAAAGGATGCATGGCTTTTTAAAAAGGATGAGCACAACTGCAGGAAGGGCTGTAATCAGAAGAAGAAGGCAGCGCCGGCGTAAAAATATCAGCGCCTGATTTTTAGACGAGAATGGAACGTTTAAAAAAAAATTGGGAATATAAAAGAGTTTACAGACGCGGCCGGGCCCTTTTCTCTAGAAAAATTGTTCTATATGCATATCCAAACAAAACCTGTGACAGCCGAATTGGATTTTCCATAAGTAAAAAAGTAGGGAAAAGTGTTCAACGGAACCGGATCAAAAGGGTTTTTAGTGAAGCATTCCGGAAGAATTATAACCGGATAAAAGAAGGATACGACTTTATTATTGTGGCCAGGAAAGAAGCAGTTGACCTGTCCTATCACCAGGCCTGCGAGGAGCTGCTTTATTTATGTCAAAAGGGAAAACTGCTGCGATTGTAAGCCGGCAGGGAGCGTGGGTCACCATGTGCCTGGCGATGATCAAGTTTTACCAAAATTTCATTTCACCTTTACAGCCTGCCGCATGCAGATTTTACCCAACATGTTCACAATACTATTATGAAGCAGTGTTGAAATATGGTGTCGTCAGGGGCAGTTTTCTTGGAATAAGAAGGCTTTTTAGATGTCACCCCTTTCATCCGGGGGGCTATGATCCGGTAAACTGAGGTAGGGTAAAGAGATGTGGGAGGAAATAGTAAATGACAGAAGCGATTGCCCAATTTTTTAGCAAGATTTTGACATTTATCTATACAGTGGTACCAAATTTTGGTGTATCAATAATTTTACTGACATTGCTGATAAAGCTGGTTACCTTTCCTTTGAATCAGAAGCAGCTTCAGTCAAGTAAAAAAATGCAGGAACTGAACCCCGAGATTAAAAAAATCCAGCAGAAATACAAAGATGACAAAGTAAAACAGAATCAGGCGATGACGGAGTTTATGCAAAAAAACAAGATCAATCCCATGGCCGGATGCCTGCCCATGCTGGTACAGCTGCCTATTCTCTATGGAATATTTCGCTTGCTCAGGGAAACAGGAACTTTCCTGGGGGGATCGATTAACACTTTTTTAATACCGTCTTTCAACTTTATCGATCTGGCGGTATCACCAAGCGCTTTTAAGGGGGATCTGACTCAGCAAATAATTTATTATATCTTCCCCGTGCTTTCCGGGGTGAGCACCTATATCTATCAAAAGTTAACCATGACCGATACCAGTCAAAAAATGCTGCTCTACATGATGCCGGCAATGTTTATTTTTTTCAGTTTTTCTTTTCCTGCGGGATTGATTATCTACTGGATTACAAACAATGTTTTGACCATGGGGCAGCATTTTCTAATTATAAATATGGATAAGAAGAAGGATGAAAAAACTGATCCGGTACAGGTTCAGGATAAAGGGAAAGGAAAATCAAAAAAAGGTAAAAAAGGAGAGAAGGGGGAGAGATGAACTCAGTAGAAGAGACAGGCAGGACCGTAGAAGAAGCAGTAGAGAAGGCGCTCTCCACTCTTGGGATAAAAAAGGATAATGCCTCTGTTGAGATTTTATGCGAACCGGCCCAGGGATTATTCAGCTTTATCAGTACACGGACAGCACGCGTTAAGGTAAAGCCCCGCTTGTCACCGGATATTTATCTGGAAAACTTCTTGAAGGGTATTGTTGCGGGGATGGGTTTGGAGGCGGCGATCCGGATCCAGGAGGAGGAGCAGAAAATACGTGCCTCCATCAGCGGAAAAAAAGTTGGGGTTTTAATCGGGCGGCGGGGGAAAACCTTGAATGAACTGCAGTATCTGGCGAATACGGCGCTGCGGCGTCAATTTGCCAACTTCAGGAAAATGGTAATTGTTGATATCGGAAACTACCGTGCTAAACGCGAAAGAACCCTGACTCAGCTTGCCAGGAGCATTGGCCGACGCGTTGATGCGGAGCGCTGTGAACAGGTTCTGGAGCCCATGTCCGCCCAGGAGAGGCGGATCATTCACATGGCGCTGCAGGATTTTGAAGGCATTGTGACCTATAGCAAGGGGGAAGAACCTTATCGCCAGGTGGTCATAGCGCCGCGTTAGGGCAGCAGAAGGAACCGCTCCTCCCGGGGGGGGCGGTTTTTACTTTAATAAGGGGGCTTGTCTTGAACGACAGCGATACAATTGCCGCCATCAGCACACCTCTGGGAGAGGGCGGCATAGGCATCGTCAGAATTAGCGGTAAGGAAGCCTTTTGTGTCGGAGAGAGGGTATTCAGGCCTTACAGAACACGCGGACCGGATTATCCAAAATCACATCACCTTTACTACGGACATATTCTTTCCCGGCACAGTGAACCTCTTGACGAGGTGCTGATGACATTTATGAGAGGGCCGCACACGTACACATGCGAGGATACAGTAGAGATAAACTGCCATAGCGGAATCTTGATGTTGCGCTCGCTGTTAAAGCGGATTTTGGAGGCAGGAGCAAGGGCGGCCGGGCCTGGAGAGTTTACCAGGCGTGCCCTCTTAAACGGCCGGATTGATCTAAGCCAGGCTGAAAGTGTGATCAGGGTAATCAGGGCCCGCTCTGATGAAGCTGTAAAAGCAGCTGTTTCCAATTTGGGGGGAGCACTTTCCAAAGAAATAGGGGAAATCAGGGCGCGGATAATGAGCATTCTTGCACAGGTGGAAGCACAGATGGATTTTCCCGAAGAATTTGACGAAGAATTTGTGTACGATGGGCCAACAAATGAAGAGCTCGCAGGAATAAAGGACCTTCTGGAGGATATGGCTGATGGAGCGGAAAGGGGCCGCGCGCTGCAAGAAGGTCTTAATACGGCAATTATCGGGAAGCCCAACGCCGGGAAATCATCCCTGCTTAATGCGCTGTTAAGGGAGCAGCGGGCTATTGTTCATGAAATTCCGGGGACAACGCGCGACCTGCTGGAGGGTTATCTGACGGTGTGCGGATATCCCCTCCGCTTAATTGATACCGCCGGTATTCACGGCGCCGCTGATCCCGTGGAGAAAGAGGGGATATTAAGGGCTAAAGGCGCTGTTGACGAAGCAAGGCTCCTGATAGTTGTTCTGGACGGATCCACCTCGTGGGATAAGGATGATGATGCCGTGTTCTCCCTGATCCGGCCAGATCAACTGGTGCTGATTGTCATTAATAAAATGGATTTGGAACAGCGAATGGGCGCAACGGAAACATCCGACCGCTTGCGGGGTTATCCGGTAGTACAAACATCGGCAACGCTGAATATGGGCATTGAGCAGCTTGAGGAGAAAATTGGCGGCATGCTTGATCAAAAGATCGGCACCATTGCTGCAGAAAGCCCGGCTTTAACAAGCATCCGGCATGCTATGATTATCCGGGAGAGCCTGGATCTTGTTGGGGCGGTGATGAAGGCATCAAGGAAAGAGCCTTTAGAACTGTTAAGCATGTATCTGAAGGAGGCATGGCTGAAGCTGGGGGAAATTACCGGGGAGACCGCCTCCGAAGAGATCCTGGACCGGATCTTCAGCGATTTTTGTATTGGGAAATAAAGATGGAGAGCTGCGGATGTCATCCAGACCGGAATACAGGGAACTTCTGGACAGGGTGGGGGAAGATCTGGGGTTGAGAATAAATGAGCTCCAGAAAATACAGCTGCTGCATTACATAGATCTTCTTCTGGAAGGCCTGGATAGGCAGAGGCTGGTAGGCGAAAGGAGCGGCGCTTCCCTCATTGAAAAACACCTTTACGATTCTTTGTACCCGCTGAAGCTTGGCCAGATCAGCCCCGGGAGCCTGCTGGATCTGGGTACAGGGGCCGGCCTGCCCGGGATACCGTTGAAGATATCCCTTCCCGGGCTTAAGCTCTACCTGCTGGATGCTAAAATGCGAAGAATTAATTACCTGAGGCGGATATCTGCCGAGCTGGGGCTGAAGGAGGTTTATTATTTGCCCGGGCGGGCGGAGGATTGGGGACGTGATCCCCGCTGCCGCGAGCGCTTCGACGGCGTGGTCAGCCGGGCGGTGGCCCGGGCTGCGGTGCTGGCAGAGCTGGCGCTGCCCCTGGCAAGGGTCGGGGGTTGTTTGCTCCTTTACAAAGGAAAACAGGGGGCGGATGAAATTGAGGAAGCAGAAGCTTCAATAAATCTCTGCGGGGGCAGGCAGGAGAGGAGCTGGCGCTACCGCCTTCCCACCGGGGAAGAGAGGACCCTGTTTTTCATCAGAAAAGTAAGAGCCACTCCCTCGCTTTATCCCAGGAGAAGCGGCATACCATCAAGAAAACCTCTGGGTACTTGATGAATTTTATTTGCCCTGATGAAGGAATGCCTGGAGGCTTGTCTAATAGTTTCCATAAGCAAGCATGAGGTGGTGATCATCAGATGAAAGATGACAGGATAAGAAAAATACCGCTGTTTGAAGGGGAACTGAATAAGGGAAAGGTCATCCAGGCTCGAATAGATCATCTGCAGCCGAACCCCTACCAGCCAAGGAAAAGTTTCCCGGAAGAAAAAATAGCTGAATTGACCCAATCCATTAAGACCTATGGTTTGATGCATCCCATTATTGTGCGACCTGCGGGGCGTGCTTATCAGATCGTTGCCGGTGAACGCAGGGTCATTGCCTGCAGGAACCTGGGATGGAAAACCATACCTTCAATTGTCAAAGAGCTTTCAGACAGTGCTGTAGCGGCGATGGCGCTTATCGAGAATCTGCAGAGGGAAAACCTGGGCTACCTTGATGAAGCGGCCGGCTATGCCAGGCTGATCCGCACATTTAACCTGACCCAGGAAGTGTTGGCACAGCGTCTCGGCAAGAGCCAGTCAACAATTGCAAACAAGATGAGGCTGCTCAAGTTGCCGGAGGAGGTCAAATCTCTTCTGGTTAAGGAGCAGCTTTCGGAAAGGCATGCACGCGCCCTTTTAAGGCTTGATTCGGAAGAGAAGCAGAAGAAGATGGTTGCGGAGATAATCCGGGGGGATCTGACTGTAAGCGATACGGAAAAAAGGATTGACGGGCTTTTGGAGAGAAAAGAGAGCCCAAAATCGAGCCTGCAGCGAAAAGGGGCAGTGCGGGACATGCGCATATTCCTGAACACCCTGCGCCAGGCTGTTAAAATCATTGAAAACTCCGGCCTGAGACCGGAGGTGGAGGAGAAAGTGGAGCGGGATTACATTGAAATGACGATACGTCTTTTCAAAAGCGGCTCCTAGAGGAAATTTACCGGTGGGAAAGGGAGAGGAGCTAATGGCGCGAGTTATTGCCATCGCCAATCAAAAAGGCGGCGTGGGTAAAACCACAACAGCGGTAAACCTGAGCGCTGCACTGGCCCGGCTCGGCGAGAAGGTGCTGCTGATCGATATTGATCCCCAGGGCAATGCCACCAGCGGGATCGGCCTTTCAAAGAAAGAGATCAAAACCTGTATCTATGATGCACTGATCAATGAGCTTCCCCTGGAGAGAATTATTGTGTCCTCCCGCTGGGAGAATCTCTTTGTGGCGCCGGCAACAATCCAACTGGCCGGGGCGGAAATAGAATTGGTGCCTACCGTTTCAAGGGAGGTTAAGCTGAGGGATGCGCTGGAGCGGGTTAAAAAAGACTATTCCATTATCATGATCGACTGTCCCCCCTCCCTGGGCTTGCTCACGTTAAATGCTCTTACATCTGCCGGAGGGGTTTTGATCCCCATCCAGTGCGAGTACTATGCACTGGAGGGGCTTGGGCAGCTGATGAATACGATTACGCTTGTCCGAAGGCACCTGAACGATAATTTGAAAATTGAGGGTGTTGTATTAACCATGTATGACCCGCGAACCAACCTCTCCGAACAGGTCGCAGAGGAGGTGCGGGCATATTTTAAGGAGAAAGTCTACCGGACAGTCATCCCCCGCAATGTTCGTCTCAGCGAAGCTCCGAGCCACGGCCTGCATATTCTGGAATATGATCCCCGCAGCAGGGGGGCGGAAGTTTATTTGGCTCTGGCCGGGGAGGTGGGAGGAAAGTGAGCGAAAAGAGAAGGCTGGGGCGGGGGCTGGGAGCGCTGATCAATGAGGCGTTAACGGATACAGGGGATATAAAGGAGATTCCCCTGAGTCTAATTGAACCAAACCCCTTTCAACCACGGGAAAAATTTGATGCAGAGAAGCTGCAGGAGCTGGCCGACTCCATTCGGGAGCACGGAGTGGTCCAGGCGGTAGTGGTTTCCCCGGCCGGCGGAGACAGATACTACCTTGTAGCCGGCGAGAGGCGCTGCCGGGCAGCTAGAATGGCCGGGCTAACCCGGATCCCGGCGCTGGTGCGGGACCTGGATCAAAAGAGGATGGTTGAAATAGCACTGATTGAAAACCTGCAGCGCGAAGATCTTAACCCCATAGAAGAGGCGGTTGCCTACCGCAGGCTTATGGATGAGTTTAAAATGACCCAGGAACAGCTGGGACGGCGCCTTGGAAAGAGCCGCCCGGCCATCGCCAATACTGTAAGGCTGCTGTCGCTGCCCCGGAAAGTGCAAGATGCAATTATCCGGGGCGAGCTGAGCGCGGGACAGGCCCGGCCATTGCTGGCACTGACTGAGGCTGCACGCCAGGAAGAGCTGGCCAGGCAGATAGCTGCTCGCAAGATGAGCGCCCGAGAGGCGGAGCGCCTGGCTGCAAAGGAGGCGGGGGGCACAGGCAGGGAGAGGCTTCAAAAGGACCGGGCAGCGGAGGACCCTCTCATAAAAGAGCTACAGGGCAGCCTGCAGCGCCGGTTCGGAACCAGGGTGAGGATGTACCGCAGGGGCGGCGGCGGTGCCATCGAGATATCTTTTTATGGAGACGATGATCTCGACAGACTCCTGGGGCTGCTGCTGCCTGAAGGCATAAAATAGTAAGGTTTCACGTGAAACAACAGGTCTTCGGAAGTGAAATAGAAAGCGCGGTTTCACATGAAACTTTTTTATAAAAAAGGAGAATTGCATTTTAAGGCGAAATTAACATTGTTAACGTTTCTTAATAGATTTGATCAAGACGGTGTTAACGGAGGTGCAGGTTTTGGAGTTCATCGATGCGTGGATTTCCGCCAACGCCCAATATGTTCTACTTGCAATTGCGGCGGCGGCGTTAGTTTCGCTTATTCTTTCAACAGCGGCTTTGCTGCGGGGCGAAGCCCTGAGAAAACGCTACTGCAGGATGATGATGGGGCAGGAGGAATTATGCCTGGAGGATTTACTCAACCATCACGGCTCCTTGATCGAGAATGCGATTCACCAGCAGGAGCTGGCCGGCGCCCGGCTGGCGGGGATTGAAGAAAAGCTTCAGCTGGCGGTGGCCGGTGTCGGGCTCGTTCGCTATAATGCCTTCAGGGAAACAGGAAGCGATCTCAGCTTCTCCCTGGCCTTACTGGATCGCAACCTGGACGGTGTGGTTTTGACCAGTCTTTTTGGAAGAGAAGAGAGCAGGTGCTACGGCAAGCCAGTCAAAGCAGGCCAGTCGGCGCATCTTCTCAGCGAGGAAGAAACCCAGGCTCTGAACGAAGCCAGACAGCAGCTGGGAGCGGGGCTTTGATCAGATTTTTGAAGGGTGAAAACAAGGTGCAGAAAAAAAACCGCTGCTTTACTATAATGATCGTGCCTCACTCGGAAGAGGCCACCTACAGCTTTCGTCTGCCCCTTTTTATCGGCCAGCTGATCGTAGTCCTCTTTGTGATGGGGTTGGCTGCGTTTTTCTTCCTGGCCAATGCATACCATAATGCCCGCCTGGATGCCGAGGAGATGCGTATCCTGCGCCAGGCAAACCAGGTTCAGCAGGATGAAATCAATGCCTTTGCCAGTATAACGCAGCAGTTGCTGGAACGGATGCAGCAGATCGAGGAGCTGGCTGAGGATGTGGCCGGCAAAATGGGCATAAGTACAGGGCGTGATGAAGAGGATGATGGGCAGGAAGGAGAGGCTGCACCTGCGGAGACGCGCTTGCTGGCTACGCGTTCAGACCAGGACCGGGTGCTCGACAGGGCGGCAGAAAACCTATCCCTGCTGCAAAGCCTGATTCCGGAAAACACAGATACCCTGGAAAGCCTGAAGGGAGAGGTGGATGAATATATTCGTCGCCTGGCGGCAACACCTTCGATCTGGCCGGCCCGGGGAAGATTCACATCGGGATTTGGTATGCGCCGCTCCCCTTTTGGAGGAAGCAGCCAGTTTCACTATGGCGTTGATATTGCCGCTTCACACGGCACTCCTATCTATGCCACCGCAAACGGGCAGGTCTCCCAGGCCGGCTACCGTGGGGGGTACGGGAACCTGATCATCCTTGCGCACGGCTACGGCTTTCACACATATTATGCTCATCTTTCCAGTTCCGCCGTCTCATCGGGGCAGTGGGTCAAGCGGGGCCAGGTGATCGGATATATGGGCCGGACGGGACATGCCACAGGGACCCACCTTCATTACGAGGTTCACGTCGGCGGTGTTGCTGTAAACCCCTTACGATATATGAATTAATATTATGCATGGAGGTGGACGAAAGATGTTTAAGAAACCCCCCCTGGAAACTCCGCCGGATAAGGTGAACACAGTTATCGGCAAAGAAACATGTTTCAAGGGGACCATCAAGGCAAAAGGGCTGATCAGGATAGACGGCGAAATGGAGGGCGTTATCGAAACGCAGGGAGATGTGGTGATCGGTGAGAGCGGAAAGGTTAACCTGGAGCTGAAAGCGCGCCATGTAGCCATTGCCGGCCGATTTGAAGGCAATCTGGAAGCGGAGGGAAAGCTGGAGATTAAAAGCAGCGGTGTGATAATCGGCAGTGTCAAGACGAATGGACTGCTTGTTGATGATGGAGCGGTCTTCTCCGGCAGCATGGAGATGAGGCAGAAGGATCAGCAGGTCAAGCCCCTGTTAAGAAAAGCTGCGCCGGAAAGCCCCACCGCGAAAGTTTAGACTAAAATTCTGAAATACCCCCAACATGGAGGGGCTATTATTTTTCAGGTTTGTTCAAGGGCGTGCTGCAGGCTTCGGGCCATGACCACGGCAATCTCCAGCACATGGAAAAGCCGGGTGCTCTGAAGAACCATCTGCTCCATAAAGCCGCCCAGATTGACAATGCCGCTCAGATAGATGTGGCCGACGGGCGGCAGTTTTTTGTTTACACCGGCCCCAGGAATAAGAGGGCCCTTGCCCACTTCGATCAATCCCACGCTGCCGGGTTTGCCCAGTGAAGCATCTACGGCGATGACCAGGGGCCGCGATGCATCGCCATCTATTTTTTGCGCGTACTGCTCCAGGTTGAGCGCGTGGACGGGGTCGGCCAGTGTTCCCCAGATTTCGGTCCGGGGCAGCAGCAGCTGCTTCAGATATGCGCCGACTAAAGGTCCCAGCGAATCCCCGGTGGAGCGGTCCGAGCCGATGCACACAATCAGGCGCTCCCTTTTTCGGAAAGGTTCCCTCAGGCCCGCCATCATGATAATGAGTGCGCCGGCGATTTTCTCTACTGCCCTTAAATCTTTGCAGTTCACCCTTAACATGGTGTTTATTTTACTATTCCCCAAAGGGGGAAGTGTTGCCAAACGATCGGCCATGCAGCCCTTCCCTCCAGCTTCATGATACCTTAGTTATATTAAAATACCTTTTTAAATATGTATGAGAGAGACCGGGATGCTGGAAGAAAGATGTGTTAAGCCATGATTTGGTTGGATCTGGCGCTGGGCTCCCTGCTGATCTGGGGAGCCATCAGCGGGTACCATAGCGGCTGGAAAGCAGCGGCCTGCAGATGGGGGGGGCTCCTCTGCGCTGTGCTGGCGGCGCTCCCGGCAGCGGTGGGGTTAAAACTGTTGTGGACACGGTATTTGCCGGTGGAAGATGCGATCAGGGCGGCTGTTGATCTCCGCCTGGCGCTGCCGGTGAGCGCCGGAGTGGGCGGAGGTGTTCCCTGGGGTTTGCCCTGTTTTTTGTGGGAGGCGCTGCATGGCGGCTTTTCCCATGCCGCTGCGGCCGGCGGGGGGCTCCCGGCCGATTTGCTGGCTCAGGCGCTCGGCTGCACCGCCGCCTTTCTCTCCGGATTTATTCTCTGGTGGGGGTTTTTTACTCTTCTTGGCGACACACCTGTAGGGGAAGGAGAGAGAAAACCAAAACAATCCTCCTGCTGGGGAGGAGCCCTGATCGGCCTGGCCAGACAATGCTGCTCCGCCGCCCTGTTTACGGGGCTGGCCGCCCCGCTGGCCTGGCTCTGCGGGGTCCCCCCCCATCTGCTGCAGCTAGAAAAAACTCTGCTGGCCCGTTGGGCCTGGCAGCTCTTTGGCTGCCTGGGAATCTGGCATTAGCGCTCTTTTCTATTCCCGGGCAGGAATTAAAGGAAAAAAGAAGAACACTATAACCCTATAATCATATCTTTGGTGTGTTCTAAAAGCGAGGGAGAGAAATGCTTATAGTTTTATTGGGTCCTCCAGGCGCGGGCAAGGGTACGCAGGCGGAGCGACTTGTCAAGCAGTTTCACCTGGCTTATATTGCCACGGGAGATATTCTTAGAGCGGCTGTTAAGAGCGGCACTTTGCTGGGAGAGCAAGCGCGGGGTTATATGGAGCAGGGCCAGCTCGTTCCCGACGAAGTTGTCGTCGGTATTGTTCGGGAAAGGTTGGCTGATCCTGATTGTTCCGGCGGCGCCATTCTGGACGGCTTTCCCAGGACAGTAGTCCAGGCCCATGTCCTTGACCAGGTGCTGGATGAAATCGGGAAGAAAATCGACAGGGTAATCCATATAGAAGTTGACGATGAGGAGCTGATTAGCCGGCTGACCGGCCGGAGGGTATGCCGGGAATGTGCGGCTACATATCATATCAAGTACAATCCGCCCAAGGTGCGCAATGTCTGCGACCGCTGCGGCGGAGAGCTTTATCAAAGAGAAGACGATTCACTGACTACGGTTCAGGAGCGCCTCCAGGTTTACAAAAATCAGACTGCTCCACTTATTGATTACTACAGCGCTGAAGATCTGATTACACCAATTAATGGCAATCAGGATATAGAGCGGATCTTCGAAAAGATCATCGCCGCGTTGGAAGCGGGGCCGGCTTAGTGGGCCTTTTCCACATCGGCCAGGTTGTGCAGATGAAAAAAGGACACCCCTGCGGCGCCAATTGCTGGCAGATTATCAGGACCGGGATGGATTACCGGATCAAGTGCCTCCACTGTGGGCGCAGCGTTCTGTTGCCGCGGGCCAGGTTCGAACGCAGGGTAAAGAATGTTCTGGCCGACAGTGCGTCGGAGATGGAGAGTGAACCGTAGGGGGGAGTCCCGGTGTCCTGGAGTTGCGGGATTGTCGGCCTGCCCAATGCCGGCAAATCTACACTTTTCAAAGCCCTTACAACGGTCGATGCGGCCATTGACAGCTATCCTTTTACCACAATAGATCCGAATATCGCGGTAGTCCCCCTGCATGATCCACGTCTTGACAGCCTTGCAGCGCTCTGTTCCTCAAAAAAAGCGACACCCCCGGTGATACGCATAGTTGATGTTGCCGGACTGGTCAAGGGCGCCAGCCGGGGGGAGGGGCTGGGGAACCGTTTTCTGGGAGAACTGCGCAGCGTCGACATCCTGATCCATGTTGTGGCCGGTTTCGAACCCTCCAATGACGGGGGGAAGAGCCCGGCCTCCCGGGCTGCCGTGGTGAATGTGGAGCTAATCCTTGCAGATCTGGAGACGCTGGCCAGGCGGAAGGAAAAAATCCGTCCTCAGCTGAAAAGCGGTGTGCCGGCGGCTGCCGCAGAGCTGGCCTTTCTTGACCGCCTTGAAGAGCATCTGCAGGAGGGACTGCCCGCCCGCCTGCTGGGCTCCGGTGACGGTGATAAAGCATTTTTAGATGAGCTGTTTTTATTAACCTCCAAAAAGATGCTCTATGTATTTAATGAACGGGAGAATGGCGGGAGCGGGCTGCCTCCGCTGGACTTCATTGAAATGGCCCGGGCGGAAAAAAGCCCGCTTATTTCAGTCTGCGCCCGCCTGGAAGCGGAAATTGGTGAACTGTCGGATGATGAAAAAAGGCTGTTTTTGGAGGAATACGGCCTTAAGGGGTCGCAGGTGCAGAAGCTGCTGGATGAATGCCGCTCCCTCCTGGACCTCATCTCTTTTTACACAGTGAAGGGTGAAGAGTCCCGGGCCTGGCTGCTTCCCCGCGGCTCAACGGCTCTTGAAGCGGCTTATAAAGTGCATACGGATATGGGACGGGGATTCATAAAAGCCGGGGTGATCCCCTGGGATCGCTTTGTCGCATCGGGCGGCATTGCCGCAGCCCGGGAACAGGGAGCCCTGCGCACAGAGGGGCGGGATTATCCCCTGTCCGACGGCGATGTGCTCTATTTTTATTTCCGTGCTTGAGCGAATTCATTGCGCTTGCCCTTGATGGTGAAATATGCTATGATTGTCGCGCATTACCCTGCTCCGTACAACGGGGCCGTCAGTCCAGAGGGAGGTGAACCGTATTGGCCGTCTATGAAACCATGTTTATTCTTCAGCCCGAACTCGAAAACGAATCCGAAACAGAGCGCGTTGACAATCTCCAGGCCCTTGTACAGAAGCTCGGAGGGGAAACAGGCAATATCGATGACTGGGGAAAACGGAAACTTGCTTATGAGATAGACAAGTTTAACGAGGGGCATTATTATCTGATGCATTTTACAGGATCCCATGAGATCATCCCCGAGCTGGAACACTTCTTCCGGGTTAACGACGCGGTGATTCGATTTATCATCGTGCGGGAAGACGAGTAGGATGCTCAAAAAACAAAAAGGCGGTGCATGGGATGCTTAACCTGGTCGTGCTGATCGGTCGCTTGACTCGCGATCCGGAGCTCCGTCATACCCCCGGCAACGGTACGGCGGTGGCTACATTTACCCTGGCGGTGGACCGGCCCTTTGCCAACAGGCAGGGTGAGAGAGAAGCTGATTTTATCAGGATTGTCACCTGGGACAAGCTGGCCGAGAGCTGCGCAAACTATCTTCAGAAAGGGCGGCTGGCGGCGGTTACAGGGCGCCTGCAGATTCGTTCTTATGATGATAAAGAGGGGATCCGGCGGTGGATAACCGAAGTGGTGGCCCGTGATGTCAGGTTCCTGGAGCGGCCGCGCAGTGATGAAAGCGAGCAGTTCCCCGGGGATGAGATGACGGTCAGCGAAGATGATATTCCTTTTTAAGGAGGCTGGTTAGTTGAGGCGTGAGAAGGGCCGTAGACCCAAGAGGAAAATTTGCAGTTTTTGTGTGGATAAGATCGAGCAGGTTGACTATAAACAATATGAAAAGCTGAAGCGCTTTCTTACTGAGCGAGGCAAGATCCTGCCGCGGCGGATCTCGGGGAATTGTGCCAAACATCAGCGTCAGCTGACCCGGGCGATTAAAAGAGCGCGGATCATGGCCTTGCTTCCTTTTACCTCCGAGTAATTGTATTTACAAGGCCCGCTGGGAAAACGGTGCTGGAGGCTTATGCTGCCGGCACCGTTTTTTAGCTTTACCCGGAGAGCAGGAGCCGGCTGCTTGCGGAGCGAAATATTAATATTGATGTCGTCTGCCGCCGCATGAAAGGGACGGGCTATTCTGCTGATATTGACATGTTAACGCAGGTTGTGACAATGTTTGAAGGAGTTGATCCCATGAAAATAATTCTTTTAGAAGACGTTTCCGGCCTGGGGAAAAAGGGTGAAGTGAAAGAGGTGGCTCCCGGTTACGGCAGGAATCTCCTTATTCCCAAGGGGTTGGCCGAGGAGGCCACGGCGGGCCGCCTGCGCGAAATGCAGCACCGGGAGCTTGTTTTGCAGAATAAAAGCAGCCGTCTGGAAAAAGAGAGCAGGGAGCGGGCGGAAGTCCTGGAAAAACAGGTTGTCAGCTTCAGGCTGGCTGCCGGTGAAGGCGGTCGCCTGTTCGGTTCGGTAACCGCAGCGGATATCGCCGGTGAACTGCAGCGGCTGGGTTTTGCCGTTGACAGGAAAAAAATTGTTCTCGAGGAGCCGATCAAGGCTGCCGGTCGTTATGAAGTCACCGTAAAACTCTACACCGGTGTCAGGGCTGTGGTGACTGTAGAGGTGGAAGAGGACAATTAGGAGGGACAAGATGGTCTCGGAGCAGCAAATGACCCAACACCAAAGACGCCTTAGCGCTCTGCTCGACCTGGTCAAGGGAATTTACGGGACGGAGAAGTTGGTTTTAAAGGCGGGAAAGCTGGAGGCTCTTTCGCTGATCCATTCACAAAAACCGGCCCGGCAGCTGCTCGGTTTGCAGCGCCTGGTTTTCGAGAACCCCACGCTGAGTGAAATTCCCACAGTGAAGCAGTTTCCACAGGTCTTTACCGAATTGGAGGAGGCGCTGGCGGAGCTGCTGGCGCGGCGTTCACTGGAGGAGTCGCTGGAGCATAAAACCAGGGATTATCTCGAGAAAAAGCATGAAGAGTATCTCCTGGAAATCAAAAGGGAGGTTCTCCAGGAGTGGGGCGGCGTGGAAAACCCGCAAACCCTAAAAAAATATGCACGGGCGGAAAAAATGTTTGCGCAGCAGTTGGCCCGCTCCGCCCAGGAGGTGCTCCGTCCTGCCGAATTGGACCAGATTATTGGACAGAGCGAGGCCACCACGGCTCTTGTTTCCAAGCTGGCTTCACCTTATCCGCCTCATATTCTTCTCTATGGACCTCCGGGCGTAGGAAAAACCACCGCTGCACGCCTGGCTTTGCAGAGCATTCAGAACATTGCGGGCGCCCTCTTCGGAGCGGATGCGCCTTTTGTGGAGGTTGATGGATCAACCCTGCGCTGGGATCCCCGCGAAATAGCCGATCCTCTCATCGGTTCGGTGCATGACCCAATATACCAGGGCGCACGCCGGAACCTCATTGAAGGCGGGGTTCCCGAACCGAAATTGGGGCTGGTCTCCGATGCGCACGGGGGGATTCTTTTTATTGACGAAATCGGCGAGATGGATTTTGCTTTACAGAGCAAACTCCTCAAGGTTATGGAAGATAAACGTGTTTTTTTTGAATCCGCCTATTATGATCCCACCGATACACAGGTGCCGAAATATATCCGGCTTCTCTTTGAGCGGGGGGCCCCTGCCGACTTTATCTTGATCGGAGCAACAACGCGATCGCCCCAGGCGATTTCTCCGGCTTTTCGTTCGCGGTGTTCCGAAATATACTTTGAACCGCTCACGCCGGTGGAAATTGAGGAAATTGTGTTGAGCTCAGCGGCCAGGCTTCAGCTGTCTGTCGATCCCGATGCGGCACGCCTGATCAGCCGTTATACCTGCGAGGGGCGGCGTGCCGTCAACCTGCTTGTAGATGCCTATGGACGGGCTCTTTATGAGCGGCAGCTCAAGGGCGGCAGCTGCAAAAAATGTCATATTGGCGCAGCTTTGATGCAGAGGGTTTTAGCTAGCAACCGCCTTATTCCTTTAAATCCGGTTCCAGTGGGGGGGAAAGCGGAAATCGGGCGGGTGCTTGCACTTGGGGTGAGCGGCTTTACGGGGGTGGTTTTGGAAATTGAGGCGCTGGCCTTTCCTGCTGCTGAAAAAGGACGGGGCAGCCTTCGTTTCAATGAAACGGCGGGCTCGATGGCCCGGGATTCCGTATTTGTTGCGGCGTCGCTGCTGCGTAATCTGCTGGGGGTGGACCTGAGGAGCTATGATCTGCACCTTAATGTCATCGGCGGGGGTAATATTGACGGCCCCTCCGCCGGAGCGGCTGTTTTTCTGGCCATCCTCAGCGCCGTAAATGAGCTGCCGCTGCGGCAGGATTGCGCTGTAACGGGGGAAATATCCCTACGGGGCCGGCTTAAGCCCGTTGGCGGGATCATAGAAAAAATTAATGGCGCCCGCCTTGCGGGATTAAAAAAAGTGGTAGTACCGTTAGAGAATAGAAGCGAACTCAGCAGTCGTTTTCCGGGGGTGGAAATTGCGGCTGCCGGGAATACCGGGAGCTTGCTTCCCCATTTCATCTCACCGGGCAGGGTTAAAATGCTGCGGATAAAGGAGGGGTGAGTGATGGTTCTCCCCGCTGATAAGGTTCCTCCGCAGAGCATAGAGGCGGAGCAGTCCGTTCTTGGCTCCATGATTATTGAGAGGGAAGCTATTTTTGCTGCTGCAGAGTTGCTCCGTGATACTGATTTTTACCGGACCGCCCATCAGAAAATATTTGATGCAATCATTTCTTTAAGCGAAAAAGGGGAACCTGTGGATTTGGTTACACTTGCAGATGAATTACAGAGGCGCCGCTCCCTGGAAGAGGCGGGGGGGACAGCTTATTTAAGCGCCCTTGCCGGCGCTGTGCCTACGGCGGCGAATGTGCAGTATTATGCTCTCATTGTCAGGGAAAAATCGATCCTGCGTTATCTGATCCGTACAGCCACGCAGATTGTCGCAGGCTGCTATGAAGGGCCGCCCGATGTGGAGGAGTTTCTGGATGCCGCGGAGCAGCAGATCTTTGAAATCGGCAAGCAGGGTAAGCAGCAGGGCTTTACTCCTTTGAAAGAGGTTCTCAAGGAAACATTCGATCGCATCGAGCGGCTATTTGACGACAAAAAGGGGGTTACCGGGCTTTCCACCGGTTTTGAAGATTTGAATATTATATGCTCGGGCTTGCAGCCCTCGGATCTGATAATTGTAGCCGCCCGGCCGAGCATGGGAAAGACAACACTTGCTTTGAATATGGCCCATCATGTTGCCGTTAGGGAGAAAAAACCTGTTGCCTTTTTCAGCCTGGAGATGTCGAGGGAGCAGCTGGCCCAGCGAATGCTCTGCGCTGAAGCCAGGATCGATGCGCATAAGCTGCGCCGCGGTTTTCTTTCTCAGGAGGAATGGCAGAAGCTGACCAGGGCGGTAGGGCCTCTGAGCGAGTCCCCGCTCTACATAGACGACTCGGCATCACTATCGGTTATGGAGGTGCGGGCCAAAGCCCGCCGTCTGAAAGCGGAACGGGGGCTTGAAGCAGTTTTTGTTGATTACCTGCAGTTAATGCGCGGTTTTAGCCGGGCGGAGAACCGGCAGCAGGAACTTTCGGAGATATCCCGCTCTCTTAAAGCGCTGGCCAAGGAGCTTTCCATCCCGGTAGTAGCCCTGTCCCAGCTGAGCCGTGCTGTTGAGAAGAGGGAAAACCGCCGCCCCATATTAAGCGACCTCATGGAATCCGGGGGTATCGAAGCAAATGCCGATATGGTTCTTTTTATTTACCGGGAATCTTATTATAACAAGGACACGGAGAAGGGGAATACGTCGGAGATAATTGTGGCCAAGCAGAGGAACGGTCCCATCGGCACAGTAGAACTCTATTTCCTGGATCGCTTTAACCGGTTTGCCAATATTGCCCGTGCTTCGGAAATTCAGTCTGCCCCGGGATCGTAAAGAGGTGATCCTATGATTAAGTCAAGGTATGATGTAATTATTGTCGGCGCCGGTCCGGCCGGTATTTTTGCGGCGCTGGAACTCTGCCGCCGGAGTAAGCCCCGTATCCTGCTGCTGGACAAGGGGGCGGCCCTGGAGAAGAGGAAATGCGCTACTTTGGGGGAATACGGCCGCTGCCTGCGCTGTGATCCCTGTGCCATCACCTGCGGGTGGGGAGGCGCCGGTGCCTTCAGCGATGGGAAGCTGACCCTCTCCACAGAATTCGGGGGGCTGTTAAATGAATACCTTGATCCACCTTCTCTGGAACAGCTGATCAACTATGTCGATCAGATCTACCTTTCTGCCGGAGCTAAAGACATTCTTTTTGGAACAGACAGAGCGGTGATCAATGAGCTGCAGCGCAATGCCGCAGCAGCGGGCTTAAGCCTTATACCGGCTAAGATCAGGCATCTGGGCACGGAAAACTGCTACCTTGTCCTGGAGGAGATGTATCGCCGGCTGGAGAAGCAGATCGACATTGCCACCGGGACCGGGGTGGCTGCTATTGCCACCGGCGGTGGGAAGGTCGCCGGCGTGGAGCTGGCTTCGGGGGAACTGGTAGAGGCGGATTATGTCATTGCCGGTCCGGGGAGGGCCGGGGCGGAATGGATGCACAGTGAGGCCTTGCGGCTCGGGCTGCAGGGGGTCAACAATCCTGTGGATATCGGGCTGCGCATAGAGGTGCCGGCGGTGCTGATGGAGCACATCACCGGCAAAGTCTACGAGTCAAAGCTCATATATTTTTCACGCTCTTTTGATGACAGGGTGCGCACTTTCTGCATGAACCCGTACGGCGTAGTGGTTACAGAAAACAACGGCGGACTGGTGACGGTTAACGGGCATAGTTACGAGGAGAAAAGAAGCACAAATACCAATTTTGCCCTGCTGGTGAGCAAAACCTTTACCGAGCCCTTTAATGAGCCCATCCGTTACGGTAAATATATTGCAAGCCTGGCCAATATGCTTGGTGACGGGGTTATCGTCCAGCGCCTGGGTGATCTCCAGATGGGCCGCCGCTCCACGGCGGAGCGGATCCGGCGCGGCCTGGTCCGGTCCACCCTGGTGGAGGCAACGCCCGGGGACCTGAGCCTGGTTCTCCCCTACCGCCATCTTCTTTCCATCATGGAGATGCTGGAAGCTCTTGATAAACTGGCTCCCGGAGTGAATTCACCGCACACTCTGCTTTACGGAGTGGAGGTGAAATTTTACTCTTTTCAGCTCCGCCTGTCCGCCAATCTGGAGACAGGCCTGGCGAATTTTTTTGCTGTTGGCGACGGGGCGGGTGTAACCAGGGGCTTGATCCAGGCTTCGGCTTCGGGCGTCCTTGCCGCGAGGGAAATTGAGCGCCGTCTGGAGGGATGAAGCACTGCATAAAACATGGATAAGGTGGGGAATATAGGTCGCCTGGGCGTTGCGCGTCTTTTTGTACATACTAATTCCGGAATAAGGCGGGATTTTTTGACTTTGGGGCAGGAACTTTTAAGTTTATGGCGAAATAATTAACTCATCTTAATAATTGTTAAGGATACAGGCAGTCGACTTAACAAGTTTTCCGCTAAACAGTATCCCGATTTGCCCCAAAGGAGGTTTTTTATGGAACTCAGGAAAATCCGGCAAAGGCCGGGGACGTTGAGGGACAGACTGCGGCGCGCCTATCGCCACAGCGAAGTAAGGAAGCTGCAGTTGTGGCTGAAGGGGAAAACCCTGCACTGGGCGCTTTACCTGGCATCGGCGATCCTCCTGGCAGGCTCGCTTTTGGGGCTGCACCACTACCTCTCACAGTATTTCTACGTGATCAGCCTGGGAGGGCACGAGCTGGGCATGGTGAAGGATGCCGGGGAAATTGAGATCTTTTTAGATGAGCTGAACCAGTGCTGCAGCTCTTTCTACGGGATGGCCGTAGAGCCGGAACAGGAAATTCTGTACAGCCGGGAGTACCGTTCCGGCGGTGAAGAAGACGCCCATGCCGTAAAAGAAGCGCTGAAGCAGCAGATAACTCTGATCACTGAAGCGGTGATGCTCACTGTGGATCAGATGCCGGCGGTCCCGCTGACATCGGAAGAGGATCTTACCACAGTTATAGACCTGTTAAGCAGCGCTTATACCAGCCAGGCGGATAATGTCAGGCTTCTCGAGACAACCCTTGTCGAAGAGGTTGGCTGCATACCCTGCACCATCTCTCCCGAGGAGGTTTGCGCCCCGGAAGAGGCGGCAGATCTCCTGCTGAGCTGCAGCGGTACCGACGCAGCCGGGAGGCTCCTGGAAAGCCGGTACGGCGAACCGCTGCGCGGCGATGAGCTTTCAGGGCCGCCTTTACCCGTTGTCCACGTGCAAACTGTCGAAGAGGTTAAAACGGTGGAAAGAATACCCTTTTCAACCAGTTATACTTACAATGACAAGATGTGGCATGCGCAGAGCAATGTGCTGATCCCAGGGGTAGATGGAGAAAAGGCGGTTACCTACCATGTCACACGCAAAAATGGCGAGGAAACCGACAGGCAAATTATTGAGCAGATAGTACTGCAGGAGCCGGTTACCCGGGTTGTGGAAAAGGGAACTGCCAAGGCGCCCTCCATCGGAACAGGTACCTTTGTCTGGCCGGTGGCGGGAGGCGGGGTTATCAGCCAGTACTACAGCGGATATCACACGGGTATTGACATAACCACTTTGGGCAGCCGTTCTTCCATTCTGGCTGCCGACAGCGGTGTGGTGGTGGAAACAGGGTCAAGGTATCCCCTGGGTAATTATATTGTAATCTATCACGGCAACTACTACACAGTCTACCTGCATAACCATGCGCACTATGTTTCCACGGGGGACAGTGTCTCCCGGGGCCAGACCATTGCCCTGATGGGGAATACAGGCCGTACGTATGGACGGACCGGCATTCACCTTCATTTTGAAGTCCGCCGCAGCGACGGCTCGGGTGTCTGGGGCAGCTGGTATAAAAATCCATCAGTGAATCCCTTGAATTTCTTTAACCCGTAAATTTCCTGAATCCGACCTGGGAAGGGGCTGCTCCAGAGCGGCCCCTTTTTTTGAACGGAGTAAACTTGTTCCAGCAGGGATTTGGTGATGGGGAAACGAAATTGTGATCTAAGCCTGAATGGGGAGAGAGAACTTGTCTGCCAAGATACTGGTGGTCGACGATGAGCGGCCCATTGCCGAGATTCTGAAGTATAACCTGGAAAAAGAGGGCTACGGGGTGATCCTGGCTTACGACGGTGAGGAGGCGCTGGAGCGGCTGGAGCAGGATCTTCCCGATTTGATCCTGCTTGACATCATGCTTCCGAAGAAGGACGGCTTCGCTGTTTTGCGTGAAATCCGGGCTCATAAGAAGGATATCCCCATCATCATGCTGACGGCTCGGGAAACAGAAGTTGACAAAGTGCTGGGATTGGAACTGGGCGCCGATGATTATGTGACAAAGCCGTTCAGCGCACGCGAGGTTGCAGCCCGGATCAAGGCCATTCTCAGGCGTACCAGGCTGGGCGAAAAGGAATATCAGCTGTGCTTTGGCGAACTGGTTGTGGACCTGGATGCGGTGCAGGCATTCAATCGGGGCAGGCCGGTGGAGCTGACGCCGAAAGAATTTTCCCTCCTGGAGGTATTAAGCCGGAGGCCGGGCCATGTTTTCAGCCGGCAGCAGCTCCTCAACCAGGTCTGGGGTTATGATTATTTCGGAGACGAACGAACTGTTGATGTTACTATCCGCCGCCTCAGGGAGAAACTGGAGACAAATCCCGCCGAGCCTGAATTTATTCATACCAAAAGGGGGGTGGGCTATTATCTCAGGCAAAAAGGGCGGTTTTAAAAGCCTGCAATGGAAAATTGTCCTGATCTACTCCCTTCTCCTGCTCTTTACCCTCCAGCTGATCAGCGTGTACCTGGTGCAGTCTCTTGAGCAGTACTATCTGCATAATTTCAAAAACGGGCTGGAATCGCAGGCCCGCTTGCTGGCGGCTTTGCTGACGCCTTCGCCGGCAGGGGGCCACGAGGCTGAGGAAGATATTGCCCATCTGGTGCGCGAATACAGCGGGCTGCGTGAAATAGAAATTGCTGTGCTGGACTCTTATGCGCATGTTATCGGCGCTTCGATAAATTCGACCATGGTTGGCGGGCGGCTGATCAGTGATGAAATAACCAGGGCCCTGGCAGGGGAGCTGGGCGAGGCGATTCGCTATGATCCCATGACGGGGGAAAGGCGCTATTATCTGGCTCTCCCCTTCAGGGATCAAAGAGCTGTCAGCGGAGTGGTCTATATCAGCAGTTCTCTCAACCCGGTGGACACGGTGTTAAACCAGATCAAGCTCATATTGCTCAGCGGCTCTGCTTTTGCCCTGGGTATCAGCGTACTGCTGGGGATCGTTCTGGCCAGAACGATAACTGTACCCATCCAGGGCGTTACCCGGCAGGCGGGGTTAATGGCACAGGGGGATTTTTCGCAAAAAATTGAGGTAACTTCAGCGGATGAGATCGGGCGTCTGGGGGCCACCTTTAACTATCTGGCTGAACGGCTGCACCGCAATATCCGGGAAATTTCTACAGAAAAGAGCAAGGTTGAGGCAATGATCAACCATATGAGCGACGGGGTGATCGCCCTTGACGGAAAAGGACGTCTTATTCATATCAACCCCGCCGCGCGCGATCTACTGAAAAAATTTTCCCTCAGGCTACCTCCCGGAGGGCGTTCCGGTTTTCATTTTCTAAAAAGATTGGCCGGGCCGGAGCTGCTGCGCCGGTTCATCCGGGAGCGAACCCCGCTGGCGCTGGAAATTAGCCGGGAGGAGCCGGAGGTTACTTTAAAAATGGCTCTTGCCCCCTTTAAAGAGGAGGGCGAGAGGCTGGACGGCACCCTGGTGGTCTTTCATGATATTACTGCAGAAAGGGAATTTATCCGGCGGCAGCAGGAATTTGTGGCTGATGTCTCCCATGAGCTGCGAACACCCCTGACCGCGATAAAAAGCTATGTTGAGACTCTGCTCGACGGTGCCGCCGCCGACCCTGCCGTGAGCAGCCGTTTTTTAAATGTGCTGAAACGCGAAACAGACCGTATGGTTGATCTGGTCAGGGATCTGCTGGAGCTGTCCCAGTTCGACTACAGCCAGGTTGAGCTGCATAAAACTAAAGTGGATTTAATTGATCTGGCAGTGGAAGCGGTGGAGCAGCTGCAGCAAAAATCTGGATTCAGGACCAATGAAATAGGGATAGACATATCACCGGAGCTCCCGCAGGTTTGGGTGGATCGGGAAAAAATCATGCGGGTTTTCTTTAACCTGCTGAGCAATGCCATCAAGTACACCCCAGCTGATGGTGAAATATCGATCAGCGCCTCGATGGATGATGATGACGGCCGGCTGAAGGTGCTGCTTAAGGACAACGGGCTCGGGATCCCCGCGGAGGATCTGGAGAGGATATTTGAACGTTTCTACAGGGTGGAGAAGACTCGCAGCCGGGATTATGGCGGAACCGGGCTGGGCCTGCCCATTGCCCGCCGCCTAGTGGAGGCGCACGGGGGCCGGATCTGGCTTGAGAGCTCTCCGGGTAAAGGGACCAGGGTTCGCTTTACCCTTCCCGTGGCGGCGGAAAGGAGGGGGCGGGCCCTTGACTGAAAGGATTAAGAGCACGGCTCTTCTTATCCTGGTGGTTCTTAGCCTTTTTCTGACATACTTGCTCTGGTTTGGGCGCAAAGATACGGAAGAGGTGGCTGAAAATGATTATGAGGCCGTCTATTTTGAAGAGCCGCGACTCTACTCCCAACTGCTGGTCCCTGAAGCGATTTTTGTCAGCAGTGGGGATTTGCGCTACCGGCTTCGTTCCGGTGATCCTGACTTTATACTATTTTGGGAGGAGCTTTCTGAAACGCTGCAGGAGATTACCGAGCCTGCGGATTTCGAATATGGCGAAAAGCTGCCGGAGGATGCCGCGCTATGCCTGACAGTGCAGTTTAACCCCTTCCTGCCGCTGGGCCGGGAAAGCGTCTGGCTTAAGAACTTGCCGCCCGGGGAACTTGCAGGGATGGAACTTGTGCGTTCCGGTGACCGCTGCTGGGGAGTTTTGCAGGGGTTGGAGGGCTCCGGAGGGCTGCTACTGCCGGCTCGGCGCGGCTCCCAACTGGCTGCCCTGTGCGATCAATTTGACCCATCCGGGAGACCTCACTGCAAAAGGCTGGAGGCGGGGGAAATATATGTCTCCCCCGGGGCGGCTGTAACTGTGGCTGCTCCAATTGACATACCCATGTGCAATGGGATGATCAGGGTGCCGGCCCTGAAGGCGGAGGTGCTGGACAGCGAACTTCTTTTAAAAACCTTTTTTATAAAGCATAATCTTACCCGGGAAATAAGGGAGCGGGACGGCGGGCGGATCTATACAGACGGCGAACAGGGGTTGCGCCTGGGGGAGGGTCTTGATTATTCGCACCCCCTCAAAGAGCCGAAACCGGCAGCGCTTTCTTATTCAGCGGCGCTGCAGACGGCGGGCAAGCTGCTCGGTTACTACGGCGGCTGGCCGGAAAATTTGCGGTTGGAGCACCTGGCCCGTGAAACAGGCGACAGCACAAAAGGGATCTATGAGGCACAGTGGCGAAGCTATTTCGAGGGATACCCACTTTGGGGAGAGACGGGCGTTTACATGAGTTACCATCACGGCGGCCTGATAAAATACCGGCGCAATCTATATCACCTGCTTTACACCGCCGGCGAAGTGGCGGCGGTGCGCGGTTACCGGGAAGCTTTATCAGCGGCGCTAGAACTGCTTGGCTCCGCCGGCGGGGAGCACTGCACGCTGGAGGGGATGGATCTGGTATACTATCTGTATAAAAGCCCCCAGCATCCCCGGGCTGTACCTGTTTGGCTAATCCGCCTCAGCGGGCGGGAATTCGTTTTAAGGGCGGATGATCTTCTTCCTCCGGAGGAGTGGGCGCAATGAACCTGGGCCGGGCAAAGACAATTTTCATCTATGTTTTTTTAGGGTTAAATCTTTTTCTTTGCTATCATCTTTTTATCGGGGATGTCCGAAAATTAGCGTGGGTGGCGGTCTCCCCGGGTGAGCTGCGCCGTGTTGAGGAGCAGCTGGATGAATACGGTTATGTGCTGGAAACAAAAGTTGATTGCGCCGTCCGGAAAGGCTCTTTCCTGACGGTAGCCCCCTCGAGGGAAATGGAGCAGCTGCTGCGGAGGCATTTTGCGGCCGGCGCGGCACCGGCGGCAGGATCGGAAGAAACCCGCCTTTACGCGGGAGAAGGAGCCGTAGTAGCAATATATCCGGGAGGGGCGATCCGCGTCGAGCTAACCCCCGGGGCGGAGCTGCTGGAAGAAGGCAGCCTCCCGGAAGAACAGGAGCTGGTCCCGGCTTTTGAGCGCTATTTAGAGGGTAGCGGACTGCAGTTTCCAGCGGCGCGCTTTGATCATGTATCACGGTTGAATGACAGGATCATATTGCATTACCTGCAAATTCATGAGGGCAGGCCCCTTTACAGCGGTTACCTGAGAGCCGTCGTGGGGAATAATAGCCTTTTAGCCATGGACATCTACTGGCTTGATCCCGAGAGCTCGCATCAGGAACGGGAGATGGAGGTTATCCCGGTCACGGAGGCCATGCTCAGGTTGATCGAGGTTCTGGGGCCCAGCCGGCATATTCGGCGGATAGTAAAAGCAGGCCTGGGATATTACAGCCTTGAATATGATGCGGAGGAATGGGAGGTGCCTCCGGTGTGGCGCTTTTTGTTTGATGATGGCGAGAGTTACTATATCAATGCTTTTACAGGAAATCCGGAGTGGGGAACATCTAACTGACAGGAGAAGATGAAGTGGAGAAAACCCTGATACACGGTGGAAATGAGTTAAAGGGACGGGTAAAAATTAGCGGTTCCAAAAATGCAGCCCTGGCCATCCTGCCGGCAATTTTGCTGGCTTCGGAAAAGGTTTCCCTAAGCAACATTCCCGATATTACCGATGTCCGGATAATGCTAAACATCCTCGAAGACCTTGGCTTGACCATCCGCAGGCGGGGGCGGAATGATCTTGATATTTACCCTTCCGGGCTGCGCGGCTTTGCCCCTCCTTTTAACCTGGTGCAAAAATTAAGGGCTTCATCTTATCTTATGGGAAGCCTGCTGACCCGTTCCGGGAAAGCGACGGTACCTGTTCCTGGCGGATGTGATCTGGGGCCGCGCCCCATTGATCAGCACCTGAAAGGTTTTACCGCCCTGGGGGCGGAATGCGAAATTGAGCATGGCCAGGTCAGGCTGGCGGGTGGCAGGCTGAAGGGGGCTCATATCTACCTCGATGTGGTCAGCGTCGGGGCCACGGTCAACCTGATGCTGGCGGCGGCAGGGGCGGAAGGGCGAACTGTCCTTGAGAATGTGGCCAAAGAGCCGGAGATCGTTGATCTGGCAAATTTTCTTAATGCCATGGGCGCGGTGGTCAAGGGGGCGGGAACAGATATAATCAAGATCGACGGCGTTGATCGCTTTGGCGGCGCGGAACACGCTGTTATTCCCGACCGGATCGAAGCCGGCACTTTCATGTTGGCTGTTGCCGCAACAGGCGGCGACCTGGTTGTCGAGGGAGTTATACCCAAGCACCTGGAAGCGGTAACTGCCAAACTGAGAGAAATAGGCGCTGTTGTGGAGGCGGAAGCAGAGCAAATCAGGGTCACCAGGAGCGGGCCGCTGATCCCTTCGGACTTGAAAACCTTTCCCTATCCCGGCTTTCCAACGGATCTGCAGCCGCTGGGGATGGTCCTCCTTACTGCTGCGGAAGGAACGAGCATTGTCACGGAAAATGTCTTTGACGGCCGTTTTCGCCATGTGGATGAGCTGAAGAGAATGGGCGCGCAGATAAAACTCGAAGGAAGGACTGCAGTGATCAAGGGGGGCGGCTCCCTTTCAGGGGCTCCGGTTAGCGCTACCGATCTTCGGGCCGGCGCCGGGCTGATGGTAGCAGGTTTGATGGCTGAAGGGGATACTATTCTCGGAGAAGTAAAGCATGTTTACAGGGGATATGAAAGGATAGAGGAGAAGCTGACCGATCTGGGTGCTAAGTTGAAGCCCATGCGAGGGCAGGAGGCCGGAAAAGCAGCAGGAGGCTCAGGATGAGATGGAGCTCTGGCTGGTCCGTCACGGGAGAACTGCGGCGGCCGGCGAAGGCCGCTTCCAGGGCCGTTGTGATTATGCCCTTGACGGTGCAGGTATTTTTGAAGCAGCGTGCCTGTCCCGTCGTTTAACCCGGACAGGCGGTTTTGACCTTCTGCTAAGCAGCGATTTGAAGCGTGCCTGGTCTACGGCAAAAATTATTTCCCGGGGAATCAAGCTTGCGCCGGAGAGTGAACCCCTGCTCAGGGAATGTTCCTGGGGCTATATTGAAGGGATGAAGCGCAGCGAGGCGGAGGGCCTTTTCCCTTTCCTGTTTCATTCCGAAAGGGGCACGGTAAGGACGCTGTGCTGCGGTGGGGAGAGTGAACGCAGGCTGATGGCGCGAACGCGGACATTGAGGCGGAAGATTTTCCGTGAACATTCCGGAAAACACCGGATTCTCCTTGTCAGCCATGCCCGGCTGATCAATGCATTTATATCCGGATGCCTGGGCTTAACTTCCAGGCATAGATGGCCCTATGCCCCGGCCCCCGCTTCTCTGACAATTGTATGGGGGGAGAGCACGGGAGACAGGTACCGACTGCTGCTCTTTAACGATGTCAGTCACCTGCAGGATCAAAGGATCCCTTGCATATTCAAATAGTATGCTGTACATTCAAAAATAAAGCGATATATTGCACTGCCCTGAGAGCCTTTTTCCGGAGCAAAGGTTGCGCCTGCTGAAGGGATTGACATAACCTGCAGCTTCGCAGTTGTATTCCAGAGTGTGCCGATGGCAAAAGGGGGCGCAGGAAAGCGGGGGATCGTTTTTGCAGGTCCTTCTGATCTTTATCGACGGTGTGGGGCTGGGAACACCTGCACAGGAAAACCCTTTTTTCTATACAGGTACGCCCTTTCTAACGTCGTTGTTCCGGGGAAAGCCCCTGACCGTAGAGGTTAAGGGGTTTCACGATGGACGGGCAACGCTGCGGGGCATAGACGCCCGGTTGGGAGTGAAGGGGCTGCCCCAGAGCGCTACCGGACAGGCTTCGATTTTTACCGGAGTGAATGCGCCGCACCTGCTCGGCTATCACCTGAACGGTTTTCCCAATGGAGATTTGCGGGAACTTCTGGCAGAAAAGGGCATCTTCGCCGCTCTAGGTCGGGAAGGATACCGCTGCTCTTTTTTGAATGCTTACCGGCCTTTATTTTTTGAAAAATTGGAGGAGGGGCTGCCCGGGTTCCTTTATTCCTGTTCAACCCTGATTACCCATTACGGGGGGCTTCCCTTTTACCGCCTGGAAGATATTGGAGCAGAAAAGGCGCTGTTTATGGATCTGACAAATGAGCTGCTGAACGGTATGGGCTTTTCGGTCCCGGAAATCACCCCGGAAGAGGCGGGCAAAAGGCTTGTTGAAATGGGTAATAAATTTGATTTTTCCCTCTTTGAATATTTCCTTTCCGATCGCGCCGGCCATCTGGCGGACAAAGAGGGGGCGGGCAAGGTAGTGCGCACCCTGGATCGCTTTCTTGGAGCGGCGGCTAAATCCCTTGATCCCGCCCGGATGATCCTTATCGTTACCAGCGATCATGGCAATCTTGAAGACCTTTCCCATGGCAGACACACCCTGAATGAAGTACCGGTGTTGCTGATGGGAGCAGAGGATGCGCGGCGCAGGGCCGCTCCACTACTCCGCGATCTCACCGACATATTGCCGGCGGTCCGCATGCTGCTGGGTATCAAGCCCGGGTATTAATCTGCGGAGCCCCCATGCGAAGGACTGAGGGCTAATCCCGGCTTACTGTTTTCATAGCTTTGCCGTGCCGCGGCAACGGAGGATCCCCTGCCGGGGATCGGCCTGCGCTGCTGTATCCAAATTTGGGGGGTGAGGGGATGGAGGTGCAGACACTGGTGGTGAGCATGTTTGCTACAAACTGTTACCTCGTCAGCTGCCGGGAAACAGGGGAAGGGGTTGTTATTGATCCCGGTGCGGAGGGAAAGAGGATCCTGCATAAAATAGAGGAAAAGGGTTTAAGAATAAAGGCCATTATTAACACTCACGGTCATATCGATCATACCGGGGCCAACGGCAGGTTGAAAGAGGCCCTTAAGGCGCCGTTGCTGTTCCCGGAGAAGGACCTGGGAATATACCGTAACCCCGGTTTTGGGCTTGGTGTTATTTTCGGCAAACAGGCTGCGCCTGACCGTTTGCTCAAAGAGGGCCAGCAGGTTCCTGTCGGCCGGGGGACGCTTAATGTTCTGGAGACGCCGGGCCATACCGGGGGAAGCATATCGCTTTACGGTGATGGGGTTGTTTTTACCGGCGACGCTCTTTTTGCCCGTTCTGTGGGCCGGACCGATCTTGCCGGCGGCTCCTATCCACTCCTGATCAGCAGCATTAAGGAGAAACTGATGGTTTTGCCGCCGCGGACGGTGGTATATCCGGGGCACGGGCCGGCTACCACCATCGAAGCGGAGGCGCGCAGCAATCCCTTCCTGCTCTAAGGAAGGGCCGGCGAATGTTTCAGCGAGGGCAGCCAGGGCCACCAGAAAGCAGGAGCACAAAGACGGCACTCCTCTGCAGGCTCCGTTCCCGCTATGAAGTATTCCTCAATAACGGGATCAGGGCAGTACGGGCCGCGCAGCAGTCCCGACTCCGGACAGAGGGAGCGCTTGACAATTCCCTCCGGTATTTTAAAATCCGGAGCTTCTCTTTTTTCCAGGGCCATTTTCATAAACCAGGCCCACAGGGGGGCGGCGGCGCCGCCCCCAGAACAATCTATGGGCATCTCATGATCATCACCGACATATATGCCCGCCACCAGCTGCGGCGTGTACCCGATCATATGCGCATTCTTGCTGTCCTGGGAAGTGCCCGATTTGCCGGCGGCCGGTCGGTTAAGGATGGAGCCGGCGGCGGCGGCTGTACCTCCCTCCGCGAGGACACTTTTAAGCATATCGGTGATCAGGAAGGAGACAGCCGGATCAAGGACCTGCTCTCTGCGTGGCTGATTTTCCAACAGGACCCTTCCCTGGGGGTCTACAACTCTGCGGACGACAAAGGGGTCGATGCGGAAGCCTCCATTGGCAAAAGGAGCAAACGCGGCTGTCAGCTCAAGCAGCGACACTTCGCAGGCTCCCAGGGCCAGGGAAAAATGAGCACCCAGGGGGCTGGAGATACCCAGCCGTACGGCCATTTCCACCGCTCTGTCTTTTCCTATTTGCTCGTGCACCCTGATCGCGGCGATGTTGCAGGATTTTGCCAGAGCTTCACGGATGGTCAGTTCCCGGTTGTGAAAACCTCCGCCAAAATCTGTAGGCTTGTAGGGTTCTGCCAGGCCCGGCTCGTCAAATGTTACCGCTTCGCAGCGCACCCTGTCAGCCGGGGTAAAGCCCTTTTCAAGTGCTGCCGCATAAACAAAGGGTTTAAAGGCGGAGCCCGGTGAGCGAAGGGCCAGGGTGCGGTTCAGGCTTGTCTCCTTAAAATCCCTCCCCCCTACCATTGCCGTGATGCAGCCGGTATCAGGCTCAATGGCCACCAGCGCCCCTTGCGGCTGCCTCACTCCATTTTTCTCGAGGCGCAGCGTGGGAATTGAGGCAATAATCTCCTGGGCGATCTGCTGCATCTCCGGATTGATTGTGGTGTATATTTCCAGGCCGCCTCTGTACAGAGGATCCATGTTTCCGTCAAAGAGCCCGGCCAGCTCCATGTTGATCGCATAATCCAGAAAATAGGCGGCCTTCTCCTCGCCCGACAGTTCGCGGAGGTTCAAGCCCTCCTGCAGGGCTCTTTCGCTTTCCTCTTTATCGATAAAGCCTGCAGAAAGCATTTGATTTAAAACTGTTCGCTGACGCTGTTCGGCGGCGTCGGGGTTTTGATAAGGAGAGTAGCAACTGGGGCCTTTGGGCAGGCCGGCCAGGAGCGCTGCCTCGCCAAGGCTGAGTTCTCCGGTATTTTTGCCTAGATAAGTTTGGGCTGCCGCTTCAGCTCCATAAGCTGAGTGGCCGTAATATATTGTATTCAAGTACATTTCCAGTATCTCATCTTTACAGTAGCGCCGCTCCAGGTGGATGGTGTAAAGAGCCTCCTTAATTTTTCGAGCCAAAGTGCGTTCATGGGATAAGAACAGATTTTTAGCCAGCTGCTGGGTAATAGTGCTGCCCCCCTGGGAGGTGCGCCCCCCCTTAAGGTTGTTGATAAGCGCCCGGGCCAGGCCGGCAGGATCAAATCCGTGGTGCCGGTAAAAACGGCGGTCCTCCACAGCAAGCGTGGCCTTGATCAAATATTCCGAAACCTGTTCCAGGGGGATCTCTACCCGGTTTTCCTCGTAACGGAGCGCCAGAAGTCCGTCCCGGCAATCGTAAATCCGGGTGGTTAGGGCAGGCCTGGGCTCAGGGAGTTGCTCCAGCTCCCCGATAGTGTAGACCAGGTAGCCGAAGCTTCCGGACAGGCTGAGCATAAAAACAATCAAGATGATTAAAAAACCCCGAAAATAATTCATGTTCATCGCTCACACAATGTATTTAGCATAGTAGTATGGACAAGTGTATAAAATTCATTACAGGTGGGGGATATTTATTTTGAGAATTAGCAGGATATAATGATGGTGTAGCGAATAATTCTTAACAGGATAGGAGCGGTTTGTGCCACCGGATCGGTTTAAATTCCTCGCTTGGAATAAATTCTTCTTAAAACGATCATAATTTTCATAAGAAAGGTTTTGGAACACCTCCGTTGAAGCAAGCTTACACTAGATCCTGTTAATGTTAATAGCTCCCCTGGTGACAGCCTCCCGGCCAGGATGCGCCTTGATCGGTTGCGGCAGTGATGACGGAATATTCTTTGCAGCCGCCTCCCCGTGGCAACGAACCCCACTTGAAACCATGCGGGGTATTACTTCCGGCACCCGGCCAGGCGGGGTTATACAAACCCCTTTTACCGGCCGGTTTCCTGCAACCCGGTGCAGCCGACCCCAAACAGAAATGGAGATGATCATGCCTGGGATGATTTTTCTTCCTGATTTTCATATTGTGTACCAACCAAAAATAAGGGTGGTGTTTTAAATTGGATCCAGCCCAATTGACGAATTCAACACTAAGTGAACTGCGCCGCTTGGCCAGGGAGAAAGCCATCAGGGGCCATTCAACAATGCGCAAACAGGAACTCGTGGAGGCGCTAACAGGTAAGCTTGCCGTAGACGGCCCTGTATCCGGCAATGAGGAGAAAGCCGAAGCGGACAGCGCCGCCGGGCTGCTCGAAATCATGAACGACGGTTTCGGTTTTCTGCGACGCTACAAATATCGTTATTCCGATGATGATATCTATATTTCCGCATCCCAGATCCGCCGTTTCAACCTGAGAACCGGCGATATGGTGGCTGGAATAATCAGGCCCCCAAAAGATAACGAGAGGTATTATGCGCTGCTGCAGGTCGAGTCGATTAACGATGAAAACCCCGAAGCCTTTTCGCGCAGGCCCAACTATACCTCGCTCGTTCCGGTGCACCCGCGTGAAGCGCTGCGTATGGAGACGGAGCCGCACATTCTTGCCACCAGGATTATTGATCTGCTCATTCCCATAGGCAAGGGCCAGCGGGGCTTGATTGTCTCTCCTCCGAAAGCGGGAAAAACAATCCTGCTCAAGCAAATTGCCAACAGCATCTCTTCCAACCATCCCGAGGTTACCCTGATTATTCTGCTTGTTGATGAACGCCCCGAAGAAGTTACCGACATGGAGCGAAGCGTAAAGGCGGATGTGGCCAGCTCCACCTTTGATCAGAAGCCGGAGAACCATATCCGCATCTCCGAGCTGGTCCTGGAGCGGGCGCAGCGCCTAGTAGAGCAGGGCCATGATGTGGCTATCCTGCTGGACAGCATTACCCGCCTGGCCCGCGCCTATAACCTGGTCATACCCCCCAGCGGTCGGACTCTTTCCGGTGGTATTGATCCGGCGGCGTTTTACAAGCCCAAGCGCTTCTTCGGGGCGGCGCGGAACATTGACGGCGGCGGCAGCCTGACCATAATAGCCACTGCCTTGATTGACACAGGCAGCAGAATGGACGATGTCATTTATGAAGAATTTAAGGGAACGGGCAATATGGAGCTGCACCTGGATCGCAAAATTTCGGAGAGGCGTATTTTCCCGGCTATTGACATCTCCCGTTCAGGAACACGCCGCGAAGAGCTGCTTCTTGATGGGCGCAAAATTGAGTTGATGTGGGCTTTGCGGCGGGCGATGGGTAACACCCAGAACATCGAGTTTCTGGAAATGCTGCTTGGTAAGCTGAAACAGACCAGGGATAACGAGGACTTTTTAAGCAGCATGCATTCATTCTAGTCTGTCTACCCATATGCAGACAAGGGAGCCGTTTGCCGCCAGACATTCCTTCCATGGTATGATATGCATAAAATTACTCTTTTGACAGCAAAATATGCTCTAAACCATGCTGTTGAAGGAGGATCAGGGCATGTCAGCTCTTCCGAAAGCGGTAACGGTAGCGCTCATTGCAGGGATGGTCTGTTTCTGTTTTGGGGGAAAGGCTCCTGCTATGGAGCTTGAGATGGATAAAGAGGAGAGCGATTCCGGTGAAGTGCCCATATACTACCGGCAGCTCCAGGAATTTACAGCAGGAAAGGGCAGGATTGAGGAGTCCCGCAGGCCGAGGATTCTGGAATACATCATTGAACCGATGGATTGTCTGTACGCCATTGCAGAGCGGTTTGGCACCGATGTGGATACGCTGGTCCGATTGAATGATATTGCCAATCCCAGCTTGATCTACCCCGGCGATCATCTGGAAATATTGAATGTGATCGGCTGTGTTCACGATGTCAGAGATGGTGATACGGTGGCGGCAATAGCCGCGGCCTACGGAGTTGACGAGACTGCAATCCGGGAGGCAAATGAGCTGGAGGATCCGCCGGTGCTGTCCCGGGGTGAGAGGATAATTGTCCCGGGGGGAGCCGCCTCGCGCAGCTTGCCACGATTATCCTTTTCCTGGCCCCTGAAGGGTAGAATCTCTTCTGGCTATGGATGGCGGGGCGAAAAATTTCACTATGGAATTGACATTGCCGCACCCCTTGGGACCGCTTTCGGAGCCGCAGCAGAAGGCCGGGTCACACACGCCGGATACAGAGGCAGCTACGGGATCATGATCGAGCTGGACCATGGCGGCGGTTATCTGTCCCGCTATGGGCATGCCTCCAGGGCCTCTGTAGCCGTGGGCCAGCGGGTTTCGGCGGGGCAGACCATCGGCTATATCGGAATGACGGGCAATACTACGGGGCCGCACTTGCATTTCGAGATTCATGCAGCGGGTGAAAAGGTGAATCCCCTTAGATACCTTCAATAGCAAACCCTTTCCCGGGGCACTGGAGGCGAGGGCAGCAAATTGAACGGCAAAGAGGTTGACACTGGCACTGAAGGCAGGGAAGTCCCTTTGAAGGGTTCTGATGCCTGGACATTGCTGAAAACTGTTGTCGGGGAAGAGCTGAAGCAAAAACTGCAGCATATTCATATTACCGGGCTGGCTTATCATTCCGCTGATGTAGAGCGGGGAGCCCTTTTTTTTGCCTGTCCGGGAAGAAGAGCGACGGGCATGATCATACCGTCGAAGCGGTACGCCGGGGTGCGGCAGCCCTGATCGTTACCCGGCTGCCTGCTGCCGGAGACAGCGGAATACCTGTAATCAGGGTTCAAGATACCGGCCTGGCTCTTTCGGCAGCGGCGGCAAGTTTTTACGGTTTTCCAAGCCGCAAGTTGAAGATAGTGGGGGTAACCGGAACTAACGGGAAAACCACAACCACCTATTTTGCGGCGAGTATTTTTGAAGCTTCCGGCCAAAAAACCACTATTTTGGGCAGCAACGGCCTCATTGTAAAGGGCATGAGGCGAAAATTCGGTCTGACCACCCCCCAGTCGCTCGATCTGCAGGCGCTGCTTGACTATTCGCTGCAGCAGGGAGCAGCTGCTGTTGCGATGGAGGTATCCTCTCATGCCCTGGTGCAACACCGCGCCGCCCCCCGCTTATTATTCCAGACCGCCGTGAGGCGGTCTTCCATGCTTTGAAAACGGCCCGCCCGGGTGATCTGGTTTTACTGGCCGGCAAGGGGGATGAAGAGTGCCAGATTATCGGGGAGCAGGCTGTTCCATACAGCGATCGCGGGACGGTTGAAGAATACTTCAGTGATCCGGGCGTCGGTCACTGCGGCAGTTAAGAAATGGTCCGCCTGAAAAAGCTCCGAAAGAGTTTACCTTTGCGACCCGACGCGTTAGTG
>CAYTXG010000007.1:0-104043 GCA_964441025.1 uncultured Syntrophomonadaceae bacterium
GAGCACCTGCCTTACAAGCAGGGGGTCGCAGGTTCAAATCCTGCTTCGCCCACCAGGAATCCTTGCAGCACAAGGCTTTTTTAAAAACCTTGTGTTTTTTTATCCAAATAAGAATAACCGGTATCCTGCACGTATCCGGCGCAGGAACATTCAACATCATATCCTTCAACGGTCTTGAGGACGGGTCTTTGTATCATGCTCAGTGCGGGGTGCGGGCGGTTGACACCCTTAAAAGAAGATTGCTATAATTGCCACAGGCAACCATATTTCCAGCCTGGAGGAGGAGAGGTAATGACCGAGAGATATGAACCCGGTACTTTTTGCACCGACATTAATTGCTCAAAGCACAAGGAGCTCGAGTCGCTGGAAGGGGATGCGTACCTGGAGCAGAAAAAAAAACACTGCGAGGATTGCAGCGCCTGGAAATTTTTCCTCTGGCTTGGAGAGAAGAATTTTAGAGTAATCAAAATCTTTGACGAGATACCGGCCAAAGAGCTGGCTGCCCGTCTAAAAGGGCTTGATCCGGTGAGGGTGGAACACCTCAGCATCGAAGAAATACTTTGCCTGTAGAACCGCTTCTGCTTAGTTCCGGATGATGTCATAAAATTGAAATTTCAATTCTATTGTTGGGCTAACAAGCTGCAAGGGGGCTAAACCGGTGGAACAAAAGTACTGCCAAAGCTGTGCCATGCCTTTGGGCGATAGGGAGGAAATATACGGAACAAATTCTGATGGGTCCGGGAACGAAGACTACTGCAAGCACTGCTAAGTTGATGGGAAATTTACAGCGGTAATTTCCATGGATGAAATGATTGAGTTCTGCGTCCCGCACATGGTTTCTGCAAATGCCGGCATGGATGAAGGAAAAGCGCGGAAGATGATGCAGGATTTCTTTCCCACGCTTAAACGCTGGGAAAGCAGCTGATTGTCGCCGGCCCCGGTTAAAGAATCCCTCATCAGAACAGACTGAAACAAACGGGTTTTACCCGATTGGCGGTTGGTGACCCAGGCACCGGGTTCATTAACCGCTGTTTGTATGGCGGAAGGAAAAGGGCAAAGAAAAGGGCGACTAATTGAAAGTTTTCGTCCCCTGGGATATAATTTGCCCGGAAGGATATAATGCCCATGGAAAAACTGGTCACCCTCGACCGGGGGAAAATATATCAGGATCTGTGGCGCCTCTCCTGGCCGGTAATGATCTTCATGGTGTTTCAAACTACCCTGGAGCTGGTTGATCTGTACTGGGTGGGCTACCTGGGCACAGATGCCGTGGCGGCTCTTTCCCTTTCCAACAGCCTTTTCTGGATGCTTTTCACCTTTTCAGATTTGATCTCCATCTCAACGCTGGCCCTGGTGGCCCGCTATCGCGGCGCCGGGGACACAGGCAATGTTGCAGTTGTCGCCCGGCACAGCTTCTGGCTGGCCGCCTTCATCTCCATAGCGGTGACCGGGCTTATTCTCGGTTTGAGCGACACCTTTATTTCGCTGTACGGCGTTGAACGCCAGGTGCATGAAATGGCCGTGCTCTATTTAAAAATTATCGGGGTGAGCATGCTTTTTGCCTATTCAGGCATGGCCATGGGCGCAGTCCTGCAGGGAGTGGGCGATACCCGCACTCCCATGATCATCCTGGTAGCGACGAACATCATCAATATTGTGCTCGATCCTATCCTCATCTTCGGTTTGCTGGGGGCGCCTGAAATGGGCATCCTGGGCGCCGCCCTGGCCACCCTGCTGGCGCGTGCCGCGGGCTTTGCCTGCATGTTCTATATTTTGCTCAGCGGTAAGATATCTCCCAGCAGGCTCAGAGTGCCCGGGCTTCTCAAATTAAAATTCCAGGCCGCCTATTTCAAGAGATTGATCGGGATCGGTCTGCCCGCCTTCATGCAGACGCTGACCCGGCCCCTGACGGGGCTGGTTCTGATGTGGCTTGTCGCCCTTTTCGGCACCGAAGCCATCGCCGCCTTCGGCATCGGTATGCGGGTGCTGGGGTTATCCTTCATCCTGCTTTCGGGTTTGACAGTGGGCACATCAACCATGATCGGCCAGAGCCTCGGCGCGGCGCGCCGCTCTCTTACTTCGGAGATCATCCGCAAAGCGATGCTGCTCAGCCTGGCAGTACAGGTGGGAATGACCGCTCTCTGCTTCTTTGCCGCCCCGCCCATTGTGGGCTTATTTACCGGCGATCCCGTTGCCCTTGAGCTGGGGGTCAGCTATCTGAGGATTATTTCAGCCTGTATGATTTTAATGGGCCCTTTTCACATAATCGATGCGGTTTTCAAAGGTTCGGGCTATACTGTGCCTTCCATGGTCAGCGCGCTGGTGGCCAACTGGGTGATCAAGCTGCCTGTCGCCTATGTCCTGGCTCTGCCGCTCAACCTGGGCATAGACGGCATCTGGTGGTCGGTGAGCATATCCGTACTGGTGGAGTTTTTGATCCTGCTGCCCTGGTATCACCGCGGCGGCTGGTCCCAACGTGAGATCCGCATCAGCGCCCTGTGACAACAGGGAGGGACGGTTCTTGCCCTGATCATCAAGGATTTTGCCCCGCCGGAGCAGAGACTGCAGAGCCTTGCCGGACGGGTAAAAGAGGTCTTCCGGGTGCTGGCCGATGGCAAGAGCAACCTGCAGCCGACCCAGCCCCAGTCTTACCTTATGGGCAAGATGGAGATCCTGAAGATCATCGACGAGTACAAGAAACGGCTCCCCGGCGCCTCGCTGCGCCGGATGCACGACGATATCCTCGCCTGCGGCTCCCTGCCGCCAAAGCTCTTATGCGTGCAGCTGTTTGAATAAAGGAGAAAATATGGAACGGCACCAAAAAGTATACGCAGCTTTGGAAAACATGGGTATTTCGTACGAGATAGTGGAGCACCCGCCTGCTCTGACTACAGAAGAGGCGGATAGCTATATCGTGGGTAAGGAAGGAGTTCGTACAAAAACTCTGTTTTTATGCAACCGCAAACGGACCGCCTTTTTCCTGGTGATCATGGATGACCGGAAGCAACTGGATATGAAAAAATTGGGGGGGATATTGAAGGAGAAAAGCATCAGTTTCTGCTCGCCGGACAGGCTGATGGAGAAGATGTCGCTGCCTGCCGGAGTGGTATCGCTATTTGGCTTGCTGAACAACGAGGAAGGTGATATCAAGGTCTATCTGGACAGGGAGATGCTCTCTGAAAGAATCATGACCTTTCACCCTAATGACAACTCAAAGACCGCCTTTATTTCAACAGAAGATATGTACAAATTTCTTGAAAAGCTGGGTAATGAGTACCACATTGTTGAGCTGTAAACTGCAATCACGCGCGGGGGTCTTGGAATGCCAGTTTTTCACTTCCAGGATGGCGCACACCGGGTTTTTTTCCAGGATACTTTGAGAAGAGGATAATGGCAATATTGTTGGGGAAAGCGATATAAGCGAGGGGGTAGTCAAATGAGAAACAGTTACAAAATAGTGGTATTGTTGCTGGTGCTGGCTATGGTCGCGGCTTCAGGTTGCGCCCGGCCGGAAACGGGAGAGGATGCACTGGAACCCGGCGAAGGGAATGGAGATGAAGTGATCGGCGCTGACAACGGGGGTGATGGAGAAGAGACCGGTAATACCAATGGGAAAGAAGATGCCGGTAAAGACAGCGGGAACAACGGCGGTGGGGAGGCCGCCAATGACAACGGCGACAGTGTAGCCGATGATCCCGAAGGCGAGTTTATGCAGGATTCAGGCACCTACCTGGGGCAGGTTGACCCTCACTCCATAGAGATCCACATCAGCGGTGTTCCCCTGGCGATGGATCCCAAGGTTTTTCAGTTAAGTGGCAAGGTCATGAAAGAATTTGAAAGCTACAACCTTGAAACTGGAGACCAGGTTAAATTTAGCTATATCGTGGGTGATCACGATGGGGTGACTACCATGACAATCATAGAGATAGTGAAAATCAAGAACTAGGTTGGCTGGTTCGCAGTATGACCCGATCTGCCTGATGTCGTCCAACAGATTCTGGAACAATCCAAGGGCGGCGGTGGCGCTGATTATTGACTACAACTGAATAAAACTGCGGAGGTATCGAGCTATGCCTGTAAAGTGGTTTTCCAGGGATAAATGCATAGAGCTGCTCGCCAAAGCAGTGTCCGGGAGGCTGGCTACCTGTGAAGAGAGCGGGCAGCCCTATATCACCCCGATCAACCTGGTGGTTCTGGAAAATAAAATATATTTTCATACCGGGTTTCGGGGTAGAAAATTGGAAAATCTGAGAAACAACTCCAGGGTCTGCCTGGAGATCAGCGAGGCGGGAAAGATCTATGCCACTCCCCATGCCAGGGATTTTACCATGAGGTTCTGGAGTGTACTGGTATTCGGCAGGGCTTCTGAGGTTGAGGACGAGAATTTGAAGCTGGCGGTGATGAACCTGCTGCTGGAAAAATATGCTTCCGGTTACAGGTACGAACCGCTCTCTCTCGGGGATATGGGGGGCGTAAATGTCGTTGAAATAACCATGGACAAAATAAGCGGCAAGCAAAGCGTCGACCCGTGAGCATACAAAGGAACACCGGGGGACAGTTCTTTCGAGTTTATCGCCATGCAGCTTACGGGTTTTGTTCAGCGCCGGGCGTCTTTGCAATGTGCTATTTTTAACAACAAGGATAGTTGTCTCTTGGCTGCTCATTTTAACCGGGTTTGCCGGGTACAGATGTAACCGGCCCGGGTGGAAAGTCCTGCCAGATCCTTTCCTGTCTTCTTGATTGCCAATTTCTATATCAAGGCCCGGAGGTCCGGTGTAGATATTTAAATATTTAATCTAGCGATTTCAGGTATCTGGACGCCGGATTAAAATTCCTCAAAAGCGATTATCCAAGACCTGACCCGTAAATGCAGCGGTGTGGTTGAATCTGCGGTGATCTTCGGATATGATCTATGCATATTATATTAGCGAGTACTGTTCTTGCTTAAAATGAAAGAGTGATTGGGATGAATGCAAAACCGTTGCCTGATAATATTTCTGTTCTGTTGCCGGGGAGCGAAGTTCTGCCTGTACCCGGCGGACGCAGCCTGCTGGAGATCAGCGCCGGGGTGCAGCCGCACTACAGGGCTCCCATTGTGGCTGCAGTGGAGCAGAACAATCTGTATGAACTGACCGCTGTACTGGAGCCCCCGGCCGTGGTGCGGTTCCTGGACCTGACCGACAAAGAGGGACGGCGCATCTATCAGCGCAGCCTCACTTTTTTGCTCATAGCCGCCATCTCCGATCTTTTCCCCGATGCAGCGGTCGCAATCGAGCATTCCCTGGGTAAGGGCCTTTATTGTGAAATCGACAAGAAACCCGGGCTAAGCGCTGCAGATGTAACTGCTCTGGAGCGGCGCATGCGGCAGCTTGTGGATGCGGAGCTGCCCTTGAAGAAGAGGAGGGTTTCGCCTTCCGGGGCGGCGGAGGTGTTCCGGCGCCAGGGTTTCGATGACAAGGTGTCGCTGCTCAAATACTGGCCCAAAGATTATCTCAGCCTTTACTCTATTGGGGATGTAGAAGATACCCTGTATGGTTACCATGTGCCGCACACGGGGCTGCTCACTGTATTCGAGTTGAGATATTACCGTCCGGGATTGATTTTAAGGTTCCCCGGTGAAGAGGATCCCTCCAGGGTTGCACCCTTCAAGGAGCAGAAGAAGCTTTTTGAAATTTTCCGCGAATCGGAGCGTTGGGGGGCCATCCTGGGATTTGATACTGTGGGCGCTATGAACAGACTTATCGAGGAGGGGGAGGGCGAAGAAGTCATCCGTGTGGCCGAAGCGCTGCATGAAAAAAAGATTGCCTGGATCGCCGACCTGATCAGCGCCCGTGGCTCTGAAATCCGGATTATCCTTATTGCCGGCCCCTCCTCCTCGGGTAAAACAACCTTTGCCCAGCGCCTGCGGGTCCAGCTGCGAGTCAATGGGCTGCAGCCCCTGCCCATATCCATAGACGACTATTTTGTCGACCGCGATCAAACACCCCTGGATGAATCCGACAATCCCGATTTTGAGCACATCGAAGCCATAGATTTGCCCCTCTTCAACGAACACCTGCTGCAGCTCATCGATGGCAAAGAGGTGGAGCTCCCCATCTACAATTTCATTACGGGGAAGCGGGAATACCGGGATCAAAAAATACGCCTGGAGAAAAATCAGCCGCTAATTATTGAAGGCATTCACGGACTGAACGAATCTCTGACCCGCGCAATCCCCCGGCGCAGCAAGTTCAAGATCTATATTTCCGCTCTGACGGCGTTGAATATCGATCGGCATACCCGCATTCATACCACTGACACACGGCTGTTGCGGCGCATCGTGCGGGATGCCCAATTCCGAAGTAAAAGCGCAATTGACACTATTCGCTGCTGGCCCTCGGTCAGGCGCGGCGAAGAGCGCAATATTTTCTGTCTTCAGGAGGAAGCCGATGTCATGTTCAACTCCGCTCTTGATTATGAGCTTGCAGTGATCAAGGAACAAGCGGAAGCATCGCTGTGCAAAATCGACAATTCGCAGCCTGAATATATTGATGCCAAAAGGCTGCTGACCTTCCTCTCTTTTTTCTTACCCCTGGAGCCTGCAGGGGTGCCCTCCAACTCCCTGCTGCGGGAATTTATCGGCCAATCCTGTTTCTTTGACGCATGAGACGGAAGGACAGGACAGCTGTACAAGGCCGCCCCGGTAATTCCTGAGAACAGAACGATCCCCGGGCGAAACCGTTTTCCGCTCCTTATTGAATATATAGTTAGGTTCCCGGCTGCGGCGGAATTAATTCGGGCGGCGCTGGAACAGGTGCTTTTATTATCGGCCGGACAGCGGCGGGGCGATTAAGCCCGGGGGCTGTTTTGCCCTGCAGATTCCAGGGGAGCGCCATGGTAAAGCAGAAAGCGGGGGGAGAGAAACTTAAAGAACTTTTTCCACTTTGAGCTCATGAATGCAGCGATTATACCGGCGGCAGTCCGGCGGTGCCGGGGTTGGACAATGAAGAAAAAATCTCTTACTGAATAAGCGCTGTAGGTCAGGGCAAACTTGCCGGCATCTTGAAATGTGGGTTTGCTGAGCAGTTGATAGAATCTGCCAAAGTATTTTCCCCTCCGTTCATGAGAGCGGTGATTATAGAAAAAAAGACTACACCCCCGGCTGTAGTAGTCTTCGATTTCATCGCCATAGAGATATTTGATACTTCGCGGCGTGCCTTTTTTGACGCTGGGGACAAGCAAACCGTTATCGGGATCAAGAAAAACAAGGTCGCATGCTTTCAATATGGAGAGTGCATCCCTATGCCATTGTTTTCTATGATTGCGCTCCAATATAGTGCTGTAGCAGGAAACACCGGGCAGCAGCTTTTGCAGCTGCAGCACATTTCGATTGCTGTGAACAATTTTTTTCAACTCATGTGCCAGCAAGGTGTCACACTGACACAAGGGAGACTGCGGACTATCCAGGTAACCTGTATGCCTGCCGTCATTTGTTTTTTCATCCGGGATGTCGACGAGATACCAGTTGACACCCACCTTCAAATGTTCGGCAAAGGCTTTCAACAGCGCCAGTTTACCAAAGTCGCCAACATCGCCTGCGTACTTATTTTGCATGGGCATCCTTTCCACAACGGTCCGTTAACCCGGACCCCGGCCTGAAGGATACCAAACCTATGCTGTTGAAGAGGTTTAAAAGGCCCCGGCTAGGGGTTAAAACGGTCACCCCTCGTGCGCAGCGATTTAAGGGCCGGGCCCTCGATAATATCGCCCTCGTATGTGAAGCGGGAACCGTGGCAGGGGCAGTCCCAGGAGCGCTCCGCTTCATTCCAGACCGGTTCGCAGCCCATGTGGGTGCAGATCAGTTCCACCGCATGCACCCGTCCTTCGTCGTCCTTGTACAGCCCTGTGCCGCTGTCCTCCACAACTACCGCCTCGCCCGGGGACAGCTCCTTCTCCCGGGGGATATTTTCCAGCTTGACGGCAGCCTCCGGCGCCTGTTTGATTGGGCCCGCGGTTGTTTTCGCAGATTGCTTGATCAGCGGATCGGGTTTGAAACGCGCCGGATCATAGACGTCCTTCCAGGGACTTTCCCCATGTACGATCAGGTCCCTGAGCAAAATGGACGACGCTGTTGCATTGGTCATGCCCCATTTGCGGAACCCGGTGGCCACGTAAACATTAGGCAGCCCGGGGTCAAGGTGTCCTGCATAGGGAACCTGATCAAGGGTTGTGTAATCCTGGGTGGACCAGCGGAAAGGCACACCGGTGACAGGGAAGTTCTGTTCAGCAAACCGGGACAGGTTGAGGTAGTGGACTCCTGTGGGCGGGCCCTGGCCTGTTCTGTGATTCTCACCGGTGACGATAATCAACTCGCTGCCGTTGTAAGGGGTACTCCGCAGGGATCTGGAGGGTTTTTCTGCCGATATGTAAACGCCGTCAGGGAATATCTCATTTGCAGTAATAGCGATGGCATAGGCCCTTTCCGGGTACATGCGGGCATAGTAGTAGCCGCCGCCTCCATAAGCGGGGAAATGGGAGGCCATAACTACCTTTGCGGCGATTACCTTGTGCCCTGTTGCGGTGATGATCGTAAAGGGGGCCCCCGCCTGAAAATCAACGGCCCTGGTCCGTTCAAAGATGTGGCTGCCCCCGCCTGGAATTTTAGCCGCCAGGGCCAGCAGGTACTTGCGGGGGTGGAACTGGGCCTGGTCGTCGAAGCGCTCCGCCGCCCTTACTTCGAAAGGCAGGGGAGTTTGCTCCAGGAATTGGGCTTTGATCCCCAGGCTGGAGGCGGCCCTGACCTCGTCCTCGATTTGCTTGACATATTGCTCCTGCCGGGTGTAGATATAGGCGGGCTGTCTCGAGAAATCGCAGCTGATTCCGTTTTCATTGATCAGCCCCTCGATAAAGGAAATAGCATACTCATTGGCCTCCGCATACTGGCGGGCCTTTTCCAGGCCCAAGTTTTTGATCAGCTGGTCATAGATCAGGCTGTGCTGCGAGGTGACCTTGGCTGTGGTGTGTCCCGAGGTCCCCTGACCGACGCGGTCGGCCTCAATGACTGCAACGGTCAGGTTGGACTGTTTTAGCAGGTAGGCGGTGGTTATGCCGGTGAGGCCGCCTCCCACCACAGCCACATCAATTCTAAGGTCCTCCTCCAGCGCCGGATAATTTGTTGTCTCTGTGGATGCCATCCAGTACGGCTGCGGCAGTCCGGTAAATGCAAAGTCTTTCCCTGACAAATCTACCCCTCCTGGAATTGATAGATCTATTCTTTGTAACTGAAGCTTGATCTATGCAATATTCGCACTCTGCGGTGATGCTACTGTTTGAAACTGGAATTAGCCAACCCCAAGCAGCCAAAGGATACTTGTTAGTAAACGCTGTCCATGTTTACCGATAGCCAGAAGTGGGTCCCCGAGGTAATGTATGACTTATGGCCAAGTATGTAATGAAGTTTTTAAATTGATGTGCTTTATGACAAATAATCACTATAGAAAGGTGCAGCAAACCATTTTGGCAAGGTTTTAGCTAAGGTACATCGTTGTTTGTGGTTTTTGAACTATACCATGTGTCCAGTTTTAGCTTTACCCTTGGCCACCAATAGACTGCTCTAAGTAAACGATCCCATTGTTATTTTAAGTCAAACAATCAACTCTTGAAAAATTTCTTGAGCAAGCAGGATTAAAAAAGATCATATAGAATATAAATGAAAAGGTTTGTGCAAACGATTGTAGGTGATTGTGCTGGTAACTATTAAAGAGGTTGCCCAAAAAGCTGGGGTTTCCATAAGCACTGTGTCACGTGCTTTAAGTGGTAAAGTACCGGTTTCTGAGGAAACCAAAACTAAAGTATTGCAAGCTGTTATGGAACTAAAATACCGTCCCAATGCAATCGCTCAGGTTTTGAAACTTGGGAAATCAAAAACTGTAGGATTGTTAGTTCCAAATTTCCACAGTCTGGTTTTCCCAGCCGCTATAACTGGAATTACTGAAGTGCTAAGTAAATACGGCTATCTATTGGTGTTGTGTAATACGGAGGAAAATCTTATTCTTGAGAAAAAATATGTAGAAAATTTGCGACTACGTTTAGTTGATGGTCTAATTTTTTCTACAGCTACTGATGAAAGTAAACATATATTAGAGCTCAAGGAAGAGGGTTTTCCGGTAGTGCTTTTACTGCGACATCTTGCTGAAAAAGTTGACGCAGTAATTGCTGATAACTATCAGGGTGCTTACGATGGATGTAAATTATTGATAGAAAGGGGCTTTAAACGGATAGCGTTTATTAATGGCAGTCTAAAACTAGACCTATACCGGAAGCGTTTCGAGGGTTTTAAAAAAGCAATGTTTGATGGAAAAGTGGCGCCTGACGAGACCATAATTTTTCATGACGTAGATGGTTTGGAAGATGGGCACCGTACTGTAATTAATATGCTGAAGTGTAAACAACGCCCTGATGCAATTTTTGCCACAAGCGATCCCAAGGCTCTTGGCTCAATAAAAGCAGCCAGGGAGTTTGGCTTGCGTGTTCCTGCAGACATCTCTATTTTGGGTTTTGATGGTATAGAAATTACAGGATTTGTGGATCCCCCTTTGAGCACGATGTCCCAGCCTTTTTATGAACTTGGGAAAAAATCTGCTGAGAGGTTAGTTAAGCTAATGAACACAAATAGAAAATTGAAAACTGTTGTGGAGAAAGTTCCCGTTAATCTGCTTTTGCGAGGTTCTGTAGGTTATAAAAACTCTTTTCCCCAAAAATAAGGTTAATTATTTTAGTGGCTACTATATTCACGGAATAGCACCTTTATTAGCAACTCAGAAAGGAGTGTTCTTATGGGTAGCTGTCATTTAGCCTATAGGAAGAATGGACATGATACAAGGTTTTCCTTTGACGATATTCTTGGAGAAAATATAAATTTATTAAAAAGCATAAATATTGCTAAAAAGGCCGCTAAAACAGATGTTAGAGTACTTTTACAGGGGGATACAGGGACGGGAAAGGAAGTTTTCGCCCAGGCTATTCATAATTATAGTACCCGTTCCAGCACTGGTCGTTTCGTAGCAATAAACTGTAGCGCAATACCGAACGAAATAATTGAAAGTGAAATGTTTGGATATGAGTATGGGGCTTTCACCGGAGCAAAGCGTAGTGGACACATGGGGATATTTGAGCTAGCTCAGGGAGGCACACTTTTTTTGGATGAAATCAGTGAACTTTCTTTAGAGGCTCAAGCAAAGCTTTTACGAACAATAGAGGAAAATAGAGTTCGACGTATTGGAGGACATAAGTTAATAGATCTTGATGTCCGTATAATTTGTGCAACCAACCGGGATCTACTGAGGTTTGTTAAAGAAAAAAAGTTTCGGGATGATCTGTACTATAGGCTATGTGTAGTTGTTATTAGCATACCACCACTCTGTGAACGAAAAGAAGACATTCCCGAATTAATCAACTTTTTTGTATCGAATTATGCTCAAGAACTCGATCGAAAAATTAAACACATTCATGAAAGAGCAAAACATGCGCTATGCAATTATAATTGGCCAGGAAATATTCGAGAACTAAAAAATGTAATTGAACAGGCTGTTCTATTTTGCGATGGGGATGCCTTGTTATATAGACACCTGCCCGAGGCCATCCTAGATTATTCAGATATTCCAACAGATCGTAATTGCAACTTGCCAACACTTACCTTACAAGAATTAGAGAAGACAGCAATAGAACAAGCAATAAGCAGATCGTCCGGTAATATGAGCAAGGCTGCAAGCATGCTGGGAATAGGTCGGACCACACTATACCGTAAAATAAAGGAATTCAAAATTGAAAAACCGCTAATCTCCAATGGTTATGGATCCATATAGGATTTGTATGTTGGTGGAATCACTTATATCTTAAGGGGGTGTTTATTCTCGAGAAAGCGGTTAACACGTGTCTCTAAAGGTTAGGCTTAAGTAAGGAGCGTGATGTTCAACTATGGGATGGTTTTTTTGCAGCTGTTCTAATATGGGGCAGCCAGCATATTAAAACGTAGCAAAAGACGCTCATTTGAAAGCGTTTCGGGCTTGGCATTTAATTTGCGTATTTTAACAGAACATAACAAAACATATCTCAGAGTCTAGGAGGCAAAGGTGCATGTACGATTTAAAAAGTTTCATTGAAAACTTGGAAGGTAATAGGGATCATATGGTAACTGTTAAAAGGGAGGTCGACCCTAAATTTGAAGCAACTGCTATTTTAGAAAAATTGGAATCACAAAATAAGCAACCAGCTGTGTTCTATGAAAAAGTTAAGGGAAGCAGCATTCCTGTTATTAGCAATCTATTTGCAGACAGGGAGCGCATAGCTCTAGCGTTTGGAACAACTGAACAAGGTTTGAATAAGGCTGTTAGAGAGCTAGAAGAAAAACGTATTGAACCTGTTATGGTCGATGACGCACCGGTACAAGAAATAGTTATGCAGGGGGAAGATGTTAACCTTAATGATTTACCTGTCTTGTGGCATAACGAGGATGATGGGGGAAAATACATCACTGCTGGGTTATTAGTAAGCAAGGATCCTGAAACAAATATCAGGAATGTAGGTATTTATCGGCATCTTATACAGGGCAGGGATCAGGTCAGTGTGCACTTTGCAGAAGTTGCGCATGGAAGGTTGTTGTATGACAAATGGACAAGTATGGGCAAGCGTATGCCGGTAGCTATAACAATTGGGCACCATCCTCTGGTTTATCTGGGCGGGCTTAGCTTTGTTCCTTTTGGTGTAGACGAGTATTCTGTTATGGGAGCGTTTATGCAAGAACCCTTACGGGTTGTTAAGTGTAAGACCGTTGACCTGGAGGTCCCTGCGGATGCCGAAATTGTTCTTGAGGGCTATATAGACCCCGACGCTTTTGAACTAGATGGGCCTATCGGAGAGTACACTTCAGTATATGGAAAAACCCGGCAGAATCCATTTATAAAAATAACAGCTATTACAATGAGGAAAAACCCTGTATATCTTGATTGCTTTAACGGGCATATTGACCATATGCAACTTGGGGGTACAACAAGACTAAGTTCTATTTATCGTGCCGTACGCGTGGCTTGCCCAACAGTTCAGGATGTTTATATGCCTCCCTCTGGCACATGCCGTTTTTCTTGTTATATAAGTATTAAAAAACGTCATGAAGGGGAAGCAAAAAATGCTATCTGTGCAGCTATAGGAGCGGATCCTTTTATGAAACTCTGTGTTGTTGTGGATGATGATGTAGATATCTTTAATGATTCGGCGGTTCTTCTAGCGATCAATACCCGCCTGAAACCCTTAGGTAATGTATTTGCAATACCCAACGCCAAAACCAACAACCTTGATCCAACAGTAGAAAATGAGATGTTAGTAACCAAAATAGGCATCGATGCAACAAAACCTTTAGCAGGGTATCCGAAAACTGTATCGGTGCCAGGATCGAACGATATTAATCTCAGTCAATATATTGGTTAAGACAATTAAAAGGAGGAAGCGCACGTGAAAAAAAGCTTTATCTGTTTTTTTGTAGTTTCTACGTTAATTGGCTTGCTTGCTTTGGGTGGGTGTTCTGATGGTACTACTTCAGGGGAAGATACAAAGGTCACCATGATTATTGCAACGGCTACTACAAATGATCAGCAACATCTCGCATTGAATAAGATTAAGGAATTAATCGAATCAAAAACAGACAAAATCGAGGTGCAGACTTACCCATCTGGACAATTAGGGACAAATGATCAAATGCATCAGGAGCTGTTATCCGGTGACTTGCATTTGCTTATTGAGCCGACTGCTTTTATGGGTGGTTTTTGTAGCATCATGAACGTTGTAGATTTGCCTTATTTTCTTGATGACTCGCTGACAGCTAGCGAGTTATTAAATGGTCCAGCCGGTGACGATCTACGTAATTATGTCGAAGACAAAATGGGCGTTTTAATAGGAGGGTTTTATTCTTACGGAGACAGGGTTACTATGACCAAATTCCCCGTAAACAGTATCAATGATTTTACCGGTAAAAAAATACGCATTATGGGTGCGAAAGTTCTTCAAGATCAATTTGACAGTTGGGGTGGGGCAGGCATTCCGATGGGTCCTGCAGAGTTGTATACTTCATTGCAGCAAGGTGCAGTAGATGGATTGGAAAGCGGTGTAACATTCTTTTTTACAGGTAAGTACTATGAGGTTTGTGACTATATCCTCACAGAACCCAATGCATCCTTTCTATCAATTTCTTTGATAAACAAGGATTGGCTTAACAGTTTACCAGATGATCTTGCAAAAATAGTAACTGATACCGCATTAGAAGTAGCAAGTTATTTTGCAGATACGACAATAACAATGCAAGAAGAGGCAATGGAAGTTATGACAGATGCAGGAATTCAGGTTATTGATGCTTCTCCTGCATTAAGGGAAGAATTAATAGAGGCAAGCCAGAAGGTGCATCAAGTGTTCTTAGAGGATAATCCTGATGCAGAACAGATCTACAAAAATCTAGAAGAGATCCTAAGAGGTAAATAGCAAAACATGTCGGCGCTGGAAATAAGATTTACCAGCGCCGACATTGCAAAATATTATGCCGCATAACCCTACTAGTATCTAAAGCTGGGAAGTTTGGATGGGAGGCAAAAATGTGAAACAAAATATTAACATTATAAGTAGCAGAGTTAGGAAGATGCTTGAATTGTTTTCATGTTTAATGCTATGTGTTTGTACAGCTTCTGCATTTTATGGAGCTATTGTAAGGTATGTTTTTAACAACCCTGTCAAGTGGGTGGAAGAGTTAAGTGCATTGAGCTTAGTATGGATGGTGTTAAGCTATCAATTCAAGCTCGAGGTGGAAAACGACCAACTTTCAATGTCAGTCCTCTTTGATAGAATGCCAGGTAAGTTGAGAAAAATCATTACTTATGTGCAACATATTCTTGTAATATTAATCTTCGGTTACTTACTTGTACCGGCTTTTAATATTGTTCAAAGGAATTATATGATGACCACAACTACACAAGGTTTGGGCTTACCTATTTGGATTGCATATCTAATTATGCCTTTTTACATAATTACTGCAATACTTGTAAAGCTTTCAAAAATAATCTTTAAAAATCCGAGGAATATAATTTAGCAGACAGAAAAGAGGATGTCGGCATGCTGTGGAGCATAGCAATACTTTTACTGTGTATCATACTGGGAATGCCAATATATGTAGGAATTCTACTGGCGAGTACTATTTTAATCTGTGTTATCCTTGGTTTGCCAGAAACTATGATTATCACCGCGATTTTTGACGGCATTGGAAAGTTCACATTAACAGCAGTGCCATTTTTTATACTGGCCGGTTCGTTTATAGCTAAAAGTAAGATGGCTGAAAGAATGGTGGGCAGCATAACACCGTGGCTAGTCAAGGTCAAAGGTGGTATTGCCATTGCATCTGTTATTGCAAATGAAATCTTTGGTGCAGTTTCAGGTGCATCGGCTGCGGCAACTGGTACAATCGGGAGAACCATGTATCCTGCCGTAAGTAAAGCATATGGTGAAAAATTTTCGTTAGGATTGTTTGCATCATGCGGAGGGTTAGCCATTGTTATGCCTCCTAGTATAACTTTAATACTTTATGGCGTTTGTACAAATACTTCGATTGGCCTCTTATTTTTAGCTGGAATCGTGCCAGCGATAATTATAGGCATCCTAATTAGTGGATATATAATTTTTGTTAGTAAACCAATCGATAAGGAGATTAGATTTGACCTGAAGGGTGCCCTTAAAAAAACACTACATGGAATCCCCATATTGCTTCTTCCGGTGTTTGTTCTAGGCGGTATTTATAGAGGTGTTTTTACTCCAACAGAAGCGGGTGCTTTTGCTGCTGTATATTCACTGGTGTTACCACTTGTAATCTATAGGGAAATAAGTTTGCGGCAAGTAATGGAATGTTTGAAAGAAACAGTGAAAATATGCGGACAAATATTTATATTAATAGGTGCCAGTGTAGTCTTCTCACAAGCGCTTGCTTTGGCGCAAGTTCCGGCATTACTACAGAATGCTTTAGGCGGTCTTTCCCCGTTAGTATTTCTGATCGTTTTCAATATTGTTATGCTATTAGTCGGGTGTATTTTTGACCCAACTTCTGCTGTCCTGGTATTTTCACCCATTGTGTACCCCATTGCTGAAATAATTGGTATTGACTTAATACATCTGGGCATAATTTTTGCTGTAAACCTGGCTATTGGAATGTTTACACCTCCTTTTGGTATTAATTTGTTTGTCATGCAAAGTATCTTTAAGAAACCTCTTGATCAGATAGCTATGTCTGCAGTTCCATATTTTTTCGTATTCGTTGTTGGTTTAGCGATTATCACTTATTTCCCACAGATTTATATGTGGGTTCCGTATCTTGGCATGCGGTGATTCTGGTTAGGATTCACGGCAGCTAACTTGGGAGGCAATATTAACAGTGTATAAACATGCATGGGCCGGAAATGTACTACGCATAAATCTTAGCTCTAATCGCATAACCATTGAAGATTCGGCCCATTATGTAAATTGTTATTTGGGTGGAAAAGGTCTGGGTCAGTCTATAATTTTTAAGGAAATACCTGATAGTGCAGATGCGCTAGGTGAAGAGAATGCCATAGTATTCAGCGCCGGTGTATTGGTTGGAACTATAGTACCATGTGCATGCAGGTTGAGCATTGATAGCAAAAATGCAGTAACGGGAGGAGTTGCATCTTCCAATGCAGGTGGTTATTTTGCTGCGGAGATGAAATATGCTGGGTTTGATGCCATCATCGTAAGTGGAATTTCTTACACACCGGTCTATTTATACATCCATGATAGTTGTGTTTGCCTGAAGTCCGCTAAACATATTTGGGGTAAAGGTACACGTGAAACTGAAAATATTATAAGAAGTGAACTGCAGAATAATAGAATAAAAACATTGTCAATTGGCCCCGCAGGGGAAAATCTTTTGAAGTCTGCTTGTATTATTGTTGATGGTGGGCGGGCAGCAGGTCGTGGTGCACTAGGTGCCGTAATGGGTTCTAAAAATTTAAAAGCAATAGCAATAAGCGGTAGCCGTAAATTAAGGATATATAACCGTCAAACACTTAGAACAGAAGTAAATAAGTGCCTTAATATGATAAATAGATGTGAAATTGTAAATAAATTTAGAACGGACGGTTCACCATCAACGATATATCACGCAAATCATATGTGTAGGTTACCGGTTAGAAATTTTCAGGACGATCATTGGGATGAGTGCAAGATAAAAATGGTGCTGCCAGATAAATTTGAGAAATATAAAATGCGGAATAAGGCATGTTTTAATTGCCCAATATATTGCAGTTCATATTATAACATTCGGGATGGAGAATTTAGAGGAGTAAATTGTGAAGGGTTTCAGGCCAATTTAATTTGGGACTATATGAGTAAGATGGATATGACCAATCCGGCCGCAGCATTAAGGATCCAGGAATTATGCTTAGATTATGGCCTGGATATTGACAACAGTTCTGGAGTAATATCATGGGCGATGGAATTATACGAGAAGGGTCTATTATCTAGGAAGGATACAAATGGACTGGCTTTAGACTGGGGGAACTATAACTCTATTATAAAACTGCTGCATATGCTTGTTCATAAGGAAGGGTTGGGGGAATTACTAAGTTTGGGAATTATGCAGGCTTCGCAGTCAATGGGAAGAGAGACAGAGTACTACGCAATTCAAGTGAAAGGGCAGGAATTGGCAGAGAGTATTCGCTCCCTTAAGGGTTGGGGGCTAGGGACAGTAGTAGCTCCACGGGGAGGAGGACATCTAGATGGAGCGATAACAACTGAAATCGCCCGTATCTCATCTGAAGAATCAATTGCTTGGTTCGGCGTATCAACAGCTGGCGAACCAACCACGTATAAGGGAAAGGCGACTGCGGTTTTCTGGATGGAAAGATTTAAGGCTGTAATTGATACAATGGGTATATGTTGCTTTGCTACAAAGTGGCTTAATCAGGATTTGATAGGGATGGAGGAAATTAGCAAACTGTTCACGGCAGCAACAGGGTTGGATCTATCCCCGGAGGAGCTGATGCTGACAGGTCAGAGGGTGCATAATTTAGAAAAAGCTTTTAACACCTGTCACAAAAAATTTTCCAGGGAAGATGATAGGCCTCCAAAGAGGTTAATGGAGGAACCGGTTAAAAGCGGGCTTTACAAGGGCGAAAAGCTAAAAGAAAGATGTTGGGATGAAATGTTGGACGAATATTACTTGTTGCACGATTGGGATCGAAAAACTGGTTGGCAAACACTTAAGTCACTAAAAAGGCTAAGGATGCCTGATGTTGTCGAGCGATTATCTAAGAAAAATTTATTAATGTAGTAACTTTTAATCTCGGGTACGTAAAATATAAAACACCATAGCAATGGTTACATAAGGGGATAGGATTTGACTGATGCACACAGAAAAATGTAATGTTCTTGTAGTGGGGGGCGGAGGTGCAGGTCTTCGCGCAGCTATTGCAGCTAAGGAACAATTACCAAAAGGAAGAGTAATACTAGCAACAAAGGGTGCACTTGGGACTAGCGGTGTTACGGCTCAAGCATGTTCCGATAGGATGGCTTTTCATGCAACCCTTGATCATACAGAACCAGGAGGCGATGCTTCATATATAAATCATGCTAAAGATATTTATGAAATTGGCGGAGGGGTTTCAGATGCACATCTTGCAGCTATAATGGCGTTTAATTCGAAGGATGCATTTAATTACCTGGAAAGTTTAGGAGTTCCATTTATATACAAGGATGGTAAACCACACCAATTTTTAACTGATGGCTCCGAATATGCAAGGGCTTGTTATACAGGGCCTTATACAGCTATACATATTGAACAGCAATTAGTTAAGAAATTTTACGATCTAGATATTTCGCTTCTTGAAGATTGTTCAGTCTTTAAGATTATAACAGGTTCAAAAGGAGTGACTGGTGCTTTTGCCCTGCTTAATAAAAAGGGGGAGGAAGAACTTATTGCTATAAGTGCACCTTCTGTGGTTATTGCCACTGGTGGAGGTGGACTAATATTTGCTGATAATGTATTTCCTGAGGGGAACACTGGCGATGGTTGCGTTATAGCATATGAGGCGGGAGCCGAGTTGGTGAATATGGAATTTATACAATTTGGAATTGCCTCCACCAAAACAAAATTAAACTGTTCGGGTAGTATGATGCGGGCGCTTCCAAGGTTTTTAAACGGATCCGGCAGGGAATTTCTACTTGACTACTTTCCTGAAGGTACAGACAGGTCAACTGTGCATAATGCTGTTTTTCGTAAGGGATACACATGGCCAGTATCATATGAACACGATACTAACATACTAGATATTGCAGTTTATAAGGAGTTGCTTTCAGGGGAGAGGGTCTATTTAGACTACTCGAAAAACCCTGAAGGTTTTGACTTTAATCATCTTGATGCAGAACTGCAGGCACAATACAAAACTGAGACAAAAGAAGACATTGGTATTTCTGCCCGTCAAGGTAATCCTCTAAATAGACTGAAAGAGATTAACCCGGAAGCAGTAGAATGGTTAAATAAAAGGGGCGTTAACCTAGATTATGGAGACCGGATTGAGATTGCGATTTGCGCTCAGCATTTTCAAGGTGGCATAAAAATAAACTCTCGAGGTGAAACAGCTGTGCCCGGTCTTTATGCTGCAGGCGAATGTGCTGGTGGACAGCATGGGGCGAACCGCCCGGGAGGTAACGCTCTGTTAGATGGACAGGTTTTTGGCAAAATAAGTGGTACTCAGGCTGCTCAGCACTCGCTAAAGATAGCGAATGCTGAGATTAATGAAGCGGTTGTGCGTGGAGTGTGTTCTTATATAGAAAAATTTGGGGACAATGGAAAACCGGTAGAAGGCATACGTTTATCTCTTCAGAAGACAATGAATAGTTACTGTAGCGTGGTCCGTACTGGAGAAGGATTAAAGACCGCCCTGTCGGAGCTTAAGGCGCTATGCCGTCAAGGCATCTCCCTAAATGGATCCAGCATAGCGTTTGCTTTGGAAACCAGGGACATGCTTATTTTAGCAGAGGCTATATTATTGTCTTCTCAGTTAAGAGAAGAAAGCAGGGGACCACATTTACGTTTTGCCAGGTTTAAAGACAGGCAACCAATTCCGCGTAAGGATCCAAGTTGGCGTCGTTATATTGTTGTTCGCAATACCAAAGAGGGAATGGAATTGGAAACTAGGGAACCAATAGAAGACTTCAATTACCGGGAATAGTGGCCTAGTAGTAGTTAAAAGGCATTACCGCAAGGAGTATAAGGATTGCATACCAACTTCAAGCGACAAACTTGTTTCGATGGTTAGGACTATAAGCTATTATCAGCGTTAAGGCGCGGAGACGTTAAAAAGGATGTGAAAAATTAGAAAATCAACTTTGTTGTGCGGAGTTATCGAGGGTTCTATTCAAAATAATATAAAGTGAATTTTTGGTGAAACAATGTTAGTGAATAACAGGGGACTATTCTGGAGGCAGTAAAAAATGAATGTAGCAAAAGCCGCAGTTTTAAGAGAATTTAATAAACCGTTAGAAATAGAAGAAATTAGTATCCCGGAGATAAAGAACGGTGAGCTTTTAGTTAAAATAGCAGCAGCAGGTGTTTGTGGTTCAGATGTGCATATATTTGAAGGTAATGATCAGCGTATCAATTTACCATTAATTCTAGGTCACGAAGGCGTTGGAAAAGTTGTTAGTATAAATGGGGAAAAAAATTCACTATTTGGCGAGGGGATCAGGGAAGGGGATAACATAGTATGGAACCGGGGGATTAGTTGTGAAAACTGTTTTTACTGCAAGATTTTAAAAGAACCATCTCTATGCAATCAAAGATGGACCTACGGGATACATAGAAGTAGTGATATGTACCCATACCTAGTAGGTTGTTTTGCCGAGTATATGATCTTAGATGCCAGTACTGATATTATGCTGATGCCCGATTCTATACAACCTGAGGTTCTTGTATCTGCTACCTGTTCGGGTTCAACAACCGCTCATGCATTTGATTTGGTTTCTCCAAAACCAGGTGACACCGTAGTGATACAGGGTCCTGGCCCACTTGGGCTTTATGCTGTTGCATTCGCAAAAAGATATGGCGCCGGAGAAATAATTGTTATAGGCGGGACAGAAGATAGGCTAAACATGTGTCTTGATTTTGGTGCTACTAAGGTGATAAACCGCCATAAATTTTCCACTGCTGATCGGCGCGATATTGTTCTGGAACTTACCGATGGCCGGGGGGCTGATGTTATTTATGAAACAGTTGGTCATCCTGAGGCAGTTAAAGAGGGCTTAGGATTAACCAGAATAGGGGGTAGCTATCTGTCCATAGGTTTTGGTGAACCTAGAGGTACTGTCGATATCGATTGTTTTGCAGATGTCACAAGAAAGAACTTGCGTTATCAAGGTGTTTGGGTTAGTGACACAAAACATACTTACAATGCTGTTCAATTGGTGCTGGATAACATTTCATTGTTTTCGAGAATGGTAGATCATAAATTTCCTCTTTCTGAGGTTAACGAAGCAATAAAGGTTACTAAAAAGAAAAATTCTATAAAAACAGTACTAATACCATAGAATTAAGCAATCTTGAAGAAAAAGAAGGAAGCATAAGCATTTAAATCGCTGTTATATACCATGAATGGGAGGAGTGGTGGCTTTAAAATTTGCCTAGACGCTTATTTCGTATCGAATACAATAAAAAAGGAAGGTGTAATTGTATAATGAAAACTGCAATTCTAGTAGTAGATACTATCGAAGATTTTTTTTCCCACGTTATGACAGAGAGTGATGATGCACGTAAGCGAGCAGGGAGCATTGTTGCCCCTCTTAAAAACTTACTTAAACAAGCACGTGAGCAATCTGTTCCTGTTGTTTATATTTATGATTATTTTACTTATGCCGAAGCTGAAATCGATGCGCATTTAAAAATACATGGAAGACATGCTGTGGAAGGGACTACAGGGGTTAAGGTGCTTGAAGATATTGCACCCCAACCAGAAGATTTTGTGATTTACAAAAAAGTGTATGATGGTTTTTACGGTACCCGTTTAGATATGGTCCTTAGAGAGCTAGATGTTAAAAGGATTGCGGTAACTGGCCTGTGGACTGACATCTGTGTAATGCACACCGTAATGGGGGGGTGGGTTCGCAGGTATGAGACCATCCTAGTAGAAGACTGTGCAAACAGCCAAAAAGAAGAGGAAATGCTTTGGGCGTTAGAATATATGAGAAAAAATTACGGGACAAAAACCATTAATAGCAATGATCTAATAGGTATGCTACGCGGCCCGGGAGATACAAAATGATAAATATTAGTAAATAAATCTGTATACTGTTGAATCAGGGAGGAGAAAAAATGGCAGATTTGTCAGTTACTATTGATGGAGTTAAGTTTAAAAACCCCGTAGTTGTGGGTTCAGCCTCGCCAACGATGAATTATATTGGTATAGATAAAGGTATTAAGGGAGGCGCAGGAGCTGCGATAGCAAAGTCTCTATTTGGTGATTCTGGTGCTGTGGGTAGAAAATATCCACGACCCAGGTATAAGCTCTATGATTATAAAGAATATCCGGGCTATCCTGAAAAATTACCTAGAAGTTTCACGCTAAATTCACTGGAAGAATGTTCAAATTTTGGTTATGACGAATACATGGAGGATATAAACCGTGCTAAAGATACGGTAGGTGATTCTGGGGTTGTAATTGCAAGCTTGGCGGGGTCTTCCATGGATGAATGGGAATTAATGGCCAGCATGGTTAATGGCACCAAAGCAGACTGGGTTGAATTAAACATCTCATGCCCTTTTGCTGCCGATATGGGTGTTAAGATGGGGGCTGGAGCGGTGGATCTAGCGCCCGAAGTAACACGGAAATGCGCGAAAATATTACAGAAGCCTTTTAGTGTGAAAATCTCGCCTCAGACATCAGATCCTGTGGCCATCGCAGTAGGGGTCGCTAATGCGGGTGCATCAGCAATAAATTTATCAGCGCGCCTTTCTGGTTTTAACCTTGATATTGAAACAGGTAAGCCAATAGGGTGGGGTTCTGTGGGTGGTTATGGTGGTCCATATCTCATTGGCTATGGATTGAAATTTGTTAGCCAGGCTGCACGTAGGGTAAACGTTCCAATAATATCAGGACTTGGTGTATGGGAATGGCAAGATGTTGTCAAGTATATTATGGTTGGGGCTAGTTTGGTTCAATCAGCAGTGGCAATTATGCTTCAAGGGTATAATGTGTCCAAGCAATGGATTGGTAGCATTAATGCCTGGATGGATCAAAAAGGGTACAATAGCTTAGAAGATATTCGAGGAGTCGCCTTGCCCCATATTAAAACAACAAAAGAAGTGGTTCGCTATCCAAAGGGCGTTTATGCAAGGGTGGACTTCCATCGTTGTAAGGTATGTGGAATCTGTAAAAGAAGCTGCCTTTATGATGCAATTAGGTTAACAAAGGAGGGCGCTTTTATCAACAACAGGATATGTGATGGTTGTGGAATGTGCGTGGAGGTATGTCCCCACGATGCAATTTCTTTAACAGGCCATTAGTTTCTTGTCATGTGCAGGCAACTTGAAAGGTGGCATAAGAAAAAAAGAGTTTAAACAGTTGGTGTTAGTATGATGAAATCGTTTGCATTATGCCTTTGCAGGAGGAAAAGATGAAGTTAGTAGTTGCTATGACTGGTGCAAGTGGTGTTATTTTTGGCATCCGCTTACTTGAAGTTTTGCGAGATACCAAGAAGGTTGAAATTCACCTAATTATGAGCAATTGGGCTAGACAAAACGTAAAAATAGAAACAGGTTACTCAGTTTGTGATGTAGAGTTGTTAGCACACTGTCAATACGACGTAAAGAACCTTGCTGCACCGGTTGCTAGTGGATCATTCAGGCATGATGGCATGGTTGTGATACCATGCAGCATGAAGACTCTTTCGTCCATTGCAAATGGTTACAGTAATAACTTAATACAAAGAGCTGCTGACGTTTCAATTAAGGAGCAAAGGAAGGTTGTCTTGGCAGTAAGGGAAACGCCACTAAGCGTAATCCATCTAGAAAACATGTTAAAAGTAGCCAAGCTAGGCGTATCAGTAATGCCCCCAATGCCAGCTTTTTACGGCAGAAACTCATCATTAAAAGATATAATTGATCATTTTATCGGAAGGGTCCTTGATCAATTTAACATTGAACATGAAAATATTGCCTGTCGATGGGGATATAAATGATGCTAATTATATTTGTTTAGGTTGATGATGATGAAAGAGATAAGATTGTTTGCGGGTAATAATGAAAGAAATAAAGTGGAAATGTTTGCACGACTAAACCAAGATTCGATAGTTGTTTTACTACAGGGTGGTGAGAAACCACATATAGGGGCAGTCGTATTAACTATTCCTTATTCCTGTTCGGCGGATAGAACTAGGGTAAGTTGTAATTCATGGATCCTTCCTGTTTTATCTCATAGGGATGACGAGATAGCCAGATCTTGCGCAGAAAAAATTGCCCTTATGACCGGCAAGACAACAGCAGTTATAGCTGGCATTCATGTCGATAATGCCAGTCCTGCAGAGGTATCTCGATTTGTTAAGCATTGCAAATTGCTGGTTAATAAATTCCTCTATAAATACTACAAAATGCAAAAAAAGATTTAAAAAACAGGTAGAAGGTAAAATTAACCAGGGTTATAATTTTCTTGAAGACAAAATTATTTTCATGACTTGATGACCTGTTCTTGCTGGGTTGAATCACCTGTTCCATACATTACCACAATCTTGGATGAAGAAGATTACAAAGGAGTTATACAATGCAGAGGATTGAGATAGTCCGAAGAATCGCAGATTTGGGTATTATTGCTGTGGTGAGGGCAGAAACAAAGGAACAGGGTGTTAAAATTGTTGATGCCATAAAAAGGGGCGGCATTAAAGCAATTGAGATAACAATGACTGTGCCGGGTGCACTGGATTTAATAAAAACTTTGACCGATACCTATAAGAATGAGGATGTCATCATTGGCGCGGGTACGGTTCTGGATTCTGAAACTGCGAGGGCTTGTATGCTTGCCGGAGCAAAATATATAGTGAGCCCTAACTTGAGTGTAGAGACCTTGAAACTGTGCAATCGATACAGGGTTCCTTCGATCCCCGGTGTAATGACTGTTAATGAAGCCATCGTGGCTATGGAGTATGGCACAGAGATATTAAAACTATTTCCGGGCAGCGCCTTTGGGCCTTCAATAATAAAAGCCTTTAGAGGCCCCCTTCCCTATGCTAGTTTTATGCCTACCGGTGGTGTAGATGTTGAAAATGTTAAAGAATGGTTTGAGGCTGGAGTGGTGGCGGTTGCTACAGGCAGCAACCTGACAAAGGGAGCTAAATCTGAAAACTATGATCTCGTTACCAGCACAGCCGGGAAGTTTGTTAACGAAGTATTAAAAAGCAAATATGGAGGGAAATAGCATGGGTAAATATATAACATTCGGCGAAATCATGATGAGACTTTCTCCATGCGGTTATGAAAGATTTGTTCAATCAAATCAACTGAACATCTTTTACGGTGGAGGAGAAGCCAATGTCAGCATATCTTTGGCCAACTATGGTTTGGATAGCTACTTCGTAACAAAGCTTCCGGCTCATGAAATAGGACAGGCTGCAATTAATAGATTGAGATGTTTTGGTGTAAAAACCGAATATATAAAGCGCGGTGGAGATAGAATCGGCATATACTTTTGTGAGAAAGGGGCCTCTCAAAGGCCTTCAAAAGTTATCTATGACCGGGCAAATTCAGCTGTTGCGGAAGCTGGCAGAGAAGATTTTAATTGGAAAGAGATACTCAAAGGGGCAGTATGGTTTCATTTCACAGGGATAACTCCTGCACTATCTGATAATTGCATCGGTATAACACTGGACGCTTTGAAAGCAGCCCGAGAAGCAGGCGTAGTTATAAGCGTTGACCTGAATTATAGAAAGAAATTATGGACAAGAGAAAAGGCATCCAGGGTTATGGGCGAACTGGTGAAATACTGTGATGTTGTGATCGCCAACGAGGAGGATGCAGAAAAAGTATTTAATATAAAAGCTGAGGGAACTGACACGGTTGAGGGCCGGCTATCTTACGAGGGATATAAAAAAGTTGCAAAAAAACTATATGACAGGTTTGCATTAAAGTATGTCGCTATTACCCTGAGGGAGAGCCTTTCCGCTTCTGATAACGGCTGGTCGGGCATGCTCTATGACGGTGAAAGATTTTATAAATCAAAAAAATATGATGTGCATATAGTTGATCGGGTTGGTGGTGGGGATTCTTTCTGTGGCGGCCTTATTTACGGGCTTTCAACTGGCATGGATAACCAGTCTGCTTTGGAATTCGCGGTAGCGGCTTCTAGTTTGAAACATACAATCGAGGGCGATTTCAATTTTATGTCTATTGATGAAGTAACTAACCTTATGAAAGGTGACGCTTCGGGTCGTGTGCAAAGGTAAAAGAGGGCTTGATATAATGTGTGACAAGTAACGTCTGTCCATATATTACAAAAGACTGTGAATGGCTTACACTTGAAAATGGACATTGGACAGGCGGATTCTGGGGTTGTAATGTTATGGTTTTATACGTTGTAAAGGTACTCAGCCCTTGCCGATTAGTGCTGACACTGCCGCGATGTGCTCCGGTGAGGTGCCGCAGCACCCGCCTACCAATCCGGCTCCGGCTTCAATGCACTGGAGGATGCCTTCGGCAAAAGCAGCCGGCTGCATATCAAATATGGTTTGTCCATCTTTCAGGCGGGGTTTCCCGGCGTTGGGCTGGGCAATGAGCGGCAGGTCCGTGTGCCTGCGCATCATTTTTATGATTTCAGCCGTTTCAGCGGGAGAGAGGTCCCCGCAGTTGACGCCCACAGCACAGGCGCCGGCCCCGGCCAGCCGCTGCACTGTCTCTTCCGCAGTATTGCCCATGACTGTCCTGCCTCCTCCGGCAGTGGTTGTAAAGGATATGGTTGTCAATATGGGCAGGGAAGCGGTATCCCGGCAGGCGCGCACAGCGCAGGCAGCCTCTCTCAAGTCGATATATGTTTCCAGGATAAACCCATCTACTCCGCTGCCGGCCAGTATCCCGGCCTGTTCGCGAAATGCTTCATAAGCATCTTCTTCGGAACAGCTACCATAAGGTTCGAGCATCTGCCCTGTTGAACTCATATCGCCCAGGACAAATTGCCCCGCCCTGGCCGCCTTCACGGCCAGTTCACCACCGGCCCTGTTAACCCTGTCAATGTCTATATCTAGATTGTGGGATTCAACGTAGATGCGGTTCACGGTTAAGGTGTTGGTGATCAGGATATCACACCCGCTGCGGATATATGCCTCGTGAATTTGCAGCACATCCTCGGGATGAGTCAGGTTATTGGTGCCGCTCATCTCCAGTCCGCGCGCTGCAAGCTGCGTGCCCATGGCACCGTCAAGCAGGATGACTCTCTCATTATTTATAAAATTAAGCAGGTCCACAGTCAACAGCTCCCTTTTTGGTAATACCTTATCTCGCTATTCCCCTCGGATATGGAATAATTATATTAGTTTTCTTATTATGGGGTCAACTGCAGATTAAGGTAGGGGACCGGATATTGTTGATGATCCCGGATTGTTTGCGGCAGCCCCGTAAAAATATAAATGGCGGGAGGGCAAATACATTGCGCCGGAAGTCTCCGGAGCAAAAATTGTTTAATGTTTTTATAAGGTATAATATATTTGAAAAGGAATAGAACCAGGGAGGGATTGCCATGCAAAGGCTCAATCCTGATCATCTCGCAGCAGTCATTGACCTGATCAACCGGGGGCCCTATTTTCAACTGCTCTCCATGCAGGTAACCCGGTTGGATATAGGCTATTCCAGAGTTGTGATCGATCTGGAGCGAAAGCACCTTAACCCCTTCGGGGGCATTCATGGGGGGGTATATTCCTCGCTAATAGATACTGCCGCATACTGGGCGATCTATTGTGATGTTGAAGAAAATACCGGTTACATAACCATCGATGTCAGTGTGGATAATCTGGCTCCGGTAAAGGAGGGTCGCCTCACTGCTGAAGGAAAACGGATAAAGGCGGGCAGAAGCATCTGCATTGCCGAAGCCGGGGTGACGGATCATCAGGGCAGGCTGATCGCGCATGGCAAATCCAAGCAGATGGTGACCCCTGGATTACAGTCAATTGCACAGGCAGTATCGGTGATGGATGGTCAGCTGCTTCCGCCCAAGTTTATTACGGCCTGTTGATTGGAGCGGCTTGCCGGCTGAAGGGCGCCCTCTTCCCGGATAGAGCCGGACATTTACAGCCTCTGCTCTTTCAACAGGACCTCCAGCGCGGAAGTGTTGTTCACCGGGGCCAGGCAGCTGCGATCGCGGCAGAGATAGGCGGCGGCATTAGAAGGAGCCGTTTGACCGTCCCCATGCAGAAGATGCCTTACATCGAAGGGTTTGAGAACAAAGAAATCGCCTGAGACCTGCTGGAGCACCTGGAACAGTTAAACCCGCTGCAAAAAGAGGCGATAAAATTAAGGTATTTCCTGGATCTTGATTATAAATCCATGGGCGGAATACTGGCAGTACCCGTCAGAACGGTGAAATCCAGGATATCCACCGGACTGAAAAAACTCAAGGATAGATTGGGGGGTGGGTACCGGTGAGGGAGATTGAAATGATGCTGGGGGAAAAGGGGAGGGCTGTCAGGGAGATGGCTGTCCCTGAAGAGCTGGAAAATAGATTGCGCGGGAGCCTGCAAAAAAAGAGGAGGAAAAAACCCTACGGGCTCCTGGCTGCGGCGCTGGTTGCGCTACTGTTCATGACCTACAATTTTAGCGCTATTGCCTATTATACCAGGCAGTTCATGGGTTTTGACAATATCATGGACGGCACGCTTCAGGATCTCAATGAACTGGGCAAGGGACAGATCATTGGCCGGGGCTGTACCTTTTCTGATGGAACTGAATTCATCCTGGAGGGGATCATGGTTGACGGCAATCAACTGATTGCCTTTGTTACCGAGAGCTTTCCTGAGTCCAGGGAATATCTCAGCGCAAGGCCGCTTTCGATTAAAGGTTTCTTGAAACGGTACCGCCAGCACGGCGGGGTTTCGGAGTTCAGCGCTGATCACACAACGGCCAAAAGCATCTACTATTTTGATCCCCCCGGCCCCCTGGCGCGGAATCTGGCCGTGGATCTTTTTTACCTGAACGGGGGGGTTGCGGAGAAGGGAAGGATAGCCTTCAGTCTGGATCGCAACAAAGCCATGGGCTTTTTCATCAAGGAGAAGATCGGCCGCACCATCATGCTCGGCGGTAACAGCAGGCTCCGCCTGGATACTGTAACCGTTTCTCCAACAATGACATCTATAGAGGGCATCCTGGAGCTGAGCGGGGATCATGCTCCCCCTGATCCTGATTCCGGATACCTTGATTACCTGGGCCTGGAGATGGAGCTGAAGCTCTTTGCAGATGAGCGGGAGGTGAAACCGAGGGGGGGACACATGGGCGGCCACGCCGGGAAATACAAGTTCTCCGTGGGGTTTGATACCCTTTTTGCCGATGTTTCCTCCGTTGAAATAGTCCTGACCGGGCTTTCTGCCCATCAGGAGATCAATAAAGCCGTCGAACTGTCTTCCGGTGAGCAAAACCTGCTGTTGGACCTGGAGGGCAATGACATTGTCCTGAAGAGGCTGGATATATCGGACAGCAGTGCAACGCTGATTTTCCTGACGAAAGGAAAGTATCCAATCATTGAGCAGGCCTGCCTTTCCGCCGGCAGCGTGAGGTCGCCCCTTCTCGGTATTGGCGGCGGCGATCTTTACAACGGGGTGGAGGATAACGGGGCCGGGGAAACCCTCGTTGAATGGCAGATGGAATTTTCAAGGCTGCCCCATGCAGATCGCTACCTGCTGGAAATAGAAAGGATCAATTACATGAAACGCTACCATGAGTCGGTCATAATACCCATTCAATGATCGGTCGATCGGCTGTGAAAGCAGCGGGACTGGTTCAGGTTGCTGCAAGAGCTCTTCTACGGAACGGCGCATCATCTTTTCAACATTTAAAAGGATATCCTGCAATTTCCGGGAAAGAGGGTAGAGATCATGAAGACTGAACAGGTTTTCTCCTCACCAGCCGGATCAGTTTTTGGATCAGGTATTTGCCTGTGGTGTAGCAGCCCCAGCCGAGGAGCAGTCCTGCTGATGCGTAGATCAGGCCTTCCATGGTAGTGGGGATGCCCGGAGTAAAATCACGCCAGCTTTGCAGTACCATTGTCCATTCCGCCTCCTGAAGAAAGACCCATCACCGGAGCAGCGGGGCAGCTTCAAGCAGGGCGTTGAAAGAGTGCTCCAGCTGGTGCAGCCTATCCAGGAGCGAGGCGATCACCTGCCCGGCAGAAACGAAAACTGCTGAATCTGAAACCAGGTGCTGTTCGATGTACTGCTCCAGGGTAAGGCCCAGTGAAATAGCCGTTTCTTCGTAAAGTTCCACGGTGCGGCGCGCCTCGTCGAGATGCCCGGCCAGCCGCTGGATATACTGGCTGTAGAACTGGGGAAATTGAGCCAGCATCACCGCACCCGCCAGGGCAAAAACCCGGTCCAGAAAGCCGCTCACCAGCCTGCCGGGATAGTAAAAAAAACTGCGCATGGCCTTGCTACCTTTCTCCAGGGTCCGTTTCATCCTTCTATTTTATGCCGCCGCTCTCCTGAATATGCCTGGTACAATATGTGGAACTATTTTCAAAAGTCAAGCCCCTGTGATAGAATTAGCATAAATAATATTGCAAGGGGGAGATCGAATGATCAAGCCGAGGGGATCCCCGGCGCGACTGCTGCGGTTTATTCTGGTTGTGATCCTGGTTATGCCCGCTTTATTCTGTCAGGGTGGTTTGCTGCCGGGCGAAGGCGGGGCTGCTTTTTCAGCGGTCAGTGCCGCTTCCGAAGAGCTTTACCTGACGATCCTGCATACAAATGATGAACATTCGGCCATGATTCCTCACTCTCCGGCGGTGGATTTTCACCCGGAACTTGCAGACCCGACCATCGGGGGTTACGCCCGCCTGGCCGGGGCGGTGCAGCAGATCCGGGAGCAGAAAGCGGAAGCAGGTGAGCCTGTCCTGCTTCTGTCAGCGGGAGATTACACCGGAGGGACCCCTTTCGGCTGGCTGGTTACCGAAGGGGTTCCCGCCCAGATGGAGATCATGCATCTCATTGGATATGACGTCGCGGCTATAGGCAATCACGAGTATGATTACGGCACCGATCTGCTGGCTGCTTATCTGCAGGCGGCCGGCTATCCCGGGGCCAATGACAGGACACCTCTTCTTGCTTCCAACAGCGCTCCGCCAAAGGGGCATCCTCTGGCAGAGATTTTCCTGGAAGAGCATCTCGTCGAGCTGGAAAACGGCCTCATTGTGGGGTTCTTCGGATTGATCGGTAAAGATGCCATCTCTGTGGCCAACAGCCCTGAGCCTGTTGAATTTGCCGATCAGCATGAAACCGCTGTGAAGATGGTGGATCAACTGCAGCGAGAGGGAGCCGATCTGATCATCGCCATTACCCACGCCGGTGTCGAAGAAGATCGCGAACTGGCCCGGGAAGTACCCGGAATACATGTCATCGTTGGGGGACACTGCCATACCGCGCTTTTTGAACCGGTGATCGAAGGAGAAACGATTATTGTTCAGGCCGGCTCCATGCTGGAGTATCTCGGTGTTCTCGAACTTGCCTTTGATAGGGGGACTGAGAAGGTCCGCATCTGCAACGATGCAGAGCAGCCCTATTTGTTGCTGCTGGATGATCATATTGCCTTACATCCGCAGGTCAATGAAGCCATGGCGGACTATACAGCGGCGCTCAACGCGCTTGTTGAGCGTCAAACGGGGGGGCAATTCTTCAACATTCTGGATACGGTAGCCCTGAGCAATTTTGAGCTGCCGGACAGGCCCGGCCTTCAGGAGACCCCCTTCGCCAATTTTATTACCGATGCCATGCGCCTTGTTACCTCGCAGAAGACTGGGAAGCGCGCCGATTTTGCCATTCAGGCTAACGGCTCCATCCGCGGCAGCCTCATCCCCGGCAGCCTGGATCATTCCAGGGGGAGAGTCTCCTTTTACGATCTGGCCGATCTCATTGGATTGGGGATCGGGCTGGACGGCAAAGCCGGTTACCCCATCGTTTCACTCTACCTGACAGGCGAGGAGATGCGGCGGGTCCTTGAAGTGGCGGTGCTGCTGGAACAGATGCTTGGTAATACCTATTACCTGCAGTTCTCCGGCTTACGCTACGATTATAACCCGCAAAACGGGGTCCTCTTTACCGTGCCGGGACTGGATCTGCCCGTTCCTTCAACCCGTGCCGTGGTGCGGGCGGAGCGCTACACCGGCGAGGGGCGCCAGGGTACAGATGAAAGCGGTTATGTGCCGCTGAAAAGGGGCGATGAGGAACTCTACAACCTTATCACAGACTCTTACATCCTCTCTTTCCTGCCCATGGTCGGGGATATGCTGCCCATGTTGAAGCTCGAGCCAAAAGACAGCGCCGGCAATCCCGTCCCTGTAGACGAGCTTGACCGGCTCATCGTCAGGGTTGACGGAGAGGAACTAAAAGTCTGGCAGACGGTGGTGGAATATGCTGCAGCTCAGCCCCTGAATGATCAGGGTATCCCCCAGATCGACGTTTACTACGCAGAAACCGCCGGCCGGATCAACCAGGTTTGGTCCATTCCCTTCCTGCTCTGGCCTATATTGATCCTGTTGGCGTTCGCTGTCCTGATTACCCTGCTTATCCGCAGGGCTGTCCGCCGGAAGCGGGCCCGGAGGGCCGCTCTCGAGAGCAGGAAAGTTTGAAAATGCATCGAAGGAGAATATAGATGAAACAGCTGAGCTACGGCCTCAGCGGCCGTGTATTTGTTGTTACCGGCGGGAGCCGGGGGATAGGGCTGGAAGTCGCGCGCCGCCTGCTGAAAGATGAACAGGCAAAGGTGGCTCTCTGCGCCCGCAAGCAGGAGGGGCTTGACAATGCCGCGGCCATGCTTGAAGGAGGCGGCAGCCTGCTGGCCCTGCCCGCCCATATTGCCCGCAAGGAGGATGTTGCCAATTTTTTTGACCGGGTTCTGGAGACCTTTGGCCGCCTCGACGGGCTGATCAACAATGTGGGGATGAACCTGCTGACCGCCTCTGTTGTTGATGCCGATCCCGCTACCTGGCAAAAAATAATCGATTCCAACCTGAACGGGACCTATCTCTGCTCCCGGGCTGCGGCGCAGATCATGAAACGGCAGGGTCAGGGCAAGATCGTGAGCATCTCCTCCATCGCCGCCCGCCGGGCCGCTCCCGGAATGGGCATCTACAGTGTGGCCAAGGCGGCGATCGAGTCGCTGACCAGGGTGCTGGCCGTGGAGCTGGCGCCGGACAATATCCAGGTCAACGCAGTAGCGCCGTGCATGGTTAAAACCGGCTTCAGCATGCCTTTCTGGTCAAACCCGGAGACGCATGACGGGATCATCAGGGGGATCCCCCTGGGCAGGCTGGCCGAGCCTGCAGATGTCGTTGAGCCTGTGCTATTCCTATGTTCCGACGGCGCTTCTTTTATCACCGGCCAGGTGATCAATGTAGACGGCGGCGCCACCATCGTCTAGTACCCGTTCCGGTGGGGATATGCCTGGACCTGCAGCCCTGCCCCCGGCCTGGCTTCCGGGGGCGGGGCGGTAAGGGCGCCGGTTAACATTTTCCTTTAGGGAGGTTTTTCCATGCGGGCTATTGAAACCGCCGCCCTGACCAAGTACTATGGCCGGGCGCGGGGCATTATCGATGTCAACCTGCAGGTGGAGGAGGGCGAAATCTTCGGTTTTGTCGGCCCCAACGGCGCCGGCAAGAGTACTACCATCCGCACCCTGCTCAATTTCATTTTTCCCAGCAGCGGCAGCGCCCGGATCTTCGGCCTCGATGTGTGCCGCGACAGTGTCAGGATCCGGAAAATGGTCGGCTACCTGGGCGGTGAAACCGGTTACTATGATGATCTTACCGTGGAGGGGCTGCTGCGCTACATGGCCTCTTTCCACGGCGCCGCTTTCTCAGCCGGGATCAGGGAGCTGGCCGAAGTTTTTGAGATAGAACTGCAGAAAAAGATCTACAGCCTCTCCCTGGGCAACAAGAGGAAGGTGGGGTTGATCCAGGCTCTGCTGCACCGCCCGCGGCTGCTGATCCTTGATGAGCCCACCGGCGGGCTTGATCCCCTGATGCAGCGCCGCCTTTTCGAGGTGCTCCAGGAAGAGAACAGCCGGGGGACGACTGTATTTTTCTCTTCGCACATCCTTTCCGAAGTGCAGCGGCTCTGCCACCGGGTTGCGATCATCAAGGAGGGGCGGGTGATCAGGGTGGAAGAGATCGACCGGCTGCGCCGGGATCAGTTTACCAATGTGCGGATCACCTTTCAACAGGGCGCCGTGCCGCGGCTGGAGCTGCCCGGCATCACCCACCAGCAGGAGGTAAACGGTGCGCTTCACCTCTTTTTCAACGGCGATGTCAATGAGCTGCTGCGCCTCCTGGTGCGCTACCCCATTGACGAGCTCCGGATGGAGGAGCCTTCCCTTGAGGAGATCTTCATGCACTACTATGAAAAGGAGGGGGCAGTATGAAATCCATCCTTTGGCGCGAACTGCGGGTCAACTTCCGTTCCCTGCTGATCTGGACGGTGATACTGGCGGCGCTGGCCTTTTTCACCATGTCTGTTTTTGAATCCATCGAGTTGGGTGAAGGCCAGTACGATGACTTTATCAATATCTTACCCGAGGCAATGCAAAAAGCTTTCGGTTTTGACAGGCTGAGCTTTACCGAACCGCTGGGTTATTACAGCGCAGATGTCTATTTTCTCGTCGTCCTTTTCGGCGGGATCTACGCCGCCATTCTCGGTTCGGGGATCATGGCCAAGGAAGAAGAGGAGAAAACCATAGAGCTGCTGCTGGCCCGGCCGGTATCCAGGGTCCGGATTCTTGCGGGCAAGTTTCTGGCCGTGCTGCTCAACCTTCTTTTTCTCAATGTGTGCACCGGCCTGGTCGTTCTGGCGGCCTTCAAAACCTTCGTCTCCATCCCCTACTCCCAACCCGTTCTGCTGATGCTGCTGGCGGCGCCTTTCCTGGCGCATCTTACCTTCGGCTGCTTCGGCTTTTTGACGTCATCTCTCTTTTTCCGCCGCCGCCAGGCCATGTCTGCAAGCATAGGCATGGTTCTTGCCTTCTACTTTTTGGATGTGCTGGCCGGCCTCTCCGAAAAGATGGAGCTTTTGGGCCGCCTGACCCCCTTCCGCTACATCAGCGCGCCGGATATCGTAATGAACGAGCAAATCGGCTGCTCCAATATCCTGATCCTGCTGGGGGCAGGGGCCGCCGCCATGGTGCTGAGCCACCTCCTCTTCTGCAGGCGCGATATCCTGATCTAGCAGTTCATTTGCCGCGCGGATCCCGGTGACGGCGGCGCCGCCCGGGCAGAGCTGTCACCGGAACCGCCGCTGATGATTCCGCCCCCGGAGCGGGCGCAGTTACCCCCCCCCGTGCTACCTATTTTGGATGAACCCCCTTGTTAAACCGATCAAAGAGAGCTGCTGTAATTCCATCGTGCATTATCTGTTTAAGTGCGGGCGGAGGGGGGCGCCTGCGTCAATATCTATGGAAAGGCGGGCGGAGAAGTGTCAAAAAACGGCGGCGCCGCTTACAATGTAGCAGGACGTAAATACAGGGAGGATGATCGGTCCGCCCCTGTTAATTGAAAATAATATTTCGGGGAGGTGAGATTGGTGCCTGCAATAGTGGAAGATCATATTCCTCGCGGCCGGCGCAACCGGCCGGGCTACAAACTTGTTCCCCGGTATGTCACGATTCATGATACCGCCAACCCCGGCGCAGGCGCAAATGCAAGGGCGCATGCAAACTATCTGAAAGGCAGCGCCGCCGCCGCTATCCCGGCCAGCTGGCATTTTACCGTTGACGACCGGCTCATCGTGCAGCACCTGCCGCTTGATGAAAACGGCTGGCATGCCGGCGACGGATCCACCGGCACCGGTAACAGGGCCAGTATCGGCATCGAGATTTGCGAGAACAGGGATGGCATCCGCATAGAGGCTGAAAAAAATGCGGGCTGGCTGACGGCAAAGCTGCTGCATGATTTCTCCCTGGAGCCGGCACAGGTCAAGCAGCACAACTTCTGGTCGGGGAAGAACTGCCCCCGCGTGCTGCGCGGGCGGCCCGGCGGGTGGGAGTCTTTTCTGAATGAGGTGCGTCTGCAACTGCAAACGCACCCTCCTTCAGGCACCCCCCTGCTCGGGGAGACTGCCGCTTCTGTTCAGCAGGCCCGGGAATGGGCCGGGCGCAGGAAGGCGGATGCGCGTTTTATTGAGGCTGCCTTCTTTTACTGGAAATATGGTTTATTGACTGGTATCCGTCCGGAAGTTCTCTATGCGCAGAGCGCCAAGGAGACCGCCTTCGGGCACTTCGGCGGCGCAGTGAAACCGGGCCAGAACAACTGGGCCGGGATCAAAGTGCGCAGCCCCCTGGGAGACAGCACCGCTGATTTTGAATCCTTTGCCACGCCTGAAGAGGGGGTCAGGGCCCATTTTAACCACATGTGCGCCTACGCGGGCCTGGAGCCTGTTGGAACGCCCCACGGGCGTTACTGGATTGTTCTGGCGCAACCCTGGGCGGGGCGGGTTCGCTTTGTTGAAGAGTTGAGCGGCAGGTGGGCTGTTGATGCGGATTATGGAGCAAGTATTGTGCGCGACTATCTGGGCGGGATGCTGGAGACGCCGCCGCCCCTTGCTGAACCGCCACCCGCACCGCCTGTTGTTGAACCGCCGCCCGTTGAAATACCGGAGCTTCCCGAACCGCCTTCAGTACCGCTGCCCGGGCCGCCGGAGATTTCCCCACCTTTGCCCGGGCCGGATCCTGATCAGCCCGAACCAGACTCTCCGCTTTCGTCTTTGCAGCGATTGGTGAGCTTTATCTGCGAGCTCTTGAAAAAACTAGCCGGAATTTTTCGGGGCTTATCTTCCCGCTGACCCGGGCGGGGAGATCAGCAGTGGCACGGGGGGGGCGGTGGGGCCTCCCCCGTCTTTCATCACCATCACAGCGGACGGAGAGCCGGCATGCCTCCGGGCGGTCATCCCTTTACCTCTTATAAAAGTGGTGCTGGTAACGGCCGGAGGCGCCGTCCAGCTTGTCATCCCTGGCCGGCCCGGATATAATTGTAAGCGGGGCCGGGAGGAATGCGAAGACGGGTGGGAGGATCCTTTGAAAATTGTTGTTATCGGCGGAGGATCAAGCTACACTCCTGAGTTGGTGGGGGGGATTCTCGACAGTTACCCCTCTCTTCCTGTTACCGAGATCTGTCTCGTTGATATCCAGACCGGCGCCGGGAAGCTCTCGGCAGTAGCCGGCCTGGCGCAGCGCATGATCGGGAAGGCCGGCCTAGAAAAAAAGATCAGGCTGACTCACGGCCTGGAGCGCCACGCAGCTCTGCCCGGCTCCGATTTCGTCATCAGCCAGTACCGCGTCGGCGGAGGCGCCGCCCGCTTGAAAGATGAGCTGCTCCCGCTGCCCTTTGGCATCGTGGGGCAGGAGACAACGGGGCCGGGCGGTTTTGCCGCGGCGCTGCGCCACATTCCGGTGGCTCTGCAGCTGGCTGTGGAAATGGAGCAGCTCTGCCCCGGGGCTTTTTTGATCAACTTTACCAACCCCTCCGGGATAATCACAGAAGCGCTGCAGCGGCAGAGCAGTGTGAAAAGCGTGGGCTTGTGCAATATCCCCCTGACCATGGAGAGGGCGCTTTCTGCCTTTCTTGGCGTCGGACCGGGGCGGCTTGAGCTGACTTTCACCGGGCTGAATCATCTCAGCTGGATTACCTGCATCCTTCTTGACGGCGAAGACTTAACAGACCGGCTTCTCTCCGCGCCGGAAGCGGCCCTTTTTTTGGCCCGCGATTTTCCCTCCATAGATCCCGAAGACCTTAAAACACTGCTTGGCGCCCTGGGCGCTTTTCCCTCTCCGTACCTGCTGTACTACTATTATCCCGCTCAGACCTATGCCGCTGTGAAAGAGCTTGCGGGCAAGGGCAAGAACCGCGCGCGCAGGGTGATGGCCATTGAAAAGGAGCTCTTTCAGCTCTACCGGGATCCCGCCGTCACCGGCAAGCCGGATCAGCTTTCCCAGCGCGGCGGGGCTTTTTATTCCGAGGCGGCCGTTTCCCTGATGCGGGATCTTTACAGCGGCTCTTCTGCAAAGCATGTCCTAAATGTGCAGAACGGTTCAGCCATTCCAGATCTGCCCTCTCATGCCGTGGTAGAGACGAACTGCCTGATCGGGGAAGGTGAGATCAGGCCCCTTTCGCCCGGCCCCCTGCCCGGAGCGGTGCGCGGGCTGGTTCAGCAGGTGAAGGCTTACGAGCAGTTGACCATAGAAGCGGCAGTGGGCGGGAATGAGCGCGCCGCCTACCTGGCCCTGCTCAACCACCCCCTTGTAAGCGGGGCGGACCGGGCCCGGGCGCTGCTTGATCAGATCTTGAGGGAAAATGCGCCGTACCTGCCGCAATTCGGCTGATGCGTTAAAAAAACAACCCTGTTTCCTCTTTTGCAAAGGGAGAACAGGTTAATCCCCCCTTTCCTCCCCGGGAGGTGCAGGGGCGGCTGGAAATAAGCGGAGTCACCCGCTTAACCAGAGTTAGCTGATGGGAGGCGCTGGAATGAGTTCGGTAAAAATAAAATATTATGCCGGTATCGACGGCGGGGCTACAAAAACAGCGGCGCTCTGCGGTGACAGTGAGGGAAACATCAGGGGCTGCGGCCTGGCCGGCCCCTCGAACTATCAGGTTGTCGGCGCCGGATCGGCGATGCGTGCGGTGGCGGAGGCCCTTGACGCGGCACTGCAGCAGGCCGGACTTACCCGGGACGAGCTTGATTTCACAGTCTTTGCCCTGAGCGGCGCCGACCTGCCGGCGGATTTTGATTTTTTGCAGGAGCAGCTGGCCGCCGGCTTCCCGGGTACAAACTTTCAACTGGTCAATGACTGCTGGGCCGCTTTCCGGGCCGGAACCGACGCCCCTTTCGGGGCTGTCTCCATCTGCGGGACGGGAACGAACGCCGCCGCCCGGAACAGGGAGGGGGGGCAGGTCGCCCTGCGCAGCCTTGGTTACGAATTCGGCAACTGGGGCGGCGCCGCGGACCTGGCCCGCGAAGCGCTGCACCACGCCTTTCGCTCCGAGGAGGGGACGGGTCCGCAGAGCAGCCTGGAGCAGGAGGTGCTGGCGGCTTTCAACGGTGAATTCAGCGACTACGGCAGCCTGGCGGCGGCGCTGCGCGATGATCTTTCATTGAAATATCGCAGCATCTACCTGCTGCCTGTCCTGATCTTCAAGGCTGCCTCCGGGGGTGACTCCGTAGCCCAGGAGATACTGGTCCGGATGGGGGCCGCAGCCGGCGGGGATTGTGCTGCGGTAATCAGGGCGGTGGGCATGGCAGAGGAGCCCTGTGATGTTGTTCCTGCCGGGGGGATGTACGCCGCCTCGCGGCAGCACAATCCCCTGCTCATAGACTCTTTCAGGCTGGCCCTGCACCGGGCCGCTCCCCGGGCCAGGTTGCAGCTGCCCCGCTTTGAGCCTGCAGCAGGCGCCTACCTGCTTGCCTCCGAAGCCGGGGGCACGCAGATCCATCACAGCGGCGGCAGTGCCGCCGCGGGCCGCCTGGCCTTCTCCTACAAAAAGCTAAACTGGCCCCTGCAGGGGCAGGAAAGTAAATATAAACCGGGGAATTAGGTAAATGTAACAGTACACCCCGGGATATATTCAGTCTCCCGGCAGACCGGGGTGTGGAAAAAAGCGGTTTGCAGAAAAGGGGTGCCCCATTGTTGGCAACGGTACAGCAGATAGCGGGCTATATTGAAAAGCTGGCCCCAAAATCACTGGCCCTGCCCGGCGATCCGGTAGGTTTGCAGGTGGGCAATCTCCATGCCGGGGTGCAAAAAACGCTTGTGGCCCTTGAGCTGGACGAGGCTGTCCTTGAGGAGGCCGTCAACAGGGAGGCCCGCCTTGTTGTAACCCATCATCCGCTGCTCTTTGAACCGATGCAGTCCCTGGATGAAAGCGATCCCCAAAGCGCGCTGGCTGCTGCAGCCATCCGTGAGGAGATTGCCGTGTACAGCGCCCACACAAATCTTGATGTCGCCCCCCGGGGGGTGAATCATATTCTTGCAGAACGGCTCGGCCTGGCCCGGGAGGGCCGGCGGGTTATCGAGATCACCGGGTATGACCGGCTTTTGAAACTCGTTGTTTTTGTTCCCGGGGGACATGAAAAGCAGATGCTGGAGGCCCTGGCTGCGGCGGGAGCAGGTTCGCTGGGGCATTACAGTCACTCAAGTTTCCAGCTGTCGGGAACGGGCACATTCATGCCCCTTGAGGGGAGTGCTCCATTTATCGGGCGGCGGGGAGAGCTGGAGCAGGTTGCTGAGACGCGGCTGGAGACGGCTCTGCCGGCCTCCCGCCGGGAGGCTGTTGTGCGGGCCCTGCTGGAGGCGCATCCCTACGAGGAGCCGGCCTATGATTTTTATCCTCTGGAGCTGAAGGGGGAGCCGCTGGGTTTGGGGCTTGCCGGCCTGTTGGAGAGCCCGGGCACCCTGGCGGAGATTGCCGGGCGCTGCCGCAAAGCGCTGGGTTTGAGATCCCTGCGCTGCTGGGCGCCGCCGAAGAGGAAATTCAGCCGGATCGCAATCTGCGGCGGCAGCGGCGGCTCATTAATCGATCTTGCCGCAGCATGCGGGGCGGAGCTGTTCATCTCCGGCGACTTTCGCTATCACGACTTGAAAAAGGCCCAGGCTTGCGGCCTCGGCCTTATTGACGCCGGGCATGGCGCCACGGAGCTGCCTGTTGTCGCTTATCTGGCTGCATATCTCAACAGCCGCCTGCTTGAAGCGGGTTTTAAAACTGCCGCGGCGGCCTCGGAAATAGAGCCCGCCCGTTGGCTGTTAATGTAGGGGCGGCCGCAAGGCCACCCTTTTTTAATGGTGGAAAGAGGTGAAAGAACTTGTCTTTAAAATTACTCTGGAGGCTTCAGGAGATCGAGCTGACTGTCAAGGATCTGGAGGATGAAGTTGAAAACACTCCTCTTCACCGGGAGACCGGGGAAGCGGAGGTGCGCCTGGCTGAGCTGGGGGAGGCCCTTGAAAAGTCGGATCAGGTTCTCAGAGAGCAGCGCAAAAAATTGAAAAGGGGAGAGCTTGAGCTTGAATCGATCACCGCAGAGCACGGCGAACTCCACCGGAGGTTGTACAGCGGTGAGGTGAAGAACATCAAGGAACTAGAGCAGATGGAGATCAAGCTGCGCTCCGTCAAGCAGAAACAGCTGGGGTTTGAAGAGGAAGTTCTCGGCATGATGGAATCCATAGAGGAAGAGGAGCGGCTGGTGAGAGATTTAACGGTGCAGCAGGCCGAAGCTGCAGCGGAACTGCAGCGGCGCCGGCAGCGTCTGGAGGAGGAACTGGCTCGCCTGGGCGGTGAATTGGAGAGGCTGGGGGAAAAGTGCGAAGAACTGGCTGCCCGGATCGAGCCGAAGTACCTGGAGCGTTATCATGAACTGGCCGGTAGATATCAGGGGCGGGGCCTGGCGACTGTGATAAATGATATTTGCCAGGGCTGTAGCGTCTTCATCTCATCGGCGCAGCGGGGCTTTCTTTACGATCCCCGGGCCATGGTTCACTGCGAAAGCTGCGGCCGCCTGCTGGTCCGCTTTACCGAAGAGGAACTGATGGCCGAACAGGAGCAGCGGGAGAAGGCGGAATGAGGAAACAAGCGGCTGTGTGTTGAAGGAATGGGGGATAGGATATATAATACTGAATTGAAGTTGTAATAATTTTTGCATACTGTTTCAGGAAGAGGGATCAGCTTGTCTGAGAAAAAGAAAAATGTAAGCCGCAGGGATGTGCGTGGGAAGTGGTGGGCCGCAATTATTGCGGCAGTGCTGGCGCTGGCAATGGCTCTTTCAGCAATAGCGGCATATTCAGGCCATCTGCTGGATGGGGACCGCGGTGAAGCCGCCGATCCGGGGCAGCAAATTGATCTTGATGCTTACCGGGAGTATTATTCGAGTGAGATCAAGAGGCTGCAAAAATATATCGACGACATCGGCGCCACGGCCCCGGTGCTGGGTGAGCTGGTGCAGTATTATGATGTTCTAATCCGCATCGAGGAAGAAGAGAGCAGCGTTTCAGAGGAGACCCTGCAGGGCTACAGGGATAGTTTGCTCAAGTACAGCCGCGGGCTCATCGAGATGGAGCCTGATAAGGCCGAACACCGCCTGCAGCTGCTGGATTACTACGATAAATTTGGCGAGGATGAGGCTGTAATCGCTGAAGAGATCAGCACATTGCGGGATCTGCTTCACGAGAACCCCGATCCCCTCTCCACCCTTATGCTCATCGGACTTATGAAATCTTCAGGACAGGAAGAGATCGCTGGTGAGGAGATTGCCCTGCTGGAAGAGTATTTTCAGCAACTGGATGCATCGGAAAACCTCGACAGCAAAAATCGCTACTACTACGCTTATTTGCTGGGTGAATACTTGAAAAAGACAGAGGAGGCCGAAAAGCAGCTCACCCTGATCATGGAAACGGTGCCTGAAGACAGCTCCGAATACCTTGCCGCCAAAGGATACCTGGAGCAGCTTCAGCAGGCGGAAAAAACAGGTGCAAAGTAAAAATGACAGGCGCCGCTTCACCGGGGGAGGGTATGAAGAAGGAAGGCTGGCTTCACCTGCTGGGGGAACTGCGCAAAAGGTTGATCCTGATCATGGTGATTGTCGCCTCAGGGGCGGCTTTTTGCTACATTTTTGTGGAGCGGATTCGCAATATCCTGCTCCTGCCCACATTGACCCCCGACTTCATTGAGTTTTTCGGGATCTTTAAGAGCAGCTATCCCTACCGGGAGATGCCTGCGGACCTGGAACAGCCGGTGAGGATGATCTTTCTCACCCCCGGCGAAGCCTTCATGGCCAACCTGCGCCTGGCCCTGGTCTGCGGTCTGCTGATCACGCTGCCCCTTGTCCTCTACCAGCTGGTAGCCCTCATCCTGGCGGCAAGAAAAAGGCGCCGCCGCGGCAGCGCCTTCGCTCTCACCGCCGCCATCTGCCTGCTCTTTCTGCTGGGGCTCGGTTTTGGCTATTTTGTTGTTTTCCCCTTTGCCATGAATTTTTTTCTCAGCTTTGCCACTGTGGATATCGGCGCCGAGTGGAGCATCGGCCGTTACCTATCCTTTGCCGTATCCTTTTTATTTGCTTTCGGACTGGTTTTTCAAATTCCGCTGCTCTTCTGGTTTCTCGGAAGCATTGGGGTACTCAACGCTGCCTTCTTGAGGCGGCACCGCAGGCTTGCCATCGTGATCATTTTAATTCTTGCTGCAGTGCTTACCCCTCCTGATGTCTTCTCACAGATCCTCATGGCCATCCCCCTTTACATTCTCTACGAATGCGGCATATTGCTGGTCTCCTTTGCCCAGCGAAAGCGGGCCCTGACGAAAGCGTAAGCCTTTTTGTCCCCTGTCCGGGGACGGTAAGGCGCCGCCGAAGAACAGGGCGGGGGAAAGAAGCCCCCCGCTCTTGACAAGTAATTCACTAATGGTGTATAAATAGTTAGGCAAACCTAACTTATGGGGTTGATCAGGGTGAGTCCGCTGCCGTTGAGCGCTGCGATGCAGGATTACCTGGAGGAAATTTTGAACCTCTCCAGCCGGCTGGAAACGGTTCGCGTTACCGATATTGCCGAGAGGCTTAACCTGGCCAAGGCCAGTGTAAGCCAGGCCTTGAACCAGCTGCGCGAGCAGGGCCTGATCAACCAGGATCGCTACGGCCCGGTGGAGCTGACAGAACGGGGGCGCTACTATGGTATGGTGGTCAAACGTCGCCATGTGGTGCTGCGAAGTTTTCTTACCGAGGTGCTGGGGGTGGATCATAAAACTGCGGAGAAAGATGCCTGCCGGATGGAACATGCCGTCTGCAGCGAGACTATTGAGCGACTGGTTGACTTTTTGATCGAGGGAGGCTACAGCAGCGGTTTTAACAATTTGAAAGGAAAAAACGGGTCTGAACAGGACGAATAAACATTACAGCAGTTAAACATATACAGGTCTTGCGGGGGAGAGGTGGGCGGAAATGAAAGTGATTTCGCTGGTACAGATGAAAACAGGCCAATCGGGGCGGATTAAACAGATTCAGGGCGGACGCGGCATGATCGCCAGGTTGCAGGCGCTCGGTCTTCACCCCGGAAAAAGAGTGACCAAGGTGAGCGCTGTGTTCCAGCGGGGGCCGGTGGTTTTGGGGGTGGATCGGTCCCAGGTTGCCCTGGGATACAGCCAGGCCAACCGCATCCTGGTGGAGGTTGCAGAGTAGAACAGTTTAGCCGGGTGGTGGACAAAGATAATGCTTAGGGAAAAAACAGTAGTTCTTGTGGGTAACCCCAATGTGGGCAAAAGCGTAATATTTTCGCATCTAACAGGGACCAGGGTGGTTATCTCCAATTATCCCGGGACTACTGTTGAATATACTCGCGGACGGCTGCAGCAAGGGGGGCGGATTTGGCAGATCCTCGACGCCCCGGGGACCTACAGCCTGGAACCCTCCTGCCGGGCTGAAGAGGTTACCGCCGGATTGGTGGATACCGCCGATGTGGTGGTCAACGTAGTTGATGCAACCAATTTGGAGCGCAATCTTTACCTCACCGGGCAGCTGCTCGAGCGGGGGGTTCCCTTGATTGTTGTGTTGAACCTTGTTGATGAAGCGGCCCAAAAAGGGGTGAAACTCGATATTCCCCGCCTGAAAGAAATGCTGGGTGTCCCTGTTATCCCCACGGTGGCCATCAGCGGCAAGGGCTTGCCCGAGCTTGTTGCAGCGCTGCCGCACGCCGGCCGGGGTGCGGGAAAGCGGCTTTCCCCCGACGAGCGCTGGATCTGGATCGGCTCCGTTGTGAAGAGCGTCCAGCGGGTGATCCGGCGCCGCCGCACCTGGCTCGAAGCGCTGGAGCTGGCCAGCATCCGTCCACTGACGGGGATTCCCATCGCAGCGGCCGGCCTGTACCTTGCTTTCAAGGTAATCATCGGCTGCGGTGAAGCGATGCAACGCCTGATGGAAAGATTCTTTTTCGAGCCGGTTTATGTGCCCCTGCTGGGCGCTCTGGGTCGCCTGCTGGGCGGAAGGGGATTCCTCCACGACCTGCTTATCGGCAAGCTCCAGGCGGGGCAGATCCATCTTGAGGAATCAATGGGCATCCTCAGCACGGGTGTATTTGTTGTTTTTGGTGTTGTGCTGCCCTACCTGTTCATGTTCTACCTGGCGCTGGGGCTTTTGGAGGATTGCGGCTACCTGCCGCGCCTGGCGGTGATGGCGGACCGGATGATGCACCGCCTGGGGCTGCACGGCTTTGCCGTTATTCCCATGCTTCTGGGCTTCGGCTGCAATGTCCCGGCGGTGCTGGCCGCCCGCAATCTCGAGAGCAGGCGGGAGCGCCTGATCGTCAGCACCATGCTGGCCGTCTCTATCCCCTGTGCCGCACAGATGTCGATGATCATCGGGCTTGTAGGCCGTTACGGCGGGGCTTATCTGGGCGCCATTCTGGGCACACTATTTCTGATCTGGGTGGTGATCGGCCTCTTTCTGGATCGCACCCTTCCGGGCTACACCCCCTCCATGATCGTTGAAATACCGCCGTACCGCTGGCCCAGCATAAAGGCGCAGTTGCAAAAGCTGAACATGCGCCTTAAGCATTATTTTACGGAGGCGCTTCCCTTTATTTTTGGGGGCATTATTCTGATCAACCTGCTGCACCTGTTGGGGGTAATCAACCTGCTGGCCGGCGTTTTTGCACCGGTTTTCAAGGGACTCTTCGGCCTGCCCACCGAGGCTGTTTCCACGCTGCTGGTGGGATTCTTGCGGAAAGATGTGGCCGTGGCCATGCTTGTTCCCCTGGGGTTGTCGGCCCGGCAGTTTGTCATCGGCGCTACTGTGCTGGCCACATATTTTCCCTGCGCCGCCACATTTATTGTATTGATCAAAGAGCTTGGAATCAGGGATATGGCAGTTGCCCTGGGGATGATGCTGCTGTTTTCAACGGCTGCGGGTACTGTGCTCAACGTGCTTCTGGAAACGGTGCTGCCGCCGGCTCCCCTGGCCCTGCTTTTTACCGGGTTGGGCATACTTCTGTTAGTGCTTTGTGGCGGGAGTTCGGAGCAGCGGGAAAACAGAAGGGGGAAAAGGTTTACCTCAACAATTCAGGAAAGAGGGAATTAATATGCCGGAAACAGGAACAACTGGAAAGTCCAGCGCATCGCCCCTGGAGAAACTGGGGCAGCCGGAACAGAGCAATATCCGCCATGTCATAGCGGTGATGAGCGGCAAGGGCGGCGTGGGAAAATCATCTCTTTCCGCCCTGGCGGCCGTTGCCCTGGTCCGGGAGGGTTACCGGGTCGGGCTGCTGGACGCAGATATCACCGGGCCGAGCATTCCCAAACTCTTCGGGATGCAGCAGCAGCCGGAATCGATAAACGGGAAAATCGCCCCGCCGGAAACGGAACTGGGGATCAAGATAATGTCCCTTAACCTGCTGCTGCCGCACGAAGACGATCCCGTGATCTGGCGGGGACCGCTCATCGGCGGTGCGGTAAAGCAGTTCTGGACCGATGTAATCTGGGGGGAGATCGATTACATGGTGGTGGATCTGCCGCCCGGGACGGGCGATGCTCCCCTGACGGTGATGCAGTCGCTGCCCCTGGACGGGCTGCTTATTGTGACCTCGCCCCAGGAGCTTGCGGTCATGGTGGTGAAAAAGGCGATCAAGATGGCCCGGATGATGGATGTACCCATCCTGGGGCTTGTGGAGAATATGAGCATGCTGCTCTGTCCCCACTGCGGCAAAGAAGTTGAACCCTTCGGGCCCAGCCAGGCTGAAATGGTGGCGGCGGAAACAGGGATCAAGCTGCTGGGAACAATCCCGCTTGATCCTGAGATCTCCAGCCTGGGGGACAGCGGTAAAATCGAGCAGTACCGGGTAGATTTTCTCAAGGAAATACCGGGGTTGTTGGGAAAAAAATAAGCGGCCCGGGGGGCTGCCTTTGAAAGGAGGCGTACTTAATGAATTTGGCTGTTTGTGCGCAAGGTGAAGGTCTGGAGGCGCAGGTGGATCAGCGTTTCGGGCGCTGCCCCTATTTTGTAATCGTCAATTCCGAAACAGGGGAGCTGCTTAAATCGGTGCCTAACAGCGGCGCTGCCGCTGCCGGCGGAGCGGGGCCGCAAAGCGCCCGCCAGCTTTCGCAGGAAGAGGTGGAGGCGGTGGCGGTGGGCCATGTGGGACCCAATGCTGCAGCTGCCCTCAAGGCGGCGGGCATCTCCGTCTACGGCGGCGTTGCCGGAACTGTAGGCGAAACCTGGCAGCAGTACCGCGATGGAAAGCTTTCGGCAATAGATGAACCGACAGTAGACTCCCATCACGGCATGCGCTAGCAAAATTAATTTTTCGCCCGGCTTATCCCTGCCCCGGGGGGAGGGATGGGCCGGGCGGGGGAAACCCCGCCTTTCGTCCGGGCGGCCCGGGGATCTGGCCCACCGGGCCTGGAAGAGCGGAGGGCGGGTTCTTGCATAAGCGTTTTTAAAAAGGAGAGTGTGATATGAAAATTGCGATTGCAACCGAAGGCGAACATGTGGCGCAGCATTTCGGCCACTGCGCCGAATACACCCTGGTCGAGCTGGAAGAGAACAAGGTGATCGGCAAAGAGGTCATCGACAACCCGGGCCACCAGCCCGGTTTCCTCCCCGGTTTTCTGGCCGGGTACGGTGTTTCCTGCATTATTGCCGGGGGGATGGGCCAGAGGGCGCAGCAGCTTTTTGCCGGGCAGGGTATTGATACTGTTATTGGGGTGACGGGAACAGTGGAAAAGGTGATCGACCTATGGATGGCCGGGAGCCTGCAGTCCGGGGAGAGCCTTTGCGATCACAGTCACGGCGGCTGTTCGAATAACCACTGATCCAGCTGAGAAGAACATCAGAGAAAGGGGGTGCAGAGATGTACAGGGGTAGATATCCGTACGGTCCCGGTTTTCGGAGAAGAGCGCGGCGGCGGTTTCCGGGAGGACGCGGTTACTTCTGGGGCGGCGGCCCCGGCTGGGGATGGGATCCTTACTGGTACGAAGGGAGATACCCTTATTATGGAGCACCACCCTGGGCCGGCCCCTATGAAGCAGGGATGCCGGGTCCGGACCTGGACGAAGGCGAATGGTTGAAGGCGGAAGCCGCCGATTTGCGGAATCAGGCTGAGGCAATCAGAGATGAGCTGGCTGAAATTGAAAAGCGGCTGGCGGAAATTGAGCGGCCGGAGAAAGAGTAGGTTACCGCGGGTTATGAAGGGAGCGGGGTGCTTTTCCCCCGCTTCCCTTGCATCCGGCCCGGGAAGGAGAATGGGGATGATTGTTGCTGTTGCCAGTGGCAAGGGCGGGACGGGCAAGACCACCGTGGCTACAAACCTGGCCCTTGTTCTGGCCGGAGAGATAAAACTTAAGTTTCTGGATTGTGATGTTGAGGAGCCAAATGCGCACCTGTTTCTGAAACCTGAAATTACAACTTCTGAACCGGTATCCATTCCTGTCCCAAAAGTGGACCTGGAGCGCTGCACTTACTGCGGTACCTGCGGCGAGGTTTGCGTCTTCAATGCGATCATGGTGGGGAAGGAGACAGTGCTTGTTTTTGAACAGCTCTGCCACGGCTGCGGCGGATGCACCTACTTCTGCCCGGAAAAGGCGATTGAGGAAATCAATCGCCCCATCGGTGTTCTTGAAAGCGGCACTGCCGGTGAGATCTCTTTTGTCCATGGAAAACTGAACCCGGGTGAGGCCCTTTCTCCTCCCCTGATCAAGGCGGTCAAGGGGAGAGTGGAGCCGGGGGGGCTGACGATCATTGATGCCGCACCGGGTGCCTCCTGCCCGGTGGTGGAGGCAATTCAGGGCAGCGATTATTGCCTTCTCGTTACAGAGCCCACTCCTTTTGGGCTCAATGACCTCTCCATCGCCGTGGAGCTGCTGCAGAAATTGGATATTCCCGGCGGGGTTGTGATCAACCGTTCCCTTGGCGGCGCAGGTGAGGAGAATATCGAAGCATACTGCAAGCGTGAAGGGGTTCCCATTCTAATGAAAATGCCCTGGGATCGCGGCCTGGCCTCGCTTTATGCGCGGGGCGAGTCGGCGGCGATCCACCTGCCTGCCTGGCGGGATCGCTTTGCCGGGCTGGGGCGGCGGATCCTGGAAAATGAAAGGAGGGACCGCTGATGGAAGAGATTGTCGTGATCAGCGGCAAAGGGGGAACGGGCAAAACCACGCTAACGGCCTCTTTTGCTGTTCTGGCCGGGGGTGATGCGGTGATGGTTGACGCCGATGTGGATGCGGCAAATCTGAGCCTGGTCCTGACACCGCAGCAGCTGGAAAGCCATCCTTTTATCGCCTCTTCCCGGGCTGTATTGGATCGGGAGCGCTGCACTTCGTGCGGCCTGTGCCGCGAGCTCTGCCGTTTTGATGCCATTTCCGAAAGCTACGCGATCAACCCTCTTTCCTGCGAAGGGTGCACCGTTTGCAGCCGGGCCTGTCCGGTGGAGGCCATCGCCATGGAGGAGGTTGTCTCGGGGCACTGGTTCCTTTCGCAGACCCCTTACGGCAAGCTGATCCATGCCCGCCTGGGCGTGGCTGAAGAAAATTCGGGCAGGCTGGTGACCCTGGTCCGGAAGGAAGCCCGGGCCCTGGCTGCCGCGGGGGAGAAAAGGTTCATGCTTACCGATGGGCCGCCGGGGATCGGCTGCCCGGTAATCGCCTCCCTATCGGGGGCCTCGAAGGCTTTGATCGTTACCGAACCAACGGTTTCCGGAATTCACGATCTGCAGCGGGTGCTTCATGTCTGCCGCTTTTTCGAGGTTCCCGCTGTGGTTTGCATCAACCGCTGCGACCTGGACGAGGATAATACGCGGGCCATTGAAGCATACTGCCGCGGGGAATCGGTGGAAGTGGTCTCGAAAATCCCCTTTTACCGGGAGATTACCGAGGCTCTGATCCAGGGCATGCCGGTGGTCAACTATACCGGCGGTCCGGCGGCGGATGATATCGTAACCCTCTGGCGCAATATTTCCGACGGCGCTGACCGCTTGTAGAATATTTTTGGACAGGGTTTATCCGGGGAGGGTAAAAGGTGGACTACAGCAAAAAATTGACGGAACACTTTCAGAACCCCAAAAATGTGGGGCGGATTCCGCGGCCCGACGGTGTGGGGGTCATCGGCGATCCCTCCTGCGGTGACTGTATCCGGATATATATCAAGGTAAAAGAGGAGCGGTTGTCAAATATAAAATTCGAGGTATACGGCTGCCCCGCTGCAATTGCCACAACCAGCGTCCTGACAGAGATGGCCCTGGGCAAAACTCTTGAGGAGGCCCTGGCCATCACCCCGCAGGATATTGCCGGGCAGCTTGGCGGGCTGCCTGATTTGAAGATGCACTGTTCCAACCTGGGTACGGCAGCCCTGTACCAGGCCATATGGCATTACCGCCGGAAGCCCTCCGGGCTGACGGGATCCTGACCGGCCGGGGCGCCGGGAACTGCTCGATGGGAGGGATGAGAGCGATGTCCAGTGAAGTCAAAATTACCACGATTTGTGAAAACAGGACCCCCCGTTCGGGTTTGCTGGGGGAGCACGGGCTTTCCATGCTCCTGGAGGCCTGGGGGGAAAGGATCCTCTTTGATACCGGAGCCGGAGCCACCCTGGCCTGCAACGCGGCCAGGCTGGGCCTGGACCTGACCAGGCTTGATGCCGTGGTCCTGAGCCACGGCCACTATGACCATACAGGCGGTTTGAAATGGGTTCTCGGCACCCAGGTTCCCGCATCCCTGGCGGTTTACGGCCATCCCGATATTTTTGCTGAAAAGTACGCAGTCCGGAAGAACAGCCCGCCCAAATATGTGGGCGTACCCTGGAAACGAGCGGATGTGGAAGCCCTTGGGGCCCGGTTCTGCCTGGACCGGGGGCCTGCGGATCTGGGCGGCGGCATTATCAGCACCGGCGAGATACCCCGCGTGCTTCAGGGCTCCGGGCAGACCCCTTTTCTAGTCAGGACAGAAGAGTGCTTTGCAGAAGACCGGCTCCTTGATGATCAGGCCCTGGTAGTGGAGAGCAGCGCCGGCCTGATTGTTTTGCTGGGCTGTGCCCACGCCGGGCTTATCGAAACGCTGGAGCACGTTTTGTCCCTGACCGGGGAGAAGCGGATTTACGCTGTTCTGGGCGGAACCCATCTTCTGAATACTCCGGAAGATCGCCTGAGCGGGATCATCACCGCGCTGCAACGCCTTGACCCGGACATTATTGCTCCCTGCCACTGCAGCGGCATCAGGGCGGTGGCAGCCCTGCACCGGGCTTTCGGGAAAAGGTGCCTGCCCCACCAGGTCGGAAGTATATTTGAGCTGCCGCTGTGATCATTCCCGTCGCCCCTGCCCGCCGGGATCTTTGCAGGGCGCCCCTTGTCTGCGTTCGGAACAGGACCGGCGCGTAAAAAAGTACATTCTACATGCTCCGCCCCTATCCCGCCGCCGGGGCGGCGCTGTCCAATGATCGCTGCCGAACCGGATCTTGCAACACCTCTTTTGGCCCTTGTGCCCATTTTTGAGGCTCTCTTCCCAACTTATATTGAAACTGCGGGCGCGTTACAGTATAATGAGATGAAATAAAATAAAAATTCTGTTTTCCGAGGGGGGCTGATGGAGGTTAAACTCTGGGAAGCGAGTAATTTGAGTCCCCGCGTCCAAAAGCTGCGCGACGAATACTGGTCCTTTTACGAGCGAGACTACTACCGCAACGAGGTTAATGCCTACGGAACTGGGGATGAGTGGGATGAGCTTTACGCTCCCTACAACTGGGGAGTGGTTCCCGAGGTTTTCCCCTTTTTCCAGATAACCAGGGAAACGCTGAAGGCAATGGCCGAAAAGGTGCACATGCCGGCAAACATCTACAGCATCTCCTTTGCCGAAAGGCGGGCTTATTTTTTCAGGGAGGTCCTTAAGAAGCATCTGCCGGTGCAGCTGCTTGAAGGGGAGTTGATTGTCGGTTCTCATTTCAACACCGCTCTTTCAAAGATGCTTGATCAAAAAGAGACGGGGCGGTATGTTCAGGACAGCTACCGCTGGGTGGAGCGGTTGATGGATATGCACGAAAACGGTATCGGCAATGCCGGCGCCGTTCCCGGGCATCTCATCCCGAATTACCGCAAGGTTTTACTTAAGGGCTTTTCCGGCATCCTGGAGGAAATTGAAGAGAGGCTTGCTGCTGTAAAGGATACGGAGAAAAGGGCTTACCTGAACGCGCTGAAGATCTCCGCAGAATCGCCGCGGATCCTGGCGGAGCGCTACAAGGAGGCGCTGGAAGCTGCGCTGCCAGGAACGGAGGATCAGGAGCGCAGGGAAGAACTTGCCCAGATGATCGAGATAGTGGGACGGGTGCCCCACGAGAGGCCACGCAGCTTCTGGGAGGCGCTGCAGGCACTCTGGTTCACCCATATGCTGGTCATGGCTGCAGAGTCCTACCCGGGGGCGGGGCTCTCTTACGGCCGCATTGACCGCTATCTTTATCCCTTTTATATCAATGATATTGAAAAAGGGGTCTTAACCCGCGATTTTGCCAGGGAGCTGCTTCACTGTTTCTGGATCAAACACAACTATGTTTATGATTACCAGGGGCGGCTGGCGCGCAACCAGGGGGTCAATTCGGGCTTCGGGCAGCTGATCACCCTGGGCGGCTGCGGACCTGACGGTGAGGATTTGACCAATGAGCTGACCATGCTCATCCTCGAAGTGATTAATGAAATAAATCTGCTTGAGCCGAAACCGAATATCCGCATTCACCGCCATTCATCCGATGAACTGCTCCATCAGGTGTCCCTGATGACCAGGGAATCGCAGGGGGCTCCCTTTATCCTAAATTTTGATGAGCTCTCCATGCAGGGTCTTATATTCCAGGGTGTCCCTCCCGAGGATGTCTGGGATTATGCTCCCGTGGGCTGCCTGGAGAACACGATGCAGGGAAATGACCGCTCCGGGACCGTAGACGCCAACCTGAACCTGGCCAAGGCGGTGGAGCTGGCGCTGAATGACGGCCGGGATATGCAAAGTGGCCGTCAAGTCGGCCCGAACACGGGTGATCCCCTTTCATTCAGAAGCGAAGAAGATTTCAACAATGCTTTTTACGAACAGCTGGGTTTTATACTGGAGGAGATCATCGAACTGGCCTCGGAGGCCGATCGCATCCGGGCGCTGTACGACCCCATCCCCTACCTTTCCCTGCTGGTGGACGGCTGCATCGAGGAGGCGGTTGATGTCAACCGCGGCGGGGCTCGCTACAAGTTTATCACCGTTGAGGGAGTTGCCCTGGCCACTGCCGCGGACTCGGTGAGCGCGGTGCGCAAGCTGGTCTACCGGGAAAAAACGGTGTCGATGAGCAAGCTGGTTAATGCGCTGCGCCGCGATTTTACCGGCGAGGAGGAGCTCAGGCAGCTCCTGCTCAACCGCGCCCCAAAGTACGGCAATGATGATTCTTTTGCCGACGGCACAGCCAGGGAAATATCGCGCCGGTGGACCGAAAAAGCGGCGGACAGCTTTTCACTGGCAACAGGGCGCAACTTCCGGGGGGGCTACCTCTCCTGGAATTACTGGATTGCCTATGCCCCCCTGACTGCCTCCACACCCGATGGGCGGAAGCGGGGCGAGACACTCTCCAACGGGGTCTGCCCGGTCAATGGGGCCGATCGTGCGGGACCAACAGCAGTGGTGCGCTCGGTGCGCAGCCTCGCCCTGGAGACCGCACCCAGCGGCGCTTCCCATACCATGAGCTTTCATCCCTCCTTGCTGCGCGACGAGGAGCACCTGGCTAAATTTACCGCTTTTCTGAGAGCCTACCAGGAGATGGGGGGAACGGCCCTGCAGATCAACGTGGTGGATCCCGAAGTGCTGCGCCGGGCCCGGGACAACCCCGCTGAATACGCCAATTTGCTGGTGAGGGTGACGGGCTATAATGCATATTTTGTGCACCTGGGCGCCGAGATCCAGGAGGAAATAATCCGCCGCGAGGCGCACACCATCTAGCTGTCGCCGATCGCTCCTTTTTTAGAGGTGAAAAATCGCATGTGAATTGCTTGCAGGAGGGGAAAAGGATATGCTCGTTAGAGAACAAATCCAGCTGATCAACAACCTGCATCACCCCAAATTCCTGGCCACAGTCGACGGGGAGGGGCAGCCCAATGTGGTCATTGTCAGCAGCCTGGAGTACTTTGATGGGAAACTTATTTTCGGAAACCTTATGCTTTGGAAAACCGCCAGGAACCTGCAGGTTAACCCGGAGACAGCTATCCTGGTAGCCGACCCCCAGCTAAACTATTTTTACCTCAGGGGCAACTTTTGCGGCTTTACCGAAACGGGGCCGGTAGCGGAGCGAATACAAAAGAGTGAAATGGTCCGCTACAATGCCTATACCGGTTTTCGCAGCGCGGGGACCATTGAAATTACAGATGTCAGCCCCCTGCGGCAGCTTTCCCCGGCCAGGATCCTGGGGAAATTTGTGCAGAGCCGGATCAACATCAAAGGGGGCTCCCTTCGCTTTCCCAAAACGGTGGCCGACAAGTTTTCGGCCATGAGAAGCTTGAAGGCTGTTGCCTATTATGATGGAAAGCTGCATCTGGAGATCCTGCCGGCGGTGCGCTGCAGCGCCGGGTACCTGCATACCTTTATCGAACTGCCGCCGGGGGTAAAATATGCCGCCAATGTGATCACTCCGCAGGTAGTCTCTTTTCAGGTCAAGGGCACGGTTAAGCCGGAGGGCCTGCAGGTTGCCGAGATCTACGCCTGCGGCCCCCCGGTACCCGGCAAACAAATCCACCCCGCTGCCGGACACCCGTAGTAGCGCCCGGTGCCAGGCACCTGGGGGGAGTAACTTGTTGTGCTGCAAGAATAATAATGGACAAAGGAGCCCTTTGATGGACAAACCGGTAATGGAAGAAGTCTTGCCGCAGCTGTTTCGGGCGGAGATTCCTCTGCCGAAAAACCCGCTTAAAGCTACCAACTCATATATCATCAAAGCAAGTGCGCGCAACCTGATCATTGACACGGGCATGAACCGGGAAGAATGTTACACGGCGATGACTGCGGCGCTGCAGGAGCTCGAGATTGATCTCACGCAGACCGATTTTTTTATCACGCACCTGCATGCCGATCACCTGGGGCTGGTCAGCGAGCTGGCGGGGCCTTCATCGCGCGTTTTTTTCAACCGGCCCGACGCCGGGATCGTTGCTCTGACCGATCTCTGGCAGCTGCTGTTTCATATTGCCGAAAAACACGGATTTCCCGAGGGTGAGCTTGAAAAAGCGCTGGCCGCGCACCCGGGCAACCGCTACAGTCACTCCGGCACCATAGATTTTGAATTTGTCGAGGAAGGGGATGAGCTTGCCTACGGCCCCTACACACTTGCCTGCGTACATACGCCCGGGCATACTTCGGGGCATATGTGTTTGTACGAGCCCGCCCGGAAATTTTTTCTTTCCGGGGATCATATCCTCGGCGACATTACCCCGAATATTTCAGCCTGGCAGGATGATGAAAACCCTTTAAAGGAATACCTGCAGAGCCTGGATAAAGTATACCGCATCGAGATAGACCTGCTCCTGCCGGGGCACAGGCGCCTGGTTAACGACTGCCGGGGGAGAATTCTCGAGTTAAAAGAGCACCACAGGGATAGACTGCAGGAGGTGGCCGCCATCATCAAAACCCTGGGCAGGGGCAGCGCTTACGAGGTGGCTGCACAGATGGAATGGGATATTGACGCCCGCAGCTGGGAAGACTTTCCGGTGGCTCAGAAATGGTTTGCCATTGGCGAGGCCATTGCGCACATCCGCTACCTGGAGGATGAGGGGAGGGTGCAAAGAGAGCGGGAGAACGGTACAGTTCAATTTTACATATAAAGCAAAGCCGGAAATCAATTATCATGCGTGCAGAAAAAGGAGCAGCCGTGATCACAGAAAAAGAACAAGCAGTCCTGGATTTTTTGGAAAAACTGAATATTACCTTTACCCGCCATGAACACCCCCCTGTTTATACTGTTGAGGAGGCGAGCCGGTATTACGGCTCGATGGAAGGAGCCCAATGCAAAAATCTCTTTCTGCGCAATGGCAAGGGCAACAGGCATTACCTGGTAATCCTGGAGGATTCAAAAAGAGCGGATCTGAAGGGGCTGGCCCAAAGGGTCGGGGAGAAGGGGCTCAGCTTTGCATCGGCGGATAGACTTTTAAAATACCTGGGTGTGGAGGCGGGTTCCGTCTCCGCCTTCGGGCTGATCAACGACCGCAAAAAAGAGATCGCTGTTGTGCTCGACAGGGATCTGCAAAAAGAGGATCGGATCAACTTTCATCCCAATGTTAATACCGCTACATTGACAATCAGCACGGCCGATTTTATGCGTTTCCTGGAACACTGCGGCAACAACCTTTTATTCTATTAACAGGGCAGCCCATGGTAGCTTATGTGATTCTGGAAATATACTCACTCCGCCATATTGAGATCATCTCGCCCTATCGGTTGCTCCCAAATATAGTGCCCGTCGGAGTAGGTCTCGCCCTTGACCGTTACCAGGACCGATTTGACTGTTGGAAATTCCGTGGCGGTATAAACAAGCGACTGAATCAGGATGGCGCCTCCCAGGGTGCCGCCGGGGCTGTCGGTGACAAGCTCGGAAGAAAAATCGATGTAAGCGATTTCATTCTCAATCTTCAAATCGAGAATTTTAGCTGTGGCCGGCATCGTTCTTACCAGGTCGTCCTCTCCGGGAAGGGGGCCCCGGATCAGCTCCTGCAGGGCCAACCTGAGCACGGCGGTAGTGTGGGGATATTCACGCACCACCGGGATGACATAGCCTGTCCCGGCGGGGGCGCCGCTCTCGACAGCTTTTTTATCGCCGAAATAAAGCGTGATATTAACTTTACGCTCTTCCGGGGTGCCCTTTTCACCATCTCCGGGGTCCTCCCCGCCCTCTATATCCCCCTCATGCTTTTCTCCCCTTTCACCACCGTTGCCCTCACCGGGATCACCGCTGTTCTCACCGGGATCGGGGGGGCTCCCTTTTTGAAAAGCGGTACATCCGCCGGCCAGGGCCAGGAGGAATACAGCTATCAGGATCACACTTGTTACTGCAGCACGCTTCTTCATCTACCAGGGCCTCCTTCCAGCAATCCTTTTCGGGTTATTTGCCTATCACCATCATTATATACCGGAAAAATGGCGGGGTAAACTGCACCGGGCAACGGCAAGTCCCTAATCAAAGACCCGCGCAAAAAGGCCGAAGGTTTTTTCCCGCAGGGGCGCGGGAGGGGCGGGGGTCAGAAGGGACACCCCCACCAGGATGATGATAGCCAGGCAGAAGGCGGGAACCACCGGCATCAGGCCGAAGGTGCTCCAACCTGGAAGGATTTGCAGGTACCACAGGTGGAGCGCCAGTGCGGGAGCGATCAGGGCGGCGCAGGCGCCGTACTTGTTGGCCCGCGGCCAGTAAAGCACACCAATCATCACCGGCAGCATGATTGAAAAACCGGAAAAGGCAAAAGCGGCGATGACCAGGATGGCTGCAGGACGGATGAGAGCTATACCGCAGGCGGCGGCGGAAAAAGCGACGAGAATGATCCGGCCCCACAGCACTGCCCGCTCCGGTGAAATGGGGGTATAGGGCGAGATGAGATCATCTGTAACCAGGTGAGCCACTGTAAGAAGTTGTGAATCGATGGAGGACTTGACGATAGCCAGGATCATAAGCAGCCCCAGGATCGTCCACAAAGGGGAGAGGTAACGGCTGATTAAAAGAGGCACGATGTTGTCTGCATCTTTGCCCACCAGGCCCGGTATGGAGACGGCGCCCCAGACACCGAGTAGTGTGGATATGCCGAAGATCAGCGCCATTGCGGCCGGGTAGAAAAGAGTGACCTGCTTAAGGTTCCGGCTGCTTTTCGCCGCCATGATCCGGATATAGATCTGCGGAAAAACCACCACTGCGATGGAGTTGATGAAGGAGAAGCTGAACCAGTTTGCCGGCGCCAGGTCAGGCGAAAGCGCGCGCTGCAGCAGGGCCGGCTGTTCGGCGGCAATCCGCCCGGTAATGGCTGAAAACCCGCCCAGGGCCTTTACCAGGGCCAGGAGCAGCAAAACGGAGATGACCAGAAAAAGAGCACCCTGAAAGATATCTGTCCAGACAGTTCCCCGCATGCCTGCCGGAACGGTGTAAAGCAGTGATACTCCCACTATGAGCACTGCAGCCAGCCAGTAAGGGACGAGGCCTTCGCTGATGGTGGAGAAAGCGAGGCCACCCCCGATGATGCTCACCACCAGGTAGGGCAGGGTGTAGTAAAGCAGCAGAAATAGAAAAAGCAGCGATACGGCGCGGCTTTTCAAAATTCCCCCGAAGACCTGCGGCTGGGTGGCATAGCCGTAGCGCTTTCCCAGGAGCCAGGAACGGTAGCCGATAAGGTAATAGGTGAAGGGGGTGATGAAGATGCTCCAACCGATGACATAACCGTAAGCGCCGTAACCCGCCTGATAGGAGAATCCGGCGTGGCCGATGATGGTGAAGGCGGTAATATTGGTGGCAAAAAGTGTCATAAATACGGCAATGGTCCCCAGCTTGCGCCCGGCCATGAAATAATCCTCCCGGGTCCTGCGGGTGGCCCTGGCTCCGAAGCCCCCGATTAACAGCAGCACCAGTACATAAGCAAGGATAATGGCAAACCCCAGGATGCTTTTCACCGGTCTGCCGCCTCCTCGTCGCCATGCTTCTGCTCAAAGAGATCAGCAGGGGGATCGGGCCAGGCCAGGATGACTACCAGGCCCATGGCCAGGGTGGCCAGGAGGGTATAACCGATATAGTAAGAGAAAGAAAAGGGCATAAATCCAAAAAGAAAGGGCGCCCGGGCATCCCACTTCCATAACCAGAAGCTGTTGTGCAGCAAAAACATGATCAACACAATGAGGGAGGCTGCGCCGAGTTTGCCTCCTGCACTCAACCTTTTCAAAAGGCTCTCTCCCCTCTGCAAACAGAATATCAACGCTATTTCGACAAAACCTTGACAATTCCTGCACGGTCTGCAATCAATGGGTGATGGCGTCCAGCGGGGCAGTGCGGGGGCGGGGATTCCCCATCGCCTGAAGAGCAGGGGAGAGGCAGCCAGATCTTGCCCTGACGCGGGCAGACTGCATGTTGGAAAGCGGTAGGGGGCGGACTCCATGTTCGGGTCTGCCCCCCGGGCCCGGCCATTCAATATTTGTGAAGGGGATTGACTGCAGCCCCTGTTTCACCTTTCTCGCGTAGCTAGAACATAGGGTTCTGTTCAACCCTGATCCAGCGTTCTGTCTGCTCCAGCTGGCCTGCCAGACGGTACAGAATATCTTCGCGCCCTTTTGGCGCAATAAACTGAACACCCACAGGCAGTCCGTCGCTGCTCATATGAAACGGCACGGACATAGCCGGCTGTCCTGTCAGATTGGCCAGCTGAGTATAAGGAGTCCGTTTTAAACTTCTTTTGATCATTCCCTCGATGGTACCCATCTTTTTCAGGGTTCCAGCCAGCTTTAAGGATTGGACCATCTTTATCAGTGCAACCTCTTTTTTTGACAGATCCTGTTCGCCGATTTTGGATTGAAGATCGGCGGTGGTGGGAGTCATGTAGAGATCGTAATCCTCGAGAAAGGCTTCCATTTTAAAAGCAGCATAATCCCACTCATTAATGGCCAGGACCCATTCTTCACTGGTTGTCGCTTTACCCACCAGCCCCAGCAGCCATGTGGTCGGTTCCACGTCGCTCATGCGCGCTTTACGGTCGAGAGCCCCCTCAAGCAGGGCGATGGCGGCGGCGGTCTCCCCGAAATAGAGGGTCATGTAGCTCTGGGCAATTCTATTTCCATCAATGGGGGCTGTTTTTTCCTCCACGGAATGCCCCAGCGATTCCAGCTGCTTTGCAGCTCCGGCTACCGCCTCCTTGCACTCCTGATGGATCTCCCCGCCAAAGGGCGATTCTGTGGTAAAAGCAATCTTCAACTTTTTATCAGGACCCCGGGCTGCACATTCCAGGTAGCAATGGTCGAAAGGGGGGGGCGGGAAAGCGGTGCCGGCTTCGTAACCCTTGACCAGGTCCAGCATGGCGGCACTGTCTCTCACGGAGCGGGTCAGCACATGGTTAACCGAGGCCCCCTGCCAGTTCCGCCCGAAATAGGGGCCCGCCGGTGTGCGACCGCGGCTCGGTTTGAGGCCGAATAGACCGCAGTAGGAGGCGGGTATACGAATGGAGCCGCCCCCGTCGCTGGCTCCGGCCATGGGAACAATTCCGGCGGCGACTGCGGCAGAGGAGCCGCCGCTGGAGCCGCCGGGAGTGTAATCCGTATTCCAGGGATTCCTGGTGGGCCCGTACAGTTGGGGCTCGGTGATCCCCATGAGCGCAAATTCGGGGACATTGGTCTGGCCCAGAAAAACAGCACCCGTTGCCCTGACTCTTTGGACAAATGTTGCATCTTTATCCGCCCGGTAATTCTGCAAAGCCCTTGACCCCTGGGTGATGGGCTCTCCTTTAATTTCCTGGCCGATATCCTTCAACAGGATAGGGACGCCCGCAAAAGGCTCTTCACCGGTTACCCCTTTTACTGCCGTCCTAGCCTGCTCGTACATTTTGTGTATTACCGCGTTTATCTTTGGATTAAGCTGCTCCAGCCTGGCGATGGCGGCCTCAACAATTTCACCGGCGCCCACTTCTCTCTTATGGACAAGTTCGGCCAGGCCGGTGGCATCGTAATCCCGGTACGAAAAAGCAGTCATATTTTTCACCTCTTAAAATATTTTTCGACCTTAAATTCCCAAAAACAGTAGCCGCACCTCAGGAAATAACTGAACAGTGGTTATATACTGTTATTCATCTAAAAAAGTCATATTCCTTCCAGTATTCACGGTATTTGTTGTGCTGGAAGCTGTCCCTCTCCGAAGAAAGAATGCAGGGTCAAAATATTAATGTTGACAGGAAGATGTAACCGGTATATTATTGTAATGGTAACAACGCAATAAGCATTACATTGATATTTGTAATCAGGCAGGCGCTGCCTGTGAAGGACGGCATAGCAGCCGCTCGCAGGGAGAAATACCGGCAAATCAATATAACAAAGGGGCTTAAATATGGGCAAAATAAAATGCGATATTTGCGGCGCCCTTTATTCAGCCCGCCTTCGCAGTTGTCCGCAGTGCGATTATTACCGGAACCGGGAGCAGGCCCGCTTCGAATCCTGCACCGGAGTGCGCTATCCCTGTTCCAGCCATTGCCGCCGCTGTTTCTTTGAGCAGGCCTACGGGCACAAAGGCAAGGCCAGGGGGTAAGCAACATACTCCCTCCCGGTGCCAGGCACCGGGGGGGAGTAACTTGGGAGGTGACAGTAATGCAAAACGCCCTTGAGCTCCTTCGTTCAAACAACATACATCCTTCCATCGCCCGGATTAAAATACTGAGTTACTTGCTGGCCGGCACCTCCCATCCGACGGTGGATATGATCTATACCGCCCTGCTGCCGGAGATACCAACATTGTCGAAAACAACAGTATACAAGACCATGGATCTCCTTGTCGAGGCTAAACTGGCTCGATTGGTGCAGGCAGACGAAGTAGAGGCCCATTATGACGCCGATACCAGCGATCACGGCCATTTCAAATGCAGCCGCTGCGGCAAGATCTATGATTTTACTGTCAAACTTGATTGCCTGGAGACGGGAGGTCTTGAGGGGTTTGCCGTTGAGGAAAAGAATGTGATTTTCAAGGGAGTTTGTTACCGGTGCTTAACCGCTGAAAAGGGCTAATCCGGTGAACAATCAATACACTAACAGGAGGCAGCAAACATGAACTGTGAAGAAGGACAGGTCCGTGCAAGGGTGGGCCGGAAGGCCCCCGATTTTGAAACGAGCGCTTTTGTAGGCGGCGGTTTCAAAAAGATCAAACTCTCAAGTTACCTGGGGAAATGGGTGGTTCTCTGTTTCTATCCGGGCGATTTTACCTTTGTCTGACCTACGGAGCTGGCGTCAGTTGCCGCCAGGTATGATGAGCTGAAAGAGCTGGGGGCCGAGGTTTTCTCCTGCAGCGTGGACAGCGAATATTCGCACAAGGTCTGGCAGGAGGAGGAGCTTACCAAGATGGTCCCCGGCGGTGTGCCCTACCCCATGCTCTCCGACAAGGGCGGGCGGATCGGACGGCTTTACGGCGTTTACAGCGAGGAGGAAGGTGTAAATATTCGCGGCAGGTTCCTGATCGATCCCGATGGGGTTGTCCAGGCCATGGAGGTGCTGACTCCCCCGGTAGGCCGCAATTTCGCCGAGCTGGTCCGCCAGCTGAAAGCATTTCAGCATGTCCGGGATACCGGTGAGCCTACTCCGGCCGGCTGGATGCCCGGGAAAAAGACATTGAAGCCCAGCACTGCGCTTGTCGGGAAGGTATGGCAGGTGTGGAAGGTGGGCGACGAGTAAGCAAAGCAGCCTGTGCCAGCGGGGCGGGAGGGTAATGTCCTTCTCCCGCCCCGGTTTATTTCTTGCATCGTCATACAGCCGGAGCGAACTGACTCTGGTAAAGGTTTGCGTAGAAGCCGTTTTGCGCCAGCAGCTCATCGTGGCTGCCCTGCTCAACAATCTCACCGTTATCCATGACCAGGATCAAATCCGCATTGCGAATTGTAGAGAGCCTGTGGGCGATAATGAAACTGGTTCTCCCTTTCATCAGGTTGTCCATGGCCTTCTGGATCAGTATCTCCGTCCTCGTATCCACTGAGCTTGTCGCCTCATCAAGAATCAATATTTTGGGATCGGCCAGAATGGCGCGGGCTATGGTCAGCAACTGTTTTTGACCCTGCGATACATTGCTTGCTTCTTCATTTAGCACCATATTATAACCGCCGGGTAGAGTGCAGATAAACTGGTCCGCCTGGGCCACCATGGCCGCCCTCTTTACCTCGGCATCGGTAGCATCAAGCCTGCCATAGCGGATATTGTCGGCAACGGTTCCGTGGAAAAGCCATGTTTCCTGGAGGACCATGCCAAATGCACTTCTCAACTCATCGCGATCAAAGTGGAGAATGTTGCGACCCTCCAGTTTAATGGCGCCGCTCTCCAGATCATAGAAGCGCATCAGCAGCTTGACAATAGTGGTTTTGCCCGCTCCTGTGGGGCCGACAATGGCAATTTTCTCCCCCGGCTTAATCTCAGCGCTGAAATCGCGGATAATTGTCCGATCCGGCGTATATCCAAAGCTAACATCGTCGAAGCTGATATTGCCGGTAACGGCTATACAGCTCTTGCTCTCTTCTTCGTGATCCCCGCACACCCTGTAAGCATTTACCGCCTCCGGGGGTTCTTCCGCCTCATCCAGGAAAGAGAATACGCGCTCCGCGGCGGCCATTGTCTGCTGCAGCAAGTTGGAAATCTGGGAAAGCTGCAGGATGGGCTGGGTAAACTGGCGCATGTACTGGATAAAGGCCTGGATATTGCCCACCGTCATGGCCCCCTGCACCGCCAGGCTTCCGCCGATGACGCAGACAACAACATAGCCTATATTGCCGATGATGCCCATAATGGGCATCATCAAGCCGGAAAGAAAATTTGCCTTCCACGCTGAGCTGTACAATGTGTCGTTGCTCTCCTTGAACTCTTTTAAGGACTTTTCTTCGCCATTAAAAGCCTTCACGATAATGTGACAGCTGTAGCTCTCTTCGACAAGGCCGTTTACAACACCCAGCAAGTTTTGCTGGTTTACAAAGTGTTTTTGCGAATTTTTGATAATAACGGCCACTACAATGAGAGAAACAGGCAGCGTGGCCAGGGCTATAAGCGTCATCTGCCAGCTGATGGTGAGCATCATTACCAGGATGCCGATCATGGTGGTGGCCGAGGTGATGATCTGGGTAATGCTCTGGCTGAGGCTGTGATTTATCGCATCCACATCATTGGTAATCCGGGAGAGCACCTCGCCCACCGCAACACTGTCGTAATAAGAGAAAGGGAGCCTGTGTATTTTTTCATCGATATCCAGGCGCAGCCTGTAGGCAATTTTGTTGGATACCCCTGTCATGATAAAACCCTGGATGAATTGGAAGATGGCGCTGATCAGGTACAGCCCCAGGAGCCAGAGCAGGATGGCGGCGATGGCGCCGAAATCAACCCCTTCCGAAGCCCCTGCGATCATCGACATGATACCGTTGAAGAGCTCTGTTGTGGCCCTGCCCAGTATTTTGGGCCCCAGTATGGCAAAAACCGTGGAGCCCAACGCAAAGAACATCACCAGCGCTATGGCATATTTATAGCCCCCGAGATAGTCGAGCAGTTTTTTGAAAGTCCCTTTGAAATCTTTCGGTTTATCGGCGCCCTGCATACCGGGCATCCTGTGCCCTCCTCCGCCCATAAATCCCCTTCCCCCTGGCGCCTGCCGGCTTTTTGTGCTGTTCTCAGTGTGCATGGCCCAACTCCTCCGGTGTAAGCTGCGATGAAGCGATCTCATAGTATTCCGGGCAGCTTGCGAGAAGATCCCGGTGCCTGCCCCGGCCCACTATTGTGCCGCCGTCAACTACATATATCTGCTCTGCATTCATAATTGTGCTCACGCGTTGCGTCACAATAATGACCGTGCTTTCGCCGGTATAGGCCTTCAGCGCTTTCCTGAGAGCAGCGTCTGTTTTGAAATCGAGGGCTGAGAAGCTGTCATCGAATATATAGATAGTCGGCTTAACAGCGAGCGCGCGAGCAATGGAGAGGCGCTGTTTTTGCCCGCCGGAGACATTGGCCCCGCCCTGGGCAATTTCCGATTGAAACCCCTCTTCTTTCTCATTGATGAAGTCAAGCGCCTGTGCCACTGCGGCAAATCTTACCATTTCGGATTTCGGGAGCCCTTTACTGCCGTATTTGATGTTGCCTTCGATAGTGCCGCTCATGAGCACGCTCTTCTGCGGAACATAGCCGATCCGGCTGCGCAGCTCTTTCTGGGCGAGCTCTTTTACATTAACGCCGTTTACCAGCACTTCGCCCCCGGTAGCATCGTAAAACCGGGGAATAAGATTGACGATTGTGGATTTACCTGCGCCGGTAGAACCGATAAACGCTGTTGTCTCTCCCGGTCTTGCTGTAAAGGAAATACTTTTAAGGGCATCCTCCTCTGCGCCGGCATAGCGGAAGCTTACATCCCTAAATTCGACACAACCCCTGACGGTCGGCTCCATTGCCCGGGGGTGTGGCGGATCGACAATAGCAGGCTCTGTCTGCAAAACCTCCGAAATCCTCTGCGCTGAAACAGAAGCTCGGGGGATGAAAATAAACATCATGGAGATCATCAGGAAGCTCATGATAATCTGCATGGCATACTGCATAAAGGCCATCATGTCACCCACCTGCATCTGTGATTCCGCTACGCGGTGCGAGCCCACCCAGATGATCATCAGCACCACGCCGTTCATGATCAGCATCATTACCGGCATGGTGAAGACCATGGCCCTGTTTACAAAGAGGTTTGTCCTGGTCAGATCCTCGTTCGCGCTGTCAAAGCGCTCCTTTTCAAAATTGCCGGTGCCGAAAGCACGGATGACCATGAGGCCGTTCAGCGTTTCACGGGCCACCAGATTCAGCCGGTCAATATATTTTTGCATCATCCTGAATTTCGGCATAACCAGGGAGAAAATTATTGAAATCAAACCGACAAGAACAATACAGGCCAGGGCAATGATCCAGCCCATGGAAACAGATTTCTTTAGCGCCATGATCACCCCGCCTGTACCGAGAATGGGCGCATAGAAGATCATTCTTATGCCAAAGGTGAGCAGCATCTGAATCTGGATCACGTCATTGGTGGAGCGGGTAATGAGGGAGGCAGTGGAAAAACGATCGTATTCTGAATGAGAGAAACTGCTGATTTTTTTGAATATGTCGTAGCGCAGATTTCTGGCCACAGCGGCGGCGATGCGGGAGGCGATCAGGCTGACCAGGACAGTGGCCAGGCCTCCGCCCAGGGCGATGAGAAGCATTAACAGGCCGACCCTGGTGATGTAGCTCCTTTGATATGCGGCCAGGTCTACACCCAGCTCCCGGTAAAAAACACCGGTCATCATGGTCCCGCTCTGCATCAACAGGGAGCGGTCCATGGCCAGCGCCTGCTGCCTGGCCTGATCAAAGATCTGCTGCGGCAGCTGCTCCAGTACCGGCCCCATCCTGTACAGCAGGGTTATATCGGCGCTTTGGATGTCCATAGATTCCATGCTCCCGCCGCTCTCTTCCGTCCCGGCAAGCGATTTCAGCACATTGATTGCGGTCCAGGTAGCCGATCCGAATGCCAGATCCAGCCTGGCCCTCGAATCCTCCCCAATACTGTCGTCCAGGACATAGATCCCCCCGGATGCGGCTGCCGGATAAATGTCTTTGTAGGGTTTTCCATCCTTGTTTTTGTCCGTGCCTGACTTTAACGAGTAGGCGGCTCCCACCGTGGCCCTCTCATGATCCGTCATGAAGGTGGTGATAAAGGTGTAGCCCTCCTTTGAGATGGCATCAGGTGTGCTGTTCTCAATGCCGTGCTGCTGAATGCCGACATTCACGATCCCGGACATGTAATTCGGCAGGTTCAGATCGCAGACAGCCTGCACAAATAAAAGTAAAATTGCCGCAATCATTCCAATGGTAAAGGGTTTAACATAACTGGAAAGCTTAGTCATCTTTTGTCTCCTTATCGGCCGTTAAAGATTCGAATTTCAGTTCATCGGAAATGTCTGCAAAACGATTGAGCAGGCTGATCAGCCGGGTGGTATTTTTCTCACCGAAGCGCGATATGGTCCCGGCAATTACCTGATCAGCATGTTCTTTCATCGCTTTCAGGATATTTTCGCCTTTCGGAGTAAGCGTGATGATCAATCTGCGGCGATCCCGTTCATCGATTTCCCGGCGGATATGGCCTTTGGCCTCCAGCGAATTCAGCATCTGTGAGATAGCCGGCCTGGTCACATGCAGCCCGTTTTGAATATCGGCTGCGTATACATTGTCATCTGAATCAAGGGCGTTCTCGGCTATCTGCTTCATCACAAAGAGTTCCCCCATCCGGAGATCGGTCTCCGGCGGGAAGTGGAAGCCCACTTTTTTAAAGCGAAATATTGAGCGTACCAGACTGTCTTGTAAATTCCTGTTCATCGTTGAACTCCCTTGGCATACCGGTCAATTGTCATTCCCGGGCTACCCCGTTTAAAGGGGCCCCGCCCTTTTTGATAAACAGTTAACATTTTAGCCCTTAACCAATATTCTGTCAAGCAGCTGGAAGTTGGAGCCGGGTCTTGGAATGCTGCATTCACCACCTGCGCAACTGCCCTTGCCGCCACCAGCTCCAATAACCCGGTTCTTTGAAAGCTTTTGGGGACATGGACGCCGGAACCACCAACATGCAAGCCCTAAGCGATAATAAGCAGTAAAAGGTAATATTTCATGACTCGATCCCGCGGCGCCTCTTCTTCTTGACCCATTTTACCCGAAAGTTTTATACTCAGGGTGGCTTGCAGTGGGTGCACCGGCAGGCGCCTATTTTCCCGAAGTTGCGAAAAGGCTGGGTGCCGAACTCCACATTCCCCCCTTCTTTGAGGTGGCCAACGCTGTGGGGACAGTGAGCGGGCAGACCGTGGAACAGGTTGAGATACTGGTAAAGCCTGATGGCGCGGGGGCTATATCATTCATGCCCCCTGGGGGCGGCAAACCGGTTCGGACCTGGAGGAAGCCGTCAGCGAAGCGGTGCAGAGGGGGAAAAAATACGCCGCTGCGCAGGCGGCGGCGTCGGGAGCCTGGGATATAGAAGTGTTTGTTAACCGGGAGGATCGCAGCAACAGCCTCAGGTGCCCCGTCGATAACGATGAAGAGGGCAGCCTGAAGCATAAACTTTTCATTAAAAGCGTTATTAACATTTCAGCCGTTGGGCGGCCGTGGAGCTGAGTGATAATAATCGTTCGCAAATATTACCCCCGGACAACGGTTTTCACCGCTCCTGTTGGCCCGTTTTATTTCTTTATACATTTCTATGCGATTGCCCTGAGAGCGGCCGCATGCCTGTTGTGCATTCTGTATTTATCTGTTAAAATAGACATGAACTGCGTATGAACCTGTTGGGAGAGGGCCTTTAACAAGGGACACCGAAGGAGCAATCTTCCGGCTGTGGCGGCCGGGGGGGAAACTCTCAGGTAACAGCACCGGCAGGGGACGCGCCTCTGGAGAGTTCCTGCATCGTGCAGGACACCGACGGGGAAATTCTCTTGCGTGCCAGGAGTCAAATCTCTCAGGTGAAAGGACAGAGGACAGGGGAAAGCCGGTCGGTTTTCCGCTGTCCTTTACTTATGCATTCCGTATTATCCCCACAGGGGGCGGGGATGGAGGTGATCTGCCGGGGAACTGTATTACAGGAGTTCAGGGCTTTGCTACCCTGACGGGGAAGCAGACGGGAATACTATAATCAAGGTGGTGAAACAGATGGCTGATTTACAAAAAACCCCTCTTCATGAAAAACACAAGGCGCTTAAAGGCGATCTTGTCGAATACGGCGGTTGGCTCATGCCGGTGCAGTATGAGGGGATTATTACCGAGGTGCGCCAGACGCGGCGCATGGCCGGCCTTTTTGATACTTCGCATATGGGTGAGTTTCTTGTTGAGGGGCCGGGGGCTGCAGCTTTTCTGCAGGAGGTTCTGACCAACAACATATCCGCCCTTGCAGACGGCCGGATCATCTACAGCCCGGTCTGTTATCCGCACGGCGGAACAGTGGACGATATCCTGATTTATTGTTACGGTCCGGAGAAATACCTGCTCGTGGTCAATGCGGCAAATGCGGAGAAAGATTTCGCCTGGCTCGGCGACAGGCGTAAAGAGAGCGCATCCTTGAAAGACCTTTCGCCGGAAACAGCCCTTGTGGCCATACAGGGCCCCAACAGCCTTGCTGTCCTGCTGGCCCTGACCCGGGCTCCGCTGGAGCAGCTGCGCTACTATCGCTTCATGCCGGAAATCGATCTGGCGGGAATAAAGTGCATGGTATCGCGGACAGGTTACACCGGAGAGGACGGTTTCGAGATCTTCTGCCGCCCCGATCAGGTGGAAAAACTCTGGGACGATCTTCTGGAGGCGGGCCGGATGCGTGATCTGGGCCTGACACCTGCGGGGTTGGGGGCGCGCGATGTGCTGCGGCTCGAGGCCTCACTTCCCCTTTACGGGCATGAATTGAGCGAGTCCATCTCCCCGCTGGAGGCGGGCCTGGATCGCTTTATCTCCTTTGACAAGGGCGAATTTACCGGGCGCAGCGCCCTGCTGAAGCAAAAAGAGGAAGGCCCGACCAGAAAGCTGGGCGGTCTGATCCTGCAGGATCGGGGCGTGATCAGGGAGGGCTACCGTATGTTCGCCGGCGGTAAGGAGATCGGCATTGTCAGCAGTGGGACCTACTCGCCTACATTGAACAGATCCATCGGGATGGCCTTTTTCTCCTCCGGCACAGCGGCGCCGGGGAGCGCAGTGGAGGTTGTAATCCGGGATAAGCCGCACCGCGCCCAGGTTGTAAAACTACCATTTTACAGGAGGGAATCGTGATGACTTGGGAAGTTCGGGAAGGATTGAAATACACCCGCACCCATGAATGGGTTTTTCTTGAAGGTGATCTTGTCACTGTGGGGATTACCGATTATGCCCAGGATATGCTCAAAGATGTTGTTTACGTGGAGCTGCCCGAAATAGGGCGGGAAGCGCGGGTTGGTGAGAGCCTGGTGGTGCTCGAATCGGTCAAGGCTGTCTCCGACCTCTATGCGCCGGTGGACGGCGAGGTAGCCGGGGTAAACGAGGCGCTCCAGGACCGGCCGGAGCTGTTGAATGAAGATCCCTATGGAAACGCATGGGTGGTCAAAATCAAGGTGGCTCCAGGTTATGAGAATCCTGAACTGCTGGAAAAGGAAGCTTATGCCGCCTTTGTCAAGGAGGAGGCTGAAAAGTGAGCGGCGGCAGCCATTACCTGCCTCTTACAGCTGCGGAGCGGCGGCAGATGCTTGCCGCCATCGGCGCCGCCTCGGCTGATGAACTTTACAGCGCCCTTCCTGAAGAGATCCGCCTGCAGGGCGCTCTGAAACTGCCGCCCTCCCTCTCCGAGATGGAGGCGCTGGCTCACCTGGGCAATCTCGCAGCTAAGAACAGCCATTTACGGGAATACCCCTCTTTCCTGGGGGCGGGCGTTTACGACCACTTTATCCCCAGCGTGGTCTCCCATGTCACCGGGCGGAGCGAATTTTACACCGCCTACACTCCTTACCAGGCCGAGATGAGTCAGGGCGTGCTGCAGTCTATTTTTGAGTACCAGACCCTGATCTGCCGCCTTACCGGGATGGAGGCGGCCAATGCCTCCCTCTATGATGGGGCCTCAGCCCTGGCCGAGGCCGCGGTGGCTGCCTGCGCGGCAACGCGCCGTAAAAAAGTGCTTGTTTCCCGTTCGGTAAACCCCTATTACCGCCGCGTCCTGCAGAGCTATCTGGAAGTGCGCGATCTGCAGATGCAGGAGATACCGCTGCTCCAGGGGGCCGCGGATTATGCGCAGCTCGAGAATATGCTTGACGGCGGCACGGCGGCGCTGCTGCTGCAGCAGCCCAATTTCTTTGGACTCCTTGAGGAGATAGATGCTGCAGCCGCTCCGGCCCGCCGGCACGGCGCCCTGCTGGTGCTTTCAGCCGATCCCATATCGCTGGCTCTCTGCCGGACTCCGGCGGAGTACGGCGCCGATATTGTCACCGGCGAAGGACAGGGACTGGGCGGCGCCCCCTCATTCGGCGGCCCCCTGCTCGGCTTCTTTGCCGCCAAGAATGAGCTGATCCGGCGGATCCCCGGGCGGATTGTCGGGGAAACTGTGGACAGCGAGGGCCGGCGCGGCTTTGTGCTGACCCTGCAGACGCGGGAGCAGCATATCCGCAGGGGCAGAGCCATTTCCAATATCTGCTCCAACCAGGCTTTAAACGCCCTTGCCGCAGCGGTCTACCTTGCGGCCATGGGGCCGGCGGGGCTGCGTGAAACAGCGGAGCTCTGTTTGCAGAAGGCGGCTTATGCCAGGGAAAGCATCGCTGCGCTGAAAGGATTTGTGCAGGCTTTTCCCGGAGTGCACTTCAAGGAGTTTGCCGTCAAGCTTCCGGGTGACGGCGGGCGCCTGAACCGCTATCTGCTGGAACATAAGATTATCGGCGGGCTTGATCTTGAGCCCCTGTATCCGGAGCTGGGCCCGGCCATGCTCTTCTGCGTTACCGAAACAAAAAGCCGGGCACAGATCGACGCCCTTGTCGGGGCACTGGAGGGATGGTCATGAGGAAAGAGCAGTCTCTGCTATTTGAACTGGGCGCCCCGGGCCGGCGTGGAAGCTCCCTGCCGCAGCCCGATGTGCCGGTAAAGCCCCTCCATGAGCTGCTGCCCGGGCGGATGCAGCGTCAGGCGCCCCTGGATCTGCCCGAAATCTCCGAAGGGGAGCTGGTGCGCCACTATACCGCACTATCAACGCGCAACCACGGTGTTGATTCCGGTTTTTATCCCCTGGGTTCATGCACCATGAAATACAACCCCAAGGTCAACGAGGAGACGGCCCGACTGCCGGGCTTCGCTTCTCTTCATCCATGCCAGCCGCCGGAGAGCGTCCAGGGAGCCATGGAGCTGCTCTACCGCACCGAGCTCTATTTAAAGGAGATTACCGGGATGGACCGGGTCACATTTCAGCCGGCGGCGGGGGCGCACGGAGAGCTGACGGGAATGATGCTCATCCGCGCATATCACAAGTCGAGAAATGATGAGCGGAAAATCGTGCTCGCTCCCGATTCCTCGCACGGGACCAACCCGGCCTCTGCGGCCATGGCCGGCTACGAAATAAAAGAGGTCCCCTCCGATGAGCGGGGACTGGTCGATCTGGAAGCGCTGCGCCGTCTACTGAACGACGAGGTTGCCGCCCTCATGCTGACCAACCCGAACACCCTGGGCCTCTTTGAAGAGGACATTTTAGAGATCGCCGCCGCCGTGCACAACGCCGGGGGGCTGCTCTATTACGATGGGGCCAACCTGAATGCCATTATGGGCCATGCCCGGCCCGGGGATATGGGTTTTGACGTTGTCCACCTGAACTTGCATAAAACCTTTGCCACGCCCCACGGCGGGGGCGGCCCTGGCAGCGGCCCGGTGGGAGTAAAGGAGCGCCTGGCGCCCTTTCTGCCCGTACCTCTGGTGGAGAGAGATGCCGGGGGCCTCTACTGCTGGATAGATGATCTTCCGCAGAGCATCGGCAAGGTGCAGGGATTTTACGGCAACTTCGGCGTGATCGTGAAAGCCTATACCTACATGGTGATGATGGGTGCTGCGGGGCTGCGACAGGCCGCTGCCGATGCCGTGCTCAATGCTAACTACCTGATGGAGCGGCTGAAGAAGAGCTATGCCCTGCCCTACGGGCGGCGCTGCATGCACGAGTTTGTCATTTCAGCCCGGGAACAGAGAAAAAAGGGAGTATCGGCAGGTGATATTGCCAAGGCGCTGCTCGATTACGGTTTTCACCCGCCCACGGTCTACTTCCCCCTCATTGTTGAAGAGGCGCTCATGGTGGAACCGACGGAAACAGAAAGCAAAGAGACCCTGGATCGCTTTGCGGAGGCCATGGAGGAGATCGCCTGCCTGGCTGAAGAGGATCCGGAGCGGGTGACTTCTGCACCTCACACTACCCCGGTAGGGCGTCTCGACGAGGTCAGGGCCGCTCGCAGCCCCCGGGTCTGCTGGGATGGGGAGAAAAACGGGTGAAATTGAACCGGGCGCCGGCCGGCGGGTACAGGCGGGGTGATTTTATCCCCGATGGGGTGGAATTTGTCTCGCCCCGCCTGACCCTTCCGGTGAGCATTACCGGGGAAAAGTGTGCACTGAGCTGCGCGCACTGCGGGGGGCGCTACCTGCGGGGAATGGCCGGGCTGGAGGAGGCGCTGGGCCTGCGGGGCCGCGGGATGAGGAGCTTCCTTGTCAGCGGCGGCTGCAACCTGCAGGGGCGGGTGCCCCACCGGGAGAGATGGGCTGAGCTGGAGCTGCTGGCGCTGCGGGGCTCACTTAACTTCCATCCGGGCCTTGTCGGCGCGGAAGATGCAGCCGCCATCGGGCGGATTGCCCGGGCGGTCTCCTTTGACTTTGTCATTGATGAGGCGGTAATCAAAAAAGTTTACGGGCTGCAGGCTTCGACCGACGACTATATCCGCGCTTACAGCAACCTGCGCCGTTACTGCCGCGTGGTACCCCATATCTGCATCGGTATCCTGGGCGGGCGGATCGAAAGCGAGTACCGGACGCTGGAAATTCTGCGCCGGGAGGGGGCGGAGGCGATCAGCTTTATCGTTTTCCGCCCCACTGCGGGAACCGCCTATGCCGGCGCCGCCCCGCCTCCGCCGGAGGAGGCGGCAAAGGTATTGGCCCATGCGCGGGCGCTTTTTCCGCGGACCCCCCTGTACCTGGGTTGCATGCGCCCGGGCGGACGCCACCGCGAGAAACTCGACTGCCTGGCCCTGGGCATGGGGATGAACAAGATTGTCCAGGCTTCCGCTCCGGCAAAGAGGCTGGCTGTTCAGATGGGGCTGAAAGTAACATTTGGGGAGGAGTGCTGCGCGCTGTGATCCGTCTTTCCCTTGGCACGGCGGCCCTTCTTGACCTGGTCAGGCTGCGGACGGAGAGTGTGCCGACAACTGCTTACCTGCTGCATGGCGAGGGCTGCCGGATGAATTGCACCTTTTGCCCGCAGGCGCGGGAAGCGGGCGGGCGGGGAGACCGGCTGGGCCGCGTCACCTGGCCGCCCTTTCCGCAGGAACAGGTTATCGCCGGGCTGCAGCGGAAGACCGGCAAGGGGCTGCAGCGAATCTGCCTGCAGGCGGTCAGCGAGCCCGGCGGCGCCCGCAACCTGGCCCGGCTGGTCAGCCTGTTGAGCGGTGCAGTGAAACTGCCTCTTTCCCTCTCTGCACCGGTTTACTCCACTGCCGAAGCGGCCCATTTTTTTGAAGCCGGGGCGGAGCGGATCTCCATCGCCCTTGATGCCGCTGCAGATGAGATATACGCCCGGCACAAAGGCGGCGATCTGCAGAAACGGCTGGAGCTTCTCCGGGAATGCGCCCATCTCTGGCCGGGCCGGATGAGCACGCATATCATCTGCGGCCTGGGCGAAAGTGAAGAGGAGGCGGCTGCACTTTTCTACCTGCTGCTGCAGGAGAAGATCACCGTGGGACTCTTTGCCTTTACGCCGCTCAGGGGGACCCCCCTGGAGGGGTGTCAGCCCCCCGGGCCGGCTTCATACCGCCGCCTGCAGGCCCTTTTGCACTTATTAAAACGCGAGCTTATTTCGTGGCATCATTTAAGATTCAGAGGGGGCCGGCTCATCTCCTACGGGATAGATGATGCAGTAATACAGCGTCTCCTGGGAGATGGGGAAGCCTTTCGGACCGCGGGATGCCCCGGCTGCAACCGCCCCTATTTCAATGAAAGGCCCGGCGGCTTTATCTACAACTACCCCCGCCCCTTAAGCGCCGTTGAAACTGCCGCCGCCCTGCGACTGAGTCGAGCATGAGTCAAGGGGACGGTGGTTTTGATATATATAAAACGCTGGAGGACCTGACTGTTGGTTGCTAAATGGCGTCTAATCTACGATCACCCCCTGCCGGGTGAAACAAACATGCGGCGGGATTTGGAGATCCTCAAAGAGGTGGCCTCTGATCAGGCCCCGCCAACGTTGCGCCTTTACAGCTGGGCACCGCCTGCTCTCTCTCTGGGCCGTTTTCAAAAAGCCGCGGAAGTGGCCGATATAGATGCGTGCCGCCGGCTCGGCATTGATATTGTCCGCCGCCCCACCGGGGGACGGGCAGTGCTGCATGATCGAGAGTTGACTTACAGTCTTGCCCTTCCAGACAAGCGCACCTTTGTACCGGCGGGAGTGGTGCCCGCTTACCGTTTTCTCAGCGGGGCTTTGCTTGATGCTTTTACCCGGCTGGGTATTGAAGCGCAGCTGAGTCCCGAAAAAACTCGAGCTGCCGGGCCGGCATCCGGATCCTGCTTTGATTCACCCTCTGCATACGAGCTGCATGTATTGGGTAAAAAGGTGGTCGGCAGCGCGCAGATGCGCCGGGATGGGGTTCTCCTGCAGCACGGCTCCATATTGCTGGAGCTGCCCCTTCAAAACTACAGGCAGATTCTGCGGTTTGAGCCCCCTCCCTGTCATCCCGAAAATTCGCCTGCTCCCGGCGATCCTGAACAACAGGCGGGCTCCTGTCCCTCCCGGCGCCGGCCTGTTCCCCCTCATACCGGGCCCAACGCAGTAAACTGTTTTTGGCGGCAGGAGACTTACCCTGGGGATCTGGGGCGCAGTGCCGCAGGACTTTTTGATCTGGGCTATAATATCGACAAAGAGGAGCTGGCTGCCGCCCTGGCGGCGAGCTTTGCCCGTCTTTTTGATATAGAATGGATTGAACAGGGTTAAGGCGGGCGGACACCCCCGCCGAAAGGGGCACTTTGTTTGCCGGGCTGCTGCAAACCGGCTACCGGGGCTGGGATTTCGCTATAGTGGGACGGAGCTATACAGGGGGCGCCTCTCCGGCGTATATCAAGAGAACCGTCCCCTTGATATATGGAATAGGAGGTTGTTGATGATGGAACAGTTTCAGCTTACCGTTGTCGGCGGCGGGCCGGGCGGCTACAGCGCTGCGCTGCGGGGGGCTGCCCTGGGCCTAAAGACTCTTCTGATAGAGGAGGAGCGCCTGGGCGGCACCTGCCTCAATCACGGCTGTATTCCTACAAAGAGCCTGCTCCACAGCGCATCCCTTTACCGCAAACTTAAAGATGCGCCCGCTTTCGGCATCCGCACCGGCGAGGTCGCATTAGACTACGCCCGGGTTCAAGAGCGCAAAATTTCCGTGGTGCAGAACCTTGTGGGCGGACTGGAGCGGCTGCTCAAGACCGCCGGCGTGGAGGTCTGGCCGGGCCGGGCTGACCTGCTCCCGGACAACAGGATCCAGGTGACCCTGCCCGGCGGGGAGGGGCGCATTGCCGGGACAGACAGATTGATCATTGCCACCGGCGGAAGGGAGATCGTGCCTCCTGTACCCGGGGTGGATCTGCCCGGGGTGATCTACTCCCGGGAGGCGCTGGCCTTGAAGGAGCTTCCCGCAGAGCTCGCCGTCATCGGCGGCGGCGTTATTGCCCTGGAAATGGCTTCAATTTTTGCCGCCTTCGATGTCCGGGTAACCATTGTTCAGAGGAGCATTCTTCTGCGCCGCGAGGATCGCGAGATGGTGCGCCGGCTCACACCGTACCTGCGTAAAGCGGGGATCAGGATCATCACAGAGACGGCCCTGCGGGAGATCAGCGCTGCTCCGGAAGGCGGGCTGGCGCTGACTGTGGAAGGCCCCCGGGGCGAAGAGAGGCTGACGGCGGATAAGGTGCTCGTGGCGGTGGGACGCCGCCCCGACTTCGGCGGGTTGGACCTGGCTTCCCGGGGCATTGAGCACAGTGAGCGCGGCATCAAGATCGATGAGGAGATGGCCACCAGCGTTCCCGGAATCTACGCCCTGGGCGATGCCGCCCATCCCGGCTATTTTCTGGCTCATACAGCTGTCCACCAGGGCATGGCTGCTGCAGAGAATGCAGCCGGTGGAAATGTTTCTTTTACCGGGAGAGTCGTACCTGTATGTATATTTACCCATCCCGAACTTGCCCGCGCCGGCCTGACGGAGGAAGAGGCCGCGGCCGGGGGATATGCCGTCAAGGTGGGCAAGTTTCCCTTCAGTGCCAATGGCAAGGCATTTCTGCAGGGTGAGGGGGAGGGCACGGTCAAAATCATTGCCGATGCCGGCAGCGGCGCTGTTCTGGGGGTGCACATCCTGGGACCAAATGCTTCCGATTTGATCCAGGAGGGAACCCTGGCCGTGGCTGCCGGAGCAAAGGCGTTCGATCTCGTGCAGTTGATCCATCCGCATCCCACCCTCAGCGAAACGGTCTGGGAAGCTTCCCTCTCTGTCTTCGGTAGGCCGTTGCACCTCTCTGCGGGGCCTTTGCGCTAGTCCGGGGTGTGCCCCCTCCATCTCCGGCCCTGTGGACCTGTAATAGAAAATATGTTAAATTATAATCAATTTAACCCGGCCCGCCCGGGACAGCCGGTGCGGGCCTCCTACAATTTGTTTCGTGTTTGCTCACTTCACCTTACCGGTGAAGCACAGGAGGTAGCAAAAATATGAAAATACTGGTTAGCGATCCCCTATCACCACAAGGTCTTGAGCTGCTGCAGCAGCATGCGCAGGTTGATCTGCGCCCCAGCCTTTCCGCGGAAGAGTTGCAGCAGATCATCGGCGGCTACGATGCCTTGGTTGTGCGCAGCAGCACCAGGGTCACCGCCGATCTCATCGAGGCGGGGTGTCGCCTGAAAGTAATCGGACGGGCCGGTGTCGGGGTGGACAACATAGATGTAGAGAAGGCTACGGAAAAAGGGATAATCGTGGTCAATGTTCCCGAGGCCAACACCGTATCGGCGGCGGAGCTGACCCTGGCGCTGCTCATATCGCTGGCCCGTAATATTCCGGGAGCGAATTATTCTGTGAAGCAGGGCCACTGGGCCAGGGAGCGCTTCCTGGGGATAGAGCTGAATCGGAAAACGCTCGGTATCATCGGGATGGGCCATATCGGCAGCGAGGTGGGACGCAGGGCCAGGGGACTGGGAATGCATGTATTGTCCTGCGATCCCCATATATCGGCGGAATATGCCGCCAAGATCGGGGTGGAGCTCGTCGAACTGCCGGAGCTGCTGCGGCAGGCGGATTTTGTCTCGCTGCACGTCCCCCTTATGCCCGCCACCCGCAGCCTGATCGGTTCCGCCGAGATGGCGCAAATGAAATCTGGGGCCATGCTGATCAATGCCGCCCGCGGGGGCATTGTTGATGAGGCCGCCCTTTACAGCGCCCTGGTGGAGAAAAAACTGGCCGGCGCTGCGCTTGATGTTTTTGAAGAGGAGCCGCCCAGGGGTAGCCCGCTGCTGGAGCTGGATAATGTTATCGTCACACCCCATCTGGGCGCCCTCACCCGCGAAGCCCAGGCCTACGTGGCCCTGCAGGTGGCGGAGCAGGTGCTGAAGGCTCTTTCGGGGGAGGCCGTTACCTCGGCGGTGAATGTGCCGGCGTTGATGCCGGAAACCGCCGCGGCGCTGGAGCCCTACTTCCCTCTCATGCGGCTGCTCGGGAGCTTCTACATGCAGTTCTTTGGAGGCTCCATCGATGAAATCGAGGTGGCCTATTCCGGGGAGATTGCCTCCCTGCCTCTGGCGCCGCTGACCTCCTCCTGCCTGGCCGGGCTGCTGCAGGGCATTGTGGACATTCCCGTAACCCCTGTCAATGCTCCCCTGGTAGCGCAGCGGCGGGGAATCAGGATTCGGGAGAGCTCCACGGCAGAGGCGAGAGACTACAACAGCCTGGTGCAGATTGCCGTCCGCAATGGGGCAGCGGTGCAGCGCCTTGCCGGGACCCTGCTCAGCCACGATGATATCCGCATCACCCGCATCGGCGATTACCGCATCGAGGTTGTTCCGGCCCGCTACATGTTGATCACTACCCATCATGATCGTCCGGGAGTGGTGGGCAAAGTGGGCAGTTTGCTGGGGGAGGAGAATGTGAATATCGCCAGCATGCAGCTGGGCCGGCAGTACGTCGGCGGCGAAGCAATGATGGTTTTACAGGTAGACGACCGCATTCCACAGGAGGTGATGCACAGGCTCAAGCAGCTCGATGTCATCGCCTCGGCCCGCTTCGTTGAGCTGGCAAATTGCAAAGACAACCCGGACTAGTATTCGGGCAAGGAGGTTTTGATATGGGTATATATTCCGACATCGACGAACAGCCTGCGCTGCTGCAGTTTCTGTTCTATCCCCGCCGGTGGAACCGCCCGGCCCCGCCGGGCGCGGAGGACTTGCTCATTCCCGTGGAGAAGGATATTGCTGTTGGCTGCCGTTTGTATGAAAGTGAAGCCGGCCGTCCCTGGATCCTGCTTTTTCACGGAAATGGTGAGATAGCTGCGGACTATGAGCAGATCGCCCCGCTCTATGGTGAGAAGAAGATAAACCTGGCCGTTGCCGACTACCGGGGCTACGGTAAGAGCAGCGGCCGGCCCACCTTCACAGCGATGGTCAAGGATGCCCCCATCATTTTCCAGGAGCTCCGGGAGAGGCTGGAAAATCGCAATCTGCAGGAAAAACTCTTGATCATGGGACGCTCCCTGGGCAGCATCTCCGCTCTTGAACTGGCTGCGCAGTATGGCCACCTGATCCCCGGCCTGATCATAGAAAGCGGCTTCATCAGCGTCATCGGGCTCATCAGGCACCTGGGTCTTCCCGACCTGGGGCTGGATCTGGACCGCGTTGAAGAGGAGAGCAGGCGCAAAGCCGCCGGCATCGATATCCCGGCGCTGATCATCCACGGTACAGCGGACAGTCTGGTCCCTTACAGCCAGGCCGAGGATCTGCACCGCTCCCTGGGCAGCGCCGAAAAAAAGCTTGTTTCCATCCCCGGCGCTGATCACAATGATGTCATTTTTTACGACAGGGAGCGCTATTTTTCGGCTATAGCGGAATTTGTCCAAACCCGGGGCCGCCCCTCCCGAGAAGCCTGAGCCCCTTGAAAGGAACTGGTCCTGATGGATTTTCACCAGTTAAGAGTATTTGTGGAAGTAGCCCGGCAGAAAAGCTTTTCCCGGGCGGCGGAAAACATTTTCCTGACCCAGCCCACAGTCAGTGCTCACATTAAAGCCCTGGAAAGCGAAATCGGGACGCCCCTGCTGGACCGCAGCCGGAGGGAGCTGCGGCTGACCGCTGCCGGAGATGTTCTGCTCAAGTATGCCTGTCAGCTGCTTGATATCAAGAAGGAGGCCCTTTTCGTCATCCAGGAAGAGGGCCGGATCATCAAGGGCCACCTGGAGGTTGCAGCCAGCAGCGTGCCCGGCGCCTATATCCTGCCCGGGCTGATGAAGAGCTTTCTGGAGAAAAATGGGAGGGTAACTTTTGCGGTCATGCTCCGGGACACCCGGCAGGTCTATGAAAGTGTGGGGGACTACAGTTATGACCTGGGATTTGTAGGAGAGCCGTCCCGACTTCACAGGCTGGAACAGATTAAATTGATCAAAGATGAACTGGTGCTTATAGCTGCTCCGGGGGTCCGTCTGCCCGCGGAAAGCGAGACACGGCGTGAAGACGGGGTTTGGCAGGTGGGGCTGCAGGGCGGGGCTTTTTCATCCCCTTCCCTGCTTTTGGAGTACGATCTGAGGTCGGGCGGGAACCGGGAGCGTTTTTTGAAGCTGCCCTTCCTCATGAGGGAGCCGGGCTCAGCAACCCGGGTGGTTTTTGAGGAGGCCCTGCAGGAACTCTACGGCAAAAACAGGGCCGCCCTGGATGTGGTCGCCTGCCTGGAAAGCCAGGAGGCTATCAAGGAAGCGGTCAAGGAGGGGCTGGGGGTAACGGTCATATCGCGCCATGCCGTGAACGAGGAGCTGGCTGCCGGTTTGCTCAAAGGCTATCGGCTGCCCGGCCTCCGGCTGGAGCGGGATTTTTACCTGATCTACCGGCGGAACAGTATTTTGGCGCCGCTGAGCCGCGCATTCCTGGATCACTGTATCAGCCGTTTTCAGCCCGGGGGCGAAAACAGCGGGCCCTGAGACCGGCCGGCCGGGCCGCCGCAGGGATGCCTTGCCCCCGGGCTCCGCGAGAAGTACATGCCGCCCTCTAGAGGCACATGATCGTACCGGGTTTCTCTTCGACCACCTCACCGACAATGACGGCGGCAGGGCTCTTTTTTTCTGCGAGCCTCTGCAGGAGCAGGGGCGCCTTGCTTCTGGAAACAGATATGAGCAGCCCCCCCGAGGTTTGGGGGTCGCACATGATATCCATAAGCGTGGGATCCACGGCGGGATCAACCGCCAGATCTTTTGCACAGAACCTCCTGTTGGCATACCCTCCCCCCGGGATGAACCCCATGGAGGCGAAATCCAGGGCTTCAGGAATGACGGGGACCCTTTCGGAATAGATCTTTATGCCTGCGCCGCTTGCCCCGGCCATCTCCAGGCAGTGTCCCAGCAGCCCAAAACCGGTAATGTCTGTGCAGGCGTTTACGCCTGCTTCCGCCGCCGCCTCTGCAGCGTCCCTGTTCAGGGTAACCATGAGCGCGGTGATCGCTGCAGTGGTTTTCTCATCCAGCTCGCCCGCCTTGAGGACGGTGGCCAGTATGCCTGTCCCCAGGGGCTTGGTCAGGATAAGGGCATCGCCCGGCTTTGCCCCGGCATTGGTCAGGTATTTTTTGGGATGGACGACCCCTGTTACCGACAGCCCGTATTTCAGCTCCTCGTCTTCAACGCTGTGTCCCCCGACCATGGTCGCTCCTGCCTGGTGAACTATCTCCTGGCCGCCCTGCAGAATGGAGCGCAAAACTGATTTATCCATGCTTTTGATGGGGAAACAGACGATATTCATTGCCGTCAGCGGTCTGCCGCCCATGGCATAAACATCACTCAGGGCATTTGCCGCAGCGATTCTGCCGAAATCAAAGGGATCGTTGACGATGGGAGTAAAAAAGTCCATGGTCTGGACCAGGGCAATTTCATCCGTCAACCTGTATATGCCGGCGTCATCGGAGCCGTCGATCCCCACAAGGAGATCCGGATCATCCTCCCGGGTTAATCCTTGCAGCACCTCTGTCAGGTCCCCCGGACCTATTTTTGAAGCTCAGCCCGCTGCCCGGGCCCCTTTTGTCAGCATGAAGCGATGGCCCATAATATTCCTACCCGCTTTCCTCATCTTTGAATACTTCTTCCAGCGCACGCGGAATCTGCTTTATAATATCATATATCTGCGTTGCCGGGGTGGGGCCGGCATACAAACCCGCCAGACGGTTGACCCTGGCTGCCCTGGCGGCGGCAATTTCTATAGCCGTTCCCCGGGCGATATATGCGGAAACTATCCCCGTCAGGGTGTCCCCGGTACCTCCGATCGCTTCAAGCGCCTCCTCATGGGGACTGTCTATTTCTGCAATGATACCCTCCTGATTGGCGATAAAGTCCCTTGCTCCTTTTACCAGCAAATATGCGGAAGCATTGTGATGGCGGTAAGCTCTCCGGATCAGGTCTGGCACAAGGTTCTCGTCATGTAAAATGAATCCCCGGGTATAAAAGGGGTGGGGCGCCTTCTCATCGGCCAGGTACGCTAGTTCACCCGCATCGGGGGTAAAAAGATCAAAAGACGGCGCCTCCCCGGCCATCTTGGCCACGTACATGAACCCGGCGTCGGCGATCAGGGTGGGGCGGTGGGGTGCGGCCTTGATCCTTGACAGCACCTGCCTGAAAAGATCAACATTGGGCTGAAAGTAATGCAGCGTAAGGGTTGTAAAGGGGATATCTGCGATATGGGCCGCCAGGTACTCATAAAGTTGCTTACAGCCCTCCCCGCTGCCGATATCCCCGACCAGGTAGCAATATGGATTGGAACCGCCCATATGCTTCAGCGTTTCTACGGCTGCTGCGATCATGGCCGGCGTACCCCGGTTGACGGCAATTTCCCTCTTTCCCACAAGAATCCTGCCGCCTTCCAGAAAAACCTCGCCGCAGCAGAGGGGAAAATCTTTTTCAGGGATTGTTCCCACTAGCCCGAGCACAGCGTCACCACCCGATCATAAGCGATCTGCAGAGCATAGGCGCAGAGAGTGTGGCCGATATCCCGGGGTTGGGGGGCCTCATCCAGACAGCGGTCTACCATCTGCTCCGCCAGGTACGGAACATCGGGGCAGCCCCCGCCGGATACATTGACGATCCGCCCTGTATCTCTGTCTACAGTGATTTTCATATTCGCGGCTCTGACCATGAGATATTTTCCAAATTCTTTTACCTGAAGCAGATCAACAGGTTCCAGCAGGACATCGCTGACGGGAACAGCTTCTACCGGTACGATGCCGGCCTCCGCAAGTTTCCTGATAATGGATAGCTCCTCGACAAGGGGAAACTCGATCACCAGGTCGCAGCCGCTGCGGATCTCAGGGGGCGGCCCTTTTACCTTGATCTCCCATCCTCCGGCCTTCAACAGCTGTTCCGCCCTGATCACCTCTGTTGTATTTTCAAAGACCAGTATGCCCCGATCCCGGCCCGCCGAAGCGGCCTTCTCCTTCTTCTTCCGGAAGAGACCCAACATCTCAGTCTTCCTTCCTCACGGTGATCCTGTAGTCGTCATCTACTCTTTGAACTTCGGCAACAGCCCAGCCCCGGGCCCTGGAGGCGCGGCTTACATTCTCCACGGCTGTATCTGTATCTACCATGATCACGATGTCGCCTTCTCCGTCTTTTTTTATTTCATTCAGGGTCATGATTACCGGTTGGGGACATGAAAGCCCCCGGGCATCAACGATTCTGCTCATTCTCAGATCCCTCCCTATATTTTTTGGCGCATGGTAAAGCCGATGCCCAGACAGCCGGCCAGACCGGCGGCGACAGCGATCATGCCCGCCGGCGTGGCTCCCGCGGCGGAGCTGGCCAGTCCGAAATTGTGGGCAAAGGCTGCGCCGGCGACCATGCCGATCACAAAAATAGCTGCATCGCCATCGCCTTCGCCGGAAAGAAAGAGCTGGCGGCCCGGGCATCCGCCGGCCAGGGTAAAGGCCAATCCGGCCAGGGCCATCCCGGCAAAGTTCCAGAAATGCATGGCATGGGCGACAGGCTGTCCGGCAAAGCCGGGATGGAATTGATTAAGCGCCAGGTTGGTCACAAAAGCGGCGGCCGTCAGGCTGACGATTCCCGTGAACAGGTGAGTCTGCTTGAATAAAATCAGGTCGCGGATGGCGCCCATGGTGCAGAACCTGCTTTTCTGCGCCACAAAGCCTATAGCCAGTCCGGCGATCAGCGATATGAGAAGAGGCGCATGCATGGAACCGGGGCCTTCGACGCTGTAAAAAAGGACACCGCTCAGGGGTTCTCCGGCGACCCCTGGATTGAGGAACATTATAATCAGGAGGGCGGCGGCGATAATGGGGAAAATCCAACCCGCCGAACTGTATGTCCTGCGGCTGGGTCCCAAATTGTAACCGCTTCTGAGAAAACCGGTTCCGGCCCAGATTCCCGCTGCAAGGCCGAGCAGGCCCGGGATGGCGTTCCAGTCGCCGCCGGCGAAACGTAGCAGCGCCCGCCAGGGGCAGCCCAGGAATATGAGGGCGCCGATCATGGCGAAAGCACCCAGGACAAACCTGACAACGGGCGCCGAGCCCAACCGGGGCCTGAATTCCTTGAATGCGTAAGCCGCTGCAAAGGATCCCAGGACAAAACCGATAATTTCCGGGCGCAGGTACTGGACCACCGGGGCCCTGTGCAGGCCGAGCGCACCTGTGATATCGCGGACAAAGCAGGCCACGCATATGCCCATGTTTGCGGGATTGCCCCACAACTGCAGCAGAGATGCTATGATACCGATTACGGCGCCAACAGCAACAATGCCCCACCTGGTTGCAAAGAAATTTTTCAAAATAACAGCTCCTATCTTTATGTGATTATCTGTGAATTATCCAAGTATGCCTGCTTACAGCATAATTCTCTTAATTGAATAAATAAAATAGATCTTTTCTATGAGAGGGGGTAAGCCTATAGACTTTTGCTATGGATGGAAAAACATGGCGAGCCCCGGGCCACGCCGGGAGTTGACCGGACAGGAGATTTGTGTTATCTTACATATCGCAGGAGATTGAGCCGCGGCGGTGGAAGGAAAGATGGGTTTTCCGCCTTCTTGCTTCTGCGGCGGTGAGGGCCCCATAGTCTAGTGGTTAGGACGCCGCCCTCTCAAGGCGGTAGCGGGGGTTCAAGTCCCCCTGGGGCTACCATCATGATTCAACCGGGGTAGAACATGCCGCCCCGGTTTTTCTTTACCATGAAAACTATTTATACTACTCCAATTTAACGTTGTGCCGGGCCCATAAAACCGACAGGTCCACCTCCAGCCCCGCAAATTCGGGGTGCCTGACCACATCATTGTCCATACCGGCGGCGGGCAGGGTGTACAGGCCCTCCCGCAAAGAGAAGCATTCCAATGTTTTCTCCTCGGGGTTAACCAGCCAGTAATGCCTCACCCCTGCATTCTGATAGATCTGCATTTTCTGGACCCGGTCTTTGCGGTAGCTGGCCGGCGAAATGACTTCTATTACCAGCGCCGGCGGGCCGTCGACCCGGGTTTCTTTGACAATATTTTGCTGCTCTCCGGACACGTATAAAAGATCGGGTTGGACCACGGTGATGTCCCCGAAAGTGGTATCCAGCGGTGCATTGAACAGCTCACCACCGGGGTCCACTTTCCAGAAATAATCTTCAAACAGCCGCTGCAGCCTGCGGGAAACCCTCTGGTGCGGCACATTGGGCGACGGTTCCTTGACCAGGATGCCGTCAAGAATCTCGATACGGCAGCCCGGCTCCTCCGGCATCTCCAGGTAATCCTGGTAGGTCAATTTTTTTTCGGAATCGCTTTTGTAACCGGCTTCTTTCTCGTAAACAGCCGTTCCTGAAAGCGCCGCAAGCACATCGCTCAGCCGGTAACGGTACTGCCTGGGCCCCAGCTCAATACAGGGAATAGTTTTTTCCCGCGTGTATCTCCAGATGGTTTCCACTGAAAGATCCAGCACCCCGGCCAGGGCATGGGCCGTGATCAACTCCGCCTCATCCGCCACGATATCACCTCCGCTCCAATTATAACTTTATTGTCAAGATAAGTCAACTTATATCAACTTAAGCCAACAATATTTATTACCTGTTTTACCCATGTCTCTGCAGATGATCATCAATTGGCATTTCAAGTTTAAACTGCCTGGAGCTGCAGATAATAGGTACAGCATTTAACCGTACCTTCGAGCGGAGGTGCAACAAACATGGATCGCAGGCACTTCGTATTGGCGGCTGCTGTGGCCGTTCTTTTCACCCTGATGAACATTTATTACATCGGGCAGCTGCAGAAGGCAAAAAGAGAAGCGCTTGATGCGCGCGAGATGGCGCGTGATTCGGCTGAATATCAGGTCCAGGTGATGAATATAACCATGTACGCACCTTTAAGTGCCGGTGCTGTCGGAGGGCATGACTACACCGGCGATCCCTCCATGTCCTACAGCGGCGAAGAGGTGGTGCCGGGGGAAACCGCAGCCGCCGGGCCCAATATCCCCCTGGGGACCAAAATATACGTGGAGGGCTTGGGCTGGCGCCGGGTCAACGATCGCGGCGGCGCCATCGGCCCCAACGATATCGATCTGGCGGTGGCCACCAAGGAAGAGGCCATAAAATTCGGCCGGCAGCGGCGCCTGATCATTTTCAAATTTCCCTGAAACCCTCACCGGCCTTCGCTCACTTCCGGGCCATTTTCCCGACAGCGGTTCTGATATGTTGGATACGTTGAATATCCGGATCACCCATATATTTTCACCCGCTCTTTTGTCAAGCTTTCATAAAATGAAGGATTTTCGCTTTGGATATCGTGCTGTTCAAGCGCTTCAATGGTAAGCAAATCGAAGCTTTTTCCAAAACATTCTCTTAAATCTTCATAAAGTTCGCCCATCAGCCAGCCATGTATTATTGAACCTTCTCTTTTGATAAGCACATCAATATCGCTGTCAGCATCAGCTTCCCCCCGGGCGTACAAACCAAAAATGTACACAACTGTTGCCGGGCTCGATTTTTTCTTCTCCCTTTCCAGCATTACATTTTAGAAAATTTCTTGACAAAAAATAAACCCTTGTTGTATACTGCATTACAGGACTAATGCACTATTTTACTTTGGGCAGGGGTGTTTATGCTGTGATTTTTGCTGCAGGCGATTCTGAACCGATCTATATCCAGCTTTCAAAATGGCTGGAGACGGAGATCCTGTCGGGCAGCCTGGCGGCGGATGAAAGGATCTATTCTCAGTATCAGCTGGCCGAAATGTTCAACATCAACCCCGCCACGGCGGCAAAGGGCCTGAACATCCTGGCGGAGGAGAAGATCCTCTACAAAAAAAGGGGCCTGGGCATGTTTGTTGCACCCGGGGCGGGGAAGATCATCGGTGAAAAACGGCGAAAGCTGGTTCTCGGGCGCTTGCAGGAGCTGGTCCGGGAGGCTGAACTGCTGGGGATCACCGAATCTGAGCTGCGAGAGCTGATCAAAACTGTGCGAGAGCGGGACAAGGAGGAGAGTATATGAATGTGATCGAATGCCGGAAATTGGGCAAGAGCTACGGCAGAACAGCCGCCCTGAGCGATCTCACTTTCACCATTAAAGAGAACACCATCACCGGGCTGGTCGGCCCCAACGGCGCCGGCAAGACCACTCTGCTGAAGATCTTAGCCGGCTTCCTCAGAAAGAGCGGGGGAGAGATAAAGGTATTTTCCGTCGATCCCTTTAACAGCCTGAAAGTATCGGTGAATACCGTCTTTGTTGACGACAACATGGCCCTGCCGGCCACTCTGGATCTGGCCGGGACCCTCGATGCGGCGCGGCGTTTCTATCCAAAATGGGATCACCGTTTGGCCCTGCGTCTTTTTGACTATTTTTCTTTTGATCCCGGGAAATTGCACAAGAACCTGTCCAAGGGTCAGAAAAGCACTTTCAACATGATCCTGGGCCTCTCCGCCCGCTGCGCGCTGACCATCTTCGATGAACCTACCGTGGGCATGGACGCAGCGGTGAGAAAGGATTTTTACCGGGCCCTGCTCCAGGATTACCTGCACCATCCGCGGACAATTATTTTTTCCAGCCACCTCCTCCAGGAGGTCGAAGATATTCTGGAGGAAATCCTGCTTTTGAGGGAGGGGCGGAAGCGCCTGCACCTGCCGGCGGCCGGGCTGCGCGAATATGCCATCGGGTTCAGGGGCGACACCGGAACGGTGGAGCGCTTCACCGGGGGCCGGGAAATATACCGCCGGGAGCAGTTTGGCAAGGATAAAATATTTGTGGCCGTACGGAACAGCTTTACCGGTGCGTCGATGCAAGAGGCCGCGGCGGCAGGCCTGGAGGTCGTACCCGTTTCCGCCGAGGACCTCTGTGTCTACCTCACATCCAGGAGCAAGGGGGGGATCGATGATGTCTTCTCTGGTGGAAACTAGCCTTTGGGTGGTTGCCAGACATCAGTATGCTTTTAAACTTCGCGCTTATGCCAACCTCTTTGTGTCACTTGTTGCAGTGCAGGTGATCTCTTTACTCTTTACTGTTGGCGGTATGACGGGGACCAGCGGTATGGGTTCAAGCAATTTCTACGTGGAGGTTAAATACTATTCGGGAACAGGCTTGTTTGGGTTTACGGTTTTTTGGATCCTGGTCAACGCCTTTATCCTGACCCTGCCGCTCTACCGCAACCCTGACTTTACCTTTGTCACCAACCGGTTCAGCAGCAATCTGGCCAACGCCGCTTACCTGGTTACAGCCGCCATCGGCGGCGGAGTAGCCGCTGTGCTGGGCTCGCTCCTGCTGCGAAATATCGCGTATTACGCCGGCGGCGGCGGTTATCTCATCAGCGCCAATTTCCAGGTCGGAGCGGGCGAACTCTGCACCGGCGCAGCGGTAACCATACTCTACCTGCTCCTGTCGGGCGCGGCCGGCTATTTTCTCGGGGCCCTGATGCAGCTGCACAGGTCACTCTACGTGATTGTGCCTGCCCTGATGCTGGGTATATTTTTCTACGAAACGGCAAACGAGAATGTGAGGATATTCCGTGCTCTGGATTTCTTTTTCCTCGAGAGGTCGCCCCTTCTGTTTACCTTGAAAATAGCAGCCGCTGTTTTGCTCTTGTGGATCGGTGCTGTGCTGCTTACGAACAGGGTCGAGGTCCGGTAACGGGTGTCGGCCAAAGTGAAGTGGAGGGTGAAAGATGCAGCTCAAATTTTATAAATACTTTATCGGAGCATACGGCGCCGTATTGCTGGTGTCGCTGGCGCTGTTTTACCTCCTGCCCAAGGATGACCTGTTGGATCTCGTTTTTAGCACAGCCGGTGCTGGAGAAGAAGAAATGTACTATGATGCGTGGTGGACCGGGGAGCTGGAAGGACAGGAGGGGGTCTACCGGTATAAACAGTGGCATCTGGACCACGAGGGCGACTGTCTGGAGATTGTTTCCGGCAGCCGCGGCGAGGTTCCCATCATTATTAAAAGAACAGCAGCAGGAGAGGGTGAGGTGACCGCCGTTGAATACCGCAAAGAGGGCTTTCCCTTTGAGGAGCAGCTCATTCCCGTTCAGATCGACTTTACGGGAAACAGGCTCATTATTCATGATCCAGGGCGGTATGAATTCAAAATCAAGGCTTTTATGAGGGATGTAGCCCTTGATCAATTCAAGGAAAAGAGCGAATCCCAGCTTCATGTGCGTATATTCCATGAGTTTGATTATTTCCAGGTGTTCTATCTCTATATCCCCGCCGGCGTGGAACTGGCATATGATCCCGGGAGTATATTTTTGATCATGGCGGATGAATGACAAGGGACCGGGCGCCGGGGGAGAGATTTTGCGCCACCCATCAGTTGTGAACAGAGTCGTCGTTTTGGATAGCATGGTAAACTTATGGGGGCTTCTGGTATAATGGAATGGAGCGGGGGCTGTTCAATGCGTCTTGCTGCTACCGCGCTAATCTTGCAGCGTAAGCTCTATTCAATAACAATAGTTGCAGGGATTCGGGTGATTAATGTCGAACATATGTGCTGATCCGGTTGCTCGGGAGGCAGGTTTAGCATGAAGCAGATTAGAATGCTTGACAGCATTGTAGAAACATCCTCTTCCTTAATCTATGAGGGAGACGCAAAGATCATTTTGCCAAAATTCCCGGAGTGTTCTGTTCAATGTTGTATTACCTCACCTCCGTATTGGAGCTTACGAGATTATGAATTTCCGGGTCATATCGGTCTTGAACCATCAGTTGATGAATTTATTGACCGTCTTGTTGGGATATTTTCAGAAGTAAAACGGGTTTTAAAAAAAGATGGAGTACTGTGGCTGAATATCGGAGATGCCTACACAAGTGGTGATCGGGGATATAGAGCACCAGACAAAAAAAACCCTGCCCGGGCAATGTCGTACAGACCGGATACCCCTAAGGGGTTGAAACCTAAGGATTTGATTGGTTTGCCCTGGCGATTGGCTTTTGCATTGCAAAAAGATGGTTGGTATTTGCGATCTGACATTATCTGGCACAAGCCTAATTGTATGCCTGAAAGCGTCAAAGATCGCCCGACACTTTCTCATGAGTATTTGTTTCTGCTTTCGAAATCGGAACGCTATTACTATAATTACAATGCCATCCGCGAGGAAGACAAGAGAAACCGCAGGACAGTTTGGTCAATACCCACGCAGCCTTTTAACGGTGCACATTTTGCGACATTTCCAAAAGCATTGGTGAAACCCTGTATTTTATCAGGCAGCAAAGAGGGGGATATCGTGTTAGACCCCTTTTTTGGTTCAGGAACAGTAGGGGTGGTAAGCGAGAAATATAAGCGTAGATATATTGGTGTTGAAATAAATCCGAATTATGTTAGCATTGCCTTGGAACGTATCAAGGACGAATCATTAACAATACCCGGGGTGGTGAGATCTTCCTGAAGCCAAATGTTCTTTTTACTATCCCCCATCCAATATTACAAGTGAACATGTCCGGGTCTTTTTTTACTGCCCAAGGGAAAATGCTTCAACAGGCCTTGTTGGAAGCCATAGGCAGCTCTAATATTGTTGAGCTGGACCAGGAAGCACACACATACGTATCAAGGGAATCGTTAACTAAATTAGCAAGAAGGGGAGTAAGGGCCGAGTTAATGTTTGCTTTGCCTTCCCTCCTGAAAAGCAATCCTTTTTTGTTGGGTTACTATAGATTGTTGCTCGGTTTTTCCCGTAAAGAATTTTATTCAAGGAAATTTGGGTTGTCTTCCACTATCTACAAGAAGATGGAAGATAAAGGTGAGATTAGCAACGATGCATTACAAAATATCCCTGCTCTTTGTTTTGCAATAAACAAAAGCGCTGACTTTCTCCTTGAAAATCTGCCTTTAAACTTAATTACAAAAGAGCATTTGGAGCGTCTTACCCTGTTAACCTTTGGGCCACAACTAAGGGGCAGCCACAATGTTGCTATCGGTGTTGTAGCGGTAAGGGAAATATTTGATATCATTAAACGTATTGTTGGGGATAACGCTGAACTGGTGGAGGAGAACTCTATAACTCTCAGGGATGCCACCGATAGGCGAATTACAATCAGGTTCAGTTCAGATCCCGATATTGAAGTAGTATCTGTCTCTGATTCGGGAAAACCGGCCACACCCTTGCTTGCTGTAGAGGTAAAAGGTGGCAAGGATCGCTCCAATGTTCATAACCGTTTAGGGGAAGCGGAAAAAAGTCACTTAAAGGCAAAGAGCAGGGGTTTTAATGATCTCTGGACCATTACTAATGTGGAAGGGCTGCCGGATAATGCAAAAAAGATCGCTTCGCCGACAACGACTATTTTTTTTGATCTTGAGGATTTGAAAAAACGCAAGGGAGCAGCATATGATTTTTTCAAGGATAGATTATTGCAAACACTCAGGCTTCCTGAATAATCTAGCTCTAATTTGTTCAGGCCCGTCGACGTCGACGGGCCTGGGATTGACTGACCAAAGAAAACCGTGTCACTAATGAATATGACATAATGAAAAATATTATTTCAGCACAAAGTAGTTACAATTCTTTGCCGCCCGATCGCTCCAGGCTGTCGATGAGCATGGCCAGGTATTTTTTGCGGACAGGCCCGCTGCTTATGATTTGTCCCAGCGCTTTCTTTGTCCCCGAGTAGATCAGCGTGGGATAGACCACCCCCGAGATCAGCTGCAGCGCCTTGAAGGACAGCAGCTTTTCATCGCCGATTCCCGTGAGCTCTCTGACAACGGGGCCCAACCTTATATCGGAGTCGCTGAGGTATTCCGCCAGCCCGGCGCTTTTGTTATCGCTCTGTAAAATTCGAGAGCCGATCATGTAGATGATTCCCGGGTAATCGATAAGGTATCTCATGAGCTCATCCGCCCACTTCATCAGCCGTTCCCGGGCGCTTTTCTTTCCATCAAGCAGACAGTTGTAGATTATAGTTACCTGCTCCATGGTGACGCGCTCAACCTCTTCCAGCAGGTTTTCCTTGGAGCTGAAATGGTAGTTGATGGCGGCAATGTTCACCCCGGCCTTGTCGGCGATCTCCCTTATGGTTACGCTCAAATTTCCCTCCCGGCCAATCATATCCACGGCTGCTTTCATGATCTTTGACCTGGTATCGGTCACCTCCATATTCATTCTTTTCACCTCCCTTTCCCTCCAGTATCGGTAGACGGCGGGCGGGGGTGGAACCCCGCCCCTACGGGTAACGGCGTGCCCGACAGTCACGAGGGCTGTGCACCTGCTGGTGGAACCCCGCCCTGTTTGCACCGGTGATATCTGCGGTTGTAGGGGCCGGGTTCCATCCCGGCCCAATTCCGCCTGCGTGGGGCACGTGCGGGCGGGGGTGGAACCCCGCCCCTACGGGTAACGGCGTGCCCGACAGTCACGAGGGCTGTGCACCTGCTGGTGGAACCCCGCCCTGTTTGCACCGGTGATATCTGCGGTTGTTGGGGCCGGGCTGGTTCAAGAAAACGAGGCAAAAAGCTGTACAAACCTGGACCACAGCTTGCTGTACCAGACCCTGTTTGCTGTGTTCTGCCCATTTTCCTCTTTCTCCTGATCACCAGTCCCGCTTTCCTGTTCCTGCCCCTTCACCGTTTCAGTCTGCAGGATAAACTGGACGCTGCTGTTGGCGTTATTCTCATTGTCGGCATGCGACTTGAAGCCCTCGGCCAGAGAGCGCATCAGCTCAATCTTTGCCTGGCCAAATCTCATTTCGTTAACTCCCTCGACTAATCCTTTTTTGATTTCCAGGACTCCCTTATTGTTAACCTCCCCGATACCGTCCCGGATCATTTTCTGCGCCTCCACCAGTTCATCAAGGGCTCCCGGCAGCGCGGAGAGCATGTCGTAGGCTTCCTCTGCCTTTTCCCGGAGCGTATCAAGATCATCTATTTGCCCTTCCAATCCCGAAAGGGTTTCATAAAAGGAGCGGAGATGCTCCAGCAACTCTTCCAGCTCTGCGGCGTTGCCATGGATGTCGTCAAAAAGATCGGATGGTATCTGTTCGAGTATTTCATCCCATGCGGGCGGCGCGCCCGGCTCCGCTTCGTCGGGATTGCCAAAATTCCAGTCGCCGGGATCGGGAAGTTCGTCGATCCGCCTCAAAAGATCCTCCAGCCGCCGCAGGACCTCTTCAAGGTCTTCAGAGGTATATCCCTCCGCCAGCTCCGCAAACTCTTCAATAAGCTCGAAAAGGGGTTCCAACCCGGAGAGCATATCTTTGCCCTCGGTGATAAACCCGCTGAAACCCTGGTACAGCTGGTCGGCGCCGCCGTAGAGCTCCGTCAGCCCCTCGCTGATGGCGGAGATGCCGTTGATGAGCTCGATAAAGTCGTCTTCCATATCCACTTCGGGGATGGGGGGCAGCTGGGGGATGATCATCATCATGATCTGGCTCAGCTCGATCTCGTCTCCCTGCATGGTCATGACTATCTCCGCTTCGGGGTAGGGGAAGGCCATGAAGCTTATATTCATGTTCTGCCCCGTGATAATGCCCACTCCGTCGCCGGCTCTGATCTGGGAAAACCTGTTCAGATCGACACTGTAGGTGCCCTGCACCAGCAGCGGTATATAATTGAGGTCGTACTTTTGAGCGGTTTTCCCGTAGTAATCCAGGTAGGGCACTGCTCCCTCCACCGCCAGCTTGTTCTCCACCCTGATCACTATTTTCAGTTCACCGCTTTTCCCGGGCAGCGCCGTCGCCTCCGTGGCTACGCCGTCCAGATAGTAGTCGATATTGAAATCAACGGGCAGGCTCTTGTCGCTGATTCCTTCGTAGTAAATATCGCCTTCCTGCAGCAGCTCGCTGTCCCAGAGCACCATGTTCTCCTGCAAAACCGGCTCCGCCTCCGAAGTCATGTTGCTGATTTCCCGGTAGCTGCCGTAATCTTTGATCATTTCTGCAGGTTCACCGCCGCACTGGTAAATCCGGTTGACAATGCTCTGTTCCACAACTCTGCCTTCGGGGTCAAGGAGTACATAGACAGTCTCGTTTTTGTAGGCCAGGGTCTCGCTGCTTTTCAGCGCTGCAGCCTCCCGCTCCGGCCTGAGTTCCGCTTCCGCATTTTCGATTGCCGCTCCGCCCTGTGTGCCGCTAAAATAGAGCAGCGCGCCGCCTGCCAGCAGGCTTGTCAGTAAAATAAAGAACAGCGGTTGGATTACTCTTTTAAAATTTTTCATTATCCAGACCCCCTGATTGCGGTTTTGGATTGCCATATTTCCCCGATGTCATTTTCTTGCAGCGGTGCGCAAGGCCCCACTTAATACGCTTCCTATTTTCAGGCGGCGTCATTTTTACAGGTGCTGCAGGCCAGCCTATGGTGGTCCTGGCGATGAGCCTGTCAAAAAGGAGAAAAAGTGAGGGGAGTCCCAGAAAGATCACCAGCATGCTGATGATGGCCCCCCTTCCGATCAGCAGGGTCATCTCGCCCGTGGTTTTGATACTGGCGATAAGGGCGATGCCGATAGTTGCCGAAGCGAGGGTCATGGCGCTGGTGATGATGCTCTGCCCCGTATCTTCTACGGTCTGCCTGATAGCATCAATTCTCCGCCCAAAATGTGGAATATTTTCCTGATACCTCAGTCCGAAAAGGATGGCATAGTCCACCGTTGCGCCAAGCTGAATCGCCCCGATGATCATGGGCGTAAGCGATGATACGGTCTGATTCTGGAAATAAACAAAGCTGAGGTTTATCCAGATGGCCAGCTCAATGGCCAGAATCAGGATCAACGGGATGCTCAAGGATTTAAAACTCAACGCCACGATGAGCGCGATGCAGACAATTGAGACTATGGCCACACTTCTGGCATCAACATCGACCAGGGAGGCCAGGTCGCGGGTCATTGCCGAGGGCCCGGTAACATAATAGTGATCATGCAGCCTGCCTGCCGCCTCCCTGATCTCATCGATGGCGGCAAAGCCTGCCTGCTCATGCTCAAAACTTTTCAGAAAGACAAGGCAGTAGCGGTAACCCTCCCCGGAAAATTCAGCCAGCACCTCCCCCGGGATGATCGACTCGGGGATAGCCAGGTCGACCTGCTCGGAAACGGCCACCACCGAGTCAACGGCGGCAATCTTCTTGATCTCCTCCACCAGGCGGTGTTCCCGGACCCGCCCCTCATCCCTGGTGATGACGTAGGCCACATCTGCTGCGCCGAATTCTTTCGTGATCTCCCCGGTGTCCTGCACCGAGACCGATGTTCGCGGCAGGTAGTTCTCATTGGAGTAGTAGTATTCAATCTTGCCCTGGGCTAAAAAAGAGGGAAGCATGAGCATAACAAAAACAGCGAGCAGTGCCCATTTGCTCTTGACGATCCAGCGGGCCAGCGGTTTGAAAGAGGGCAGCAGAACCCTGTGCTTGAAGCGAAGGCTCGTTTTTCTGAATGCCAGGAGCAGGCTGGGCAGAAGGGTGAGATTGACGAAAAGGCTGATGGTGATCCCCTTGGCCAGCACCAGCCCCAGGTCCTGGCCGATTCCATTTTTCATCACCACAAGGGCGGCAAAGCCGCCGATAGTGGTCAGGGCGCTTGAAGCGATGGCGGTCACAGTTTTGCTTATCGTCACCTCCATGGCCTTTGCTATGGAATCATACTTCTTTTTCTCTTCTTCAAAGCGGTGCATCAGGAAAATGGAATAGTCCAGCGATATCCCCAGCTGCATCACCGAGGCGATGGAGGCGGTGATGAAGGATATCTCGCCCAAAAAGACATTTGTTCCCATGTTGATCAGCACCGCCACCCCCACGGAGAGCAGAAAAAGCAGCGGATCAAGGTAAGAGCTGATGGACAGGTTAAGGATAAAGAGGATCATGACTACTGCGATAACGGCATAGATGGGGATTTCCCGGTCAACGGTTTTCTGCATTTCGCTGATAATCACAGGCTCCCCGCCGAAAAGGATATCGGCATCGCCGCCGATGATTTTATTGATCTCCTCTACAGCTTTGTTCGTCGATTTGGAGCGGGCATTTTCCATAAACTGCACCTGCAGCAGAACACTGTCCCCGGAGGCAAAGCGTTCTTTCACCGCCGGTTCGATGAACTCAACAGGCACGTAGATATCTGCGAAATCACCCAGCCAGACGACTTTGCTTACCCTCTCTACCTGCTTGATGGATGCGATAAGCTCACGAACCTGCCAGGATTTTTTATCCCGGGCCATGATCAACCCCATGCCGGAGAGAGAAAAGCTCTCCTCCAGCAGCTGTTCGCCTTTTTTCGAATTCAACTCGTCGGGCATGTAGGAAAGGAGATCATAATTTGTCCGGGTAAAGAAAAAGCCGGCTGCAGCGGGGAGTAGAAGAGCGATATAGGCGATGATGATGGCCTTGCGGTATTTAACTACGAATCTTCCGAAACGGATCATCTGCGACTGTCCCTCCGGGCATTTAAACATCCAATTCAATGATATGATTAAAACGGTTGATTTAAGCTACTGTTTTATAATACTCCTTGCGTCCAGATCTGTCAATCGCTTTGCGAAGCAATTGGGCGTGACGCAGTATGTTATTTTAAGGTCATAATCGTAGTTACAGCTACGTTCTGCGCATTCTCGTCAGATGTAGATGTTAGTTCCCCTCTCCTACCCCGCTGTTCCTACCTTCGGGAGCGTATATCAGGGGGACGGTTCCGATGATATATTTTCATGCACTTTGCCGCATATCCAGCGGCAGAGAGTAGCGAATATGCCGGAGGGCTCCTATACATCACGGATATTTTTTTGCATGATGGGAAGTAGCAGTTTTCAATGGCGGAAGGCGGGTCAGGCAATCAAATGGGTCAACAACTTATCGCTCCCTCATTGGCCGCGCTTCTGCTTTACATCTATCCCATTCTTGTTGTCCTTGCGGACTGCCTCATCGAGCGTCAAAAAAGGGCTGATTTCTCGTGAAAGCGAGACCTCGCCCTTTCTGCCAACAGCTGGAATGAGCCACGTGATACCGGTAAGCGCTCTATGCGGCCTTTGCAATCAAGGGGACGATTGCAGCAAAGAGCCCCCGCTCATAAAAAGAGCAGGGGCTCTTTGGCTGGATTGCCCGCTACCTTAGCTCTGAGCGCCGGTGTTTCTCTTTTCAAGATCCAGGAGGTAGGCTTTTTTGTCCAGGCCGCCGCCGTAGCCCACCAGCTTTCCATCGGAACCGATGACTCTGTGGCAGGGAATGATGATTGCGATGGGATTCCTGTTGTTCGCCATTCCCACTGCACGGGCCGCTTTTTCATTCCCTGCGGCCTCTGCTATTTGACCGTAACTTCTTGTCTGGCCGTAAGGGATATCCTGCAGCGCCCTCCATACATTCTGCTGGAAGTCTGTGCCGCAGGGCGCCAGGGGCAGATCGAAAAACTTGCGATTTCCGGAAAAGTACTCATCCAGCTGCAGAGCTGCTTTTTTTAACAGGGTTGTCTCTCTGCAAGGAGTCTCACAGGGCCGCTCTTTGTCGGAGAAGTGAAGCTCCGTTATTGCTGACCCCTTTTCAACAATCAGAATACTGCCCAGAGGCGAATCGTAAAAGAACATGTCCTTCCTGTTCATGGCGCCCTCCAAATGTTATTGTTCCGGCCGGTTCTTGACAGATTGATCTTTACCAATTAAGAATTCTACAGCGATTCTCCTTTAACCTTCCAGGGGATTTTATTCATTCATCTGCAGCAATTCATCGAAAATAGCGGCGGCCAGGGTTCTGATACTGCTCTCAGGGGTAAGCTTCTGCAAGCCGCCCTTCCCGCCGCCCAGAAGTTCCGCCAGCTTTTCGATGATCTCTTTTTCCGGGATCTCCTCTCTCAATAGAATGGCGCCGGGAGAACCGGCCTTATCCCGCATCGCGTCCACTTTTGAGCTCATCAACACCCTTGTTTTATTTTCGGGCCTCATTTTCTTCAGGTAGAGCCTTCCTGCCAGAGCGGCGGCAAATAGCTGGAATTCGTTTAACGCCTTATGCTTATGCTCACCCACCAGGTAGTTAACCGATTTCTCGATCTGCCGCCGGTAGATCCCACCGTCATGGGCGGCCAGCAGCAGAGCCAGGGCAGCCAGGGCTGTGTTCTCAAAGATGGAAGCCTCTGCGTTCTCCGCTCCGCTTTCCGCGGGGAAGGATCCCTCTGCATTCTGCTGCATGGCGATAAGGCGGAGCGCCTGCCGGAGATCACTGCCGCGGCTCCAGCCGTCCTTTTCTCCATTGGAAGATAACATTCCGGTGCAACTCGGAAGCATGTCCCGGCTGTCCTGGAAAAGGAGCATGCCCCTCGAAGAAGGTGCGCTGAGCGCGGCGGGAGCTGACGAGAAACTACGGCGTGATGATGAAAACATCCTCCATTCGGCTGCCGGCGCAACGGGCACCACCATGGTTTGGGGTATCCCTGTGGTCCCGTCCATCCTTTCATGCACTGCCACGAAAGAGGTCCGTGAAGAGCCTACCCCGTATTCCCGGGACAGTTTTACGATCTCTTCGACAACTGCCTCGCTGCGCCGGGGGTTGATCCCCTCCAGGGTTTTTTCCAGATACTCGATCTTCATCTTGGCCCAGAGTTTTTTCAGGAAGCCGGAGCCTCCGCCGGCACAGGGAGGGGTAAAATCGAGCTCTACCGTGAAATTCCCCTTTTTCAAGTCTCCCTCCAGGGTGACCGTTCCGGAAAGTGATCCGCTGTACTTTCCCACAAGTGTGACCGGCTCGCGGTCAAAAAGCGGCGGTAGAACACGGGGGTAGAACTCCATATCCGGCATTTCACTCCACCGGACCGCCGCATTGCTCACCGCCGGCGAGTTTATGCGGTAGAACTGGCGGATCACCTTATCCTCGATGCGCTCGCCGGGATGGATAAATTCGGGAAGCCCCCTGCCCGCTTCGGCAAGGCTGTTTATAAAATAGCTGTTTACTGCCGTATCTATTCCGAAGGTAAAAAGGCGGTTGCCTCTGATCCTGCTCCTGACAAGATCGATGATTTCCTGCTCATTGCCCACCTGTCCGTCAGTGAACAGCAGGATTGCCGTTCCCTCCTTACCGCTGCTCTCGAGGGCATATTTCACCGGCTCCATAATTTCGGTGCCGCCCCTGGGAACTAGATTGTTGATCCAGATGGAGGCGCGATCCAGGGAGCCCTGGTTGAAGGGCACATTTCCTGCAGGGAAGAGGTAATGGCAGCCGCTTTCAAAAGCCACGATATTGAAGCTGTCTCCAGCTTCCATATTCCTCAGGCATAGCTGCAGCGCGTTTTTGGCCTGCTCCAGCTTGGCTCCTTGCATGGAGCCGGAAATATCGATGAGAAAGATGTAATTAAGCCTTTCCTGCTCATAGCCGGCGTCAAGGTGGGGCAGGAGGTGAAGGTAGAGGTAGCCCTTACCCCTATCGGGGTCTTCCCAGCTCAATACCGCGGCCGCGCTTTCATCCCGGCAGCGCCCCAGGATCACGATATCCCGATCAAGCGGAACTGCGCCTTTAGCCAGGGTGATTTGAGTGCTTCCTTCTTTTCTCCCGGTTACATGCAGCATGTGTGAGGGGGAGATGAATTCATCAACGGGTATTAAGGGCTTTAAGTTCAATTTCAGCTCAACGCGGTACGCCGCTTCCCCATCTACCGGCGGGGTGATAAAATCGGCATCAGGAACCCGGCCGGTGGGATCGGACCAGCCCATTCCCTTTCTCCCTTGCACCCTGCTGCCGGGGATATACCTGGGCGCCACCAGGGTGGGAATGGATATCCTCATCTCCCCATCCTGGTACGAGATCGTCTCGAGATATACAATTTTTATCTTGACCTCTTCGCCGGGAAGAACCCGCCCCAGGGAAACCTGGAAAATATTCGGGCGGAACTGTTCCAGGAGAAAAGCGCTGTCGCCTTTTCGCAGCCATTGATCGTAAAGATTGAAAGCCTCTTCCTTTTCCCTTATTTCACTTTTAACGATTCTGTCGCCCACACGGGCGCTGAATTCAGATATTGCCGCCCTGTCAGGTATGGGAAATGTATAGATTATCTCCATATCTTCATTTTCTTCATTGACATAGAGCTGCTCCACTGACAGCTCTCCGTGCAGGCCGCAGATATCTCCGCTGATCCGGACACCTTTCAGGGGGATGGCGGCTGCCTTGCCTTTTCGATTAAAAATCCCGTAATCCATCATATTTTCTCCTTCCCGGTCGGAGACTGCCGGCAAATTTTTACCGGGCGGCAGATGCTTGCGTCCCGGCAACCTGTTCATCAATATCAACGCCTTAGCCGCCGATTATTTTTCGTGCCTTTTCGATCAACGTGTCCAAAAGATCGGGGTTCTTCTCTCTCACTTCAACGGGAAAGTGCAGCTCGATATCGCCGCCCAGGTCCACCCTTTCGTAAAGGCGGCCTCCAGCGGCACTTTGATAGTTCTCCTCCATCTTCATCTCCTGAACCAGGAATGTTTTATTCAGCGGTGGTCCCCCGCGTTCATACTGCTCCAGCTGCTCCACAACCCGGGCGGGATCCAGGGGTGTAATGATCTTGCGGATCTCCTCCAGGGGCAGGTACGATTCCTGCAGTTTCCGGATCAGCCTGATCCGGTTAAGATGGTCGGCACTGTAATAACTGTTGACGCCGGCTCCCTCCGCCGGCGGGATCAGCCCCTTGTTGATATAGTAATGGACCGTTCTCCGCGTCACGCCGGCCAGCCCGGCCAGCTCCCCGATCCGGTAAGTAGTCTGTGGCACCGGATAGCCCTCCTTCAGGTGTAAATCTTTATAATATATTAACACCGTTACGTTATGATGTCAATATAAATTTATTTCAATTTTGATTCTCTTATTTTTCGGTTGGGCAGTCTACCGCCGTAAGAGGCAGGGGGGATAATTTCCCGATCCCTGCTCCGGGAAATTAGCTAATCATTATTTTCTGCCCCGGCGGCGGAGTCGATGCCGCTGCGGTGGCGCTGGTAAAGGTAGGATACGGCCAGCAGGATCAATCCCAAGGCCACCAGGGAGATGATCCGGTAAGCCAGATCGAGGAAGCTGAGATCAACAAGGATCACCTTGGCCACCGTCAGGCCGAAGAGGCCCATGGCTGTATAGCGCAGCATGGGTATCTTGCGGAGGAATCCGGCGCCCATGAGCGCCGCTGCGTATACACCCCAGAAAAGCGAAATCATGAGCAGCGCCAGGTTATGATAGTAATCGCTGTTGCCCGTTATCCAGGCCCGGGCTTCGCCGAAGCGGTATATATCCAGGCTGCCGAATATGAGCAGCAACAGAGCGGCCGATCCCGCCAGGATGATAACTTCAACGGGCAGCTTATAGTCCTCCTGTCGGAAGCGATGAAAAAGCAGGCTCAGAAGGATGAGGAAAGCGATGAAGCCGAAGGTGAGCAGGGCGGTTCTGTTGATTAAAAAGCGGTACTGTTCGGGATGAAGAAAGCGGGGCCACTCTGTGATGAGCAGGCTGAGCAGGGCCAGGGATAGGAGAGCCCAGAAGCCGCCGCGGATTCTTTTATCCGCCAGGCGCAGGCCGAGGTAGCAGAGCAGAGCAGCCTGCAGGCTCCAGCCGGCCAGGACCCAGGCATCTTTGAGCTGCAGCGGAACGAAGATTACCAGGAGCACCGCAGCAATGGCAAAGGCGGTGAAATGAGCCCGGGGGTCATGCTTTGCCGCCTTCAGCAAGCCCCAACCGGCCAGCAGATAAAACCCGGCCAGGCTCAGGGTAAACCAGCTGATGACATGCGGGAAATCAGAGTTGAGATTGAGCCGGCCAAGAGCGTAGTAGGCGATGGCCCCCACAATAATGATGAAAATTTCCTGGTCCTGCAGGCGGCGCCGCCGCAGGGTCACATTTAGGAGCGGCAGCGACAGGAAGAGGAGCAGAAAAGCAGTGAAATAGATCTGGGTGGCTGCCGGAGCCAAACCTGTGGCGGGGTTGAAGTGGCGGTAGAGCGGCACCCAGGTCATAAGCAAGCCCGTCAGGATGAAAGAGATATTCCTGATAAAATTCCAGCCTTTGAGGTAAACGACAGCGATGATCCCCAGGTTCAGCAGGATCAGGTAGATCATGAGCAGGACAAAACGCGGCGTCTCGACCATGAAAAGGATGGGGTTGAGAAAAGCTGTGATCAGACCGATCACCGCCACCGCAGGGGCATCATGATAGACGGCGAGGAGCACCGCTCCGATGGTGACGACGATCAGAAGCCCCAATCCTGCAGTGGAGTCAATGAGGTGATAATAGTAAAATGAAGCGAAGATGGTGAAGTAGAGCAGGGCAATGCCGCCTCCGGTAAGCCCCTGGCCGTAGGCGGTAAAACCGCGTCGCCTGTTCCTTTCGCCCAGCCCCAACAGCACAGCCGCAACCGCGGCGCCGATAACGATCCTGACCGTCTCGTTGATCCAGCCCCAGTCATAGGCCAGCTTGAGAAAGAAAGCCGCTCCCAGGAGAAATACAACCATGCCGATGCGGTTTAGCCAGATTCCGCCTATTTTTGCCTCCAGGTCCCGCGGTTCTGCCCGGGGGCGCGGGGGAGGGGCTGCAGGGAGCGGCGCCGCCGCCGGAGCAACCTCTTGCCCGGTGGGTGCAGCGGTCCTGGCGGGAGGTGACGCCGTCTCGCGTGCAGAACGGCTCTTTTCCATGAAGACCACCCATTTGTCGAGCACCTTCAGCCGTTCGCCCATTTTTTGCTGTTCTTCCCGCAGTGCCTTGACCTCTTCTTGCAGCCTGCGCAGCTCATTCTCCATGAAAACTCACCCTTACTGTAGATATTTTCTTTCTATGATTTGGGAAAAGGCAACGATATCCGGTATATTCTTCTGCACAATGGCATACACAATTTCCGGGTTGACTTTTATGTAATCATGTACAACCACATTCCGGAATTGAGCCATTTTTTTTAACCTTTCATTTAGATCTGCCGGGATGATGCCGCTCTCCAGCAGGACCTGGAAACAATCCTTGTTATCCAGCGGTTCCCTGAAGCCTTCGTAAGAAATAATGTGGCTGGCGAGATCAAGGCATGCTTCGATGGCTACCTGCAAGGTTCTTTCGGTGTAACGGCGAGTGATCTTGTTTTTCTTGAAATCAGCCAGGGAATATTGTGACCTGGCCTCCTCCAGATCGCGAAAGTATTCTTCCAGTTGAACGAGAAGCCTTTCAACCACTGCTCCATCGACCATTAAAATGTCTCCCTCTCCATCAACCTTTTTCGGGATTGCCGGTGGTATTCCCTGTAAAGGGGCAGAAAATCAAAATAATATTTACGGTGTTTAACCTCAAAGGCGACCCGCTCTTGAAGATCACTTTCAAAAAGCAGCATTCTATTTTTCATTACCTGGTGTATAAAATACTGGTCTGCACTCCTTAAATCAACGACATCAACGATGTCCAAGATTATTTCCTCCAGATCGTTGGTAATCTGCAGCTTTCTTTGAAAGCGCCGGTACGGATCCATGTTCTTGTTGAACAATATTGCCAGGTCAAGATCGCTATCCTTCCGGGCCTTGTTTTTTACTGTCGATCCAAAAATATAGGCGGCAATTACATCATCCCTTTGCTCCAGGTAGCCGGTGATCACTTCCAACGTTTTTTCATGGATCATAAGTAACAATCCCCCGCCAAGGTGTCTTAGATCGGTACCATATTATACCGTAAATATTTGAAAATGTATATTGTGCAGAGAATATTTGCCACTCTGGGTGTGATTGCCATAATTCCTGCTAGTCGACAAAGTAAATGCAACCGGACCTGTAGTGGGGGGTTGCAATAACTT
>CAYTXG010000008.1:0-102935 GCA_964441025.1 uncultured Syntrophomonadaceae bacterium
GAACCCGCTGGACCTTCCTTACCCTATTCAACTTTCAAAGAACAGCTTCGCCCGCTCCCGCGGGCAACGCCTATCTTAGCACAGGGTTCTGGAGCTGTCAAGGCTATAAAAATTTGTTTTTAGAAAACATGCTTTGCCCCTCTATGTGGGTAATATTTCATTTCGGACCCGGCGAAATACAGCGGTTCACTTGCAAAAACCTCCGGTTCAATTACCGATTTCCCGATACCCCTGCGCGGCCCGGGGAAATGACAGATTGATCAACGTCTCGGGAACTTCGCCTATATATATGGTATCGGCCAGAGGCATCACCGTAAATACTTCAATGGAATCCTTAATCAAGGGAATTATTATCTGCACTTCGGTGATTACCTGCAAATATATTTTGTGCCGGGTCTGGTTTATGCCCGCCTCCTCAAACGAATCAAATACCACAGTATTCACACGGCCCATAGGTTTTATCCTGACCGGTATTTCAGGCCCCCGCCCTGCCAGAAAAAAGATGTTTGTAGCCTGGCCCAGCGGGATTTTTATATCGCTTTTGCTGATTTCGGTCACCACATTCCCCGTTGCAACGGTTGTTAGGGCCATGATCCTGTTTATTTCCGCTATGTTTGTTTGAGCCATTACTATTTTACCCACGTCATCCTTCTCTGTTACAACCAGGTCTTTGTAATTTACTGTAGGCACTACTTCCTCCAAAATAACCTTGTTGATGGCCCTGGTGGCAATACCGTCACAGATCATCACGGCGGCGGCAAAAATTGAGGGGCGAATTTTTCGATCAACGGCGAGCAACCCTTCCACGAGAAGCAGTAGGGTCAGGACAAAGAGCAGAAATGAAAACACACTACCCGGTGAGATGGGCCGGTAACGGCGTCTGCGCAGCACAAAATTCTCCCCCCGGTATGCTTATTCGCTTTCCGGGGGGATTAGAACGCTGCTTGTGCTTTATCCAATACTCAGCAGGGGATCATGCCTGGGAGCTAACGGGCATAATAAAGGGCCGGTCTGCCGCTTCAGCAACCCACATTTTAAGCTCAGCTGAAGATAACACGGGCAAATTTTCTTTTTCCCACCTGCAAAACATATTCGCCCCGGGGCTGGATCCGGGCCTCAATTTTTTCCACCTGCTCTCCGTCCACCCTGACCCCGCCCTGCCGGATCAGGCGGCGGGCTTCACTCTTGCTTGCGGCTAGCCCTGTTTTCACCAGCAGCGAAACCAGATCAGGGGGTGAAGCGGCGCTTATTTGAAAATGGGGCATCTGCCCGGGCATCTCACCCCTTTGGAAAACCCGTTTGAAGTTTTCCTCAGCCCGCTTCGCGGCTTCGGCCCCGTGGTAAAGGGATACTATCTCCCGGGCCAGCCGCATCTTGGCATCTCTGGGATGAAGACGTCCGTTCCGGCACTCTTCGATAATGCGCCCGGATTCTGCCGCAGAAAAAGCTGTACCCAGGCGGTAAAATTCGGGCATGATCTCGTCCGCTATGGACATCACCTTCCCATAGATCTCCTCCGGCGGTTCACTTATGCCGATGTAATTGCCCAGGCTTTTGCTCATCTTCTGGACGCCGTCTGTCCCAACCAGTATGGGCATAGTCAGAGCCACCTGCGGTTCCTGGCCGTACTCTTTCTGCAGGTGGCGCCCCATAAGCAGGTTAAATTTCTGCTCCGTAGCCCCGAATTCGATATCAGCCCTCACGGCAATGGAGTCGTAACCCTGCATCAAGGGATAGAAAAATTCATGAACACCGATGGGCAAGTTATCACGGTAACGATTGGCAAAATCCTCCCTCTCCAGCATCCGCGCCACAGTGTAGGTGGATGCGATCTTGAGCACATCGCCGAATTTCAACTTGCCCAGCCACTGGCTGTTAAAGAGGAGCTCTGTTTTCTCCTCATCGATGATTTTAAATATCTGCTCCTGGTAAGTGCGGGCGTTGGCCAGAACCTCCTCCCTGGTAAGCTGCGGCCGGGTTTCAGAGCGGTTCGTGGGATCGCCGATTAACCCGGTAAAATCACCCAGAATAATGACCAGCTGGTGCCCCATCTCCTGAAAAGTTTTCATCTTGTGCAGCACCACGGCATGCCCAAGGTGAATATCAGGGGCCGAGGGATCGATGCCCAGCTTGCAGCGCAGCGGTTTCTTTTCTGCGCAGCTGCGCCTCAGTTTGCTCGCCAGCTCCTCTGCAGAGATTATCTCAGCCACATTCTCCTCTATCCGCGCCAGCTGCTCATCTACCGGCGGCATACCCATATTAACAACCTCCTCACTCATTCTCCTGACGATCTATATTATACCATTTTAAACCATTACAACAGCCTTCTCCCAAAAGTTACTCCCCCCGGGTGCCTGGCACCGGCCGCTAAAAAGTTACTCCCCCCGGGTGCCTGGCACCGGCCGCTACTAATTACTCCCCCGGGGTGCCTGGCACCCGGGGGGAGTAATTGTGTATTTTCCCAGATCGATTTTCATTCCGTCAGCGGCGGCAATTATTTCAATGCCTGTTTCTTCTGTCAGGCGCTGAGCAAGAAGGTAGGGTTTGTGGTTCAGCATGGTGGTTCCAAAATGGGTCAACACCGCCAGACGCGGTTGGATCTCCTTTATTAAAGCCGAGGCGCCCCCCAGATCAAGATGCTGGATCACCCTGTGGGCCGGAGATTCATAAAGTACTACGTTGAGAATAAGGATGCCGCTTTTTGCATAGTGCTCCGCCAGCTCCGGAAAGAAGGCGGTATCGCTGATAAATGAAACCTGCCCGTGAGGAAGGTCAAAGGTCAGCCCGTATGTCTCAACAGGGTGGCGGTTGCGCACGGGTGCAAAAAAATCAATTCCTGCCAGCCGGTAGCGTCCCCCTTCCCGGAGCAGTTCGAGCCGCTCCACTGCCTGGCGGGTATGGCGGAAAACAACGGGTTCATCACTCCCAACAGCATCAGCAGGCGCAAAAAGCGCCCCCCGGCGGTTAAAGGTCCCCTGAGTCATCGCCTCTATGAGCACATTGATGTCGGTGGAATGGTCCAGGTGGCGGTGGGTTAGAATGATGGCATCGAGCTTTTCAGGATCCAGCTTCGGCCTGCTGGAGAAGCAGCGAGCGAGTGTTCCCGGGCCCGGGTCCAGAAGAATGTTCGTTCCCTGCAGAGAACACCAGGTCCCGGCCGATGAACGAAGCTGTTTCGACACCACAAATCGCGCCCCGGCAGTGCCCATAAATTTGATCCAGTCACCCAAATCTTTCGCGCCTCCACCTGATCCGCTCAGGACCAGTCTATCACAACAGCCCGCTCAATTGGCAAGATAAGCCTGACCGGTGGTTTTGCTGATGCTGATAATGACATTTTCTGATTACAGCATCTTTTTTCCTTCTCCATTAAAGCACGGTGGGAATAAATCCGGTCTGCGAATTACCGAAACGGGTAGGAGGCTGCCCATTATTTGGGCAGCCGACCTCCCTCACCACCGTACGTACCGTTCGGTATACGGCGGTTCCAAAGTTTGGTGGTGTCGGTTTCGGCCATCTTGGGCGGCTCGCACACTTCTGCATACTCTTTCTGTTCCGCAGATACCCTTTGCAGATAGTCTTCAAGTTGAAGTTGTCTGTGTTTTAACCTGCCGCTTTCAGTGGCTTTCATTGACCCTCACCTTCTTTGGTTCAGCCCTTCCGCAAGTAACGCGCTACCTGCGTACTATGGCTTCTGCTGACTTCTCACGGCAAATCTTGTTTCAACCGGGTTTCTTACTCTGTTTCCACCCGTCCGTGAGACCTCCCCGGGTAAGAGCGCAGTCTTTCCTTCCATCTACCTGCCACATTTACACCGCGGACTTCCGGATAGTTTGGGGCTTCAGTTTGTTTTGCAACCTTACCCAGTCCGCACATGCCTGATGTGGTTCCTGTTCGTCAGGCCGGAAGTTTGCCGCCGGCTTCCTTCAGATTCCACCTCGCGGTGGACACCCTTGCCTTTGGCTATGTGCTTGGCACTATCAACCCGCACTCAGGACTTGCACCCGTTAGACTGCACCCATGCCGGGCGCACAAAATAAGGGGCTGCTTCTTTATCAAGCAGCCCCTTCCTTTTATAACCGGGAACCCGAGCAAACTGGTAAGCCGAGTTCTGTTTTTGGCAACCATCTATCTTGGACGCCAGTTGCCTGGCGCCTCCAGCGACCAAACCCGAGGAGTCAGCGGGCAACCTCATCCCCCTCCTATTTGGTCTTGCTCCGGGTGGGGTTTACCTAGCAAACCGGTCTCCCGGTTTCTGGTGCGCTCTTACCGCACCGTTGCACCCTTGCCCCTTACTGGAGGTTGGAAATTGGATGTGAGAAGTTAGAAATACACTTTGAGTGCAATATAATGCATCGCTTCCCATGCCCTTCCAACCTCTTAGCTCCAACATCTAACTTCCAGCAGGAGGCGGTATATTTTCTGTGGCACTGGCCTTAGGGTCACCCCCACTGGGCGTTACCCAGCACCCTGCCCTGCGGAGCTCGGACTTTCCTCGAGAACCGCCTCGCGGTCATGTTCCCGCGGCTGCCTTGCTTACTCGGGTCCAACCCCGGTTGTTGGGATCCAAGTATAACATGCCCTGTTCAAGGGTGTCAAAGGAACCAAGGTAATCAAGGGCATCCTGCAATGTTTTTACCGGAACCAGGGTGATATGATGCACCGCCTTTTTTGCCTCCTGGTAATTTTCAGCGGGGACCAGAAAGTATTCGGCGCCGGCGCGTTCCGCGGCGATAACTTTTTGAAAAACTCCGCCGATCGGACCGATATTTTCGTTAATATCAATGGTTCCCGTCCCCGCAACAAGCTTTCCGCCGGTCAGATCACCCGGCTCAAGCTGATTTAAAATCTCCAGAACAAACATCATCCCCGCTGATGGGCCGCCGATTTGACCCGTTTCCATCTCGATATCAACGGGCAAAAGAGGCTTCCAGTCGAGGGTGGAAATATAAACGCCCAGGGCGGGTAGCCCGGGATCATCAGGATGGGGCCCGGTGGTTATGCTGAGCCTCAGCTCCTCGTCATCGCGTAACACCGTCAGTTCAACAGGATCCCCGATCTGCCTCTTCTGCACTGCCGAAATTACCTCGCCTGCCAGGGTTTTCGCCTCCCCATCCACCGCGGTAATGAGATCGCCCTTTTCCAGTATCCCCTCCGAGGGACTTTGATCTAAAAATCCGGCGACAATAACTCCCTCGCTGACGATCTCCACATCATAGCCGGCTCTTTTTAAAGCGACCACCTGGGCCGCGCTTTTACTCTCCTCCATCCACTGCTGCAAAATCCGGCGGTACTCCTGTTCCTGCATGCCCGGAGGGAGCACACTGGAGAGGCGCTGTAGCTCAATATAGGGATGGAAATAGCCGTAGACCAGCGTCCAGATGCTGCTGGACTGCTGCGCCACAGCTACCAGGAAAAATTTCCCTGTATCGCTTTGATCAGCCCCTTCCACACTCACCATCTCCCGGAGGTCCCTGGCGGTGCCGGGTTTGACCAGGATAAAATCGGTTTTGATAAAAAATCCCATGAAGAAGAGGGCAAAGATGAGTAAAACAAAAAGCAGCTTCTTTGTTCTATGCAGCAAAATTCATCTCTCTTTCCAGGCTTTGGCCGGCAGAGGAAGGGCTTGCCGTGCAGCCGCTTCGCCCCTGGCGATAGCCTCTCCTACGCGGTGAAAATCAAAGGGGCCCAGATCGCTCACTTCAGGATTAATGAGCACATCCGCATCGAGACATTGTTTGCGATGTATTTCCCGAGCCATAATATCCAGGGATTTTGACATCACGTCGAATATGTGATTTATTTTGTAGTTTCCCACCTGAACACCAACATCAACAGCGATTACTAGATCTGCGCCCATCTCCCTGACTGCCGGGGCGGGAACCCTTTCCAGAACACCGCCGTCAACAAGTAGTCTTCCCCCAATCTCCACGGGGCTAAAAATACCGGGAATAGCGCAGGAGGCCCGCACTGCCCTGGCGATTGAGCCTTCATTTAAAATAACCCTTTCGCCGCCGATCAGATCAACAGCCACCACCGCCAATGGCAGGGACAGATCCTCGAAGGTGCGCCGCCCGGTGAGCATATAGAGCAGTTGTTCCAGTTTCTCACCGGCAATCAGACCCATGCGTGGAAATGTAAAGTCTATCCACGTGCGGCGGGAAATCCGCTGCGCCAGACGCTCAATGAGTTTTAATTTCAGACCGCAGGCATAAAGTGCGGCAACCAGGCTGCCCATGCTGGTCCCGGCAATAAAGTCTATCTCTATTCCCATTTCCTGCAAAACATTGAGCACCCCGATATGAGCCAGGCCCCGGGCCAGGCCGCCGCCTAAAGCCAAACCAATTTTAGAGTTCTTCAGCATGGACCACCCTAACCTTTGCTGCATCTGCATCTAAATCAGGTAGAAGGCATAATACAAAAGGTAAAGAGCCACTGCGCAGGTCAGCACACCGCCAATGCGTAGCACCATGATATAGGCCGGAATGGGAGGGATATCCTTTGCCTTCCGGCCTATGCGCATCCACCAGAACAATTTAGGATAAAAAAGCGCCACCAATCCTACAGCAAGAATAAATAAGGTCAATATTAGAAAACTGGGTTTACTTGATGGGGGCATAAAAAAATCATCCCTTCTCATTTTCTAAGTATATTCTTTTGTACAGATTAATTTCCTTTTAAAAGTTGGAAATATTGTTGAAGACCGCAACAGGGCCGCCCGCTAGGGAATATGTATGAGACAGATTGCGGGGCCCGTACGTTAGCAGTAATTGTTTGCAGACTCAGTCACGCTTAAATTTTTGAACAATACTGTCATATACCGCCGGCGGCACCAGATCCTTTATTTCTCCTCCGAAACCGGCGATCTCCTTTACAATACTGGAGCTCAGATAGGAATATTTGCTGCTGGTAACCATAAACAGCGTCTCCACAGCAGAGTTCAATTTTTTATTGACCAGCGCCATCTGAAACTCAAACTCAAAGTCCGAAATAGCCCTTAAACCCTTGATGATTATATTGATATTCTTTTTTTCCACGTAGTCGATAAGCAGTCCTCCGAAAAAGTCAATCTCAACATTGGGATACCGGACGGTGCTGCGCCGCAACATATCCATTCTCTCTTTTACAGTAAAAACCGTCTGCTTGCGCGGATTTTCCAGGATTGCAACTATCAGATGATCCACAATGGCACTTGTCCTGGTGATAATATCCAAATGGCCTTTTGTGATAGGGTCAAAGCTGCCGGGGTAAATTGCTTTCTCCATTGATCGAGCCCCCCCTTTAATCTTTCTGTAAGATTATATAAGAATGATATTAGATTCGGCACTCCCGACCGCGGTTCCTTCTTGAAATTAAATAATAATTGTTTCAACTCCCCCCTTTTTAAATATTACTACTTACTTTAGAGCCTCCTTTAACGTAATCCAAATGGTTGGTTTTTTTCCGGTGATGTATAAAAAAATCTTCAAACAGTCATAATACAGATGAAGCAACAATATTTCTCCAAAGCTCTTCCTCCGGTTTCTCCTCTCCCAACCGCCGCGCAAGCGGTGATTTGCCGCAGGCCGACTCAAGACCTGCGGTCTTTTTTACTTTAAAATAATAAAAGGCGGGCCGCAGCCCGCCAATGTAATAAATCGAAAAAAGTGCTACAACTGAGTAGGATTAGTGCTGCCCTTACCGACCATTTGGTTTTGGGCGGAATGGATCATCTTCCGGACCATGTTCCCACCAATGTGGCCGTGCGTACGGGCGGGAAGCGCGCCCAGATCGCCAGTATAATCGATCCCCAGCTCATTGGCTACTTCCATTTTAAAGCTTTCAAGAGCATCGGCTGCTTCCAGAACCATAATTCGTCCCGGTCTCCGCGGCATTTATTTTCACCTCCTTCTTTTTGATGCAATCTTAGTTTGGCATGCCGGCGGCCGATTATGCTTAGTATTGTTTTCATCAAAATTATTATTTTGACCATTTGTTTAACAATGCCCTGCGTTTCCAAATGAAAATTTTACCAATTTTAAAAGGTGCCCGAGTCCCCTAAATTAATTGAGATCAGTTCGTTTTTGTGCTAAAATAAGCAGGCGCACCTTTATTATCAGCATTCAAGCGCAGGAGGATGAGATATAATATGGCCAAAATATGCCAGATTTGCGGCAAAAGTAAAGACAGGGGATTTCAGATCAGCCATTCGCATATCAAAACAAAACGGCTGTGGCGTCCAAATATTCATAAGGTTAGAGCGCTCGTTGACGGCACTCCGCGGCGGATCAATGTGTGCACCCGCTGTCTCAAGTCCGGCCGGGTGAAGCGAGCATTGTAGGGCTCCAGGCAGTTTCAAGCTTTTTTTGGCCGGGAAAACGCAGGGGCTGTCCCTTGATGGGACAGCCCCTTTTGGCTTTAGCTTCGTTATGGTTAACGTTTATCCAGGAAGTATTTCTTCCCTTCATAAATAGCATCGGCAATTTCACGGCGCAGCGCATAGGTGTTGATGGGTCTGGAGTTGGTCAGGATGCTCATTCCGCCCAGGGTCTTGGCCAGGGTGTCGCCTTCCAATGTGCCCGCAAGGATCTCCTTGGCCCAGCTCTCAAGCTTGGGAACCATATCGTTGACCAGAATCTGGGTCATGATCAGCGGGAGCCGTGCGCCTTCCTCTCCCTTATCCGCTACAATTTTCTTTGTCCGGAGCAGGGCGCTCTCAACGGCAAATATCTCCATGGCCATATCCGCCAGCCGGACCAGGATTTCCTGCTCGTCCGTCAGGGCCTCGCTGAATTTCTGGGCGGCATTGCCGGCTGCCATGAGGAAAAGTTTTTTCATCTTGTTCAAAATGAACTCTTCCCGGGCCAGGCTTTCAGCTGGTTCTTCCGCTTCCCTAAGCTTCTTGAGCTCTTCGCCCAGTCCGAAGACCGCATCCATGAAGGGGACTTCACCCTTCAGCGCTTTCCGGATCAATGTGCCCGGAACCAGCATTCTATTCACTTCATTGGTTCCCTCAAAAATGCGGTTGATGCGGCTGTCACGGTAAGCCCGCTCGACGGGGTACTCCTCACAGTAACCGTAGCCGCCGTAAATTTGCACTGCTTCATCGACTACATAATCCAGGGCTTCCGAGCAGTAGACCTTTGATATGGAACACTCAATGGCATACTCCTGGATTGCGCCCACGATGCTGGCGCTATCTCCACCCGCTTCCGCTACCTCTTCCAGCTTCTTATCGATCATACCGCCGAGGCGGTAGACCAGGCTTTCGGTTGTGTAGATGAGCATGGCCATCTGGGCAATCTTGTACTTGGTCAGGTTGAAATTGGCGATAGGCTGCTTGAACTGGATCCGCTCTAGCGCATATTCGGCTGCCGCCTCAACGCCTCTTTTGCAGCCGCCAACGCAGCCGGCGCCCAGCTTGAAACGGCCGATATTGAGGATGTTGAATGCAACCTGGTGCCCCTTGCCTTCCTTCCAGAGCATGTTTTCAACAGGAACCTTCACATTTTCCAGGATAACACTGCGCGTCGAGGAGCCGTGGATGCCCATCTTCTTCTCTTCTGCGCCCAGGGTAACCCCTTCAGCGTCACCGTCAACGATAAAAGCGGTAAATCTCTCGCCGTCAATCTTTGCATAAGTAATTATTACATCCGCCCAGGCTGCGTTTGTAATAAATGTCTTCTCCCCGGTCAGGATATAGTACTTACCGTCTTCGGAGAGAGTGGCGATAGTTTTACTGTTCATCGCGTCCGAACCCGCTTCCGGTTCGGTTAAGGCATAAGCGGCAATCAACTCGCCTGTTGCCAGACGGGGCAGATACTTTTTCTTCTGCTCCTCAGTACCGAAGAAGACAATGGGCAGGGTCCCGATACCGGTGTGCGCCCCGAAAGCAGTAGCAAAAGAGCCTGCGCCGGAGACGCATTCGGTAATAATCATCGTTGTAATCTTGTCCCCTTCTTCACCGCCGAACTCTTCTGGAATATCGCTGCTGAGCAGCCCGATTTCGCCGGCTTTACGGAGCAAACCGATGGTTACCCCTTCTTTTTTCTCCTCGATCTCATCAACTTTTGGCACAACCTCGTTCTCAATAAAATCCAGGACTGTGTTTTTAATCATCAGGTGAATTTCGTCAAATTCTTCAGGTGTAAACACTGTGTTCTCGTCAACAGGGCCCAGTAAAAAAGCTCCTCCCTTGATCAACTCACCCATTTAGCGCTTCACCCCTTAATCATGAAATTAGATAAAAGAATACTTTTACCTGTTAATATTTTCTCGAGTGAAATAATATTCCCTGCTTTGTGAAATCTTTAACTTGTCAACAATGTTTTATCTTTTGCGCATATTAAAAAATTTTCCCGGCCTACCCTGTGCCGGGAATAAATTCAATTCCGGGGATAAAGGCTAACTCTTTACAAACAACCCCAGGATGCCCCTGACAATCCCCTTAAAAACAGGGGGCACTTTGATTACATAAAAGCGCACTGCAAATTCCCCTCCTTCTATTGATACTTCCTTTCCCGCTACCGGTAATAGCGATCGTATATGTAAAGTTGCCAACCGCCCCAGATAAATAGCAGGCCCAATAAAAGGGGCCACAGGTAAAGGGGAAGTATCCTGATCACCAGAACAGCCCCCCCTGCCGCCAGGATAATTCCGCCGCTCTTTCTCAAAAATATAGCTGTGCGCCTGGCGCCCATATCTGCCGCCCCCTATTGTTTCTGCATTTTCCGCTGAAAGCCCTGTTATTATATGCATCAGGCGTAAAAATGTTAAAACCCCCGCAGAGGAAAACTCAAAGGGACGGAAGCACAGGAACACAGGGAGATATACCTCTTGTTTCCTCTTGTCCGGAATGAAACAAAGGATCTCGATGCTAAAGGCCGTTAATAGAAGTGTGAGCGCAGGACAAACACCCGGTAGTCATTGCTGTAAAAACAGCCATTCCGGCCGGGCCTGCAAGTTTGTCATCCCGGGGGCGCAGCTCAAAGGCTCCCAACTTCGGTTTATCGCGGAGTGTTAAGCAGGTGAAAATCCTGGGGACGGTAATAATCTCCAGCAAGGGCCGGCCCACAGGGTATTTTCATAATCAGATTTCTTGCTTCAGACCGCCTTTTGTGCTAATATTGACTTCGCGGGAGCATGCCGAAGTGGCGGAACAGGCAGACGCACACGACTCAAAATCGTGCGGGCGCAAGCCCATGTGGGTTCGATTCCCACCTTCGGCACCATGATTTACCAGCTTAGTCTACTGTAACTTTCCAGCTGAGCTCCGGGGCCTTGCTTCCCTGAACAATGTACAGACACATAAAAATGCCCGGGTGCAGGCTGCAAGGAACGGGCGAATCAAGCTGCAGGTGGCTATTGTATTCCTCTTTTTGGCTGGTAAGGTGGCCCAGGATATACATATCCGCGGGCAAACCTTCAATATTAATCAGTTCCTGAGTTAATAGTACTATGAAATCAGTATCCTTAACTATCATCTCCCCACTGCCGGTAAATTCTTCGCTGTTTACTGTAAGCCTGTACTGATAGAGGTTCCGGGAAAGCCTTAAGTACTCTTCCTGATCCGCCGAAGCGCCCGTACTGCTCCACCTGGTATTCCAGAAAACGGTTTTCATGCCCCGGATCATCTGCCGCACTGTCCGTGCTCCTTTGCCCCATCCACCTCTCCGGCACCATCAGTGCCGGCATCTTTGATGCCTGCGCAGCCGCCAGTGAGCAGGATGGCAGCCGCCAACAACAGGCACGGCCCTGCTCTCTATTTAGTCATGTTCATGTCCCCCCTGAAGCATTATTCCTGTAAAATTCCTACAAGTTTATCCCGACACCCGTTCTGTCAATTTACCAGAGTTTGATGATCTTTCAAGATCCGGATCCATTTAAATCTATGGTGATGGCGTCGCCCTCTATTTGCCAGGAGGTCCCCAATCCGTCCAGGAGGCCGGTGAGCAGGGTGCGCAGGCGATCGCCTTCTTGCCCCGTTGCAAGGTGCGGCTGGCTGTCGCCAAGGAGCACGGGCAGCAGACGCATATGCTCAACGCCATTTTTGCCCATGCGGGCCCGGAGCATATAGCTTTCATTGCATATGCTTTCATCAAAGGGGTAGAAGAGGAAATTGCCCAGGCTGTAGATGATGGGCTTGCCGCTGTAGATTTCGATGCCCTGGGGCGTGTGGCTGTGATGCCCCAGCACCAGGTCGGCGCCGCTGTCGACAGCAAGGCGGCCCGTCTCCCGCTGCTCCGCGCTGACCCGGTGAGTATACTCTTCGCCAAAATGCAGCGAAACAATGAGCACATCTGCACGGCGGCGTGCTTTCCTGATATCCTCAATAAATTGTTCGCGCTCATGATAAAAAAGCGCTCCCGCTTTCTCCGGGCCTGATCGCCAGGCCGGATAGCCGTACTTGAAGACCCCGGAGTAGGCCAGCACCACTGTTTTGATGCCCCCGATCTCAAATACCGCTCCTTTCCGGGCAAGCCCCTCCTCCCGGCCGGCTCCGACGTATGCGATATCATGATCTTCAAGGAGTTCAAATGTATCCTCCAGGGCAAGGGCCCCGTAATCGAGGATGTGGTTGTTGGCCAGGGATACTACATTTATCCCCGCATGAAGCAGTGTATCTATGGCAAAGGCAGGCGCGCAAAATGTGTATGCTTTCTGCACCGGCGCCCCCCGGTCTGAAATGGGACATTCCAGATTCGCGAACACCAGGTCGCCCTCCTTTAAAAGGGGCGCAATAGAGGCAAAGGGATAAGAAGGATCATAATCCCGCCGCCTTTCGGAGGTAAGGGAATCGAGCATAACATCGCCTACCGCCGCCAGCTCGTACCCGGGCCGGTACGGGGTTTGAAAGGTAAAAATATATGGCCGGCTGAGCACGGCGCCTGCCGCAGAGAAAGGCTGAACCATCAGGATAACCCGGCTGTCCTCCGGCCAGGGTTCCCGGGGCGAAACCGTAAAAATTTCTCCATCGCCCCTTACCGTCACAGGAAGCGCCGGTTCAATGGTGATCAACCCTGCCAGCATCTCTTCATCTACAGGCATGTTCGCAGTAAGCATTACGATGGGATCGCTGTATTCGGCATCAAGGATAATTTCGGAAGGGCCGCTGCATGAGGACAGTATAAACAACAGCACTACAGCCGCCAATAGCGGCGCCCTTGCTTTTCTGATCTTTCTTGCCATCGCCATGTACACCATTCTGCCCCTGATATTTGATCCTGTCAATGATATAATCAAGTTAAAAGGAACAGGCCAACTCCGCCATGGAAGAGTTCGCGATCACAAAAATGGAGCCGCGGGACAGGGAAGCAATCAGGGAAATCTGCTGCGATACAGGCTACGCCGGCCTCGATATAAGGCCCTATTTTGATGACCCCGAGCTGTTTGCAGACATCTTCACCCTTTAGGAATAAAAAGGAGGTTGTCCATGTTTCCGGTGAAATACGAAGGTGATATCTACCGGCCGCCCAGCGAGGCGGGAAGCCTGATTCTTCAGGCGACCATCGGCTGCTCGCATAACCGGTGTACTTTCTGCGCCATGTACAAGCAAAAAAGGTACCGCGAGCGCGAGCTTGATGAGCTGAAACAGGAGATAGCCGCCGCCGGACAAACCTGGCCCGGAACCAGGCGGGTCTTCCTGGCCGACGGGAATGCCCTGGCCATGGAGTCGGGCAGGCTGTGCTCCGCACTACAGGCTCTAAACGAAGCCTTTCCCCTGCTGGAGCGGGTATCCCTGTACGCCAATCCACAGGACCTGCTGCACAAGGAGAGCAGCGAACTGGCGAAGATGCGCCGGCTGAAGCTGGAGATGATCTACCTGGGCATTGAAAGCGGCAGCAATGCGGTGCTGCGCTCCGTGAACAAGGGAGCCACACCGGAGGAAATCGCCCGCGGCGCAGCCAGAGTTAAGGAGGCGGGAATCCCGCTTTCCGTTACGGTGATCAACGGACTGGCCGGCCTGGAAGGATGGGAGCAGCATGCCCGCGAAAGCGCCGTGCTGCTCAACAAAATTGATCCCGATTACCTGGGGCTGCTCAGCCTCATGGTCATTCCCGGTACGCCCATTTATCGCCGTGTAAAGGAAGGCAGCCTGACCCTGCCCGCCCCCTGGGATGTTATCCACGAGATCAGGTTGATGGTCGAGCAGTTATCATCCTTGAACAACTGTATATTCAGGGCCAACCATGCCTCCAACTATCTGCCGCTAAAGGCTGTTCTCTCCCGGGACCGGGAGGCGCTGCTGGAGGCCCTTGATGAGTTGTTGAAAAGAAAAACACCCGGCGTGCTGAAAAGGGAAGAGTACCGCCTGCTCTAGCCGATATGAACCCTGAGTCATGGGGACGGTGAGTCAAGGGGACGGTGACTTTGACTCACCGTTCTCTTTGTTGATGCAAGGTCGCCTTCCCCCGGGGGAGCAGGGTTTGTCGTAATGCACCAGTTTCAGGATAACCGGTGCATATCCGGGCAGCTACAAGGGCTGCCCCTATATACCGGGGAAGGACCGGCGTCGGCCGGCCCGGAAGAACATTATCATCGGGCTGCCCCTACGTGCCCGGGGGAGGACATTACAGTACATGGTTAAGGGTGGGGCGGCCCCGGTAAATTCATTGGCGAATTGGAACAAGTATATAGTTGTTACATTAAATCAGACATTCGCTTTCTGTGTGTCTGTCATTCGATCTCCTTCAGCTCTTTGCCGGCGTATTGCTTGCGGCAGAGGCTCCGCTGCAGTTTGCCTGAACTGGTCTTCGGCAGCGTCCCCGGCTGCACCATGATAATATCCCGCGGCGGCGCCTCGCAGATCTCGATAACGCGGCGGCGAATAGCCTGGCGCACCCCGGCGGGATCGCCGCCCCGCACTTCGGCGGCGATTACAATGGATTCTTTGCGGCGGGCGCTTTCTACACCAAAGGCGATAACATTGCCGGCGCGGACCCCCTCGATCATCCCGACCGCCCGCTCAATATCTTCGGGGTAAACATTTCTTCCCGATATGATAATTACATCTTTGATCCGGCCGCAAATGACCAGTTCGGTCGCACCACCCTCCGGCCCCTCCGTAAAGTAGGCCAGATCGCCTGTGCGCAGCCATTCGCCCCGGAAAAGATCAGCGCTAAGATCGGGGCGTCCATAGTAGCCGGGCGTTACCGACGGCCCCTTTATCTCGAGCTCGCCCACCTCCCGCTCTCCTTTGGGTTCGCCTGTAGACAGATCACATATGCGCATCTCCAATCCCGGCACCGGCAGGCCCAGCAGAGGCAGCCGGCGTGTTGTCGGCAGTCCGGGATCTGCAGGCCGGGCCACATTCTCCGCTTCAAGGGCGGCCCGATCTACCGCATCGCAGACCAGGCCTCGCATGGGCGGAGGGAAACTGCCTCCGATAGCAACCTCGGCCATACCGAAAGCGCAGAACTCGGCGCCGGGCCTGAAACCGTGCAACGTGGCGGTCTCTACAAAACTTTCAACAGTTGCTGGATCAACGGGCTCTGCTCCGTTCAGCGCGATCCGGATGGGCGACAGGTCCAGGCGTTCTCCCATGTCGTTCATCCTGTTCAGGGCGCGGTTGGCCAGAACCCAGGAGAAGTTGGGCCCGGCGGTAATAGTCCCGCGAAACTCACTCATCCAGCGCATCCAGTCGGCGGGCCGTTTTATAAAGTCAAGGGGCGAGGCTATGAAAAGAGAGCAGCCCACAGTCATGGAGACGGTGAGCATGCCGATGAGTCCCATATCGTGATAGAGCGGCAGCCAGCTGACGATGATATCATCCATGGTTACCCCGGCTGCTTTGAGCATCCCGTCAATGTTGGCCCCGATGACATGGTGTGGCAGCATTACCCCTTTCGGCTCTGCCGTGGATCCGGAAGTAAACTGCAGCACGGCCAGGCGGCAGGGATCTTCTTCCACTTCCATGAAATTATCCACCGACAGATTGCCTGCGTTCTGTTCCAGGTCACTGAGCGTTAGCAAAGGCGGATCACCCGGAACGGGCGCATAGAAAGCGGCCATTTCGGGGTCAATGAGCAGCAGGGAAACATTGCCGCTCTTCATCAGGGCCCGTGTCTGCTGCATGAAATCTTCAATCGAAGTAAAACGCAACGGTATGGGCAGCATGATCATGCAGGCTCCGGCCAGCCATATCGCCTGCACAGCGGTGACAAGAGCGCGGGATGTAGGCCCTAAAAGCGCCACGTGATCTCCGGGAGCAATGCCGCGGTCCTGCAGCGCTGCGGCGAAAGCGCGGGCATCCCGGTGCAGCTGTTTCCAGGATACCCTTACCGGCGCAGCTTCAGCTCCACCTGCAGCACCGCCGATAAATGTAATGGCGTGGGGTCCTGCTGCAGCGCGCCGGATGCGAGGGAGCAGCGGCTCCGCCAGGGGTCCGTACTGAGGCCGGCCGCAACGGCAGATCCCGGGTTGTCCTGAGGTAACATTGGTGTCCATAAAATCCTCCTCCTGGTAGTAAGAAATAATATGATGAAATATTTACTATTCTATGCAAAAAGGCTTTTAACCTTCTTCAGAGGTAACAGGGGGAGATCGTGAAATGCCCTGCCCTCATCGCAGGATTGGCCGGCGGAGACAGGGAGTCCTTGTTGTTTTTGGTTTTCTCAATTTTATTTGGTTGAACCGGGTATTAATCACCATGATCAAACCCCGGCCGTTGAAGCCGGTTGCCCCGGCGGCATATGGTCAGCAAATAGCTGCACTCGTTATTTTTGGGCTGTTGTTTATCCCTTTGTGCTTCAAGCTCGCCAAGATTAAGCGGTGGGAATAGCCGCCGGTGTTTTTCCTGCCGGAGTGTCGCTTTGCAAAGTAAAAAATAAGCCTGCCGTGCATCGCTTTAGCTGCCGGAAGCCCCCTCGCTGTTGCCGCACCGGGGGTCAGCCTGGAGTGTTACATGTTCAAGGTAAAGGCAACGAGGTCGCTGCAGCCATGATCGGTTTATACAAAAGTTATATTTCAAGACCCGGCCCCGGTGGATATAATCCCCGGTGGGTTGTGTTGACAGCGGAGGGCTGTTGTCGTTATACTTTCCTCAGGCCAAAGCAATTTCCAATTCCAGGCCGGAGGGCAAAGGAGGAAAAACAGATATGTCATTCTACCGGGAGCTTGCCGGGGCGGCCCGGCGAAACAACAGCCTCCTCTGCATCGGTCTGGATCCCCACCCCCATCTGATGGAGCCGGGCAAAGGGATCTTCGATTTTAACCGGCAGATCATCGATGCCACCTGCGACCTGGTCTGCGCCTACAAGCCCAACTCGGCTTTCTATGAAGCAGCCGGCCCCGAAGGCCTGGAGGCGCTGCAGCGGACCGCTGCCTACATCCATGAACGGGCCGGTGTGCCGGTAATCCTCGATGCCAAACGGAACGACATCAGCTCGTCAGCCAGGGCTTATGCCCGCGCCGCCTTTGAAACCTGGGGCGCCGATGCCCTCACGGTCAACCCTTACCTGGGAGGCGATACTATCGCCCCCTTCATGGAATATGCAGATAAAGGAGTATTTCTCCTCTGCTTCACTTCAAACCCGGGAGCCGCCGACTTTCAGACCCTGCCCTGTCCCTCCCGTCCTCTGTACGAGCTTATGGCCAAAAAAGCGGCGGAATGGAGCTGCGGGCTTGTAGCCGGAGCCACACATGCCGGGGCACTGGCCGTAATCCGGGCTGCCGCCCCGCAGTCATGGATCCTGCTGCCGGGTGTGGGCGCCCAGGGAGGCGACCTGGAGACCTCCATGGCCGCCGGTCGGCGTGAAGACGGTCTGGGGCTCATCATAAATTCTTCAAGGGGCATTATCTATGCGGATGAACCGCGCAGGGCCGCCCTGAATCTGCTTGATCATATCCGGGAATACATGTCGAAACCTCCTCTTGCGGCGCCGGATCCAAATGAAAAGCTTGTCCTCGACCTGGCCGATATCGGGGCGGTGAAATTTGGAGATTTCACCCTGACCTCGGGCCGGAAGTCGCCCGTGTACATAGATCTGCGCCTGCTGGCCTCCTATCCCGCTGTGCTGCGCAGGACTGCCCTGGCCTATGCCGCCATCATCGCCGGGCTGCCTGGAGCCGAGAGCCCGTCAGAACTGTGGAAACCGGAGGCTTCCAGGCAGGCGCGCCGGCAGGAAACCCGGCTCGCAGCGCTCCCCTATGCAGCGCTACCCATCGGCACAGCCGTCTCCCTGGAGACGGGCCTGCCGATGATCTATCCGCGCAAGGAGGCTAAAAGCTACGGCACCGGACAGGCGATCGAGGGATCTTACCGCCCGGGCAACAGGGCTGTGTTGCTGGACGATCTCATCACCACGGGCGGCAGCAAGCTGGAAGCCATCGCTTCACTCGAAGGGGCGGGACTGATAGTGGAAGATGTAATTGTGCTCATTGATCGCGAGCAGGGCGGCCGCCGGGAGCTGGCGGAGGCGGGCTACCGGCTTCACGCTGCCCTAAAACTGCGTGATATGGCGGCCCTGCTGGCGAGGGAGGGGCGCATCAGCCCCGCCGAAGAGCAGAGGCTGCTGGCTTTCCTGAAACCCGCCTATTGAAAGCAGCAGTGCGTCGCGCACAGGGTGGAGTAAAAAATAAAATCACAGCGTTTTATGAACTGTAAAAACGAATAAAGAGACAGCCTTTACTCGGTAATCTCGATGGCCTCGGTGGGGCACTCTTCGGAGGCCTCGCGGCAGCAATCCCACATCTCCTCGGGAATTTCCTTCACCGTAACAAAGGCCCTTTCATCTCCCAGCTGAAAAATTTCGGGGCAAAGGTCTGCGCACAATCCACAAAAAATACATTCCTCATTGACGTATGCTTCCATGTCTACTCTCTCCTCTTGGCTAAAAGATAGCCTTAATATGACCATTCCATCAAGAGAGTATACTCGTAGCCGCATATTGAATCCGATCATGTTCAGCAGTCATCAGTTCCCTTCAGGTTCACCACCCAGCGCCACACACAGCTCTTCCAATTCAAGCTGCACCTTAATGAGTATCCTTTCAGAACGGGCGGTCATCTCTTTTGCCTTTCGCACCATCTCTACCGCATCGGCAATCTTCGCGCTAATGCTGACAATACTTTGCTCTGTCTGTTTATCATCCGGAAACATAGCTTTCAAGCCCACCGGCGCTCCTCCTGTCTAAAAAGCAAGTCACTTTATATATATTATTCTAAGGGAATAACCCTTGAAAGTCAATAAGGGATAGGCCCTTAAGGCATAATAACATGAGGTGACGACCGTGTCGTACAATAGAATCAGGAATATGCGAGAAGACAGAGATATGACTCAGGAACAGATGGCCGAGTATTTATGCGTTCACCAGACAACGTACTCCGATTATGAACTGGGAAATCTGAATATCCCCGTCCCCATCCTAGACAAGATCGCCACTCTCTTTGAAACGAGCGTTGACTACCTCCTGGATCGCACCGATGAGAAGAGCCCTTACCCCCGTAAAAAATAGACCTGCCACAACAGCCTACATCCTTCCCTATGTAAAAGAAAGCAGCTGAACACGGTGCCCTGTTTTGACGCCCCATCCCGGCCGCGAATCAGGCAGTTTTCTTTTCCCGCCGCAGCCCTGGTTGAAAGCGGTTGCCGTTAATATCTACAAGCGGCCTGGGGGGATCTCTTCTTTGCGTGGCCAGCGACACAACTACCATGAGCAGAATGGAGAAGGCAAATGCCGGAATGGAGCCTATGTACACGGCATCCCAGGCTGCCCAATCCATGTACACGACGCCTTCTTCCACCACGCCGTTATTGGCAGCCATTGTAAGATGACGCATCAGGTAGATCGCCACGCCCACCCAGGCGACAAGGCCGCCCAGCAGGGCGGCGACAGCTCCGCTCTCGTTGCACCTTTTCCAGAAGTAACCGGCGGCAAAGGGTGCAAAAAGCCCCACCAGGATCAGCGACCAGCTGATTACCGCAAGCATGTAAATGGTTTGGGCATACAAGGCAATAAGCAGCGAACTTAAGGCAATAAGGGGAATGCAAAGCCGCGTCACTTTCAGGATCAGCGCCGGGTCTGCTCCGGGCCTGAGATAGCGCAGCACATTGCGCCCCACCACCGATGAGGCGGCCAGCAGAGCGCTGTCGGAACTCGACATGAGCGCCGCCACCAGGGCTATGGCGAAGACAACCGTCAGGGAAGGCGGCAGGTGTTTTATGGCCAGGAGAGGCAGGATCATCTCCGTCTCTTCAATGGTCAGCCCCGGATCCATTTCAAACATGATCGAGCCCAGCAGAACGGGCGCCATACCCACTGCGAGATACAAAATCGCGGCGATAGCCGCACCTCCGGAGGCTGCTTTTTCATTTTTTGCCGCCAGCAGCCGCTGGGCCAGATCCTGCGAAGGGATGTCGCCCAGACCCGTTGAAAGCCAGGCGCCCAGGTAGTAGAGCCATCCCGGCAGGCCGAAGTAGCCCATGTACCCGTGTTCACGCGTGGGGAAAAATGACGCCGCTGTAAGCTGCGCCCGGCTTCCGGCATGGTTGAACAGATGGCCCCAGCCTCCGGCCAGGGGGACAATGACAACAAGCAGAGCGGCCACGCCGGCAATGATAAAGAGCGTTTGTAAAAAATCTGTAACCGTTACCGACCACATGCCCCCCTGGCAGGTGTAGATAATCAGAACAGTGCAGGAGAGGGCGATGCCCCAGATCACCGGTATGCCGGCAAAGATCTGCAGGGCCACCCCAAAGGCTACGAGCTGCCCCCCGATCCAGCCTATCTCCGCAACCAGCTGGACCAGCGCCGCCAGCAGCCCCATTTTTTTGCCGTATCGAAGATCAAAAAAATCGACAACGGTAAAATAGCCCCCCCGGCGCATAAGGCGACCGAAGATCAGCGCCGTCAGCAAAAGGGAAAGAGTTGAACCCCAGGGATCAAAGATAACGCCCTGGTTGCCGAAGAGGTAAGACTGCGCCGCGGCGCCCATGAGGGTGCCGCCGCAGAACCAGGTTGCAAAAAGGGTGCCCGATGTTAACAATAGAGAAAGGCGCCTGCCGGCGATAATAAAATCGTCGCTGCCCTTGATCTGCTTCCGGCTCCACCAGCCCACTGCCAGCATGAGCAGCATGTACACGACCAGCCCGGCCTGGACCAGGTGGGCATGCTGGAAAGAATCCTGTGTCAACGTCCAAAACCCCCCCGGGACAAAGCGGCTCCACCACGCCTTAAACGAACATCTTTTTATTTTAGCACACATCCGCACCGCTGCCATAAGTAATTCGGCATAAAAAATAGAGTAATCTATTTCTAAATTACTCTATTTTCACCTCAACCTGAAAGGAGCTACCTGGGAAACGTTTTAGTTTTTTTCGCCAGATGTTCCAGCAGGTAGGGATTGAGCACCTTGATATAGGTGCCTTTCATCCCCAGGGAGCGGGATTCGATAACTCCGGCGCTTTCGAACTTGCGCAGCGCATTGACAATAACCGAGCGGGTTATCCCCAGCTGATCGGCAATTTTGCTGGCCACCAGAAGCCCTTCGTCGCCGCCGAGCTCCTCGAATATATGCTCCACCGCCTCCAGTTCGGAGTAGGAGAGCGTGGCAATAGCCAGCTGAACAACAGCCTTGCTGCGGGCTTCTTCCTCGATTTTTTCCGCTTTGGCCCTCAAGACTTCCATACCGACAACGGTAGCACCTGTTTCGGCAAGCACAAGGTCCTCAGCGTCAAAGAGATCGTTGAACCGGGCCAGGAGCAGCGTGCCGAGACGCTTCCCGCCGCCCACAATGGGGATCACGGAGATGATTTTGTCCGTGAAAATACAGCGTTCCGCTTCCAGAAACACACAGTCATTTGATTTCTGGCGCAGGTTCACCCGCGACTCCTCGCTCCGCAGGAGGAACTTGTTGTAATACTCGGGAAAACGCCCCTCCTTCAAGACATTGTTGATCATCAGCTCACACTCGAATTCATCCACTAGAGCATAGCCCAGGATCTCGCCCTGACGGTCAGCAAGGTAGATGTTCGCATGGATCACATTTTTAAGAACTTCGGCAACATCTGTAAAATCAACATGCTGACCAGCTGTTTTCTGTAGAATTTTGTTGATGCGACGGGTCTTCTCAAGCAGGGGAGAAGAAATCACATCTTTCACCTACCTTCTTTTCATTTTAGAGGATATATTTACTTAAGTCTTTATTTTTAACAATTTTAAGTAATTTATTCCTGACATACCCCCTATCGATGATTATTTCTCTGGTGTCGTGGTCCGGCAATTCATATGAGATCTCTTCCAGGACTTTCTCCATAATTGTGTGAAGGCGGCGAGCGCCGATATTCTCCATCTCCTGGTTAAGCTCACAGGCTACACGAGCAATCTCCTCTATTGAATCGGGTGTAAAAGTCAAGCTGATCCCTTCGGTCTCCATGAGAGCGATGTACTGTTTCAGCAAAGCGTTGTTCGGTTCGGTAAGAATTCGTTTGAAATCTTCTTCCGAAAGGCTTTTCAACTCCACCCTGATAGGGAAACGCCCCTGCAGCTCGGGAATCAAATCCGACGGTTTGCTCATATGAAAGGCTCCGGCGGCAATGAAGAGCACATGGTCCGTTTTTACCGGGCCGTATTTCGTTACCACCGTTGACCCTTCGACTATAGGCAGGATATCCCGCTGGACTCCCTCCCGGGAAACATCCGGCCCGGCGGTATACCCTTCCTTTCCTGCGATCTTGTCAATTTCATCAATAAAGATTATCCCAAGTTGCTCAGCCTTGTCCACAGCCTCGGCTATAACTGCATCCATATCAATAAGCCTCTGCGCCTCCTCCTGCTTCAAAATTTTCCGGGCTTCGGACACGGTTACCTTCTTTTTGATTTTCTTGGAAGGCATTATATTACCCAGGATATCCTGCAGGTTTACTCCCATTTCCTCCATCCCCTGCCCGGTAAATATCTCGAGCATGGGAGGTCTCCGATCATCTATCTCAATCTCTACATATTGCTCTTCCAGATCGCCCCTTTTCAGTTTTTCAGAAATCAGGATCCGCTCTTCCTGCGCCAGGCGCAGGCGCTCCTGAAAACCGGATTCATCGGTGTTTGCCTCTTCGGACGCAGGCGATGCCGGGGAAAAAAGAAAACCCAGGGGGTTAAGCTGGCGGCGTTTCTTTTGGGGAAGGGGAGCCAGCAGCTCCACCAGCCTCTCTTCCGCCGCATGAGCCGCTTTATTCTCCACCTTCCCCATTCGTTCGTTTTGCACAATCCGTATAGCCGTCTCCACGAGATCGCGGATCATGGCTTCAACATCACGCCCCACGTACCCAACTTCGGTAAATTTGGTCGCCTCAACCTTGACAAAGGGGGCGTTCACCAGGCGGGCCAGGCGGCGAGCGATCTCAGTTTTACCCACACCCGTGGGCCCGATCATAATTATATTTTTCGGTATGATCTCTTCCTGCAGTTCTCCTGTCAGCTGCTTGCGCCGGTAGCGGTTGCGCAGCGCTATGGCCACGCACCGTTTCGCCTCTTCCTGGCCGATAATAAAGCGATCCAGTTCAGCCACGATCCGCCGGGGGGTCAAATTGTCTCCACTCATCTCTTTGCCAACCTCTCTGCTTTACAGTTCTTCGACGATGATGCGATCATTGGTATAAACACAAATTTCAGAAGCGATCTGCATGGACTGGTAGACAATGTCGCGCAGTTCAAGATCGCTGTTTCTCGACAGCGCCCTGGCGGCGGCAAGGGCATAAGGCGCCCCCGAACCGACAGCGGCAATATTGTCATCGGGCTCGATGACCTCGCCTGTGCCGGAGATGAGCAGCAGCGCCTCGCTGCTGGCTGCCAGCAGCAGCGCTTCAAGCCGCCTGAGCACCCGGTCGGTCCGCCATTCCTTGGCCAGCTCCACCGACGCCCGGATCAAGTTTCCCTGATAGCTTTCCAGTTTCGCCTCCAGCTTTTCGCAGAGGGTCAGGGCATCTGCCACAGATCCGGCGTAGCCGGCAATAATTTTATTCTCGTAAAGGCGGCGCACTTTTTTGGCCCCGTGCTTGATCACGGTGCTGTTGCCGAAAGTGATCTGCCCGTCGCCGGCAATAGCCACCCTGTTGCCTTTTTTTACAGCAATAATTGTCGTCCCCTGAAACATCCATCCACCTCTTCTAATCGTCCCCGCTTCAGGAGCGCGGATGCGACTGGCTGTAAACTTCCCACAGGTGCCCCCTGGTGATATGTGTATATACCTGCGTAGTCGAAACGCCGGCGTGTCCCAGCAGCTCCTGGAGCACCCTTAAATCCGCCCCCCGCTCCAGCAGGTGTGTGGCAAAGGAATGCCGCAGCGAATGGGGGCTCAGTCCAATCTTTTGCGAAACCTTGCGTACATATTTTTCAAAAATATAGCGCACCCCGCGGTCGCTCAGCGGGCCGCCACGGTGGTTGAGCAAAAGCCTCTCTGTTTTCCCGCCTTCTCCGGCGGCCGCCAGCAGCAGCGGCCGGACGCGGCCGAGATACTCCTTCAGGTAAGCGGCGGCGGTTCTTCCTATGGGCACGATCCGCTCCCTGGCACCCTTGCCGGTGACCCTGGCCAGACGTTCTTCCAGATCCAGGGAGCCCGTCTCCAGGCCGGTGAGTTCGCCCACCCTCAGTCCGCCGGCATAGAGAAGCTCAAGCATGGTCCTGTCCCTGTAACCCAGAAGGGTGCCGCAATCGGGCGCCTCCAGCAAGGCCTCCACCTCATGATAGTAAAAAAATTGGGGCAGCTTTTTTTCCTGGCGGGGCGTGGAGACATTGCTCCAGGTACCTCTTTCCAGGTCGCCCTCTCTAAGCAAAAAACTCAAAAAAGAACGCACCGCCGATAATTTACGCGCTGCCGAACTGCGGGCATAATCGTTTTCTTTGAGCCAGGCCAGGTAGCGGCGGAGCATATGATGGGTCGCCTCCCGCACCGGGCCCTCCCCTGCGAATACCAGGGATAAAAACTGGGTAATATCCTGTCGATAGCTCTGCAGGGTCAGGGGTGAAGCGTTTTTTTCAACATCCAGGTAAATAATGAAACGTTCCAGCTGTTCATCCAACGATAGCACCCTCAGTAGATATTAGCATAACAGTTCTGCATATGCAAGCAAAGTGCTCCTTTTTCAAAGATTGATACTTTTTGTTGTTTTATTGGTTTAATTCCGCACAAGACAGAGGGTTTCAGGGTCGATTTATCGCCCGGCAGCAGCCTCTTGCGCATCTGAAGCTCTGTAACCGCATTCTTTGTCGGAGCAGCGGATCTCCTTTTTGCCGCGCCTGACCGGCTGGACCATGAGCGATCCGCACCTGGGACATTTTTCAGGCAGCGGTTTATCCCAAACAGAGAAGGTGCACTGTGGGTAATTGCTGCATCCGTAGAAGATCCGGCCCTTTTTACTGCGCCGCTCCACCAGCATGCCGCCGTCCAGGGGGCAGGCCACGCCTGTCTGCTGCACAATATTTTTCGTAAATTTGCACTCCGGGTAACCCGGGCAGGCCAGGAACCGGCCGAAGCGACCGTGTTTGAAGACAAGATTCTCCCCGCACTGGGGGCAGCGTTCCTCGCTGACCTCGGCCTCTATCTCGATCTTTTTCATCTCCTGCTCCGCCTTGCAGAGCTGTTCCTGGAAGGAGCTGTAGAATTTATGCAGCACCTCGCTCCGCTCTAGTTTTCCCTCTTCAATCTGATCCAACCGCTCTTCCATACCGGCGGTAAAATCAATATCAATTATTTCGGGAAAGTGCTCTTTCATCAGGTCAACAACAACAAAACCCAGCTTTGTCGGGGCGAAGGCTTTTTTCTCCCTGGTCACGTAGCCACGGCTGATGATGGTCTCGATAATAGGCACGTACGTGCTCGGCCGTCCGATGCCCTTCTCTTCGAGGGTCTTGATGAGTGAAGCATCATTGTAGCGAGGCGGCGGCTGGGTGAAATGCTGCTGGGGCAGAAACTCCACCACTTTGAGCTGCCGGCCCTCCTGCATGGGAGGCAGCAGCGTCTCCTCCTCCCTGTCGGCGGCGGGGTAGACCTTGAGGAAGCCCGGGAATGACAGGCTCGAACCAACCGCCTTGAAGGTGTATTCCCCGGCGCCGATATCAACGCGCACCTGGTCATAAACCGCAGGGACCATCTGGCTGGCCACAAACCTTTCCCAGATGAGCCTGTAAAGGCGGGCCTGATCCCGGGTCAGGTAGGCTGCAACAGCCCCGGGCGTATTGTCCAGGGCGGTGGGCCGGATGGCCTCGTGAGCCTCCTGGGCGCCCTTGCGGGAACGGTACTGCGGGGGCCGGGGCGGTACGTAATCATCACCGAATTGACGGACAATCAGCTCCCTTGCCTCAGCCTGGGCCTGTGCGGCAACGCGGGTGGAATCGGTACGCATGTATGTAATCAATCCCGAGGTCCGCCCCCCGCCCAGGCTGATCCCCTCGTAAAGCTGCTGCGCCAGGGCCATGGTTTTGCGGCCGGTAAATCCCAGTTTTGATGAGGCTTCCTGCTGCATGCTGCTGGTAATGAAAGGCGGGGCGGGACTGCGCTTCCGCCTGCTTTTCTTAACCTGCTTCACAATGAAGGGAACGCCGCTTAAGTCTGCGATAACCTTTTCGGCTGCTTCCCTGTCCGGCAGCTCTATCTTTTCCCCGCGAAAACGCTCCAGCAAAGCTTTGAAGCGGCTGTCCGCGCCGTCAGCCTGCAGAAGCGCCTCCAGCGTCCAGTATTCTTCTTTCTCAAACAGATCGATCTCTCTCTGCCGTTCACAGATCAGCCTCAAGGCAACAGACTGGACCCTGCCTGCGCTGAGACCGCCGCGGACATTGCGCCAGAGCAACGGGCTGATCTGGTAGCCCACAAGGCGATCCAGAATGCGGCGGGCCTGCTGGGCATCAACGCGGTCCATATCCACAGGGCGCGGTTTCTTGAAGGCTTCCTTGACCGCAGTCCTGGTGATCTCATTGAATTCGACGCGGCAGGACTGCCCGAGATCGATTTTAAGAGCACGCCCGATATGCCAGCAAATAGCCTCCCCCTCGCGATCAGGGTCCGCGGCCAGGTAAACCTGCTCCGCTTTTTTGCCTGCTTCCTTCAACTGCTGTAATATTTTCCCCTTACCGCGGATGGTGATATAGCGGGGCTCAAAATTGTCCTCCAGGTCAATCCCCAGCTTGCTTTTGGGAAGATCGATCAGGTGGCCCAGGGAGGCCAGGACCTGGTATTTTGAACCCAAAAATTTTTTCAGTGTTCGCGCCTTGGCCGGCGATTCAACAATCACCAGTAAACCGCTCATGACTCTTCCCCCCATTCAAGAACAAAACATTACCCGTGTATCTTATCATAAACTACACCTGAATAAAATATTTTCCCGGCAGCTGGCGAATAAGCCCTTTCAGCTCCAGGCTCAGGAGGCGGGCTCCTGTCTCCGCCGCATCCTCACCGCCCAGGCGCACAATCTCGTCAATATGCAGCGGCTGATAGGGAATAAGACCCAGGATCCGCCTCTCATCATCTTCCAGGGCAGCCACCTTTTGCTCTCTTGCTTCTGAAAGATCCTCCGGCAGGGAGAGGCCTCCGGCAGCGACAATGCCCAGCTCTTCGAGAATGTCTTCAGCCCCCTCGACAAGGCGGGCCCCCTCTTTGATCAGGCGGTGGCTGCCGCGGCTGTAAGGGCTGCCCACATTGCCGGGGACGGCAAAAACTTCACGATTCTGCTCCAGCGCATAGTAAGCGGTGATCAGGGCGCCGCTTTTCCGGGAGGCCTCGACAACGACAGCGCCCAGCGAGAGACCGCTGATGATGCGGTTGCGCCGGGGAAAATGCTGGGGCAGCGGCGGGGTATCCAGGGGAAATTCGCTCACAACAGCCCCATTTTTGATCAGCGCTTTCATTAGATCCCTGTTGGCAGCCGGGTAACACCGCTCCACGCTGCAGCCGAGAACGGCTACGGAGCGCCCTTTTGCCCCCAGGGCGCCATCGTGCGCCGCCGTATCGATGCCCAGGGCCATACCGCTGACAATAGTGAAACCGGCGCCGGCCAGCTCCCCCGCCAGGCGGGAAGCCACCTCCTTGCCGTAAAAGGTGCAGCGCCTGCTGCCCACAATGGCCAGGGCCAGGTTATCCTCCTCCCGCCATTCGCCGAGGCAGTAAAGCAGCGGCGGAGGTTGAGAAATCCGCTTCAGCAGGGGCGGGTAGCGGGGGGAGTTCACCGAAAGGCAGCCAATATTCAGCTGCTGCAAGCGGCGCCACTCCCGCTGGGGATGAATGCGCCGGCGCTCTTCGAGCAGCCGCTCTTCAAAACCCTTCAGCTCGGGAATATCGCCCAGGAGCGCCGCTGAAGCACTCCAGGCTTCCCGGGCGGTACCGCAGCGCTTGAGCATGGCCCCGATGCGCAGCGGGCCTAAAAAAGAAACCCGGTTCAGAGCATTCAGATACATAAGTTCTTCTTCCATGGTCTCTTCAGGGCGCCAATTCTGTTATAACTGCTGCCTCAGACGGAATGGGACAGATGTTTCAATCGTTGCTTTCCCCCCGGCCCTCCATTTCATGGTAGCCAAATTTCACGACCCGGTTTTCCCAGGTCCTGATCACAGCCTCATTCTCACCTTCCCAGAGTAAATACTGCGGCAGAAGGGGTATCTTACCATAGCCCTGCGGCGCATTAAGAATATAGGTGGGAATAGCCAGTCCCGAGGTATGACCCCTCATCTGCTCCATCACCTCCAGGCCTTCCCGAATCTTCACCCAAAAATGGGATGTACCTTTCACGCTTTTTGGATGAAATATATAGTAGGGACGGACCATGATTTTTAGCAGCTCCTGGTTCAGCTTGAGCATGACAAAGGGGTCGCTGTTTACCCCCTTGAGCAGCACCGCCTGGTTGCCCAGGGAGACGCCGGACCGGGCCAGCTTGAAGCAGGCTTCGCTGGCAGCCGGGGTTACCTCCAGCGGGTGATTGAACTGCACATTGACATAGAGCGGCAGGTGGCGGGAGAGGATCTTGCAAAGCTCGTCATCGATGCGGCTGGGCAGCGTTACCGGAGTGCGCGTCCCGAAGCGCTTGATCTCAACGTGGGGGATCTGCCCAAGCTGCTCCAGCAGCCAGGCAATGCTGCTGTTGCCGAGCATGAAAGCATCTCCGCCCGTGAGAAGTACATCGCGGATTTCCCTGTTGTCGCGGACATAGTCAAGCGCCGCCGCCAGCTCACTGCGCGGCGTGGCCAGATCTTTCTCGCCGATATTCCGCCGCCTCTGGCAGTGCCGGCAATACATGGCGCACTGATTCGTCACATTGATGATCAGGCGGTCGGGGTAGCGACGCGTCACCGCCGGGGCGGGTGAGGTGTGCTCTTCATCCATGGGGTCGCTGCTCCCGGCATCATCGGCGCATTCCTCTATTGAGGGGACAGCCTGGCGGCGGACGGGGTCGTCGGGGTCATCGGGATCGATGAGGCTGAGATAGTACGGTGAAACCGCCCAGCGGTACGATTGCCCTGTCCGCCCGATCTCCTCCGCCTGCCTCGTGCTGAGAGATAAACATCTTTTCAGCTCCTCAACAGTGGTGATCCGGTTTTTAATATGCCACCGCCAGTTCTCCCAATCCACGGCAGTGGCCTTGAAAAGCGATTTCAACCGCTCCTGATTCTCCAGGATGCGGGGCCACTGCTGAAAGCCTGTCGGAATAGCAGGCAGGGCTTGCTCATATTCATGGAGGGTTTTTTTCAGCTCCCCCGCTCTCCTCAGGGATATATCTCTGCTGTTGCTATCCATAGCCTTGTTTCCTCCGTAATCCTTCTTGAAAAATTCCTTTTAAAGTATATCACAGGCTTGCGGCGCGATCAAAAAGCACACGGTCGGCGTGCGGCTTTACCTGTTGCAGCACCGCAATGTCCGCCGGGCAGGCACCCGGTACCGCCGCTTTTTTTGACAAACCCTCCCGGACCCCCTTTGCCGGGGATATCCGGGAGTGCTCGTATAACAAAGGGGACTGCCCGCCCGCCCCGGTGTAAGGAGAGCCCAACGCTTGCGCGGAGCAACCCAGAGTTCAGGAGTGGGGCAGCGGGGGCCAGGCCAGGGCGGCGAGCTTCTCAATGAGGACAACGGCATGCTCCACATCACCGGCATCGACCATTTCGGAGGGAGAATGGATATAGCGGCAGGGGATTGATAGGGCGCCGGAGGGAACACCTTCACGGGACAGGTGGATGGCTCCGGCATCGGTCCCCCCATGCTCCAGGACCTCGAGCTGGTAGGGGATATTATTATTTTCGGCTGCTTCGATCATTATATCGCGCACTTCCGGATGGCAGATTATCGACCTGTCCTTCACCTTGATCGCGGGACCCTTGCCCAGGCTCACCGCCATCACGGGCGACTCGGGAGTGTCGCCGACAGAAGTCACATCAACGGCAAAGCCGTAGCCGGGCCTGAGCCGGTATGCAGCGGTGGCGGCGCCGCGCAGCCCCACCTCTTCCTGCACCGAGAAAACAAAGCAAAGCCCCTGGGGCAGCGAGGAGGGCAGCCGGCGCAGAGCCTCCACGAGGATAGCACAGCCGATGCGGTCGTCCATTGCCTTGGCCATGTAGCGCCGGCCCAGCTTAACAAAGGGCTGGTCCAGGCAGGCCATGTCGCCGATGCGGAGGCGCTCTTTCGCTTCATCACCGCCGGCGGCGCCGATGTCGAGGTAGAGCCTGGTCCAATCAAGCTCTTTTAGCTCTTTGAGCTTCTCATGGTACAGGGTACCGGTAACGCCGTTTTTAAATATCACCCGCTGCCCCGGCAGCAGGTGCGGGGCAACACCGCCTACGGGAGCAATGCGCAAGAAGCCGCTGTCGTCGATATGGGTGACCACGATCCCGATCTCATCCATGTGCGCAGAGAACATGAGCAGCGGGCCAGGTCCCTCCCTGAGGGCAAAAAGATTGCCCAGGTTATCTGTAAAGGTGCGGTCAGCGCTCTCCCTGACCCTCTCTTCAATTAACTCCCTGACGACTGCTTCCTCCCCGGAAGGGCCGCACGCCTCGACAAACTCTTTGATCAACGTCTCCATTTAATCTATCGCCACCTTCATCGTAGTTTTCAAACCGCCGCTTCAAGCCAGGCCCGCACCAGGGCAAGGGTATGCCCCATGTCGCTCTCCTTAAGCACGCAGCAGGGAGAATGAATATAGCGGCAGGGTACCGCCACCACACCGGCCCTGACTCCTTCCCTGCTCAGGGCCATGGCCCCGGCATCGGTACCCCCGCCGGTGAAGCGGCGAAACTGGAAGGGAACTGCCGCCTTCTCACCCGCTTCAATGAGACTCTGGAATATCCTGCGGTCAACAATAAGGGTGCGATCCATAAAGCTGATTGCCGGACCGCGGCCCAGAGCGGCGGCGCTGCGCTCCCCCTTTGTGTCGGGGGTATCGTCGGCGGCGGTGGCTTCAAGGGCCAGGGCCATCTGCGGCTGAAGCGTATAGGCGGCCACCCGCGCCCCCCGCAGGCCCACCTCTTCCTGGACGGTGAAGGCGGCGTCAAAGGAAGGCCCTCCCTTCTCCAGCAGCAGCTCCAGGAGCAGGGCGCAGCCGGCGCGGTCATCAAAAGCTTTGCCGCGCAGGCAGCCGTCGCCGAAGGAGATGCATTCCGTGTCAAAGGAAGCATAGTCCCCTATCTGCACATGCTTCTCCGCCTCTTCTTTATCCTTCGCCCCGATATCGATATAGAGCTGATCCAGGTCAATGGGCTTGCGCCGCTCTTCCGGCTTTTGCAGGTGTATGGCCTTGGAACCGATCACCCCGGGAATGCTCTTTTCACCGATGCGCACCCTCTTGGAGACAAGAACCCGGGTATCAATACCACCCACAGGGCGAAATTTTTGATGGCCGCTCTTCTCAACGGAGACGATCATGAGGCCCACCTCGTCCATATGGGCGGCGAGCATGATGCGCCGCCGGGAGCGCGGTGAGTCGCCCCCTTTACGCACCAGGAGATTGCCCATGGTATCGGTCTTCCATTCCAGCGGTTGCCCCTTCAGCTCTTCGATGATCGCTTCGCGAACTGCCTTTTCGTTTCCGGAAACAGAGGGCAGGTCCGACAGCTTTTTTATAAACATGCCAATCCCTCCACAAAGGGGCGATCAAGGCTGCGGGCAAAAGAGGCCAGCAGCCGCCCGGTGTTGTTCAGATCTTCTATGTTCAGCATCTCCACCGTGGTGTGCATGTAGCGCAGCGGTATGGAGAGCAACGCGGAGGGGATCCCTTCCCGCGCCACCTGGATGGCCCAGGCGTCGGTGCCGCCGGCGGCGGGATCAGCCTCGCGCTGCACTGTAAAGCGGTCTGCAGCAGCTGCATCTTCGAAACGACGGACCAGTGCTGGATGAAAATTGGGCCCCATTGTGATCACCGGACCGCCGCCCACCTTGAATACTTCGGGGGGGTTGAGCCCGGGGGATTGCCCGAAAGTCACATCAATAGCCACCGCCAGGTCGGGAACAAGCCCATAAGCGGCGGTGACGGCGCCGCGCAGACCCACTTCCTCCTGAACGCTGGCCACATAATAAATGTCGGCGGCGTGGCGGGAGGCGGCCAGTTCGGCGGCGCAGATCACCAGCGCAGCCACGCCGGCGCGATCATCGAGCGACTTCCCGACAATGCATCCACCGGCGGACATGGCCAGGGGCTCCGCGTCAAAAGAGATCAGATCGCCAATGCGCACCTGCGCCCCGGCCCGCTCTCTGTCCATACCGATGTCGATAAAGAGATCCTCAAATTTGTGCGCTTCCCGGCGCTCCTTCGCCGGCAGCAGGTGCGGCGGTTTTGCGCCGACAACGCCCTTGAGCAGGGTGCGGCCGTGAACTTCGACGGGCTGGCCGGGGAGAATACGGGAATCGATTCCCCCCACGGCGGTAAAGCGCAGCGCTCCCCCATCTTCAATCCTGGTGACCATGGCGCCGATCTCATCCATATGCGCTACCAGGGCCAGGGAAAAGGGTTTTTCGCCGGCGCACTCTCCCTCCCGGTAAGCGATGAGGTTGCCCAGGCTGTCCCGCCACATCCTGGTGCTGTAGCACCCCAGGCAGCGGGAAGCAGCCTCAGCGACGGCTGACTCGCTCCCCGAAATCCCCACGGCGCCGGAGAGCTCCATCAGCAACTGCTTAATCTCTTCTTCTTTCATCAAGACAACTCCCTTTAGAAGGTTCTTTTCGCGTGGTAAGCACTTAACCGGTAGATTCTTATTATCTCTTAAACCTCCGCCGCTAACACTTCACATAAAGGAACACCCTGCTCCCCCGCCAGGCGTACCCTGCCAATCGCCCTGCCGGCCTTGACGGCTTAGACAGCAATCACCCGGGCGGCGGCGCCATCAGACATGTCCTCCGGCCAGACTGCATTTGCGAAGGCATATTTTGGAAAAAGGCCCACCCCGGTTTAAAGGGCATCTAGAAATCATCGTACTCCGTCTGCTCCACCAGAACAGCTTCAAAACATTCCCGCGGCAGCTCCTTTAGAAAAAGTGAAGGCGCCCCCGCCACCGGCCCCCAGCTGCGGTTATCCTCCCAGTAGGTGCTCAGGAAGAGATAGCGCCGCGCGCGTGTCACCGCCACGTAAAAAAGACGGCGCTCCTCGGAGAGGTCTTCATTTTCAGAGCGGTAGCTGGGAAAGGTGCCCTCGTTGAGGCCGATGACAAAGACCGCTTCCCACTCCCTGCCCTTGGCGCTGTGGATGGTGGAAAGGGTAAGGTGCCCCTCGCCGCCCTGCCCGGCATCTGTGGCGCCGGTAAAGAGCGATTCATCCAGGGCCAGCGATTCCAGGAAGGGGCCCAGCGAACTGTAGCGGGCGGCGCTGTCGGCCAGCCGCTCAATCCCCCTGGCCCTCTCCTCGTACTGATCGGGATAGTTTCGCTGCAGAATCCCATCGTAGCCACGCTCCATGATCAGGCTGATCAGCCCGGTAACACCCTCTTTGTCCCCCCCGCCCTTCCCTGCAGCGGCATGGGAGCGAAGCCCCGCCAGGGTCCGGCAGAGCGAGTCCCAGCCCTCTTTGCCCCGGGCGGGAGAAATCCTGCCTGAAGTAGCATCACCCAGGGGATCGCCGCTTCCTCCGAGATCATCCCAGAGGCGGTTGAAGGTAACCTGTCCCAGGCCGGGCTGCAGCAATGCCAGGCGGCGCCAGGCTTCGGCGTCGGCGGGATTGTGGAGCACTTTCAGATAGGCCAGAATATCCTTGATGTGGCTCTTCTGAAGAAATTTGATCCCGCCAAAGGTGAGATAGGGAATCCCGCGGCGCACCAGGGTCAGCTCAAGTTCGGTGGAGAGAAAGCTGCTCCGGTAGAGCACAGCGATCTCGTTCAGGGGAACCCCCCCGTCGATGAGGCCGCCGATCCCGGCCAGGACAAAGGAGGCCTCCTCCCGGGCGTTTCTGGCGCCGGCAACGCGGGGTTTTTCCCCGGGCGGGCTTTTCGAAAAAAGTTTTTTCGGCAGCTGCGCCCGGTTAAAAGCGATGGAGGCATTGGCCAGCGCCACGATCTGGGGGGTGCTGCGGTAATTTTGTTCCATGCGTACAACCAGCGCCCGTGGATATTTCTCGGGAAATGAGAGGATGTTGCCCACGTGGGCAAAGCGAAAGGCATAGATGGACTGGGCGTCATCACCAACGGCGCAAAGGGAGGCGGCGCCGGCAAACTGGTCCACCAGGCGAGCCTGGACAATATTTGTATCCTGGAACTCATCGACAAGAACATGAGCGAAACGACTGCGGTACTGATCGCTCACCACCGGATGCTCCCGGAACAGCTCCAGCCAGCACAGGAGCAGATCGTCAAAATCCAGGGTATTGCATTCCTCTTTTCTTTGCTCGTACAGTAAAGCCAGCCTCTCCACCGCCGGGAGAAAGCCCAGGCCAAAGTCGTATTCATCCTCCATCACATCGCGAATGGTCATCTCGGAATTGCGCGCCCTGCTGATGATGCGGCCCAGCAGTCCCCGCTTCAGAAGAAGCTTGCGCCCCTCTTCATCCAGGGCATGCGAGAGAGCCCCCGTCAGCTGTCTGAAGAGGCTGCGGCTGTCATCCTCGTCGAGAATGGTAAAATTACTCTGCCGCCGGACCAGGGGAGCGTGGCGGCGCAGGATCCGGGCCCCGGTACTGTGAAATGTGCCCGCCCAGAGCCCTTCAGGCCAGGAGCCGAGCAGCGCGCTCAGACGCTCCTTCATCTCTCCGGCAGCCTTGTTTGTAAAGGTCAGCAGCAGGATCTGCTGCGGCGGGACTCCGCTCTTGATCAGATGGGCGGCCCGGTAGACCAGGGCACGGGTCTTTCCCGAGCCGGGCCCGGCCAGGCCCAGAATGACCTCTTCGCCGGCCGTGGCAAATCTGTACTGGGCCTCGTTGAGTTCGCGCCGTAACCGTTTCAGCCAGTCGGAGCCGGCCCCTCCAGGTTCATTTTCTCTTTGCCTGCTCTCATCTGTTTTCAAAAGTCAACCTCCGCTGCTAGTTCTTTCTGACATAAGTAAAACATACTCCCGCTTTTGACTCAAGACCCATTTTGCGGACTCAAGCCCCCGGCGCCAGAATTCACAATTTTTAACCGGCCGCAAAGGCTTCGCCAAAAGCCGCCGGGTGTGATAGAATAATCGGGTGAAAATTATCCCGGGGAGATGAAACGCACATGCAGATCGGACTGGTGGGGCTGCCCCAGTCGGGGAAAACCACCTTTTTCAACCTGTTGACCGGAGCGAGCGCGCCTACCGGTTTTGCCGCCGCCGGGGAGGTGCATTTTGGCAGTGCCGCGGTCCCTGACAGCCGTATAGATATCCTGTCCAATCTTTACCGGCCCCGTAAAACAGTCTATGCCCGCATCGATTTCGAGGATATCCCCGGAGCGCACCATGATGGGGGCGCCGCCCGGGCGGCGCGGCTGCTCGATGAGGCCCGCGGTGCAGACGCGCTGGTACAGGTGATCCCCGCTTTCGGCGGGGAAGAGGAAGGGGGCTCATGCAACGGGATATCTCCTTACCGTGAACTGCTCGATTTTTACAGCGAGCTGCTCCTGGCCGATCTTGATGCGGTGGAGAAGAGGCTGGAGCGCTTAAGGAGCGCCCCGAAGGGGAAAAACAAGGCTGCGGCTGCGGATCAGATCAATCTGCTGAAACAGCTGAAGGAGGCACTGGAGCAGGAGCGCCCTGCTACCGCCGTGCCACTTGGCGATTACGAGCGGCAGCTGCTCGCCGGGCAATCATTTTTAAGCGAGAAGCCGCTTATCGCTGCACTCAACCTGGACGAACAGCGACTGGCCGCCCGCGATTACCCGGAGCGCGGCCGCGTCCAGGAGTATACCGCCGCCCGGGGCATCCCGGTAATCGAGATCTGTGCCCGGGTGGAAGCGGAGATCGGGGAGCTGCCCCCCGAAGATCGGGGCGCCTTTCTGGCCGACCTCGGCCTGGAGGAATCCGGCCTGGGCCGCCTGGCCCGGACTGCGTACGAGCGGCTCGGATTGATCTCGTTTTTTACTGTAGGCGAAGACGAGGTCAGGGCCTGGACAGTCCGCCGGGGCGCCACGGCACGGCTGGCCGCCGGCAAGATCCATTCTGATATCGAGCGCGGCTTTATCCGGGCTGAAATTTTCCATTACGATGACCTCGAGCGGCTGGGCAGCGCCGCTGCAGTCAGGGAAGCCGGACTTTTCCGCCTGGAGGGCAAAGAATATCCTGTGCGGGATGGTGACATCATCAATTTTCGCTTTAATGTTTAGGAAGCTTGCACAGCGCAGAGCCCCTTTGCGCAAGAGCCGCGCTTTACCTCCCGGATCTGGGTCCGCTATCTCACCCGCTAGGTGAACGGGTTGCCAACCCGAAACAGCCGCACCTGGAGAGATGCGGCAACATCTGCCCTGCCTGCAGACATAGATCGATAAAAGAGCTGCGCCTGGTAAACCGTCCGGAGGCCGGGCGCCAAAATTTGCTTTTTTCAGCCGCCCGGTTGAAGAACGGGGGATATTAATGTAATCTTATAAAGGATCTGCGATTGCATAATATCCAAAATTATTGCTGCGAGGTGGTTGTTTGGAAGCTCTGAAAGACAAATTTAAAGAGGTGCTGGCATCAGTTCTGCCTATCACTGCCATTGTTCTTGTGCTGCATTTTACAATATGCCCGCTGGAGGGTTCCCTGCTCTATGCTTTCCTGCTGGGTTCGGCACTGGTAATCATCGGCTTGACAGTGTTCCTGTTCGGTATTGATCAGGGGCTGGATCCGATTGGACGTGGTATCGGCGATACACTGGCGCTTTCGAAGGGCTACGCCGTGATCATCACCATCTGCCTGGTCCTGGGCTTTTTCATTTCCTATGCGGAACCGGATCTGCACATACTTGCCGGCCAGGTGCACAGCGTAACTTCGGGGCAATTCAGTCACACGATAATGGTTGTTGTTGTCTCCATCGGAATCGGCGTCATGATGACACTGGGAATGCTGCGCATACTGAGGGGTATCCGGCTCAAACATATGTTTGCCGCCGCATATGGATTAATTCTCATCCTGTCTCTTTTCTCTTCGCCTGATTTTATATCCATTGCCTTTGATTCCTCCGGAGCGACGACAGGCGCCATTACGGTCCCCTTTATGCTGGCCCTGGCGGGCGGAATCTCAATATTGAAGAAAAAAGGCCGCGGCATGGGCGAAGCCGATCATTTTGGGCTGGTGGGCATCGCCTCAACAGGCGCCATTCTCGGTGTTCTCATTACAGGCCTTATATTTGGCATAGATAAATTGAACGGCTCGCTGCCGGAAGAAACCGTCGCCGCTTCCACCCTGCTGGATATGTACGGTTCCAAACTGCTGCCCCTTGTCTGGGGGGCATTCAAGTCGCTTCTGCCGATTATAGTTGCCTATATATTCTTTCAAATATTTTCCTTCAAGCAAAAAGCAAGGCGGGTTCTCGACATCACCAGGGGTTTGATCCTGACTTTTCTGGGCCTGGTCATCTTTCTGTTGGGAGTCAACGGCGGCTTCATGCTGGTGGGTATAAAAATAGGGATGGGGCTTGCCACAATGAATTCCAACGCCCCGGTCCTGCTGGTAGCCCTGTTTCTCGGGTTGACAACGGTACTGGCCGAGCCTGCCGTCCATGTATTGACCAATCAGGTTGAGGAGGTCACCGGGGGCTCCGTCAACCGCATCCTCGTCCTTATCTTCCTCTCCATTGCGGTGGGATTATCCATTTTCATGTCTGCGCTGCGGATACTAATGCCCGGCTTACATTTGTGGATGTATTTACTGCCGGGTTTTGGCCTCGCAGTGATCCTGGCTTACTTTGTCCCCGACCTTTTCGTGGGCATGGCCTTTGATGCAGGCGGAGTTGCTTCCGGGCCTATGACCGCAACATTCTCACTGGCTTTTGTTCAGGGCATTGCCGCCCAGGTCCCTTCGGCAGACCTGGTTATGGATGGTTTTGGTATGATTGCCATTGTAGCTATGACGCCGATCATAGCGATCGAGCTGCTGGGCGCGCTTTATCACGCAAAAACTCGCAAGGCTTCAAAAACTGCGATTGAGGTTACGATGGGAGGAGATCAGCATGGACAACCTGATCAAGGATCGGGCGGCCTGCAGAGCCCGGGTGTTAACATTAATCCTCAGCGAGAGTAAAAGCCATAAATGCATCCGCCTCGCTAAAGAAAAAGGGCTTCGCGGTGGTATGGTGATGATCGGCAGGGGCACAGTGGGCAGTACTGTTTTAAACTTGCTGGGAATAAAAAGCCAAAAGAAGGAAATAGTCAAATTTTTGCTGGATAAAGAGAGTGCTGTAGAGATGTTGGACCATCTTGAGAAAGAGCTCCATCTCAAGAAACTCGGCCATGGCATTGCCTATATTACACCGGCTGTGGATGCAGCAGCTTTCCCCGCTATTGAAGAGGGCGGAACTAAGTGGGCGGAAAAAACAGTACAGAGTGCGGAAGGTGAGATTATGTTTAGGAAGCTGACTGTAATTGTTGATCGCGGCATGGCTGATGATGTCATGGATATCGCACGCCAGGCCGGCGTTCAGGGCGGTACGATATTGCACGGACGCGGCGCCGGCGCCGAGATCGCCACAAAGCTGTTCGGCGTGGAGATCGAACCTGAAAAGGAGCTCGTGATCATCCTCACACCGGACAGCTTAGTTGATCAAGTGGTGCGCGCTGTGTCGCAGGGCCTCAACCTGGATAAACCGGGAAAAGGGATCCTTTTTGTCGAACCCATTCTGGAAACGCGGGGTCTTTTCGAGATGAGCGACAAAAACAGCAGTGAGTCAAGGGGACGGTGACTTTGACTCACAAGTATGAAGTAGTAGGGCTGCCGCACCTGGAGAGCGCGTGACGCCCTTCCACGGCAGTTTTATGCTAACGTGTGTAAATACGGGCGACCCATGGGGCCGCCCCCGGTGCTTACTAATCTATCCTGGTGAAGCTTTCCTTGCCCACGCCGCAATCCGGACAGACCCAGTCATCGGGAAGCTCTTCAAAGGAAGTCCCCGGCTCTATACCCGCTGAACTGTCGCCCTCTGCCGGATCATAGATATAGCCGCAAACATCGCATTCCCACTTGTCCATCCCCTCAACCCCTTTCTTGAGTTGTTGTCTTACTCCTTTATTCTTTGAGCCAGAGCGCGGCCCCACTCGTAGCAGCTTTTCAGCTCCCCGGCATCGGGCACCCAGAGCAGCTCCAAACCCTCCCGGGCCAGGGTCAACCCCGCCGCCTCCAGTTTCACTTCAATTGCCTTTACCGCCCCCCTGCTCCAACCGTAAGAGCCGAAAGCGGCGCCCAGACGGTTAACGGGCTTCAGGCCGGTGAGATCGTCCAGAAAAGGTGAGAGCACGGAGAGATAGCTGCGGTTGATCGTCGGGGAGCCGACGAGGAGCAAACGAGCCTCCAGCAGTTCGGTAAAGATGTTGTTGACGTCCCGGATAGAGACCTTGATCAGCTTGGCATCCACCTTTTCCGCTGCAAGTCCTTCCACGATGGAGCGGGCCATGGATTCGGTGCTGCCCCACATGGTATCGTAAACCACAACGGCCTTGTGAAGCCATTCGCCCGAAGCCCAGCGCAGGTATGCTTCGATAATCTGCCCCGGATTTTCTCGCCAGATCACCCCGTGGCTGGGAGCGATCATGGAGATGGGTATATTCAGGACCTTTACCTCCTCCAGCTTCTTCAGAACCAGCTTGCTCAAGGGATATAGAATGTTTGCATAGTAGCGCGAGGCTTCCTCCATAATGATCTTGTTATCCACCTCATCGTCAAAGCGGAACGCGCCGGCCAGGTGCTGGCCAAAAGCATCGTTGGGCATAAGCAGCGCTTCTTCTTTGACATATGTAAACATGCTGTCCGGCCAGTGCAGCATGGGAGCCTCGATAAAGCTCAGGGTGCGCCTCCCCAGGGGCAGTTCAGTGCCGGTTTGAACAACCTGGTAATCCCATTCTCCGTAATAGTGCTTGAGCAAACCCGCCTTGCCTTTGGCGGTGCAAAAGATCTTTGCCGCAGAGGCCAGCTTCATCAACTCTGGGAGCGCTCCTGAATGATCCGTCTCCACATGGTTGATCACGACATAGTCGATGCGCGAGGGATCGACAATCCTTCTGATCCGCTCCAGCATCTCCCCGGCAAAGGGGCCGTAAACCGTATCCACCAGGGTAATCTTATCATCAACGATGAGATAACTGTTATAAGTTGTGCCGCGGTGAGTTCTGTACACGGGTCCGTGAAAATACTGCATATCCCAGTCCACCGCCCCCACCCAGTAGATGCCTTCTTTCAAAATAACGGGATCCACTGCGGATGCCTCCCTTTTGAAATAATATTTGCGGCCCGTTTTTTGTAAAAGGAGCCGGTATTGTAATTTTAATTTTCAAGCCGGCGGTGTGCAAGTGACAACTGCTGTTAGCGCTCCTACCGCTCCAGGCGCCTGTTTACATCCTCCCAGTTAACCAGGTTCCACCAGGCTTCAATAAAGGCGGCCCTTTTATTCTGGTACTGCAGATAGTATGCATGTTCCCAGAGATCTAGAACCAGCAGCGGCACAGCCCCCCACTGCGTCAGATTCTGATGCTTCTCGGCGGTGAGAATCTCCAGTTTTTTAAAAACGGGAAGCTGACAGAGCAGTGTCCATCCCGAGCCCTCCACCGCCGCCGCAGCAGCGCTGAACTGCTGCTTGAAGATGTCGAAACCTCCAAAATCCCTTTCTATGCCTTCTGCTGCGGGACCCGTCGCCGGGCCTCCACCGCCGGGTTTCATGTTTTCCCAAAAAATTGAGTGTAGAATATGGCCTGATCCGTGAAAAGCCAGCTCCCTCTCCCAGTGCTTGACCAGGGCAAAATCCCCTTTTCCCCGTGCCTGGGAAAGCTTCAATTCAGCGTTATTGAGCCCCTCCACATATGCCTTGTGGTGGGCGCCGTGATGCAGACGGAGAGTCCTCTCTTCATAATGAGGTTCCAGGGCAGAATAATCGTAGGGTAAAGGTGGAAGCTCATGCCTTGACATAAAATCGCCTCCTGTCAAATTGATGATATTTAGGCAAGTATTACTATAACATATTTATCCCCTTGTCGATAGGGTTGACCAAAAAGGATTCATCCCCTTCGCGGCGAAATCTATGACCATGGAAAGGAAGGAGTGGAAGAAAGTGAGCGACAACTATGCCGCCGTCCTGGATCAGGCCCGCCGCCAGTTTGCCGCCGGAAACAGCATGGAGATAGCCCGTTTCAGCGGGGCCGCCCTGACCCTGTACCCTCCGGCCGCCTGGCGCGAGCTGACTCTTCCCTACCTGGGGCGGATTTACCGGATCAACTGGCCCGCAGGCGAGGTTTTATCATACAGCACAGGTAAAGAGGTGCCTACGGCCACCGCAATTATCCTGATTCATTACCTGGCCGGAGCCCCTGGGAAACCACCCGCCGGGAAATGGATCCCCTTCCGCACACTCTGGGGCGGCGACAGCTTTAATTCCGCTTTTAAAAAGAGGGCGCTGGAACCGCTGGAGGATTATTTCGGAAACCGGAGCGCTCTCTTTGAGGGGCTGCTCCTGAACCGTCTCTGCGCCCGCCCGGCCAAAGAGACGCGCTCCTTTACCATCATGGCACTGCCGCGCCTGCCGCTGCTGCTGCGTCTCGAAAAAGGCGACGGCGAGGTCCCGCCGCGGGTTCTCGTCCTCTTTGATGAAACAGCCAATGATTACCTTGCAACTGAAGATCTGGCGGTGTTGGGACAGCAGCTCAGTGCCCGCCTGATCCGCTGGGGCCGGGAGAAAACCAGTTAGCCCGCTCCTGCCAAAACTGCAGCAGAGGAGGTTCCCCGGTTATGCTGGCCAGAGTGTTCTCCTGCACGGTGCTCGGTATTCAAGGGATTCCCCTGGAGGTAGAGGTGGATATCCACGGGGGTATGCCTCATTTCGACATCATCGGGCTACCCGATCCCTCGGTTAAGGAGGCAAGGGGGAGAGTCCGTGCCGCCGTGCGCAACAGCGGCTTTAAATTTCCCTACGAGAGGGTTACTGTCAACCTGGCTCCGGCAGACCTGCGCAAAGAGGGCCCCGCATTTGATCTGGCCATCGCCCTGGCGCTGCTCGCCGCTTCGGGACAGATACCCTACACTGAAAAGCTGCGAAAAGCGGTCCTTGTAGGTGAGCTCTCGCTGGACGGGACCCTGCGCCCTGTTCCCGGCACCCTGGCCATGGCCGCCTCCATCGCAGAATTTGCCGGGCTGGAGGAACCAGTATTCTACCTTCCGGCACCAAACGGAGCCGAAGCGGCGATGATCAAACAGGTGCCGGTAAAGGGAGTGCGCACCCTTAAGGAGGCGGCAAGGCATTTCTGCGGTTTTCTTTCCATCCCCACGGTGCAGACCCGGCTGGATGAACTGATCGGGCAGGAGCGGGCGCCCGGCCCCGATTTCAGCGAAGTAAAGGGGCAGGAGACAGCCAAGCGAGCGCTGGAGGTGGCCGCCGCCGGCGGGCATAATATTTTGCTGTACGGCCCCCCGGGCAGCGGCAAGACAATGCTGGCTCGACGCCTGCCGGGGATCCTGCCTGCCCCTACGCTTGATGAAATTCTCGAAATAACCCGCATCCACAGTATTGCAGGCCGGCTGCCGCCGGAGCGGCCCCTGGTCATGGAGCGCCCCTTCCGCAGCCCCCATCACGGCGCCTCGGCCGCCGGGATCATCGGGGGAGGCAGGATGCCCCGGCCTGGCGAAGTAAGCCTGGCCCACCGCGGCGTCCTCTTTTTCGACGAGCTGCCCGAATACAGCCGCGATCTGCTTGAGGCTTTGCGACAGCCGCTGGAGGATAGGATGGTCACAGTGACCCGCGTTTCCGCAACGCTCACCTACCCCGCAGATTTCATGTTTGTAGCTTCGGCCAACCCCTGTCAGTGCGGTTTTCTCAATGACCCCTTTCACATCTGCCGCTGCAGCCCGGCAGCGGTGCAGCGCTACCGCTCCCGCCTTTCAGGGCCGCTGCTGGACCGCATTGATCTGCAGGTGGAGGTGCCCCGGATCAACTATGAGCAGCTCCAGCAGGAGCATGCCGGAGAAAATTCTTGCGCCATTCGCCGCCGCGTGGAGCAGGCCCGCTCCATCCAACAGGAGCGCTTTGAAAAACTGTCCATCCTCACCAACGCCCAGATGCGCAGCCGCCACCTGGCCAGGTTCTGCCCGCTCACGGACGAAGCCCGCAGCCTGCTCCGGCAGGCCTACCGCAGCCTGGGCCTCTCCATGCGCGCCCACGACCGCATCATCAAGGTGTCCCGCACCATCGCCGATCTGGCCGGCGCCGGATCTGTCGAATCGCCCCACATCGCCGAAGCAGTCCAGTACCGCAGCCTGGACCGTATTGACAGGACAGCTCTCTAGCATGAACGGAAAATCCCTCCCTGGAGAAAGAAGGAATTAAAAAAGAAAGCATGAAAGATAATCATAGGGGCCCTGGGCCTCTAACCGGAGAGTGTAGAAAACCCGGGAAACACCTGGGAAAAAGTTCGCCCCAACCGGAACCGAACAGGCAATTGCGCAGTACAATTTAAGATCATGGGAACCGTCCCCTTGATATACAATTTTATATCATGGGAACCGTCCCCTTGATATATTAAGGGGGAAGTGATTCACGATGTGGTGGCAGAAGCCGCTATTCTGGTTGATCATGGCGCTGGTTGTGATCCTGATTTTGATCCGGGCCACGGATCTGCTTCGCCGGCAGATGGTGCGCGGGCTGTTCTGGCGGCCGAAAGCTGTGGTCCCGGAAAAGCAAACAATAGTCATTATTGATCCCATGCTCAAGCCCCCGGAAAAGAATCTTTTGGTGAACCCGGCTTACTGCCTGGCCGATTACGTCATGCAGCTGGCCGATGTAAATATTGATCTTATCCATTATCCCGGGGCGGATAAAATGCGGGTGATGCGGCATGACCCTGTCTGCGTTCTCATCTCCGGTCTCATCGCGCCCTGGACCGATTACAAGCCGGCGGATCTGGAAGCGGTATTCGGCTTCCTGAGGGAAGCATCCCTCCCTGTTCTCGGTATCTGCGGGGGGCACCAGGTCATCGGCCGGGCCTTCGGCGTCCCGGTGGCGCCCATGGAGGGCCGGGAACTGGGCTACAGCAGGGTGGAGCTGTTAAAAGATGATCCCCTGCTGGAAAATCTGCACAGCCCCATTACTGTATTCAACTGGCACCATGAAGAGGTCAAGGAAATGCCCGCCGGTTTTGACCTGCTCGGTTCGAGCAAACTCTGCCCCATCCAAATTATCCGGCACCGCGGCAAAGAGATCTACGGGGTCCAGTTTCACCCCGAGCTTTCGGGACGAAAAGCCGACGGCAGACTGCTGTTGATCAATTTTCTGCGCCACTCCGGTGTCGCACTCCGCTGACGCTCCGAAAAACAGGGCGGCGGGATATCCACAGGTAACGCCCTTTAAGCAGGGCCGGCCCGGCTGATTCCCCTGGTCCGGCCCTTTCCTTTCAGCGTCTCCCACCCGCCGGGGGTAAATGCCGCAAACACTCAGCAGCGGGGCCCTGCATTCTCATCCATCTGCCCGGCACACAAGATCGTTCAAGATCTAGATCTGTCTATGGTATTGACAAAGTAACAATTGTTTAATACAATTAATTAAAATGACCGAACGGTCTAGGGCGGGGGAAGAAAATGACTCCGGCAGCGGGGATGAAGATTAAGCCAAGAGGGCATGAAACCAGGGCAGCAATCCTGGATGCGGCCGCCGCTTGCTTCGCCGAAAACGGCTACGCCGGGACGGGTGTTGCTGAAATCTGCAGGCGCGCCGGCATCAGCAAAGGCACGCTGTACTACCATTTTGAAAACAAACAGGCTCTTTTTCTTGAACTCGTGGATATCCAGCTGGCCCATTTTGAGGAGGCCCTGGATAGAGCAGCCCGCGATACTGCAAATATACCGGAAAGCCTGCTCAATCTCTCACATCTCGTGCAGGAGCTTATTCAGTCGGATGATACGCGGGCGGGCATCTTCCTGGAAATATGGGCCCAGGCCAACCGCGATCAAATTGTGCGCGAAGCATCCCGCGCCGCTTTTCAGCGTTTTGAGGATATTTTCGCCGCATTGATCCAGCGCGGGATTGACGAGGGAACACTCGAAGTATCTGATCCCGTTGCAGGCGCCAGGGCAATTCTCTCCATTGCCGCAGGGACCCTGCTGCGCAGCCTGCTCGACGCCGGGAAAGCCGATTGGGGCAAAGTTACCGAAGAAAGTATGCGAATTCTAATCAACGGATTAAGCGGAGGTCGATGTAAATGATTTTAGTAACTGGAGCAACGGGCCATATCGGAAATGTACTGATCCGGGAGCTGGTCGGAAGAGGCGAACAGGTGAGGGCCCTTGTCTTACCGGGCGAGCCCTGCGATTCCTTGAGCGGACTGCCCATAGAAATGGTGGTGGGCAATATACTTGACCCCGGCACCCTGGATCGCTGGATGCGCGGGGTAAGACTGGTTTACCATCTAGCCGGGATCATCTCCATCATGCCCGGTGACGGGGAGCTCATGTCCCGGGTGAATGTGGAAGGGGCCCGTAATGTGGCCCGGGCTGCGCTTAAGGCAAAGGTTAAAAGGATGGTTCACACCGCTTCCGTCCATGCCTTTCGAAGAGAGCCTCACGGCGTGGTCATGGATGAAAGGACCCCTCCCTCCCTCGACGGCAGCGCCGGAGCCTATGACCGGACCAAGGCCGAAGGGGTGCAGGCTGTGCTGAAGGTAGTCGAAGAGGGCCTGGACGCAGTCATCGTCTGCCCCAGCGGGATTATCGGGCCCCATGATTACCTTGGCTCGGAGATGGGGCAGCTGGTGAAGACATTTGCCACCTCCCCCATACCCTTTATCATTGACGGAGCCTATGATTTTGTCGATGTGCGGGATGTTGTTCAGGGAATGATCCTGGCTGCAGAAAAGGGCCGCAGCGGTGAAAAATATATTCTTTCCGGAGAGCAGATATCGCTGCGCGGGCTTCTCAAAACAACACAGCAGATTACAGGAATTCGGACGCCGTCAGTGGCGGTGCCCATCAGGATGGCCCTGTTTTTCTCCAGGTATACGCAGCATCTGTACCGGTGGTTCAGGAAGACGCCTCAATTTACAACCTATTCGCTGAAAACAGTGGTCGATAATTCCCGCTTTAGCCGGAGAAAGGCCGAGGAAGAGCTGGGCTACAGCCCCCGTCCGCTGGAGGAATCAATCCGGGACTACCTGGCCTGGCGCAGCGAGTACTATCAGAGTTATTATGGTCAGAAACCTTCCAGAGCCAAATCCCGCTCCTGGAAAGCGAGCAAAGCCGAAAACTAGCCACCGGGCAGGGGTGCGGCAGGAGCTGTCCTGACGCCCTTTGCGGATCTGAATATGATCCGGGCAATGTAATTTCAGCTGCCGTGATTGGCGGGCTGGATGCAGGGCTGCAGCCGTGTCTGTACCAGCAGCGGCAGCTGCAGGCACAGGCCGGCAAAGGGATAGAAAGGGTGAAAGAAAACGGTTATGGGGCGGCCGCCAGGTTCTTCCAGACACTGCCCACCCCATAACCTTTCTTACCTTTTTTAGCGGAAGAAAACGTGGTTGCCGATAACGGTGGTCACCGGCTGCATCCGCACCCACTGGTTGGTGGTCTTGGCCGGATTGTAGAAGCCTGTTGCTCCCCAGGAAGGGTCGGCGCCGTTCAGGGCGTCCCCGACAGCGCGGTATGCACTTTCACCTGCTGCCAGGTTGATTCTGCCGTCCTGCACCGGCGAGTACTGGTAGTAACCGTCACAGACCTGCAGAATGACACCGCGCACTGAATTGGGGTAACGGCTGTCCTTGACGCGGTTTAAAACAGTGGCGGCAACGGCCACCTGTCCCGTGTAGGGCTCTCCCGCAGACTCTGAGTGCACCAGGCGGGCGAAAAGATCCAGATCCGCATTTGACAGCCCATGGTCGCCCCGCGAGAGCGGGGGGCTCGTTGCGGAGCCGCCGCCGCTGATCCCTTCGCCGGGTATATTCAGGATCTGCCCGGGGTAAATCAGTTCGGGATCGGCCAGCATGCTCGCTGCGGCAAGCGCCGCCACGCTGGAGCCGTAATGTTGCGAAATCAACCAGAGCGTCTCACCCGGCGCCACCCTGTGTTTCCCAGGGATCGACAACTTCTGCCCGCTGTAAATCAAATCGGAATTGGCCAGGTTGTTGGCGCCGACGATATCCGCCACCGTGGTGTCATATTTTTGGGAGATCAGCCAAACCGTTTCGCCCGGTACCACGGTATGACTGAGCGCAGCTTCAACCGCCCCGGAGCCGGCAAACAGAAGAAGTAGCGCCGCTAGAAAAACTGTTTTGAATGGCTTGAACATTAAGTAAGCATCCTCCTCTTTTTCGCCTCCGGGGTTAGCTGACGGGTTGGGGATGGGAGCCTCCCCCCGCACGATGCGGTTCACCCCAAATCATTTTGGTTTCCCCGTAGTTTCCATTCGGCGATATGTTATGTTAAGAATAATTATAGGGTAAAAAAATAAGCCTGACAAACAGGCTTATCCGGGGTATGTCTAGATGATTGTTAAGGTTTGATAACATTATGTTAACATCATGTCATTATTGGACTTTCTCGCGCACATGGTAATATAGGAGAAGTTCAGTTAATTTTATCCGACAATGTTCCGGTAATGGCGCAGGCTCTTCAGGGCCATGTTCCCCCGCTCCAGATGCACAGCAATAAAATCGAAACGGCAGGACACCTCTTCCCCGTAGCGGGACTGCATAAAGTGAAGGGCGGTTTTCTTTAGCCGCTCCAGCTTCTCCGCAGTGATCGATTCTGCCGGCGGGCCGAATGAAGCGCTTGTGCGGGTGCGCACTTCCACAAAAACAGGGATGCTGCCTTGAAAGGCAATGAGATCGATCTCGCCGTAAGGGGAGCGGTAGTTAAGCTCGACCACCCGGTAGCCCTTGCGCTGAAGATAGCCGCGGGCGGCCTCTTCCCCGGCCTTCCCCACCTGCTGCCGCCGCCGCGTCATGATCGGGTATCGCCGGAACCGGCGCAGCGAAAGGAGCGGCGGTGCTCGGGGCAGGGGCCGTGGCGGGCCAGGGCAAGGCGGTGCTCCTGCGTGCCATAACCCTTGTTCCTGTCAAAGCCGTATTCAGGGTAGAGCCGGTGCAGCTCGAGCATGATCCGGTCCCTGGTCACCTTTGCCACTACCGAGGCGGCGGCAATGGAGAGGGAGAGCGCATCGCCTCCGCGGATGGCTTTCTGCCGCAGACCGGCATCCCGAATGGGGAAACCGTCCACCAGCACCATGTCGGGCCTGACAGGAAGGCTCGCCAGGGCACTACGCATGGCCTGCATCACCGCTCCAAAAATATTCAGCCTGTCGATCTCTTCAGGCGAGCAGATGCCCACGGCGCACCCCGCGGAAACATTCTCAATCTGGACGAAAAGCTCTTCCCGCCGTGCCGCGGTGAGCTGCTTGGAGTCGTTAAGGTAGGTAATAGTCGTGCCCGGCGGCAGGATCACAGCCGCAGCCACCACCGGCCCGGCCAGAGGCCCCCGCCCGGCCTCATCAACGCCGGCTATATTTTTGATCCCCTGCCGCCAATATATATTTTCCTGGCGGAGCATCTTATGTAGCCGGTCCTCTTCCCGGCGCCGGCTCTCCTCTCTCCGCCGGTGGCGCTCCAGCAGGAGACGGGCGCCGCGCCGCCGGTCCCCCAGCAGCAGCGCTTCCTCCGTTGGGCTTAAAGTTTCCCTCGCCTCCAGAAATGCGGCCAGCTCCTCAAGAGTCATCGTGCTTAGCGGCACCTCTGTTCCCCCCTCCAGGGCCGGATTTTCGGCAAGCCCCCGGTGCCCGGCAGGCCCGCCGCCACTGTTGTCCGGCATCCTGATCAGCTTTGAACTAGCCCGGCGGCTCTTCCAGGGAGAGGCGGCCCAGCTCCCCCGCCTGATAGTCGCGCAGCAGAAGCGCCGCCGCGCGGTCCAGATCTATCTTCCCAGCCGGCAAAAGGCAACCGCGGATAGTCCCTATCTGCCGGAGCACAGCCTCGGGCTCACCCCGCCCCAACCCGGTATAGCGCTGCTGCAGACGCGCCGCCTTGCCCCGCTCCAGGAAGTAGCGCAGCAGCCACAGGGCGCTCCGCCGGCAGTCAATGTTGCCCGGGGGCAGCGCCCCAATTGCCGCCAGCGGGAAAACTGCTTCCGGTGACAAAACAGGCGGCAGGACACCGGGGGTATCAAGCAGCTCCACCTCCGGCATGATCCTGATCCATTGCAGCCCCCTGGTGACGCCGGGCCGGTCGCCCGTTCTGGCAGCGGCCTTTCCGACAAGGTAATTGATCAGCGTAGACTTGCCCACATTGGGAATGCCCACGATGACCAGGCGCAGCGACCTTTTAAAGCGGCTGCTGCGGAGTCTTCGCTCCTGCGTCTTGAGGCGGTTCAAAAATGAACTCAGAGTCCGGGGCATGTGTACGCTTGAGGGCAGCGCCTGAAATCCGCTCTCCCGGTAATAGGAAAGCCAGCGGGCATTTACACTGTCCTCTCCCCCGTCGGCTTTGTGAAGCAAAATTATTCCCTGTTTCCCTTTACTCAAGCGGTATAGTTCCAGATTACGGCTGCTCGAGGGAGCCCGTGCATCGACAAGCTCCACAACGAGATCAACAAGCCCCAGGTCTTTTTCCAGGCGGCGGAGGGCCCGGGCCATGCTCCCGGGGTACCACTGTCCTTTACTCAATTTGCAGCCGCCTGCATCTTGATCAACCTGGCCTGGCCGGGAGGCCAGTACACCAGCATGGCTCTGCCTTCAATCCTCTCCAGGGAGATGAAGCCCACGCTGGGATCCCTGCTGTCCTTGCTGTTCCGCCGGTAGTCACCCATGACAAAAACAGAGCCCGGAGGCACCTCCACCGGCCCGTAATCCTGCATATCCATCTCCTGGGGAAGATAAGGCTCGTCCAGCGCCTTCGAGTTGCAGTAAACCAGCCCCTCCCGGATTTCGATCACATCGCCGCCAAGCCCGACCACACGCTTCACATAATCGGTGCCTTGCGAATATCTGAAGACGATAATATCCCCGCGCTGCGGCTGGTCAAAACAGTAGACAAACTTGTTCACGATGAGATACTCGTGATCTTTCAATGTGGGGTACATGGAACCCCCCTCGACCTGAAAGGGTTTGATCAGGAATGAGCGGACCAGCAGCGCCAGAACAACAGCGATGGCAATGGAGCGGATCCATTCCCAGATTTCCTTTGAGGTGCTCACCTACTACCGCCACCCTTCCCGCTCTAGCGAAGCTCCCGTATCCGCGCCGCCCGGCCTGTCCTTTTCCGTAGATAGTAGAGCCTGGCGCGCCGCACCCGCCCCCGCCTTGCCACCTCGATCCGGCTGATTGAAGGTGCGTGAACGGGAAAAACCCGCTCCACGCCGATCCCGTAAGTGACGCGTCGGACGGTGAATGTCTCCCTCAACCCCCGCCCCTGCCGCCGCAGCACCACACCTTCAAAAACCTGGGTCCGTTCGCGGGCTCCCTCCACCACCCTCACGTGGACCCTGACCGTATCTCCCGGGCGGAAGGGGGGAATATCTTCCTTAAGATGCTGCCTTTCAACCTCTTTCATCAAATCCATCCTTTAAAATGCCTCCCTCACATCTGTTTAACGCCGGCCAAGCTCTTGACAAGGTGGCGTCCATATCCGGCAGGGCTGCTCCCCGCCGCCCGTCAGCCATCCGCTTCTTCCAGGCTGCGCCGCTCTTCCGGCGAAAGCAGGGCCTTGCCAATGAGATCGGGCCTCCGCCGCCTGGTCCGCAGCAGCGCCTGCCTGCGCCGCCAGCGGGCGATTGCCGCATGATCCCCAGACAAGAGCACCTGGGGTACCGCCATATCCCGGAAAAGAGGCGGCCGTGTATAATGAGGGTATTCCAGCAGCGATCCGCTGAAAGACTCCTCAGCCACGCTCTCCTCCCCCAAAAAACCCGGCAGCAGCCGTACCAGTGCATCCACAACCACCACCGCCGCGGGCTCGCCCCCGGTGAGTATAAAATCGCCTATGGATATCTCATCATCCACCAGCGCCTCCCTGACCCTTTCATCAACACCTTCATAGCGGCCGCAGATGAGCAGGAGCCTCTGTTCGCGAGAAAGCTCCCGGGCGATCTCCTGGTTGAATGTACGCCCCTGCGGCGTCAGCAGGATCACGCGGGCGCGGTTTCCCCCACGCTCCTGCAGATCCTCCACCGCCCGGAAAAGGGGCTCCGGCTTGAGGATCATGCCGCTGCCTCCGCCGTAAGGGGCGTCGTCAACCTGGCGGTGCCGGCCCGATGCATAAGAGCGCAGATCTATGAGCTCTATCTCCACCAATCCTCGATCCACCGCTCTTTTAAGCATGCTCTCGCTGAAAGGCCCCTTGAAAATTCCGGGGAATATAGTCAAGATCTCAATCTTCATCACTTACAGCTCCAGATCCATCAGCCCCGGCGGAGGCTCGGCCGTGATCATTCCGGCGGCAAGATCAATTTCCTGCACAAAGGCTTTTACCGCCGGCAGCAAAAAGCTCTTCTTGTCCGGCATGGCCCGCCGGACAAGATAAAGGTCATGGGCCGCACCCGGGATAATGTCTTCGACCTCACCCAGGCACTCCCCCGCCCTATTATATACCTTTAAACCGATAAGCTGATCATAGTAATAACTGCCTGCCGGTAGCGCCACCCTGTCGCCGGCGTTGATCAAAATCAGAGCGCCGCGCAGGGCCGCCGCCTCATCCCGGGCGTCAATCCCCGAAAACTTGATCAGCCAGAACCGGCCGTGCAAGGCGGCCCTCTCCACTGTCAGAATACGCCTGGCGCTATCCAGCTTGCAGGTTACCTCTTTCAGCTCACGGCAGCGCCCGGGGAAATCGGTAAGGGGAAGCACTTTCAGCAGGCCCGCAGTTCCGTGCGGTGCCAGGATCCGGCCCACAGCAACGCCGGATTCCAGTGAGCCCTTTTCTTTTCTCACGGGACCACTTCCACCTGCACCCGCTTCTTTTCATTCACCGCAGCGGCATTTACCACGGCGCGGATTGCTTTTACAATCCGGCCCTGCCTGCCGATCACCTTTCCCATGTCATCGGGCGAAACCCGCAGCTCCAGGGTGATAACCCGCTCGCTTTCCAACAGCTGCACTTCCACCTCATCGGGATTGTCAACCAGCGCTCTTGCAATATGCTCCAACAGCTGTTTCATGAAATCCCACCTTAAATGCTACTTTGGCAAACCGGCTTTTTCAAAAATCAGCCTGACCGTGTCGGAAGGCCGGGCGCCCCGCGAAAGCCACATTTCCGCCTTTTCCCGATCCACCTCAAATGTTGAGGGCTTTGTGGTGGGATTGTAATACCCGATCTCTTCAATAAACCTGCCGTCCCGGGGAAAGCGGGAGTCGGCCACCACGATCCGGTAAAAAGGTTTTTTCTTCGCGCCCATTCTTTTTAGCCTGATACGCACTGCCATTTCATCACCTCCATTGAGTCAAACAACCGCTGGTACGAATTAGTAGAACGATAATAACTATAAAAAGGGGAAACCCTTTCTCCCTTTTTTTGCAGACCCCGGCCCTTTCTTCTCCGCGCCGCCTATCTGTTTGAATACCCTCTGCATCTGGGAAAACTGGGCCAGCAGCCTGTTTACATCCTGAACCGTGGTCCCGCTGCCCTGGGCAATGCGGCGCCGCCGGCTGCTGTTAATGATCGACGGCTGCCGGCGCTCGGCAGGCGTCATCGATGTGATCAACGCCTCTATCCGCTGAAACTGCTTCTCGTCAACGGAAATATTGCGCATCCCTTTCGGCAGCTGCGCAGCGGGAAGCATGGCCATGATCTCTTCAACAGAACCGATCTTGCGCATCTGCTGCAGCTGCTCCATGAAATCATCAAGGGTGAATTCCTGACGCCGCAGTTTCCGCTCCAGCTCCCGCGCTTTCTTCTCATCGAATCCGGCCTCGGCCTTCTCAATAAGGGAGAGCACATCGCCCATGCCCAGGATGCGCGAAGCCATCCTTTCGGGATGAAAGGGCTCCAGGGCGTCGAGTTTCTCTCCCACACCGGCAAATTTGATGGGGCAGCCCGTCACCGCCCGAACCGAGAGAGCCGCCCCCCCGCGGGTATCCCCGTCAAGCTTGGTCAGGACAACGCCGGTAAGGCCCAGGGCTTCGTGAAAGGCGGAGGCGGCGTTTACCGCGTCCTGGCCGGTCATGGCGTCAACAACGAGGAGCAGTTCCGAGGGCTTGAGCTCCGCCTTGATCGCCTTCAGCTCATCCATCATCCCGGCATCGAGATGAAGCCTGCCTGCAGTATCCAGTATCACCGGATCAAGTCCCTCCCGGGCGGCAAAACGCACCGATTCCCGGCAGATTGCCACGGGGTCGGAGCGGTCATCTCTGAAACAGGGCACCTCCGCCGAATCGCCCAGCGTCTGCAACTGCTCCGGCGCTCCCGGACGGTAGATGTCAGCCGCCACCAGGAGCGGCCTGTGCCCGCCGCGCTTCAGGTTCAGAGCCAGTTTCACGGCAGTGGTGGTTTTGCCTGAACCCTGCAGGCCGGCCATCATCACTACCGCCGGCGAACCGGCCGTATTGATCTTGCTCTGCTCGCGGCCCATCAGGGCGGTAAGCGCCTCGTGAACAATCTTGACTACCTGCTGCCCCGGGGTAAGGCTCTGCCGGACCTCTTCTCCAACAGCTCTCTCCCTGATACCGCCGACAAAATCTTTCACAACCTTGAAATTTACGTCGGCCTCAAGCAGCGCGAGGCGGATCTCCCGCAGCGCCGCATCAACATCCTTTTCACTAAGCTTCCCCTTGCCCCGCAGTTTGCGCAGCGTGTTTTGCAGCCTCTCGGCCAGATTGGCAAACATGGTTTGTCTCCTGCTGTCTACTGTTCGTTTTTTCGCCGCAGCTCACCGATAATCCCGAGCAGGCGCCGCCTCTCCTCCTGCCCCGGCCGCCCTTCCAGAATGTCCTCGGCTTCCTGCAGCAATCTCTGCTGAAAATTAAACCGGGCGTACAGGCCCAGCTTCTTTTCAAATCCCTCGATAGACTTCAAAGCCCGCTGTATCAGATCATGGATTGCCTGCCTGCTGACGCTGTATTCAGCGGCAATTTCCCCCATGGTATAGTTGTCGCTAAAATAGAGCTGCAGCACCTTCTGCTGTCGCTCCGTCAGCAGCGAGCCGTAGATATCATACAGTAAATTTACCCGGTTCAGTTTATCAAGCATTACTTCCCCTGTAAAGGCTTTTTCCTTTACAACATTAGTGTAGCAAAGTACAGGGGGAAATGCAAGTTTTCATTGGGTAAGATTCTTATATGGGTTAACACGCCATGAGTCAAAGAAGACAATGACTTTGACTCACTTCCGACCCTGGGGGTTTTAAGGATGGAATAACGGATTGTTGATCTCTGTCATGGGAACATCATGGTAGAAAGTGTATCTATCAAAAGAACCGTCCCCTTGATATATGTGGTCAGGAGAGAAGGGCGCGAGCGAAGCCGGGGGCGTCAAAGGGGAGCAGGTCGTCGAGTTTCTCACCGACGCCTATATAGGAGACCGGCACCTTGAGGGTGTCCTGGATGCCGACGACGATGCCGCCGCGGGCGGTCCCGTCGAGCTTGGTCAACACCAGCCCCGTAATGGGGACCGCTTCGTTGAAATGCTGCGCCTGGGCGATACCGTTGTGGCCGGTGGTGGCATCGATGACCAGCAGCACGCGGTGCGGCGCCCCCGGCTGGATGCGGCCGATGACCCGGCTGATCTTCTTCAGCTCTTCCATCAGGTTGACCCTGGTATGAAGCCGCCCGGCGGTGTCTCCGATAACCACATCAATTTGCCGCGCCCGGGCGGCCTGAAGGGCATCGTAAAAGACCGCCGAGGGATCGGAACCCGGCTGCTGCCTGATCAGCGCTACTCCCGCCCTTTCAGCCCAGATCTGCAGCTGATCAATGGCGGCGGCGCGGAAGGTGTCTCCGGCAACAAGCTGCACTGTACAGCCCTCCTGCCGGTAGAGGTGGGCCAGCTTGGCCGCGGTGGTGGTTTTGCCGGAGCCGTTAACGCCCACCAGCAGGATCACCAGGGGATCGCGGCCCGGCTTCCCCTGCTCTTCGGGCAGACTCAGCAGGGCGGTGATGCCCTCGAGAAGGATCTCCCTGGCCTCGACGCGGCTGCGCACTTTACGTCTGCCTGCTTCGCGGCGCAGCTGCTCAACAAGGTTCATCGCTGTTTCAACGCCCACATCGCCCAGGATCAAGGCCTCCTCCAGCGACTCAAAAAACTCCTCGTTCAGCTCCCCCTCGCGGAAGAGGCGGTCAACCTGCCGCAAAAAGCCCTCCTTGCTCCGGGCCAGTCCGGTCTTGAATCGTTCCACCAGCTTCAAGTTCTCTCTCTCCTTAACTCACTTTCTCATCCAGCTTAAGGGATACAATGTTGGAGACTCCTTCTTCGGGCATGGTCACCCCGTACAGGAGATCTGCCTCCTCCATGGTTCGGCGCCGGTGCGTAATCAAAATAAACTGGGCCTCCCGGGAAGCCTCTTTCAGATAGGAGGTAAAGCGGGTAAGGTTGATATCATCCAGGGAGGACTCCACCTCGTCGAGGAGGTAAAACGGAGCAGGCTTGTAACGCAAAATGGCAAAGATCAGGGCTACAGCGGCCAGCGATTTTTCCCCCGTTGAGAGAAGCGAAATATTCTGCAGCCTCTTTCCGGGCGGCTGAGCCACGATCTCTATCCCCGCCTCCAGCAGGTTGTCCGGATCCGTCAAACTGAGATGAGCCTTGCCCCCCTGGAAGAGCGCACCGAAAACCTCCTGCAAGTTGTTGTTTATCGCGGTAAAAGCCTCATTAAAGAAATGGGCCATCCTCTCGTCGATTTCGCCGATGATACGGTGCAACGAAGACTCACCCTGCCTGAGATCATCCTGCTGCTCATTCAGGAAGCTGATCCGCTCCTGCAGCCGGGCCAGCTCATCGATAGCGCCCAGGTTTACGGCGCCCAGCGATTCAATGTCTTCGCCCAAAGTCTCGATCAGGTTCTCGCATTCGGCGGCATCAAAATCCTCCCCCGGTGGCACCGGCTCCTCCAGGCCGAAAAGCTCTTTAAAGCGATCCAGCTGATATGTAATCTCCGTTTGAAGGCGGCTCTGCTCCACGGCAAAATGCCTTTCCCTCTTTTCATAGCGGTCCAGCCTCTTCCGGCCCTGCCGCTGCTGCTCCTCCAGATCTACCAGGGAGGCGGTCAGCGCGCCGCTCTCTTTTTTGCGCTCCTGGAGCCTGAGCGTCAGGGCTGCGCTCTCTTCGCGGAGCTGCTGCAGCAGGTCGGAAACCCTCTCCCGGTTGCTGTCAATTTCAGCCAGAGTTTCCGTAAATGCAGTTATTTCACGCTGCTTCTCCTGCTGCTCCTGCAAGGGCTGAACCAGCTCCAGTGATATCTTTTCCCGGTTCTGCCGCAGCGATTGCTCCTGCTCCTGTAAAGAGTTCAGCTTGAGCAGAGCCGCCGTGACAGCCTCCTCCAGCTCCTTTTTTTCCGCAAGGGAGCGCCGGTGGATCTCCTTTTTGCCCTCCAGCTCCGCTTCGGCAAGGGCGATCTCCGAAGCACAGCTCTGCTCCTCTGCGGCCAGGTTCTTGCGGCGTGCGGAGAGCTCCGCCAGCTCCTTTTCCAGTTCTCGCAGCGATGCCGCCGTCCCCTCCCTGCGCTGCTTCAGGATGCGGGCTGCAGTTGCACACTCGCCCAGTGCTTTTTCAGCCGCCTGGAGGTCTCCGGCGGATTCCGCCTGATCCCGACGCAGCGCAGCAGCCTCCGACGCAGCCTTCTCGATCTGCTCTTTAAGCCCTGCAATCTTCTCTTCCCAGGTTTGCTTCTTCTTATGCAGCAGGGCCAGCTCCCGTTCAAGATCTTCGATCTCGCGGCGCCGCCCCAGCGGCAGTCCGGCGCTGCGCGGGGGCATGCTGCCCCCCCGGATTGCTCCCCCGGGGTTGATCAGATCCCCCTCCAGGGAGATTATGCGGCAGCTGTAATTGATCAGGCGGGCCGCCACAGTGGCCGCTTTCAGATCGCGGCAGATAAGAATTGAGCCGAGAAGGTAACTGGCCACCTTTTCATAAGCCGGCTTTACCTCAACAAGATCCGACGCTTTCCCATACACATCTTCAAGGCTGCGCCATGCCGGAAAGCGCTCCAGCTTCGTTTCAGCCAGGCGAATCGTATCCAGCGGCAGGAAAGTGCACCAGCCCAGCTTCCGTTCCTTGAGAAAGCGGATCGCCTCCAAAGCGGCGCCCTCGCTGTCAACAACGATATATTGCAGCGCAGGTCCAAGTGCTGCTTCAATGGCCCGCTGAAAACGCTTTTCCACCGTGATCAGATCGACAACGGGGCCGACAATCCCTGACAGGGAACCCCTGTTTTGAATTATTTCACGCACTCCCCGGTAATAACCGCTCAAGCCGGCTTCCTGGTCCCGGAGCAGCTGCAGACGGCTTTTCAGGCCGCCAAGCTCCTCGCGGCAGCGCTGCTCTTCCTGCTGCAGGGGAGGCAGCTCCCCCCTTAGTTTTTCAAGTCGCCCCTCCGCCGCGGCAAGCTGCGCCACAACCTTTGCGGCGTTTTTCTCCGCTCCACCCGCCGCAGTAGTAAGCTCCCCATGCCTGGTGTCGAGAAGCGCCGCCTCTTTGGCCAGTGCCTCCTCATCCCGGAGCAGGGCTTCATGCCGCCGGTTTAACCGCTCCGCCTGCTGCCCCGTCTCCTCCAGGGCAGACTCCAGCCCCCTCCGGCGGGCCGCCGCCCGGTAAAGTCTCTGCTGCTGCTGCTCCACATCTCCGGCGGAGAACTCCGCCTCAAACCGCTTCATCTTATCCTGAAGCAGGCGGCAGCTCTCTTCCTCCGCGGCAGCGGCCTCCCTTTTTGCATGCAGTTCACGGGCGCCGCTCTCTTTTTCACCGCTCAACCTCCCGATCGCGGCGGCAAGCTGCTCCAGGCGCTGTTCACTCCGGGTAATCTGCTCCCGGCAGTGGTTTTCCCTTTCCTCCAGCAGGCGCAGCTCATTTTCCTGCCGCTCCATTTCCCTTGATGCGCCGTTGGCCTGCTGCTCCAGTTCCCCATAGCTGCGCTCCTCCTCATGCTGCCGCAGTTTCAGCCGCTGCAGCTCCTCCTCCTGCCGCCCGCTGCGCGCAGCCGTTGCACTCAGCGAATCCGTAATACCCTGCAGCCGCCTCTCCACCCCGGCCAGCTCCCCCCGGGACAATGAAAGCCTGTGGGAGAGAAGCTCTTTCTGGGCTTCATCGATCTGCCCTCGCAGATCCCGGTAGCGACGCGCCGTCTCCGCCTGGATGGTAAGCGGTTCTATCTGCGATTCCAGCTCCAGGACCAGATCCTGCACCCGCACCAGGTTTTCCCTTGTTTCATCCAAACGCCGCCGTGCTTCATTTTTACGAAGCTTGTACTTCAGTATGCCGGCGGCCTCTTCGAATATCTCTCTTCTGTCCTCGGGTTTGCTGTTGATGATCGCTTCAACGCGGCCCTGGCTGACAATTGAGTATATCTCCCGGCCCGCCCCGGTATCGAGGAAAAGACCCGTTATATCTTTCAGGCGGCAGGGAGATTTATTGATCAGGTATTCACTTTCGCCGGAGCGGTAAATCCGGCGGGTCACGGTGATCTCCTCATAGTCCAGGTCCAACAGATGCCCCACACCGCTGAAGGTCAGGGATACTTCGGCGTAATTCAGGGCCCGCCGGCCGGCGCTTCCTGAAAAGATAACCTCTTCCATCCGGTTGCCGCGCAGCGCTTTCACACTCTGTTCGCCCAGGGCCCATCTCACTGCGTCAACAATGTTGCTTTTGCCGCAGCCGTTTGGGCCGATGACGGCGGTAATGCCCTTCTCCAGCTCCAGCTCCGTTTTGTCGGCAAAGGATTTAAAACCAAATAACTCAATGCACTTCAACTGCATAGCTTTATTCCCCCGGGCAAAAATAAACCTGCCTGTTTAAAGCAGGTCAAAAAAGACATAGATGTCAATGTTATCTCGGCTCAACGATAAATTTAAGAGCCGTTCTCTCCTCGCCGCTGATCTTAATCTCTACAAAAGCCGGTATAACCACAAGGTTAATCCCGTTGGGGGCCAGAAACCCCCTGGCAATGGCAATTGCCTTGATCGCCTGGTTCACTGCGCCTGCACCCACCGCCTGTAGCTCAACTGAACCTTCATTCCTGATCACCGCTGCTACTGCACCTGCAACTGCTTTTGGCTTCGAGCCTGCCGAAATTCTTAAAGTCTCCATCCTCTAGAGCAGCTCTCCCTCCTAAAGTGGTCGGGCTCAAGGCAATCAATGTTTATCAATTCTTGATTAATTTTGAAAATACCTTCTCCGTCAAGCCATAATTATTCCGGCGCCGGTCCCCCCGGCTTCCACAGGAAAGATGACCGGTCAGCCAAACTCCAGCCATGCCTTTTTGGCCGCAGCCTGCTCCGCCTCCTTTTTGCTCCGCCCCGAGCCGCAGCCTGCGGCGCTTCGCCCGCCTAACAGGACTTCCGCCTCAAAGATTTTATCATGGTCGGGACCGCTTTCCCGTATAATACGGTATTCGGGAGTTATACCGTCACGGGCCTGGATAAATTCCTGGAGCAGCGTTTTATAGTCGCGATGTAAAAAGCCGCCGTCTAGATGTTCAAGGGCGGGGTGATAAAGCTGGATGATATAAAGGCTGCTCTTTTCCAAACCGAGATCGAGAAAGAGAGCGCCGAAAAGCGCCTCAAGGGCATCGGACAGCAGCGAAGGGCGGCCGGCGCCGCCTCCCGCCGCCTCCCCTTTACCAAGACGCAAGTAAGAGCCCAACTCACAGGTTTCGGCCAGGCCGGCCAGGGTTGCTTCGCAAACCAGATCGGCACGCAGCCTGGTCAACCTTCCCTCAGGCAGGTGAGGATATAAAAAATAAAGATGATCGCTAATAACCAGCTGTAGAACAGCATCCCCCAAAAATTCAAGGCGCTCATTGTGAGCATCAAAATTGCCCTGTTCGTGCGCGAATGAGGAGTGTGTCAGCGCCTGCTCATAGAGCCTGCTCTCACCGATCTCCCACCGCAGGGTATGCAAAAAATCCCCGATCCGCTCAGACCAGGACATCTCTTCCTTCGGGTTATGCGTTGCCATAGTCTTTCACCGCCAGGTTAACATTGGTTTTAGCGAAACCGCTTGAGTTGTTCCAGGACACATCGATCTTTATGCCGCCTTTTCCGCTGGAGAGGAACGCATCCGGGAAGGTGCACAATCGCCCGGGGCAGTCCCCCGTCATACTCCCCGGGGGTTGTTCATCCCCGGACCCCTTTGCCTCCGCCTGCTCGCTCTTCCTCCCAATAACTCTATAGTTTCGATTCAATGTACCTGACAATATCGCCGATGCTCTTAATGTTTTCTATCTCCTGGTCTGATATTTCCAGATCGAATTCTTCTTCCAGCGCCATCACCAGCTCCACGATATCGAGAGAGTCGGCATCGATCTCCTCAAAAGTGGTCTCTGCCGAGAGATTGTCAAGCGACACCTCGAGCTGCTCCGACACAATGGACTTGACTTTTTCTTCAACGCTCACCCCGAACACCTCCTTCCTGCTATTGTTTATACCTGTGTAACCTCCGCTGCCGGCTGAGGGCGCCGCCCACTCCGGTGCAGCGCTGTTTATATTTCTCCATCGCGGCGCTACCTTCCTTTGGCAGACAGGGGGGCTTTGCGGAGCGCTTCCTGGAACAAGGATTTAAGCTGCAGCTGAACAAAAGGGTAGGCCTGTTGCAGAATAGCCCACTCAATTGAATCAGCCCGTGAAGAGCCGTGGCATTTAATGCACAGACCTTTTACCCCGATCAGGGGTGCCCCGCCGTACCTGGTGCTCTCCACCCAGGCTCGCAGCCCCGGCAAAGACGCTGCTGAAGGAGCACCGTCGCGATCAGGCGGTTTGCACGCCCGCTCCCCTTTCAGCTGTGACATAACCGACCGGGCGAACCCCTCCGTTGTTTTCAAAAGGACGTTCCCCACAAAGCCGTCGCAGACAACCACATCGGCGCCGCCAAAAAAAAGATCCGTGCCCTCAATATTACCACAAAAACCGGCAACATATTCCTGGAAAAGGGGCAGGGTTTTCCTGACCTGGCTGTTGCCCTTGTTCAGCTCAGAACCCACATTAAGCAGGGCTACCCGCGGAGAAGAACAACCCAGCAGTTTCTGCGAATAGACACTGCCCATGAAAGCATACTGGACCAGCTGCTCGGGTTTGGCATCCATGTTTGCGCCTACATCGAGAACTACAAGGGGGGCACCGTTGAAGCAGTGCATCACTGCAAGCAGGGCCGGCCGGTTCACCTTCGGGAGTCTTCCCAAAAATAGAAGCGCTCCCACCATCAAAGCCCCGGTATTGCCGGCGCTCAAAACGGCATCCGCCTCTCCCTTCCGCACCAGCTGCAGAGCTTTTACCAGGGATGATTCCCCTTTCCGGCGGATGGCCAGGCCGGGATTATCATCACCGCGAATTACTTCGCCGGCATGGATGATCTCCAGCCGCTGCGCAGGGTATGACATCCCGGCAAGGATGTCCCTGATCTGTTCCTGATGTCCAAGGAGCGTAATTTTCAGATCCACTTTAGCGTGAAGGGCCTTTACAGCCCCCAGAACAATCTCCTGCGGCGCATGATCGCCGCCCATGGCGTCAACAGCCAGCCTGACCAAAGTGCATGACCCCTTCCCTGCGACGCACCCGAAATAGATACGCCCCTTTGATTCAATAAAAGGGGCGCAGGGCTATAAAAACCATGCTACTCTACTTTGAGGGCCTCTCTGTTTTTGTAATAACCGCATTTCAAACAAATCCGGTGGAGCGGTTTTAGCTCGTGACACTGCGGACAGGGAACCAGATGCGGCGCCTCCACTTTTTTGTGGCTCCGCCTCTGATCACGCCTGGCGCGGGAAGTTCTTCTCTTTGGAACAGCCATGAATCCCCCTCCTTAATAGAATCAAGCCCGGTCGCCCGGATAAAAATCTTTCAGTTTCTGCAAACGGAGATCGATGTTGGCTTCACCCTCGCAGGAGCATGCGCCCTTGTTCAGATCGACGCCGCAACCTGCACAGAGCCCCCGGCAGTCAGGCTTGCAAAGCGGATTGTAGACCTGGCTGAGAAAATAAAGCTGCCTGACAAATTCCTTTAGATAAAGGTAGTCACCGCTCACGGTAAGCTCGTTCGCCGTCTCCAGGGCCAGCTCTTCAGGCGATAATTTTTTGTCCTGAAGGGGCGCCATTGTAAAGAGCTCCTCAAAATCAGAGTCAAGCTTCTGCCGGAAAGGCCGCAGGCAGCGGCAGCAGGCAACATCCGTATCCGCCTGCAGTTTTCCGGCGACAATGATTTTATCGCCGCTGCTGCGCACTTTCACAGCTAGAAAAAAACTGCTTTTCTCATCGGCCGCCTCGTCAAAATAATCTTTGATCCTGCCCTGAAAACGGTATTCCAGCGCTTCGCCGCTTTTCTGTTTAACCCGTGGCAGGAAAATCCGCATCTTTCTTCCATCCTTTGCAAAACTAAAACAATTATACTGAGCTTGATTTTCTTTGTCAACAAAACGAGGCAGGGAGAAATTGGGGACGGGGGTGCGCAAGTACTTGCTCAGTAGGTGATGCTGTCTATATCCCTCTCATTTCCCTGCGGCGCCTGCGAAAAAACAATCAAGATTCTGTTGGGCAGGCAGACAATACTTTCATAGGAATGGGCAATCCATCCGGTATGAGAACAGATACCCCTGGGGCAAAGCGCTTCAGGCAGAGGGAGCATCCTGACCCGGCCGTCTTTAATCTCCAGGGAGGCCTGGTGCCGCCCCTGATCATAAGGAAATGAATAGATGAAACAGTCCTCCGGGGCTAAGGACAGCTCCGCAACAGCCCGATTATCCACATGGATAGTCAGATATTTCTGCTGTGAAGCACCGCTTCTGTGCAGATTCAGCCACAAGCCGGCACATCCGGCCAGGAGCAGGACAGCGATGATCACATAATCGGCGACTTTCAAGCGAAGCTGATCCATTCATTTTGCCTCCGCTAGGAATTATAACATGAAAGAAGCCCCCGATCAGCTAGGCGGCCCTGCATGAAGGGGGGCCGCCTGCAATATAACAGGGCTTCTCACCTAGCCCATGGTATCCTGGTTCATCGGAACCTTGTACCAGCCCATATCCTGCATATAGCGAAAGATCTTTTCCTGCGAGGCAATGCACTGGCTCTGGTAGTCGACAAAAGTCTGGCGTATGGCGGGATCCTGCGCCTCCATAACTGCATGTAAATAGCTGCCGGCATTTAATTTGATGCTGGAGAGGATATCTCCGGCAATGTCCTTTTCTGTTAACTGCTGCACCATCCGGCTCTACCTCCTTATGAAGTGATGTACTGGGCTCCGCCGGCTTCGCTCAATGTCGTAGAAAGCCATTGCGCCCGCTGCTGACACTGTGTGCTAAGCTCATTGATCAGGTTGCGCAGGCGCGGATCCTGAACCTGGGCGGAGTAAGCCTGCATTTTTTTGCTGCAGAGCGACTCTGCCTGGTACTGATGGAACAGGCACATAAATTCCGCCTTGCCCACGTTGCGCATGGTCGCTGCCTTCATTAAAAAACCTCCCTTATCAGTTGATTAAATCATTTTATTTTTTCCGAAGACAAGGGAGGATATGCAAATGCGGAAGACAAGAGAAAAAAACAGAAAGAGGGTCCTCGCTGCCGGCAATAAACACACTTTACTTGCAGAAGCAACGTTGCAGCCCCTTTAACAAAGGCGAGTCAAGAACACAGCCCCGGTAGCCTTTGGTGCCTGGCACCGGGGGCTACTAAAGTCGCCGTGACTCATGCGGGGACTATGAGGGCGTCGGCGGCAACAGCGCCCTCCCCATCAGGATAGAGGATGAGAGGGTTGATGTCGAGCTCGGCAATCTCATCGCCCAGCTCTACCGCCAACCTGGAAAGCTGCATCATGATGGAAACAAGGGCCCGGCGGTCCCGGGGGGGCTGCCCCCGCACGCCGTCAAGAAGAGCCCGCCCCTGAATCTCATCGAGCATCTCCCGGGCGTCCTCTTCCCTCAAGGGGGCGCTACGCAGCGACACATCTCGAAGCAGCTCCACATAGATCCCACCCAGGCCAAAAAGCAGGCTGGGGCCAAAAATGGGATCCTTTTTTAAACCTAGAATTATCTCCAGTCCGGCTGGAAGCATTTCCTGGACCAGCACTCCATCAAGACGGGCGGCGGGATTGTAGCCCTCCGCCCCCCTGATCAAAAGTTCATAACCCTCTTCCACCGCTGCTGCATCCGCCAGGTTCAAGAGCACTCCTCCCGCCTCGGTCTTGTGAAGGATATCCGGTGATTCGATCTTCAAAACGACGGGGTATCCGATCTCCCCTGCCGCCTCCACCGCCTCCGTAGCCGAGCAGACCAGCAGCTCCCTGGTAACGGGGATCCCGTATGCCCTTAATACTTCCTTGGAGCGCGATTCAGTCAGGGCGCGGCCTTGGGAAAGCCTTAGCGTTTCCAGGGCGCGCCGCCTTTCCGAGCCCGGCTCGTACAGGGGAAAGTGGCTCACGGTTTTAGCCTTTTTAACCCAGTCCGCCAGGGCGGAGATAGCCCACAACCCGCTGGGGACATGTTCGATTACCGGCACCCCCGCGCGGATCATCTTCTCCCTGGCTTCAACGGCGAAGTCCTGTCCCGTGGGCCATGTAAATATCGCCAGGGGTTTGTCAACAGAGTAGTAAATATCGATGATCTTCTGCGCCGCTTCCGAATCAGGCATCTGCAAATTGTAGAAAAATGCCCCGACATCGACAAGGGGATCTTCCATGACCGTGCGTATAGCCCGCTGGAACAGGGCCTCGTCGGTAAAAATTGCGGAGGTCAGATCAACGGGATTGGCCACAGCCCCGAAAGAGGGGAAGAATTCGCGCAGTTTGTTCTGTGTCTTTTCAGTCAGGCGGACCACTTCAAGGCCAAATTGGGGACATTTATCGGCCACAACAACACCGCCGCCGCCTGAAATGGTGATCACGCCTATATTCTTACCCCGGGGCATGCGCCCGGTGGCATGCAGTGCTATAAGAGCATTCATCTGCTCCACATCATCGGCACGCACGACCCCGTACTGCTTGAACACACCGTCATAAACCCGATCCTCGCCGACAAGAGCGCCGGTATGAGACGCCGCCGCTGTGGCGCCGACGGCGGTGCGGCCCACTTTTTGCAGGGTGACCAGCTTGCCCCCCTGCAGCGCCCTGTAGCATGCATCCATGAAAAGGCGGCCCTGACGTTGCAAACCTTCAACATAGCCGCCGATAATCCCCACCTCATCCCTGCCCGCAAGGTAGCTTAATATCTCGGCAAAGCCGATATCAGCCTCATTGCCGGTGCTGATAAAATAATTAAAGCCCACTGAGTGCTGCACCACCATCTGGTAGATAATCGCACCCAGGCCGCCGCTTTGCGTGATGTAGGACAGTTTTTCCGGATAGTAAAGGCCGGCAGGCTTTTCATGAAACATGAAGCTGGGCACGCTGCCATTATAAAGGTTCAGTACACCCAGGCAGTTGGGGCCGAGAATGCGCATACCCGAATCCCGGGCCAGGCTGCGCATCTCCTCCTGCACTCTCCTGCCGCTTGCATCAACTTCGGCAAATCCGGAGGTGAAGACTATAGCTGCCTTGACCCCTTTGGCGGCGCACTGCCGGAGCGCCGCCATGGTAATTGCAGCGGGCACCGCAATGATTGCCAGATCAACAGGGTTGGGGATATCGGCAATGGCAGGGAAGCATTTCCATCCCCCCAGCTGTTCATATTTTGGATTTACCGGGTAGATCTCGCCTGCATATTCAAAGAGAGTTAACAGGGCAAGGGGAATGCCGCTCGGTTTTACAAGGTTTTGGCTGGCTCCCACGATGGCAATAGAGGCCGGGTAAAACAAAGGATGCAGTTCCTGCTGCAGTTCCCGGTGCAATTCTTGCATCGACTTGGCGGTCACTGGGTTTACCTCCTCAGGTCTCAAATGGAGACTGCATGTTATCAATCTATATTATAAACATTTTACCCGAAAAGGTCGCTTTTGGGTATCCTTTTGTGCAAGATTAACATTTTTATTATTTCATTACCAAAATGATAATGGTAGCAGGTCAGCTACATTTATAGCATAATATAACATGTGATCAGATCTTTTCTAAAAGTTAAATTCAGTTAAAATAACTCTTTAGCCAAAATTATTATGCTATAATATCCTTATTATAGCTAAGCAAGCGAGAGGAGGCGCTCCGAGAGGTGTCTGGAAAAAAAGGTTCCTTGAGCGATTCTCAAAAAAGCAATGAACAGGGGGATAAAAAGTTCCGCTTTCCAAAGATGAAAACCAAGCGGGATGTTATAAAAATAACTGTCGTGCCGATTTTGATCCTCATCGCACTGGCAGGTCTCATTGCCGCGGGCGTTTTGATAAGTTATGCCGCTTCAGCGCCCCGCCTGGATCCGGCAGCCCTGGAAACGGTGGAGGCGTCGTACATCATTGATCGTGAAGGGGTGGAGATAGCCCAACTCCACGCCGCCGAGAACCGGGTGGTGATCCCCATTGATGAGATCCCCAAGCAGCTTCAAAATGCCTTTATTGCCATAGAGGACGAGCGTTTTAAAAAGCACAAGGGCGTCGACCTGCCCGGTTTCGCGCGGGCTATCCTGGTCAATATCCGCGATCGCAGTTTTTCGCAGGGCGCCAGTACCATTACCCAGCAGTTGATCCGCAATACCCTGCTGGAGAAGGAAAAGAAAATAAAGCGAAAGGTCCAGGAGATGTGGCTGGCTCTGCAGCTGGAAAACAAGTATAGCAAAGACGAGATCCTGGAGATGTACCTCAACCGGATCTGCTTCGGCCACGCCGTCTACGGGGTGGAGGCCGCTGCCCGGTTCTATTTCGGCAAGAGCGTGGATGAGCTTAACCTGGCTGAATCGGCACTGCTGGCCGGGGTCGTGCGGATGCCGACATATGACAATCCCTTCTACAACGAGGAGGGAGCCATCAACCGGATGAAGCTGGTGCTCGCCAACATGAAACGCCTGAAATACATCAGCTCTGCAGAATACGAAGAAGCGCTGTCGGCAGAGCTGAACTTTGCCGAACCGGTCTCCTTCGCCTATACTTACCCCTATTTTGTCGATTATGTGGTCCACCATGAGCTCATTGATATCCTTTCAAATATGCCCGAGTTTGGGACTGTTGAGGGCGCTTATGAGGCCATATACAACGGCGGGTTCAAAGTCTATACCACCCTGAATACGGGCTACCAGGCACACCTGGAGGAGGTTCTTAACAGAGCCGAACTGTACCCCAGAACCATCTTTATAGATATGGACAAACTCCGCAAGGCCGTTACCGCCAACAATGGCCAGATTCCTTCCGATTACCCCGACGCCTATATTGATGAAGAAAATGGAATAGCCCAGCCCCAATCTGCGCTGGTGCTGGCTGATCCGCAGAGTGGGGAGGTCCTGGCCCTGGGAGGCGGACGGGAATACAGCAAGAACCGCAATGAGGTGCTGCGCTACCTCAGCGCCCGCCAGCCCGGTTCAGCCATCAAGCCGATCATTGCCTACGCCCCCTCTTTTGAAGAGGGGCTGCTGGGCGCCGGTTCGTCGCTGGATGATGCCCCTTTGATCGGCCCGCAGGGCTGGCGCCCGGAAAACTATGCCAGGAATTTCCTGGGGATGGTCACTGCCCGCCAGGCGCTCTCCTGGTCGTACAACATTCCGGCCATCAGGACCTACACCGAGCATATCGGGCTGCAAAAAGGGGCCGAAAAGGCTTACCAGATGGGCATTTCCACTTACAATCCCCGGGAGAATTCGCCTGTGCCCAGCTGGGCCATAGGTTCCCGGGAAGTAACGGCGCTGGATATGGCCCAGGCCTTCGGTGTCCTGGCCAATAACGGTATCAAAATGAAGATGCATACGGTGCGCCGAATCGAAGACCGCAATGGAAAAACCATCTATGAATATAAAACCGAACCGGAGCAGGTGCTGTCGCCGGAAGCGGCCTTCATCACTACCAGCATCCTTCAGGATGTGATCAGCTCCACCACCGCCCGGGGACTCTCGGGAATGGGCCGCCCCCTGGCCGCCAAGACAGGGACAACAGACGATGCCCGGGACATTTACCTGGCCACGTATGCTCCCAACCTGGTTGCCACATTCTGGATGGGCTACGACATCAAGGATATGGGGAAAATCGTCAGCGGATGGAATGTCTCCACCGGCCTGATGCGGGAGGTTTTTAAAGAGGTTTTCGAAACGCTGCCCCGGGAGAATTTCCCCCCGCCGCCGCCGGGAGTGGTCCGGGTGGAGGTGTGCACTAAGTCGGGCCTTCTGCCCACCGATCAATGCCGCGCGGCGGGAACGGTCAGGGCCGATTATTTCTTGAAAAACCATGTGCCCAGGCTGCCCTGCGATATGCATCTCATGGTCGATATCTGCCAGGCTTCGGGACTCCTGGCGGGAGAATTCTGCCCTGTGGAACAGGTTGTATCAACACCCTTTTTCAAGCGGCCCGACTATATCATCACCGATGGGGGCTGGAGCGGCGGGGCCGGAAGGGGGCCGCTTGATGCTGAAGAGGGGCCGCCGGAGGAGACCTGCAACGTGCATACTGAATATTCAGGGACCTTTACCCATTTTACCGCTTCGCTTAATAAGAAGAACGACGAGATCACCCTGGACTGGGGTTACAGCGGCGCTTTGCTGGAAGGGTACGAGCTTCACCGCCAGTCGACAGACGGCGACGGCGCAGCCGTGCTGATCGGCACATTCGGAAAAGAGCAAATATCGTACAAGGACAAAAATGTGCAGGCGGGTAAAACCTATATCTATACCCTTTACGCAATCAGCGAACACGGGATCCGTTCAGAGCCGGTCACGGCAAGTGTTGTGGTGCCGGAGCCGCAGTCCAAAGTGCCGGAGGCCCCCAGGAATTTGACGGCATACTCCACGGTCGAAGGGGAGGGCTATGGGGTTCACCTAACCTGGGACCCTGCAGATTTGCGGGCAACACACTATTTCATCTATTGCCTCAGTAATGGGGAATATGAAAAAATAGGCACTGCGTTTATGAATAAATTTGATTACATTGTCCCGAACCCCGGGACGTACATCTACTCCGTCACGGCGTGCAATCTATCCGGGGAATCGGCTAAAAGCAATCCATGTAAATTGGAGATTGATCTGGATGAAGAAGATGCGAGCCTTTCCGGATGGCTGCGCAATCTTCTTGCTGCCTGCCTCTCCCGCTTCTCCGTCATCCAGGCCTGGCGCTAAAGGGAAAGGCGGGCAACCCGCCCCCTGTCTCCCGCTGTTCAGTAAGACATCTCCGCAAGGGCACGGTTAGCCGTGCCCTTGCTTTGTGAAACCCCCCGGCGCAGTTCGATGCACCCCATCCCGGGGCGTCAAAAGGCGGCAATTGTGGGGCCGGGCGGCAGACGCATTAAAGGATTTCCGCCCCCAACGAATAATCTAATAGGTGTGCGGCGGATCACTGACAAGGCCATACCCACCGCCGCCGGGGGGAGAAATTATGACTGGAAAGTACACTGTTGAAAAGAGCGACGCAGCCCTGATGACCGCCTCTCCCAAATTGACCGCAGAAGAGTCCCTTTACCTGACCGGCAACGAATATATCTCTTTACCTGAAATAGGAGGAGCCGGCGAAATCAGGTCGGTGAATGTGCTGCACATGGGCGCCCGGGGCCTGCTTGAATTCAGAGGCTCAGAACAGCGCCCGCTGCTGGCCCCCTTTATCACTGTTGACGGAGAGGAGCACCTTCTCCCGGGAAAGCCGGCCTGGAACTGCCGCCATGACTGGATCCCCCATTTCGAGATACGCGCCAACCGCCGCTTCATGGTCGAGGGTGATATATTTGTCCCGCCGGGCCGGCGGGGTTGCTGCTGCCGGCTCCGCCTGACCAATATATCAGAAGACCCGCTGAGGGTGGAGATGGGCTGGCGGGGATGCTGGAGCGAGTTCAACTACCTGATCTTCAGAAGGCGGCCGTTAAACGGCAGGGGCAGCATCGAGTACGACGACTGGACAGGCAGCCTTCTCCTGGAGGCTCGCAACGGCCTGCCCCTGGCCGCCGTGGCGCTGGCGCTGGCCGTGGAAGGGGAAGAGGCTGCCGGATCGGGCTGGGAGTTTCAGGACCGGCCCGGAGAGCCTGCCGCCTACCGGGGGGCAGTCCGCCTGGAAGCGGCTCCCGGGGAAAGCACAGGCCTCACCCTGTACATTGCCGTAAATCTCGAAGCCGACGGCGCAGGGACCACCGCCATGGATCTAAAGCGGCACGGCGCTACGGCCCTGGCCGCAGAGACGGAACAGAAGCTGGCGGAGCTGCGCATGGAGCAGGCAGATCCCGGCATCTCCGCAGTCTTGAACCGCAATCTTCTATTTAACTATTTTTACGCCCTGGGGCGGGCCCTGGACGATGATTCTCTTGTGCCCGTCACTTCGCGCAGCCCCCGTTACTACGTGAGCGCCGCCTACTGGAGCCGGGACACGCTCCTGTGGAGCCTCCCCGGGCTGCTGCTGGCAGACAGCTCCCTCTGCCGGGAACTGCTGCTGACCATATTCAGCCGCCACCTTGACCGCGCCGGCGAGCACGCTCACTACATTAACGGCGTCCTGCTCTACCCCGGCTTCGAGCTGGACCAGCTTGCCGCCCACTTCCTGGCGCTGCAGCGCTATGAGCACTCTACCGGCGACCTTTCACTGCCGGGCGAGGGATTGATCCGCCAGGGGCTGAATCGGCTCGCCGGGAAGGCGCTGGAGCAGTTTGACCCGGAAAGCGGTCTGTACCGCACCTTTCTCGATCCTTCGGACGACCCTGTGCTCTATCCCTACCTCATATATGACAATGCCCTGCTGCAGTGCGCCTTCACCTACCTGGCCGAACTGCAGTCGGCGGGACGCTGGAAACACCCTGCGGATTTTGCGGGGCTCGCCGCAGCGCTGCACCAGGAAATCTACCGGCACGGCACCGTTAAAGGGCCCTGCGGAATCATGTTCGCCTGGGCGGTGGATGGCAAAGGGCGCTTCCAGCTCTATGATAATCCGCCGGGCAGCCTGCAGCTCCTCGCGTTTTACGGTTTCTGCCCTCCTGAAGAGCGAGTTTACCGGAATACCGTGTTCTGGATCCGCTCTCCGAACAACCCCCTGTTTCATGCAGACTGCCCCTTCGCCGAAGCCGGATCGCTGCACGCACCCGGTCCCTGGCCGCTGGCCGCATGCAATGATATCCTCGCCCTCAATGAAAGCGGTCGTGATTTTTTACTCCAAGCACCCATGGACAACGGCTTCTGCTGCGAAACCGTTGACCCGCAAACGGGGAAGGCGGCCACGGGAGCGGCTTTCGCCTCGGCTGCGGGCTTTCTCGCCCACGCTCTATGGGCATGGGCCGGCGGATCTGCTGCAGAGGTTCGGGAAAACGCCCCGGAAGGCGGCGAAACGTCTTTTTTGTTGAAGAAAAAAAAGGAAAGACGGGCCCCTTAACGAAAATAGGTGGAGAAAAGTTAAATTCTTTTGAAAAGGAGATCTGACAGATGGTCAAAAAACTGTCTTCCTGGGGCAAGCTGGCCTACGGGATCGGCGCGGGGGGCTTCAGCCTCATTGACCGGATCATGGTTACCTGGTTGATGTACTATTATGTGCTTACCCCCATTAAAGGAAAAGAGGCGCTTATTTCCGGGGTGGCTTTCGGCGTGGTCATGTTCCTGGGCCGGGTCGTCGACGCCGTCGCCGATCCGCTCATCGCCCGCTGGTCCGACAACCACGGCGGCCGCCTCGGCCGCAGGATTCCCTTTATGCTCTACAGCGGTCTCATCTACACGGCGGTATTTATCGCCCTTTTTTACCCGCCTGCGGCCGCCGGAACACCGGTTAACAGCGTTTACCTGACTCTGATGCTGGGACTTTACTTTGCCCTCTTTACCGCCTATGTCTGCCCCTACCTGGCCTTGTTGCCCGAACTGGCCCGCACAAACAAGGATCGCGTGGATCTGTCCACCTGGAAAGCTGTTTTCAGCATCCTGGGTGTAGCCGGCGCAGCCGTTGGCGGAGGCATGCTCATCGATTCCATCGGCGATTACGGTATGATCTGGGTGATGGGCGTCATCGGCCTGCTCATGCTCTATGTGCCCGTATTGATTCGTGAAAAGGACTATGCCAAATCAGAACCGGCCACATTGGGGCTGGTGGATGCGCTGAAAACAACCTTTCAAAACCGCCCCTTTGTGATCTACCTTGCGGGAATGGTTGCTTTTAACCTGGGCTTCACCATTGTTACCCTGAATATCCCGCCCTATGTTACGGTCCTGCTGGGGGGGACCGAGGGAGACACGGCGGTATATTTTGGACTGGTCCTGGGGGTGGCCCTGCTCTGCTTCCCGCTGGTAAATATTTTTTCCAAAAAGTTCGGCCTGAAAGCAGTGATGCTGTTCTCGCTGATTCTATTTGCCATCCTGCTGCCGGGAATCTATTTCTTCTGCCAGCCGCTTTTCGGCTTATCAGCCCAGATTTACGGCTATATCCTGATGGGCCTGCTGGGAATCCCGGTTTCTTCCATCTTTGTGGTCCCCGATGCGATTGTGGCCGCAGTCTCAGATCTTGAAGAGAGGCTCACCGGGCAGCGCCGCGAAGCCATGTACTTCGGCGCACAGGGCTTTGTCTCCAAACTGGCAATCGGCCTTTCTTCTGTCATTACCGGTTTCCTCCTGGACTATTTCGGTAAAACAGTAGCGCAGCCCCTCGGGATCCAGCTGACCGGACCTGTCGCCGCTTTCTTTGTTCTCATCGGGGCTATTATTTTCTTCTATTATCCTGAGAAAGAGGTCGTCGCCTACGAGCAGAAATCATTAGGGGCATAGCGCAAACTTACTGTCGAAACCGGAGCCAGGGCAGGCCTCGCCCGGTTTCGGGTACGATCGGTTTTTTACGCACCGGTTTGTACTAAGCATTACAAATTTGGGCGGCCACAAGGCCGCCCCTACAAAAACCAGGGGGCCAGGCAGCAGTTAAAGGCTGTAAATCCGGGGGAAATAGCGCCGGTACAGGGCGGGGTTACTGTCGCGCCAGGGATGATTGCGGCGCAGTTCCTGTAGCGCGTTCAGGTCTATCTCCGCCACCGCCATCCCCTCGCTGTCAGGCGATTCCACCTCGGCAAGTACGCCGCTGCCGCCGGGGGTCAGCTCCACCGGCGCAAATATCCCCGCCCGCCCCGTAAATTCAAAACCCAGCACTTTCCCCACCAGAGCACTTTTAATTCCATAAAGAGGGCATTCCTGGACCCGCGGCCAGATCCCGCGCAGGGCCAGCCAGTAGTTGTAGGGTTCGGGGTTGGCAATGGGGAGGATCACTATCTCCGCGCCCTGCAACTCAAGGATACGAAAGGTTTCGAAGTATGTCGCATCCATGCACACAGGTGCGGCCATCTTGCCCGCCGCGGTTTCAAACAGATTGAACTCTTTGCCGGCGGAGATGCCCCACTCCGCCTCAATAGGCATGAGGTGAACCTTATCCTGTCTCCCCAGCAGCTTTCCATCGGGTCCGTAAATAAAGGAGCGGTTGACCACTTTCTCCCCCTCAGACAGGAGAAAGCTTCCGGCCATGAGATAGAGGCCGTAGGCGGCGGCCAGGGTGGAGTAAAGGGTTTCTAAAAAAGGGGCCATCACCGGGCCGGCATAGCGAATCACATCGGCAACACTTATCTCCGGGGCGCCTCCGGCGGCAGGCTCCGGCCCGGACTCCTCGCCGGTAACAGCCTCCCCCATCTCCTCCACGCCTGGAAGCATCCCCAGGAGTGAAAGGTTGTTGTCTTCAGGAAAGGCGACCAGGTGCGCCCCTGCACCGGCAGCCTCCTTCACGCGGCGGTGCGTCTCCACGGCGTAATCAAGAGGTTCCTTGAAAAGCCTGATCTCCACCTGCAGGGCTGCGGCCTTGAGGCGTCGACCCTCTATAGGCGGTGCCGCCCGGCTCTCTTCGGTCAGAGCAGAAAGCTTCCTTTTAAGCCGGGCCGGCCGGCAATTCCAGTAAAGGTAGCGCCGGAAAAGCCTCTCTTTCCATCCGTCTAGGGCCATATTTTACCTCCTCTTTAGCCGCGCCGGCCCGGTTATTCTCTATTTAGCGGTAAAGCCCGGCAGCAAGCCCCGGTAGGCCCCGGGGTTTAAAAAATCCAGCAGCGGATAGTCATTTTTAACCCTTTGGCGATCCGGCTCATGAAGTTCCGCCAGGGCATAGCTTTTTTCAGGAGCGCTCCGGTCCAGGTAACCGGTAAAACCGGGAGTCGCCTCGCAGGGTCCGATCACCGCACATTGTGCACCAAAAGAGCGTCCGCACACGCTCCCATTGAGTTGCGCTTCAACAGCCCAGAACTGGTTCTGTTGGACCTGGGCCCAAATTCCCGCCGCCTGCGCTGATCTTTCAGAAGCCGTTGCCAGGCCCCCGCTGTGGGCAATAAGCCCGGCCCCCTCAAGAGCCAGGATACGGCCGACCTCGGGGTGGCGGGCATCGGTGCCAGTAATAAGCCCTGTTTTCATCCCTCCAAGGTTGAAAAGATGCAGTTCTTCCCCCCTGCTCAGGCCCAGGGCGCGCTCATCGCGGTTGAGATGGGTCTGGCGCTGGCGGCCGCAGATCTCACCGCCAGGCTCGAAGCAGTAGCAGGTTTGAAAATACCTCCCGTCATCCTGCTCAACCGTTGTCCCCGCCACCAGGAAAAGTTTGCTCTCGCGGGCCAGACGGCTGTGGAGCTCCAGGTACCGTTCATTCCATTCTGCTGATCCCTGCATGAAACCTTTGAAAGATGTGTCAAAATCATCGCTCCCGCCGGTAGAGCATTCCGCCCTGTAGAGGAGAAAGGAGGTGTGGGCGGGTAAAACGGCCAATTCCACCTTCAGCTCCTGGAAAAGCGCTGCCAGGGCTACAGTGTAACCCCCGGCATCATCCACTGGTATCCCGTCAAGAGAACATGCTGCAACTCTCATCATGAACCAGCCTCCCTGGCGCAGCTATAGCTTGCTTTAAATCTGCTCCTGACGCAGCTGATTTTTATTTCTACATTCTTCCGGCAATTCCTTTAAGGCAATTTTTAAAGAACAATTCGGAGTGCTTAAAAGCAAAAACATTTCCCGGGAAACAACGGGGTTAATGATAAAGGCCCCTGCATCGCGGCAGAGGCCCCGGTTCGCTCAATTTGAACTAAATCGCCCTTTATGATTGGACATCCACTTCTCTGCGGGTAAACAGGTAATAAACATTGTACCCGGCAACAATTAGTCCCAGTACGAGGTTGTTCCAGGCCAGGGTGGACGGCGTAAGGATGTTGGTCACATTTGCCAGAGCCAGCCACAGGCCGACAACAATATGAATTATGTGAAAGGTGGTCATCATCTCTATCTCACCCCTTCCCTGACGCATGATCCTGCCGGGAGGCCGGGCCGCCGGAGCCTTCCCCTAGAAAAGGGACTGGATAAAGGGAAAGAGGTAGCGTGAAAGAAAGAAGAGGACCACAATGAGGCCGATGAGCCAGGCCCCATATTTTATGGCCGCATATCCCAAACTTGCGATCCTGCTTTCATCAATATCGTTCATATTTCCCCCGCCTCAAGTAGATTTACCCTTAGTTTGCAGAGCAGGAGTCTCATTTATACCAACCACGGGGATAAGAGAAGGGGGAGAAGCAAAAAATAGAGTAAGAAAGCGAAAGGAGGGAAAAAAGTGGCTAAAAAGTACAACCGGGGACGGCAGCAGAAACGGAATATCGATCGACGGAAGCTGGATAAATTCCGCGTGGAGGTGGCGCGAGAACTGGGCGTAGAACTGCCTGAAAAAAGCAAGATAAAATCTTCCCGGGGGAATACCTCTTCCTATAGTGCTGACAGCAGCGAAAAGTTGAATTGATCCGGCCCCAGAAGGAAAGTCAGTCTCCTTTAAACCGCCCCGGAGACTGACTTTCTTCTTCAGGCTTACGGCTGCCTAAACCCTTTCGGCAACAGCCAGGCCCATGGCGGCGGTCCCGGCATCGCCTTTCAGGTCAGGGGTAACCGCCTTGCCTTCGCGGAGCACCTCTTCTACGGCATGTTCGATCCGGTGCGCCGCCTCCTCCTCGCCCAGGTGGCGCATCATAAGCGCTGCAGTCAGTATCATGGCCACCGGGTTAGCCCGATCCAAACCCCTGTACTTAGGAGCGCTACCGTGAACAGGCTCAAAAAAAGCCACTTCATCACCAACATTAGCTGAGGGAACCATGCCCAAACCTCCGACCAGGCCAGCACAGAGATCCGAAAGGATATCCCCATAAAGGTTCGGCATAACCATTACCTCGTATAGATGTGGCTTCTGGACCAACTGCATGGCCATATTATCCACTATTTTCTCCTCATATTCAAATTCCGGGTACTGCGCAGCTACCTTGCGAGCCGACTCTAGGAAAAGACCATCACTAAGTTTCAGGATATTCGCTTTGTGAACCGCTGTAACCCGGCTGCGCCCGTTTTGTCGCGCATATTCAAAAGCAAATCTAACGATCCGCTCTGAAGCCTGTCGGGTAATGATTTTTATGCTCTCAGCAGCATCAAGCCCAACCATATGCTCTATTCCGCTGTAAAGGCCCTCAGTATTTTCACGAACCACAACCAAATCAATATCTTTGTACGGGGAGTTAACCCGCGGATAACTTTTAGCCAAGCGTAAATTTACATATAGGTCCAATTGTTGGCGCATAGCGACATTGAGGCTTCGGTATCCCGTGCCCACCCGTGTAGTTAGCGGCCCTTTCAGCCCAACTTTATTTTTACGCAACGATTCAACAGTCTCCTGCGGCAGAGGTGTGCCAAACTTTCTAAAAGCTTCTTCTCCGGCAGCAGCCTCTTCCCAATCAATCTTTACTCCCGTTGCCTCTATCACCGTCAGTGCTGCGTCAATAATTTCCGGTCCGATGCCGTCGCCCCGGATTAAAGTCACTACATGCATTGTTATACCTCCCGGGATGCGCTGCCGGCACAGCTCTGAAAGCTTCCCCTACAACAGAAGCTGACGTGCCGGCGCGGCCCACATTTTTATTTTTCATTTCCATACAGTTCCCGGTAGCTGCGGTAATGCTCCAGCGTGCGCCGCACAAAATCGCGGGTTTCACCGAAAGGGATCTGTTTGAGGTTGGCCTCGCTGCCGTCCCAGATATCGCTCTCGAGCCAGTGCTGCACATGGCCCCGCCCTCCGTTGTAGGCTGCCAGGGCGATCGTCTCGCTGCCGCCAAACTGCCACAGCAGATCGGCAAGATACCAGCTGCCCGCAGATATGTTGTACTGCGGCTCGAACAGCTTATCCGGATGATAGCCGCTTTCCCTGTTTCTCTCGGCAATCCAGCGGGCCGTTGCAGGCATGAGCTGCATCAGACCCCGCGCCCCCTCCGGGGAGACGGCGTTTTCCTGGAAGCCGCTCTCCGTCCGGATCACCGCTGCAATGAGCAGGGGATCAATCTGCTGCGCCGCCGCCGCCGCCATGATCTCCTCCCGGTAGCGGAAGGGGTAGAAAAGCCTTCCCAGGCGGGGGCTGACCAGCAGAGTACAGGTCAGGCCAAAGAGAATTATAAAGGCAATCAGATTAATAAACCGGCGCAGAGTTCTTGTCACCACCGCTGTCCTGCTTGCTCTTTTAATGTTTAGCCCGGCAGCTCTGGAGCTTTTCCCAGAAGCAGTTTACCTGCCCTGAGGTTTCTGTGCGGCTGCCGCTGTTGTCAATTACCACGTGAGCACGCGCCCTCTTCTCCGCCAGGGGCATCTGCGCCCGCACCCTGGAGAGAGCCTCCGCAACCGAAAGGTTGTCCCTGACCCGCAGGCGCGACAGCTGGATCTCCTCGGGTACATAGACCAGCAGCACAAGATCCACCAGCCGCTCCATCGAAGTTTCAAACAGAAGGGGCACGTCATAGATGACAACGGCATCAGGATGCCGCTGCCTGATCTCCTCCGTGCGGGCGGCAAGCAATTCCGCGACCCGCGGATGGATGATTCCCTCAAGCTTACGCCGGGCGGCAGGATCGGCAAATATGAGCGCCCCCAGCCGGGCCCTGTCGACGGCTCCCCCTGCCCCGGTGATGGAGGGTCCGAGCCATGCCCTGATCTCGCGCCAGGCCGGCTTCTCCGGAAGCACAACTTCCCGGGCAATGACATCGGCATCGAGAAGAAGGGCGCCTTTCTCTACAAGCATGCCTGCCACCGTGCTTTTTCCGGAGGCATAACCCCCGGTCAAACCGATAATGATCATGATCCGCTTCTATCTCACCCCGGGCTATAATAGATTTATTATACCAAGAAAAATAAGAATTGCACCCCCCAGCAGCGGAATATATGCCGGAGCCACCCTCAGGGAGGCAACCCGGCCGAAGGCAACCCCCAGGGGCACAAGGATAAATTTGGTCAGCCCCACAGTGAGAACTGTGGGCCAGAGGGGCGAACCGATGAGCGCAGCGCCGAAACCTGCGGCAAATGCATCTGCAGCCAGGGCAGACCCCAGCAGCAGCGCCTCCCCTGCGCTCAAAACCCCAGAATTATCTAAATCGGCCCTCTCAGGCTGTTTAAGATAAAACTCTATTTTTTTTAAATAACTAGCTTTATCTACCTGTGATAGCTCCTGTTTATTACATCGTTTCACCCCGATCAAGCCGTTAGAACAATGCTGCCAGATCACAATCAGGCCAAGAGCAATTAAAACGAATCCACCCAGTGCAGAGATAGAGCGGTGTAGCTCCAGGTTCCTTATCCAGCTGCAAGACAACATTGAAAGGGCAATAGCACCTGATGATAGCAGACAGATTATGATCAAGGAAACGAAAGGGATGCCTAATTTACGAAGGCCACAGGAAAATCCTACACTAAAGCCATCAATACTCACCGCTAAGGCCAGCAGTAAAGGGATGCCCCATTCCATTTACAGTCCACCTCCCCCACTTTTACCCTTTCTAACATATGACTACAATAATAAATTGGTGAAAATATGAGGAATCTATGGTTGTATACTGTAGCTGCTAACGCATATTGTCCAGAAAAGGGGGTGCGGACATTTTTTTGGATCCGCTCATGCTGCTAAACCAATGCTTCGTCTGTAATAGAGAGGACTCATTGCCCCAGGGAGTTTTGAATTACCTGTTTTTCGGGAATCCTCACTCAATCTACTCCAAACTATTTTCTAAAAATACAAATCACGTAAGTCCCGACATTTCATGTTTTGCGTTTCGAAATCATCAGCAGCACCTGTGCGAAACCAAAATGTCAGGCAGCTCGTGATGCACTTTCTTACAAGGCTTACATCCTAGCCGCCGGATCATCAATGTCACATGCTCCCAGGTGTCTTTGATGTAGCTCCGCCGCCTGCTGCCTGGGGCTTTCAGCAAACGACAACAGCAAGGGCAATAATGCTGCTTCCCGCTCCTAAATAAAAACACCCCGCGTAGGGGTTTTCAACCGCTGGTATCCTTATACAATGACCATACTATCGGGGCGCTTCCGGTACTGCTGTTGACCGCTAAAGTACACCCCTGGAGGCGCTTTTCCTTTCTAGAATATTTGGGCGCTTGGTCATTGTATATGGCTATCCCAAGACAGTCAATGTCGTCAGTTTCCAGGCATATGAGACAGCGGAAACAGCATGCCTTGTGAGTTTTAAATTATGAATTAATTTCAGCTACGATGTTGGAAGTTCTCGGCATAAAGAAGTTACCTGTTCTTTTAAACATTTCAGAATCGCACCTTCAAAGCGGTGATCAATAGCTCGGGAAATTATCTCCGCTATTAGCCGGATCTGCTGCGGCCCTGCCCCTCGGGAAGTAATAGTGGGGGTGCCTAACCGTAGTCCGCTGGTCACCCGAACACCTAACGGGTCAAAGGGTATTGCATTCTTGTTTGCAATAATTCCGATCTGCTCCAGAAGATGTTCTGCCTCCAGACCAGTGATTCCCTTTGAACGGAGATCCACCAGCAACAGATGCGTGTCACTGCCCCCTGTAACTAAATTAAAGTCACTCTCAATTAGCTGTTTAGCCAAAATTTTCGCATTGTCTACGACCCTGGCCTGATATTCGGCAAATTTGGGGTGCTGAGCCTCCTTTAGCGAAACCGCCTTTGCCGCGATCACATGCATTAGCGGTCCCCCCTGCAGCCCCGGAAAAATCGCCCTGTCAATTAGCGATGCATATTTCTTTCGACAAAGAATCATACCCCCACGTGGTCCACGAAGCGTTTTATGTGTAGTAGTCGTAACAACCGCAGCGTGGGGTACTGGGCTGGGATGTAATCCAGCAGCAACCAGTCCAGCAATATGGGCCATATCAACCATTAAAAAAGCCCCAATTTCCTCGGCAATACTTTTGAAGGTTGCAAAATCGATTCGCCGCGGGTAAGCGGTTGCACCTGCTATTATCATCTTGGGCCTAAGTTGAAGTGCCTTTTTACGGATTTCTGCCATATCCAAAAGGCCGCTATCCCGGTCCACCCCATACGAATAGGCCTCATAGTAACGTCCAGTTAAACTTACTGGGCTTCCATGGGTCAAATGCCCACCATGGGCTAAATCCATACCTAATATACGATCGCCCGGCTGTAAAAGCGCAACATAAACACCCAGATTCGCCGACGATCCTGAATGTGGCTGAACATTGGCGTGCTCCGCCTCAAAAAGTTGCTGAGCGCGAAAACAAGCCAATCTCTCCACCTTGTCCATATAACGACATCCGCCATAATAACGCTTGCCAGGGTAACCCTCGGCATACTTGTTTGTTAATACTGAGCCTTGGGCTTGTAAAACAGCTCTACCAGCCAGATTTTCTGAAGCGATTAACTCTAGCGTGTCCTGCTGCCTCTTCTCTTCGGCCTCGATGGCATCAGCAATCTCTGGATCAATACATCTCAGTTCGCCGGCATGTTCATGTTTATTCATTGATTATAAACCTCCTTTGCGGGGTAAAATGCCCAGGTTACCAGCTACAATTTATAGTTCAATTCTACGATACACTCCTGAACATGGATTACCGGGGCAAAATTCCATATACCCATCGTGGGAGTGAATAATTAATGAGAAAACCGTTTTAGAATGGCCTTCATGTTTACAGATGCTATGAGGACGGCCGAAGTGATCACGCATAATAGCCTGTAAGTCAGTAGTGTTGATCGTCCCTGGATGTTTATCAAAGAGCTTCTTTAAACGAGAAAATCTGAGCTGGGAATCCTTTAAAGTTTTACTGCACTCATAAGAGATCAAATCCTTGTGAAGGTAATGATTTGTATGCATGATCACACCGTTCACTGGTTCGATCAGCCGTTGCAATGTAACCGTTGTCTCTATATCTGCGATCGTGCCCGCTCCATCACCGACCATAAAGTTGTTTGATTTAGCCCGGTGAACTCTCTGGATTAGCTCAGCCACCTGATGAACAGTTGGTTGCTCAAGGATCAGCCTCCAGAGTACCGTGGTCGGGAGACCGATTCGCCATCCCGGACTGAAGAGAACATTTCCACAACGCGCCAAGCAAGCGGAGTTTAACCCTACCTGACCCAATGTTCCAGCCAGAGTCCACGTTAAGATAGCCGGTCCGGACGTAGGATAAAGAAGCAATATAACCCCAAATGGTTCGAACTGCGAAGATAAGTCAACATTTTGGCCAACAATTACCTCCCCCGTAGTGCTCCGCTCCTTGGAGACGGCAAAAGAAGTGCACTCACCCCATTGTTCTCCCCGGTAAACAAGTTCTGATCTGCATTGCAGGGCCAGGGCTTCAGCAAACTTTATCCCAGCACCATCAGCGATACCGCGTATTTCATCTAAAAGATGCGGTGCACTGTCTGCAATGTAACTTTTATAATCCGAGGCCTTACTTATGACTATTTCCGCATCTATTTTTTTGTCAGAACCGCTAATCAATTCAGGCAGAACTTTCCTGGCCAGCTCACAGATTAAATCCCGGCATTGTCGTCCATGCTCATACCCAAGATCATAATGACTGCCCTCTGCCCTGATTATTTTTAGATTCCGCTCCACCCGGATCGCTCCTCACATAACATAATTTATTGCACACTAAATCTTTTTGCCGGCTAAATGACAGGCCACTATATGAGTGTCATTAACTTTTTGTTGATGTGGTTCTTCATGAAAGCATCTCTCTACGGCTATCGGGCACCTGGTATGAAACCTACACCCTTTGGGTGGATTGGCTGGACTGGGCACATCACCCTGCAATATTTGCCTTTTCCCCCGCCGCGACGGATCCGGAATGGGAATGGCAGTCAGCAAGGCCCTGGTATACGGATGCAGCGCACAATCAAAAAGATCCTCAGTGGTAGCGATCTCCACTATTTTGCCTAGGTACATTACTGCCACCCGGTTTGAAACATGCTTAACCACATGCAGCCCATGTGAGATAAAGATATAAGTAAGCCCAAGGGCTTTCTGCAGCCTTTCCAGTAGCCTTATAATCTGCGACTGGATTGAGACATCAAGCGCCGATACAGGTTCATCACAGACCACCAGTTTGGGGTTAAGGGCCAGCGCCCGGGCAATCCCTACCCGCTGCCGCTGCCCCCCGGAGAGTTCATGAGGATACCGGTTATAGTCAGTCGGCTGCAAACCCACCAGACCCATAATATCCCTTACTTTTGTCTCCTTTTCATTCAAACCCATTCGTGAGCGGTGGATTTCAAAGGGCTCACTAATTATTTGGCCAATACTAAGCCTGGGGTCAAGTGAAGAATAGGGATCCTGAAAGATTATTTGCATCCTGCTGCGCATGCGCCGAATTTTATCCTTCGGCATTTTTAAAAGGTTATACCCTTCAAAATACACTTCGCCGGAGGTGGCGGGCATCAGATTTAGGATGGTCCGCGCAACTGTAGTCTTCCCACAACCTGATTCGCCCACAAATCCAAAGGTTTCACCCGGATAGACCTCAAAAGAGACTCCATCAACCGCATAAACATTCCCCGACACTTTAGAAAGAAATCCGGAATAAATCGGAAAATGTTTCTTTAGATTAACTACTCTAAGCAAGGGTTCTTTTACAGCATTAGTACAGTTTCCTGGTATGTTTGTACTCACTAGGACACCTCCCTGATCCTGTTCCATTGGTCAGGTGTAAAATGGCAGGCCACTCGCCTATCTCCATGCGTAATCAGAGGCGGCGGTACCTCTGTACAAATAGATTTTACATAAGGACACCGTGGATTAAATCGGCAGCCCCTGGCATAATCCAACGGATTGGGGACAGTACCCCTGATAATACCTAGATCTTTATCCTGGAGGTCCACGCGTGGAATACAGCTTAATAGGCCTGCAGTATAGGGATGCTGCGGATTTTTAAATAAATCATTTACCAGGGCCTCCTCAACCACATTCCCGGCATACATCACTATAACCCGTTCAGCCATCTCAGCTACAACTCCAAGGTCGTGTGTAATAAGCATAATAGACATACCTAATTCTTTTTTCAGCTTTCGCATGAGATCCAGTATCTGCGCCTGTATAGTCACATCAAGTGCAGTTGTCGGTTCGTCAGCTATGAGCAATTTGGGGTTTAGAATCAATGCCATGGCGATCATTACCCGCTGCCTTAAACCTCCGGAGAGCTCGTGCGGGTACTGATCCAGCCGCTTACGGGGATCCGGTATGCCAACCAATTCCAGCATCTCCTCAGCCCTGTCCATAGCCTTTGACCTTTGAATACCTTCATGAACTTCAAGAACCTCTGTAATTTGATAGCCTATACTATAGATTGGATTAAGAGAGGTCATAGGCTCCTGAAAGATCATGCCTATATCTTTACCCCGTAATTTCCTTACATCGCCGTCTTTCATCTGCAAAATATTTTTTCCTTCAAAACAAATTTTTCCCCCAACATAACGGCCGGGAGGCGTGGGAACCAGGCGCATTACAGAAAGCGCAGTGACACTTTTCCCGCAGCCTGATTCGCCTACTACGCCAAGGGTTTCACCATGATCGATATGAAAGGTGACCCCGTCTACTGCCGGCAATATCCCTTCAACAGTGTTAAAATATGTTATTAAACCCTTAATCTCCAGTAGCGGTTTCATGATGGGCACCTCCTAAAGTCAAGCCTGATTTGGGCTAGGCGGTTCATTGTCCAACTCCATTGATTTCATATATAAAACTACATCCTCCACCATCTTGCAAACCCGCTCAAATATGATCTGCCCATTTTCAGCAGTGGCACTTAGGGGGTTGCCGGTAACTCCGCTCCCCGACCAGGTATGAACCTTGCTGAACCATTTTACTGGCACCCCATTAATTTCGGCAGCAGAACTTGATTTCAACCTAAGAGAACCGATCTCAGGCGGATAATCAGCCTGTCCCAAGTCCATTCGAAGGTCCTCCGGGTAAAGATTTAGCATAATCGATGTAGCTGGATCACCGCCATGCCCCCGGCTTGCCTCCGGTATACCTATTTCAGTAGCTACCTTCCCGGTTAATTCAGCCGGCCATACTGCCGCAACAATGCTGTGGGGGAATCTATCCATAAGCTGCCTGGCAGCGGTTTCTACTGCCGGCATGTTTGGACCGTGATTGGCTACAACTAAAAGACGTTGGAAGCCCTGTCCCATAAGGCAATTGCCAATTTCCCTCATTATAGTTGCCAGGGTATCGGGCTGGAGGCATATCGTTCCTGGAAAGCCTACAAATCCAGGTGACAGACCATAGGGAACCCCCGGGATCACCAGTGAGCCAGTTCTCTCTGCCACTTTACGAGATATACTCAGCGAGACCAGAAAGTCTGAGCCAAGGGGCAGATGTGGACCCTCACACTCAATAGATCCTATAGGCATCATCAACACAGGGTCCCTTTTAACCCACTGTGCTGCTTCCTTCCATGTAAGCTTGTACAGTTCACAACGTCTTTCTATTGAGCTCATTTCCCGGCTCCCTTCATAAACATAAATACCTTGAACGTATTATTATACGATACACTCATACAAAATGCATCTACTTTTGTTCATGTCGCAACCTCGGATCAAGATAATCCCTTAAAGCATCGCCAAGTATATTAAGTGCAAGCAAAGTCAAGCTGATCGCTAATGCTGAAAATATAACTGGATATGGATTAACCCACAGGAATTTCCTACCTTCGCTAACAATTGATCCCCAGGTTGGGGTTGGCGGTTGAACGCCAAGTCCCAGAAAACCCAGGCTCGCTTCAATAACAATCGCTGTACTGGTTTCAAAAGATAGGGATACAAGTATTGGTGCTAAAACATTAGGCAATATATGCCTACAGATAATACGGAAATTATTTGCCCCAAGAGCCTTTGCAGCTTCAATAAAGTCAAGATCCCTTTTCTCAATAACTGTGCCTCTAACCAATCTGGTCATTCGTGGAAAAACCCCCAGGCCTACTGCAACAACTACCCACGCAATGTTATTTCCGAAAATAGCTACGAACACCAGCGACAATAGAAGTGTGGGAAAAGCGATGAGTGCATCTGTTATCCTCATGGCAATTGCATCCCACCAGCCGCCCAGGTAAGTGCAAATTGTCCCCACTACCATTGCTAAGCAGAAAGCAATCAAGACAGCTCCTAGCCCAATAGACAGCGAATAACGTCCTCCTACAAGGACTCTTGTCAGAAGATCCCGGCCAAAGTTATCGGTGCCAAAAGGATGTTCCAGCGTCGGCATCTCTAGACGCCGGGAGGTTTCAATGGATTTATAATCATAGGGTGAAAACAACGGTCCCAATATAACTGCTATTAATATTAGCATCAGGACTGTGCCCCCAATTACTATCCCGCGGTATCTGATAACTCTAGCAAAGGTAGTCCTCCTGCTCATTGGTGTTGAGCTCATCGTTAAGTTATTCATTGATGAAAATCACTCCCCAAAAGTAACTCTCATACGCCTTGCACCCTTGGATCCATAACTCCGTACAATAGGTCTACCACAAGATTAGTTAACAGTACCCAGGCAGCAAACACCAGAATGCATCCCTGTATAATAGGAAAATCACGACTATAAATAGCATCAACCATTAGGCGGCCCATACCAACCCGAACGAAAAGAGTCTCAATAATGACTGCCCCGCCAATGATTCTGGCAAGTCTAAGACCCAAGACTGTTACTATAGTAATCGAAGCATTACGAAAAACATGCCTCCATAAGACAAACCTCTCATTCAACCCTTTAGCCCTGGCTGTCCTGACATGCTCGGCTCCGAGAACCTCAAGCATGGCCGAACGAGTCATTCTGCATACCAGTCCAGCTTCAAGAAAACCAAGCGCAATAGAGGGCATGATCAAATGAACCAGGATTGACGGCATACCCTCACCTACCCCCATGATCGGAAACCACTTCAGTTTAATAGAGAACAGCAACATCAAGAGGATGCCCAAAAGGAAGGATGGAATAACTCGCCCTGCAAGAGCAAATAAAACCGCCCCTAAATCTATGAGGGTATTCCGATAAACTGCCGCCAGAATTCCCAGGGGAATGGCTATAATCACAGACACAAAAAAAGAACTGAAAGCAAGAAGCAAGGTATGCGGTAATGCATATGCAATTAAATCAGCCACCAAATTACCATTTACCAGTGAAGCACCCATGTCACCTCTAAGCAGATTCCAGATAAACATACCATACTGGACTATAAGCGGGCGATCAAGCCCCAATTGCTTGGCCACCACGGCTGCACCTTCCGGCGTCCAATATTCTCCCAATATAGTACGCACCGGATCTCCTGTAAGTCTTATAATGAAAAATACTACCGTTACCACTACTAACAAGCTTGGGATTATAAGTAAAACCCTTACACAAGCCCTTTTTGCCCTATCAGACATTTACTCCCCCCCGTTTTCACAGCCTCCGCTGCCAGTCTAAGGATAGAAGCGGTTCTGCCCGGGATGATATAACCCCTACTATTTTAAATTATCTTTGAAAATGAAAATCTCTACTCAGGGTTAGCGCCCATTGATAGACCAGTTATTTCTTTATTTTAATGCTACCCCACTTCCTACCCCAATTGGTGGAAGTGAGGTAGCAATATAATACGTGCACCTGCCTACAAGGTAAGGTTTTGGTTACAAATTATTACTTGGATTCAAGAACAATCGTATAGCCATCAAACTCATTGTTAATACCTGGGATATAGCTTTCAACTGGACTGTGCCATGCACCGGCAATCATCGTAGTTGTTAATGGAACCGCAGGCATATCTTCTAAGATTTTTAAAGCGATATCCCTGTACATTTTAATCCGCTTGTCAGCATCCATTTCAGCTGCGGCAGCCTCGATCATTTTATCAGCCCCTGAGTAAAAGCCATAATTGGCTCTACCCTGACCGATGGCGCTGCCATGAAAAACCTCCATAAGGGGTAGGTCGGGATCTGGCGGCCGGCTTAAGCTAAAAAGGTACGCTTCATATTCGCCTTGTTCACCTGCCTGAGCAAAAGCACCATGCTCCATCACGTCCAGGGTTACATCAAGGCCAAGAGCGATCCAATTAGCCTGAATAACCTGGGCTATTACAGGACTCGGTGAAGCAGATGAACTGGTAAGTTTCATCTTAAACCCATCTGGGTATCCGGCTTCAGCGAGAAGCTTCTTTGCTTTCTCCAGATCGTAGTCTGGTGCCCCAACATCTTCAGAATATCCAAAACACAAAGGATTGTAGATGCTCTTTTCGGATATTTCAAGGCCGCCCGTGGCTTCCTGAATCGCATCTCGATCAATTGCCATAGCTAAAGCCTGCCTTACCATGGCATTGGATAACGGTTCAAACGAGGGGTTGAAGCCGACAAACTTGTTCGAGAGGGTCATCGCCCTTTTAACTGTGATATCTGGATCAGCCTCGAGCATTTCGGCAATGGTCGATTCCCCCCGGGTCCAAATAAGATCGAGTTCACCATTTTGAAGTGCCATGGCAGCGATCTCTTCTTCTATGATCGGGTGAAAGGTAATCTTAGTTACCTTCGAAGCCCCAGCATAGTAGTCGGGATTGACTGTCACAATAACCTTATCATCTGCTGTCATTTCCTGAAAGACGAACGGCCCGGTACCAATGGGAGTTTTAAAAGCGTCATCACCCATTTCTTCCACAGCCTTCTTGCTAACAATAAATGCATTTCGATAAGCCAGATAGGTGAATATAGGAGCATAAGGTTTCTTTAAAGACAACTCAACTGTGTAATCATCGATTGCTTCTACTTTATCTATAATTGTTTCAAAAAGGTAAGACATCTCACATTGGGGGTTTTTGAGTCTTTCAAAGGTGAATACCACATCTTCAGCTGTCATCTCACCATAGTCCTTATGGAATTGTACTCCTTTCCTAAGGTTAAAGGTAATTGTTTTCCCATCGGGTGAAACATCCCATGTCTCGGCTAAATCAGAAACGATCTCAGACCCTCCCGGCTTAAACCTTACCAGGTTGCTAAAAAGATTCTGCAAAATATAATACTCGCTCGCACGGGCACATACAGCCGGGTCGAACTGTTTTGCTGCCGAGAACCATAACCTGATATTGAGTTCGCTTCTAACATCTTGCCCTTCGGTCCCCCCTGAGCATCCGCAAATCCCCAACACAACCGCAATAACAAGCACAATTGCCAAAAACAAAATACTTGCTGAACGTGGTTTTTGCATTCCCGTACTCCCTTCTACTCCAAATTTGTAATGATACTTAATACACAAACCGCCCTCCACTTACTTTTTGTTAGCATTGTTCTTAAGTTCGTTTGAATACCCTGCGTGAATCCCCCCTTTCATTCTATTTTTACCTTTATCATTTACCCTTTTTTTCTAGCCATATACTTCAGGCGATACTTTCAAGAGTTTCTTATCGATTCTATCCTATCGCCCCTTAACGCAAATCCTACATTCTGATCTACAAGTATGAAGTTTTATTTAGACAAGGCCGCGTAAAACATCGAATTGGTTGAATCCCCGTACAATTGCCTCTCCGCCCTCAACCATCAACCGACCGCGGGCCCAGACATCTTTTACATTCAGCTTTTTATCTAACACGACTAAGTCTGCATGGGCATCTTTAACAATCCGACCTTTTTTCTTTAACTTCAATATTCTGGCTGGATTTGAAGTGATTACCTTCACTGCATTTTCCAACTCCAGGGACTCATCCCGAACTAGATCCTGAAATTCTGAATGCAGCGCACTCAATGGGTGATAAAGGGCATCAACGAGCTCTTCCTTGTCATTGAAAATAGCCATACTCCCATTGCCGTCGGTGCTCATGGTAATCTGATCAATAGACACCCCTGCTTTAAGCAGCTCCTTTATAGCCGGTGCAGCCTTGCGGCTCCCCTTGAAACCGGTTCCCTCATGCCTTGACGCCGTTAAATCGATATTTCCACCACGCCTGGCCCACTCAATACCCTGGTGGAAAACGAGATCATTGCGATTGATATGCGTTGGAATAAATGTAGTAATGGGGATCCCTGTCCCGTCCAAAACCTCAAAAGCCTGGCTAAGCCCTTTGGGCCCGTCCCCAAGGTGTAGGACAACAACTCCTGCTTTTCCAGTAAGCTTGCCGCCCATACGCGCTTCTGCAGCAATTCTGGCCAGATAGGTAGGCACAGGCTGCATGCTATCCCAAATTGATCCTAAGTCGGAGATGGTAACCTCACCCGCAGCGATACATTCCTTGATGAAGTAGATGTCGTTGCGGATTCCGCCGGTGATGTTTGGCAAAGGATGGACACAGCCTCCGCTGCATATATAGGCAGTAATTCCCTCTTCGGTCAGAGCCCTGGCCTTTGACAAAAGATCAGGCATATGTCTGGCTGTGCAATCCAATCCCAGGCAGCCGATAAGAGTAGTAGTCCCACAAGTTGTCGCATCAGTCACCGCTATCTCCGGAACCCGGCTTATAGCCCCTGCACCACCCCCACCGCCGAGAAAATGGACATGTAGATCAATAAATCCCGGTACCACTGTGGCTCCAGCCAGATCGACTTCCTCATCAATCAATGCGGCAGTAACCTCGAGGTTGGCTCCAACTGAAACAATGTATTCACTATATATCAGAATGTCAACCACACCTAAGTGTTCAGGCGCATAAACATTTGCATTGCGTAATAGCTTCACGGTTAAACCTCCTTCTATGCTATGTTTTATCAATCAGTGCTTGGGTGAACCTTGCGAACTAGCGGCTTAAGATCCATTTCCCAGCCAAAATCTGGTACAGGCCAACCCCAAGCCTTGCGCTCCAAAAGTTTGGCCGCGTTAGCATGTTTAGAAGCCTCCCAACCATAACCGCTGCCAGGGATGTCGCTAATTTCGTGAGGCACTGCCCCTATACAACCCGCCTTAACAGCATCATTAAAAATTTTCTTACCTACGGTACTTCTAACAATGGTAGCAGATAGCCGCCGATCTTCACCCGTTTTCTGAAAAACATCTCCACAAGAAATATCAGCCAGCTCTGCAGCAAAATCCATACATACAATACACCGGTCGCGCTTATAATTAGCCGAGGCAAGAAACCCACCATACTGACCCTTAGTAGCAATAAAATGAATTTTGCCACTACGGGTCATCACCAGCATTGATCCGGGCCATTCACCTCCCCGGCAATCCATAGCCACTATGTCCTTTACTTGTATACCCGCATATTCTGTAATTAAGTGCTGAATACCCATAAACGCCTTGGCTGAGTTGCAGAATAGACCTGCCATAAGCTTAACAGCCCGGGCAATTTTAGGTTGAGCATTAGAGGATTTAAGCTTCCGAAGAGCATGCATCTGACATGGAAGCCCAACCACGCCCAATGACTTCAAACCGTGTTTTTTCACTGCCTCAGTCAACACTTCCAGCGTGGGCACCGGCTCCATAACCGACCTGACACCCAAAGCCACATCTTCTGGACGGGTCACAATGCCGCCTTGACACCTCCAGGGCATATCTTTATTGCGAACTGCAAGCAAAACCCCGTCCAGGTAGCCTGAGGCCAGTCCGTAAGCCATAATTGCAGTTACTACGCCACCGCTGCTACTCCCACGGCGGTAATCCTCACGAGCAGCCCATGCTCGATGGGCCCCACGAACAACCCCCGCCAGTTCATCGGCTGTCCGACTCCGGCCAAAGGCTTCCTGTTCAAGTTGTGCAAATGGAACAGTCTTACCAGGGCATACTTTTACACAAGCCCCGCACGAAGTACAATCACCTACAAGCGTAGGTACAGGATCACTCGATTCAGGATCCTGCAGTTCCATTACAATGCTGCCCCGAGGGCAAACCCCGGCACACCCTCCGCAGGCCGTGCAGAGACCGACATCTATAACTGTACTCCGAAGATCATCAAAGTTATTCATTAAACCTTTCCTCCCAGGTACCAAAACCATAAATATTTAGCTACATCTGTTCCCCACATAACCTGCCAGCGATAATTAAACCAGAAAATACAATTAACAACAGTTTTAGACGGTTCGCTTGCTCTGTTTCAATTCGGGATAGTATCTGCCCAGCATTTCTACAATAATACTCGCCTGCTCAGCCATACGCTTACCATCTGCCACAGATGTAATAATTCCATGCCCGGGCACAACTGAGTTGCCAGTCTTTAAATGACAGGGTGAAGCCACTCTGGCTATCTCAGGAGCCTCATAAGTTCTGACAAAACCACCAGATGCCGGGGGATTGTCCGTGTGCAAATCTAAGGGCACATCCACTGCAGCTCTTAGTGCCGCCAGCATGGGTAGTTGCAAATCCCTAACCGGATTGATGGTATCCGCCCCCAGCTGTTCCAGCACTCTAAAGGAGGCAGGATTGCAGTGGCCGCAATGTGCAGATGTCTTAAAATGACAATCTGCAGGAAGCTCTCCATCTTTTCTCATCTGGTTAAGAACCCAAAGTAGACCCTCGTCATAAATCAAAAACGATCTGCCACCCACCTCTACAGCTCTCTTTATATCCTCTATTGCCCGGACCACCTGCTCCATCCCTCTTAAGCGGTATCCGATACGTACACCTTGCGAAGAAAGAACAGTGGCGCCTGTATCATAAGTCGCTCTGGGGCCGCACGAAAGAACAACTTCACACCCATAATCTTTCGTAACATTTATATATTCCTGAAGTTCACTCTTTGTATGCCTGAATATCCCGTAGGTCTCTGTAACCCTGTTAATAGTTATCCCAAGTTCATCGGCCCGGTTTAGCAGCGCTTTAACTGCCTCCACTGAGTTCATGGTAGGAACTTCAATTCTAAAGTGAGCCCCATCATCAAAGGTTTTACCAGAGGTAGGCAAATCATTTAAGTCTCCCCCGGGAAGCCCCATCTTTTCTAGTGAATCCCTTGTCTTTGAAAATATCATTCCCTCACATCCCTTTCAATAAGTAATGCTATTTGTTTTAGTATTGCATAATGCATCTTTGCGATCTAGCTGAACAACTCGGACTTATAAACACTTTTAAAAGCAACATCGTATCACTGCATTACCAAGAAGACATCACCTACCAACCAATCGATTTTCTTCTGTACCGGCAATTAAGCAAGCCTGTACTGATAATGCTATTTATAATGCAATATTTATGCCAATTCAATAGCTTTATTAATGGACTGTACCCGCGAGTCATTAAACAAAATCAATCTCCTTGTATTACATAATGAATTATCATTTGGCAATATGATCACATAATGTAACGTAATCTACTTAAGTCCTTTCAGTTGCTGCTTAATTATACAAACTATAGCCTCATCCACATGCTTCATCCCCGAATTTACAAGATAACGAACATTAGAGATGGTGTTTTCTGCGTCATTTCCAATTATCCCATCAGCAGACTGGATCACCACACCTTGTATTGCCAGGTGTGCCGCATCAAAAGCTGTGCTTGCAGCTATTGCTAATTTTAAAGCACAGCTTCCCTTAGCTCCATCACAGATCATTCCAGTTAACCCACCAATTACGTTAATAATGGCTGAATATATATCCAGATCGCCACCTCCGAGCAAATATGCCATTGAAGCAGAAGAGCCTGCACTGGCAGCAATAGCGCACCCGCAGATCGGCGTAAGAGTCCCGATTTTTGATTTAATATATATGGTTACCAGGGCACTGAGAGCTATGGCCCTGAGAACCCTTTTTGGAGGAATGCTTTTCATTTCAGAATAAACTGCGACCGGTACAACAGCAGCTATGCCCTGGTTACCGCTTCCTGCTATAGCAACTACCGGGTAATTTAAACCGTCCATACGTGCATCGCAGGCTGCAGCAGTAAATGCTTTAATCCGGGCCGACAAACATGTGTTGGTCGCAGGAAGATTTACCTCTAGATCATTGTAAATCTTCTGCAATGCGATACCGAAATAGCCCTTCCCATTTTCTTTTAACCCCTCCCTGGCGATCCGCATATTTATTTCCCAGCTATCCTTAAGAAATATAAGATCTTCTACATCAATTTCATGTACAAACTTTAATATACTAACCAAATCCAACCCATGAACAGCGTCTATATCACAACTACCCGTAATGGCAGGCCCGCAAATCATTGTTTCACCATTATGTTCTAATCTGACAACATTTGTGTGGTTGCCCATGATCGTACAGCAGCCGCTACCATTATCAGCCTCTATATATACACTGATGTAAAATCCTGGGCATTTTCTTACATTTATTTTAATAATCGAAGATCTCGCTATTTCTATGGCTTTCGCTACATCGCTTTCGCTAATATCCCTTAAAACGTTTAATTTATATTGAGGTTTTCCCCCAATAACCCCTAGCGCAACAGCATAATCAAGTCCCTTTAAATTGGTTTTAGGTATAGTCACCCTCAAGCAGTTTTTATAAAAACTATTGTCAACCAGCACTTCTATAGATTTTATTTCACCTGATATTTTTTCTCCTGCGAGTGATGCTGCATAAGCCAGGGCCGCAGGTTCAGTACAACCTAAGGCAGACTGAATATTGTCTTTCAGGATTTTTAGAACTTCCTTTTTGTCCAAAGTTTTCACCCACCGTTCGTTGATTTTTTTCTAATAATTAAAGCATGCAAAGTGCATGCCATAAAATATTTTTCTTTGTTATACATTTATGTCCAACCCTACAGGTACAGCAAAAGAGACCAGCCTACTTTCTCAACAAAGGTACGTCTGCTGCCGGCATACATCCAGCTGGTGCGCAAATTTGTAATTTTGTTTAATGAAGGTTGCATTTCAAAATGGAATACAGCAGGAGGTAAAAAGCAAGAAATAAAGGAGGAGAAATCTACACAACAGTCATGACCAACTCTAACAGCATACCCCGAATTTACTTAGGCATCATTATTTAAACATTTCATAGCCCTTAACTTACGCCATAATGTAGTTGTACTAATTCCCAATCTTTTAGCGGCCAGGGTCTTGTTTCCTTTAGCCTCAGCTAAAACCTTTTTAATGGTCTCTGTTTCGATCCGCTGCAGTACACCCTCCGCAGGAGCGTCTGTCAGTAAATTTAATTCTTCTCTACCCACATGAAAACCCCATTCAGCCAGCGCCCCTATTACCATATTACAATCAATTACATTTTTTTCGGATAAAACCACTATCCTTTCTATTAAATTAACCAGCTGACGCACATTGCCTGGCCAGGAGTACCTGGTTATAAGTGAGATGGCCTGGGAAGTGATCTTTAATTCTTTTTTATCTAGTTCCTTGGCTTTTTCCCTGATAAAATGTCTAGCGAGTTCAACGATATCATCCCTACGATCACGAAGCGGCGGAACCGTTAGAAGAAGTACGCAGAGACGATAGTACAAATCTTCTCTAAAATTGCCCTTGCTCACATAATCCTGTATTTTCCGGTTGCTTGAGGCAAGAATTCGAATATCAATAGGGATTACCTTATCATCACCTATTCTGGTTACCTCTTTTTCTTCGATAACTCGTAAAAAGCGTGCTTGCAACTTTAAAGACATTTCACTTATCTCGTCTAAAAATATTGTGCCATTATGCGCCAGCTCGAAAAGCCCAATTTTCCCCTCTTTCCTTGCTCCTGTAAAGGCACCGCCAACATATCCAAAAAGTTCGCTTTCCAACAAATTTTCTGGTAAGGCAGCGCAATTCACTGCTACAAACGGCCCTTTTGATCTCCTGCTGTGGCGGTGAATACTCTGCGCAAAAAGCTCTTTGCCGGTTCCAGTTTCCCCAATGAGCAACACATTACTGTCAACAGAAGCGTACCGCATAGCCCTTTTTTTGGTCTCGCATATCAGCTCACTTTTACCGATTATATCCTGTAAATTATATTTGGCTACATGACCCTTCATATATATTTTCTCTCTTATCTTCCTTTCCATTATCTGTAGCTTTTTTACTTCCTGGAAGGTCCCGACAGCACCTTTTATGCCATCGTTTGCAAATATTGGAATCCTATTTAGAATTATTTTGTTGCCCCCAATTTCCACAACTTGCGACAGATCAGCCTTTCCGCTATGCAACACTTTCAGCAAACCCGATCTGGGTATAACCTCATTTATATGTTTGCCGATAGCCCCTGCCGGCTTAACCCCGACAAGCATCCCAGCACTCGGATTAAACATAGTCACTTTACCTTCTAGATCAATGCTGATAATACCATCATGGGCAAAGTCTACAATCGCTTTTAACAAGCTTGATTTTTCTCTTTCCTGCGTTTGAATCCGATAGATCTCTTTGGCTTTTTGCACAGCACCCCTGATGGCCTCCTCACCTGTCTCGAGCAAAAGCCCCATCTGATTGAGCTTTTCTGTAACCTTTATTACTGTTGCTCCGCCGATTATTATCTCAGATCCTTGTTCTATTAATTTGCTAACACTTTCCGCTATCTCTTCCCCGCTGGCAACCTCAGCCAGGCTAAGCTCAACCGGGAAAATGTTTTTCAATTTTTTAAAAGAGTTTATAACCTTTTCAAAGGCTACAACACCAATTTTATTTGTGAATTTCATGCAGTTGTTTAAAGCGTATACTATATCATATCCTGTGTACTCGACCTCAACAACGGTTTCATTGATTATCTCGCGGATCATCTTTGCGGTTCCGCCCCTGCTAATAATAACTTTTGCGCCCTTTTCAACTGCTTTCTTTGCCAATTCCGCCCCTACGTCCAGTGAGCCCTCTAAAATACCGATCTGATCATGGGCTTCTCGCATAGTATTTCTGGCTTTTAAAGCCATCTTTTTATCAGGGGCTATGAGAACTATTTCCTGCGACATGTATATACCCCCCCGGAAATCATCTTTTATAGAACTGGCATACTATTTAACGTCCCAAAATGGACTTGATCTACAGTGCAGGGCTATTCCTATTATACCAATCTACCTTCTAGGGTATCAACAACATCCTTGCAGATGTTATTTATACTAAAAAGAAACCGCCTTTTTAAAACGGCGGTTCTGTAAATCCTATCCTAAAATATAATTTTGAGCCCTATGGCGGTGGTAAAATAAATCTTTCCTCCATCATCGTTTTTGTCAGGCTCTGCGAGCGGCAGATGACAGCTTCGGCATTTTTGTAAATTTCATCACGGCTTAGCTTGACTTTAGCTACACCTTCTTCAATAGCTTTCAATGCTGTAGCAGTTGCCACCCGAGGGAAGATCTCTCGCATATCCATGGTTGGCAGGATCTTATCCGGATTAGTACCCCCATCCGGTGCACAGGCTGCCAGCTCCTCAGCTGCCGCTATACACATGCCATCAGTAATAGTGGTAGCCCTGACATCCAGCACCCCCCTGAAAATTGCCGGGAAACCGAGGGAGTTGTTAACCTGATTAGGAAAATCAGAACGGCCAGTAGAGACGATCGCTGCACCCGCTTCTTTAGCCTCCCAGGGCCAGATCTCCGGATTGGGATTTGCGCAAGCAAAGACAATCGCCTTCTCAGCCATAGAGGCTATCCATTCCTTTTTCACAGTACCCGGTCCGGGTCGGGAGAGGGCGATAAGTACATCCGCACCCTGTAAAGCCTCCGGGGCGCCCCCGGTTACTCCAGCAGCATTAGTCCTGCTGCACATCTCCCATTTTAACGGATGACCTTTTTCAATATCAGTACGTCCCTGATGAAGGGTGCCCTTGCTGTCAACCATGATCGTTTTCGCTGGATCGGCGCCGGCGGCAATAAGTAAACGAACTGTGCATAAATTGGCTGCTCCTGCACCATTCATGACTATCTTTACATCACCAATTTTTTTATCAGTAATTTTCAATGCATTTAACAAACCTGCCAGGGTAACCAGCGCTGTACCCTGCTGATCATCATGCCAAACAGGGATATGGCATTCCCGGCGCAGCTGCTCTAGAATGTCAAAACATTTGGGGCTGGCAATGTCTTCCAAGTTAATCCCCCCAAAGCAAGGCTGCAGCATCTTTACAAAGTTGACAAGCTCACCGGGATCTTTAGTATCAACACAGATAGGAAATGCATCAATACCTCCCAGGTATTTAAACAGGAGCGCTTTACCCTCCATCACCGGCATGCCGGCTTCGGGTCCGATGTCACCCAGTCCTAAAACCCGTGTGCCATCCGAAACTACAGCCACGAAATTGCCTTTATTCGTGTACTTGTACACATCATCTTTATTTTTAGCGATAGCCTTACAGGGTTCCGCTACACCCGGAGTATACCAGATGGCAAAATCATTAACATCCCGCACCGGGCTTTTTAAAGCCACCTCTACTTTGCCCTTGTAAAAGGGATGCAGCCGCATAGCCTCCTCTGCTGGCTTTTGGGCCATTGCTAAAAGTTTTTCTTTATCACTCATCTGCATTCAACCCCTTGCCTCACGTTTTATCTAGCGTACGCCTTGACCCCTGCCTCATAGAGATCGTTGCCATAAGCATCGTTGATGACCGTTGCGGGAAAATCTTTAATTTCCAGCCGATAGATAGCCTCAGCTCCCAATTCAGGATAAGCAACCACTTCACTTTTAAGGATCCGCTTGGAAAGCAAAGCACCGGCACCACCCACAGCAGCCATGTAGACTGCCTTATGTTTTTTCAAAGCCTTCTTAACCGCAGCGCTGCGCAATCCTTTTCCAATGCAAACTTTCATACCCTGTTCCAAAATCGTAGGAGTGTAAGCATCCATCCTGCCGCTGGTAGTCGGACCGGCGGATCCGATCGCCTGTCCCGGTCTAGCAGGAGCCGGGCCCACATAGTAGATCACCTCTCCTTTCAATGGGATAGGCAGCGCTTTACCCTTTTCAATCAGTTCAACCATTTTCTTATGGGCGGCATCCCGGGCAGTATAGATAACCCCACTAATCAAAACATTATCTCCCGCTTTTAAGCCCAGTATATCCTCATCGCTAAGAGGAGCCCGTAAATGTTTGATTCCCACAGTAATTCCTCCCTAAATAAATATTTAGATCGTCCGCTCCACATGCCGGGAAGCATGGCAGTTGATATTTACCGCAACCGGCAGGCTGGCAATATGTGCAGGAAAGGTCTCAATATGCACTGCCAGAGCTGTAACCCTCCCACCAAAACCCTGCGGTCCAATGCCCAGGTTATTAACTCTTTTCAAAATATTTCGTTCCAGCTCGGCATAGAAGGGTTTTGGATGAGATTGCTCCATGGGCCTGAGCAGAGCCTTCTTGGCAATCGCCGCCGCCTTTTCAAATGTACCGCCTATGCCCACACCAACAACAATCGGCGGGCAGGGGTTGGAACCCGATTCTTTTACATGGTTGACCACAAAATCAATAACCCCTTCCACTCCATCGGACGGCTTAAGCATTTTAAATGCGCTCATATTTTCACTTCCGCCGCCCTTTGGCGCAAAAGTAATTTTAACCTCGTCCCCGGTAACTATGGATGTATGGATAACTGCGGGGGTGTTGTCTCCAGTGTTAACCCTATCCAGGGGATCCGCAACTATTGAGTTCCTCAGATAACCCTCACGATAACCTTTGCGCACTCCTGCATTAATGGCATCCTCAAGCGATCCCCCGGTTAAATGCACCTCCTGCCCCCACTCAATATAAAAAACTGCAAATCCGGTATCCTGGCAAAGTGCAATCCTTTCATCTCTTGCGATCTCAATATTTTCCTCTATCTGTTTGAGGACCTTTTTACCGGCAGTTGATTCCTCCTCCGACGACGCTTTCTTAATCGCATTGACTACATCTTCTCCCAAAAATATATTGGCCTCCTGGCACATCTCGGCTACCAAATTAGTAATAATCGATGCTTCAATTCTCCGCAATTGCATCTCCTCCTGTAAAAAAAAATTGAAATGCTAATCACTTAGACCATTATTAGGGTACAGTCTGGCAGAACCTCCTTTAAAACATGTCCTACACATTATGGCATGGATTGCGATACCGTGCTATAAGTTAATTTCATTCCAAGCATTTGAAATGCAATTTATATGCCAAGCTGTCCTAGACCAACAATTTGCATCACGTTATAATTAAAACAGGTCTATTTTGAAATATTTTAGCCCATGCATCCTGTGCAAACCTGGATCGACTTATAAGCCCATTATTTTGCCTGGTAATAAGATTCAACATAAATTAAACCATTGTAAATTGCAAAGTGTCTATCATTTTATTGCATAATGCAAGCCCAATTGCCAAGAAGATCGTGTTCAAGACACTGTAGGTAAGGAAACCTCACAGGTAACCCAGATAATCATTTGGTCATCTATCCCTTTTAGTGCATTCCGTGTCAAACTGCTCTTTCCATTGAACAGTGGGATGTTCCCGATGTACTCTTTCCTCAGTATTTTTCCTCTACCCGCCTTAACTCCCTTTAACTTCCTGATCAATTTCTACCAAGATGGCTGCACCGAACTCCGTATAATAGCCGCGGAAAGGGTCATTGGTTTTGATATCGTATATAAACGCTGCTGTGGCCTTGATGTTCATAAGAAAAGTATCACGGCATTGTATCACATTTCATCTGTTACGTTCCCACTACTTGCTGCGAAATAGCCCCTCGCCCACAAATGCTGACTCCTAAACTGCTTTTTCATATGCTTATATTCCATCAGTAGCTTTCTTGAACAATAACCCTTTATATACTGAACCAACTTGCTTCCCGAGAAATTCGGAGGCGACGGCACTAATAGATGTACATGGTCTTTTGACACATGCCCTGCCAATATTCCCACATTGTTATTCTTGCATACCAACCTGTTAGCTCCCTCACTCGTAACGTAATTTTTCTACAACCACTGGCTTCCCATACTTGGTTATCCATACAAATGATATTTCAAATCAAATGTCGCATGCGATATCTCCTATTCCTTGCACCTTCTTCACCTCTGGTAAAGTATCCCTATTCCCAGAGATGACAATTCTAATTTTTTGTTGACCTGAAAGGTGGCGGCTGAAGCCGAGGGATTTAACCCCATTTGACAGACATTAAAGGAGGCAGAGTTTCCTCGAGGTCATAGTTCGCTTTGTAGAAACAAAATTCCTTCAGGCAGTAAAAAAGACCTTGAAAAGCCTGGAAAACAAGACTGATCATCTTTCCTTTGAAGCGGCTCTAAAAAGAGAACTGGACGTTTTAGGTTACGAAATTATCACGAAGCTCAAACTTGCTTATTTTCCCTTAGTGTTATTATTTATTTTTTGGGGGTTTAATCGCAAATATTAATACTACACCAATCAGACTGGTATAGGCTAGTATTTGCCATATAAGTTGATAGCTCCCCAAAGTGTCAAAACTCCACCCCGCAACAAAAGGACCGCTAATTCCCCCGATAGATCCAAGCCCCACCATGATCCCGGTCATTTTCCCAAAAGTGCTTCTTTTAAAGTATTCTCTGGCAAAACTCCCCCTTAAAACCTGGGCCCCCCATAACAGGGGGTAAAAAACAAGAAAGACAACCATAAGCCAGGGTAACTGCTGGGTGTGTGAAAGAGCGAAAAGGCCTATACCAGCTAGAAAATAAGACCCGGCCATTACGTATTTCTTATCAAGAATATCGCCAATCCACCCCCCGCTGATCCTTCCGATAATGCTGAGTAGAGGTATGGAACCCGCTAATAAAGCTGCCACCTGCCTGGGCATCCCCACACTGCTCAGGTAAGGCATGATATGAATGCTCACTGCCTGGGTGATTATGCTTCTAATTAATTCTGCCAGCGACAACATCCATAAAGCTCTGCTTCTAAATCCCTCCTCAAACCCAACTTTCTCCCCCTGTGTACCCTTAACCCTATTATGATCTGTGCATAACCCCTGTCTGCTGATACTTTCACCATCAGGTAAATAACCATATTGTTCAGGCTTGTCTTTAATAATAAATGTCAAGGGAACACATATTAGCCACATCCCTACCCCGATAATAATAAAGGTAGTTCTCCATTGAAAAACTTCGATCAGCCATACCACAACAGGTATAAGTAGTCCGCTGGCACCCATCCCACATAATGTAATTGCAAGCGCCTTACCGATATCTCTTCTAAACCAGTTTGCTACTGCTGTTGTCATTACTGTAGCAGATGCAGCTGAAGTTCCGATGGCAACCAGAATAAAAGCAAAATAAAAGATAGACAAAGAGTTCACCTGGCTGAGAAGGATGACCCCCGAACCCATTATCAGCACCCCAAAAAACATTAACCGTTTTGGGCCAAACCGATCTACAAGGAAACCTGTTATAGGTGCAAAAATAGCAGATTCCACACCGCGCAGGGAAGCAGCAATGGAGATCTGCGTATGGCTCCAGCCGGTTTCTTTTGCTATCGGATCGAAAAATGCAGTAAATCCATATCCAACAGTTCCATCACGAAAGAAAAAAATGAAAAAGCATGATATTACTATCCACCAACCATAGAAAATACCCTTTTCTTTAATAGTTCTGCAATCACTTCTGATCATCTTTCCCTACTCCATGCCAGTAAGAATTCTATTTTTAAGGTAGGATCTTTTTCTGAGTTGGTTCAAATTAATTAAAAATTAGGCATTCACTTTCCATTAGCTACCACTCCCATGTTTTGAAAAACGGGTCTAATCATACTCCTCCTTAGACAATAGCCGCCACCGTTTAGTTGAGGTGATAATGCTATTAGTTCAGTTCATTTCAGTTCTACCAAAATAATCAGACTTCCTGAACAGGTCTAAAGCCCTGAAATATAAGTCTTTTATGCCCTTTTCATGATATAATAGTGCAAGGAAATATCTAGCTGTCACCCCAAAACCTTGCACTTAATGTGAGGCAATTGTATCGGAAAAAGGACAACGGCCTTGTGCAGGTGGCCTAATTAAGTTTAAATATTAATCTATCAAGTATTATCATAACAGCGTTCAGACTTCGAAGTCAAGCAACATGATTCTTGAGCCAGGAACTCCGCAGATGCCTATAACAATAGCTCCAAAATACATATTTTAGCAAAGCATTAGCATAACATCAAGCAGGCAGCTACATGAAAAAACGCAGAAATCTGCGCCGGTATAGGATTCTGTTGGTTCGTAAATTATTTATTCACACGTTAGTTTGACAGCTTAACAAAATATTTAAATCCAAACCCCTTACGGCATCGGG
>CAYTXG010000009.1:0-73564 GCA_964441025.1 uncultured Syntrophomonadaceae bacterium
ATGCCGTAAGGGGTTTGGATTTAAATATTTTGTTAAGCTGTCAAACTAACGAGGGTTGCGGCTCTTTTCCTACCATAACCGGGAGTACCCGTTCTTCTCATTGATTCAGTAAAATTTTAAAGACGGGCGGGGCAGGCTTCTCTGCCCCGCTGATTCCAGGCCTGCACATTTATTTTTTGGGGACGAATGGAATAATCTGTTTGGCCAGCTTGGCAATAGTCATTGTCTGCAGATGTACTTTACCAGGACCGGTGACAACAGTATCAAACAGGCCCTCACCGCCGAAGAGCACATTTTTAAAGCCCTTGATCATCCGCACATCCATCTGGCAAGAGGCATCCATGATGGCAACAACACCGGTATCGCAGACGATCTGCTCACCCTGTGCAAGATCATACTCCTGGCAAAAGCCGTCCACCTCTAAAAAGACTATGCCAGGTCCGGTGACCCGCTGCATGATAAATCCTTCACCGCCGGCAAGCCCCGCACCGAGTTTCTTCTGAAAATGCACCGCCAGCTCAACGCCGTAGGTGGCACAAAGAAACGCAGTCTTCTGGCAGATAACGCTTTCACCCGGATCAAGCGTCCGTGCAATAATACTACCCGGAAATGAAGAAGAAAAAGCAATTTCTGCAGGTCCCTGCGCGGTATAGCGGGACATGAACAGGCTTTCACCCATGAGCATACGTCCCAGAGATTTCCCCACGCCGCCCTCGGCCTTGGTCTCTGTCTGGATGGGCCCGCGCGCCCATGTGCGGCCGCCGGCTTCACTGATAATGGTTTCCCCGGGATCAAGCTGGATTATTACAGCGGGCAGGGTGCCGCCTTCAATTGAATAACGCATGATTTATCCTCCCAAATGTTTATGTAATGTAACACGCCAAACACCTGCGGCACTCCGCAGGCACCCGAAGCTCTGTAACAATATTCCCTCCTTTGTACGAGTTGCTGCATCATTGAACCGCTTGCAGACGGCAGCTGCCCCTATAGTTCAATAACCGCTTCCACTTCTACCAGCACACCTTTGGGCAATGTCTTTACTGCCACACAGCTCCGTGCCGGTTTTGCCGAAAAATAGCGCGCGTAGATGGCATTGAATTGGTCAAAATCAGACATGTCGATTAAATAACATGTTGTTTTAATCGTTTTTTCCAGTTCAGTACCAGCCGCTTCTGCCACTGCTTTCAGGTTCTCCATCACCTGCAGAGTTTGAGCCTCAAACCCTGCCGGCACCTCACCTGACAGCGGGCTGACGGGAATCTGGCCGGAAGTAAAGAGCATATTTGCAACACAAATACCCTGGGAGTAGGGCCCAACGGCGGCCGCAGCCTTATCTGTTTCTACTATTTTTCTCATGCGCCGACTCCTTTTCTTCGATATTAGGGGTACCGCCCATAGGGCAATTATATGATTGTACACGTGAAATAACAATATGGTTATTTGCGCCGCCGGGTTTGGGCCGGCCTATTCTTTCAACCCTTCAATAAAGGCAAGCACATTTGCCCCCAAAACAGCATGGTTGTAGCCGCCTTCCAGGATGCCGAAGCAGCCCCCTCCGTTTCGCCTGGCGGCTTTCTTCATCAATCTGCCCATATAAGTGTAATCTTCGGTTTTTAACAGCCCGCCCCAGTCTTCTTCATGGTTATCGAAGCCGGCGGAGGCGGCAATCATGTCAGCGTCGGTTTCCGCAAGAGCCGTTTCAACAGCCTCCAGGTAATTGTTACGGTTCTGCGTGGGGGGGTTGAGTATTGTAATATATTTTTTGGCTCCCAGAAGGTTGACGTTGCCGTCACCAAAATGCAGATCAAAATCGAGGATAAAGGCTTTTTCTATTTTCCCCTGATCTTTCAGTTTTTCAAGCGCAACAGCCATGTTGTTAAAATAGCAAAATCCCCAGGAACTCTCTGCCGAAGCGTGATGCCCGGGAGGGCGGATCAGGGCAAAACAGGGCTCGGTCAGGCCGATTTCAGCGGCCTTGACGGCGCCGCCGGCAGCCAGCGCCGCAATCCCGTACAGGCCCTGCCGCTCTACGTATCCAACATGTTCGGGGGTATGCAACCGGAGAATGTCTTCTTTTACCGCCGCCCTGGGCTCAATAAAGGTGACCCGCCCCTTAAGGGCAATTTCCACCGCCCTGATTCTTCCGGCAGAGGCGGCAGGATCGGAAGTGTAGACCTGATTGTAGTCTTCATGATAGACGACTTTCATATCACTGCCCTCCTTTTACACCCTTTCATTTATCAATTATGTTATTCTGGAAGAAGGGTGCAGATCCTTTTACCCGGGCCAGGCTCCGGCATACTCAGGGACCCCGAAAGGCGGTTAATATATAAATTTGGGATAGATGGGTGCGGCGCTCCCGGCGGAGTGCTGCCGGCTTGCCCCCGGCCGGCCGTGGCGTTTATCTTCGATCCAGCACTTCGGGGTTGACCGCATGCTCAGGCTTCTCGCCCTTTAAAACCGCCGCAATGCTCCTCGCCGCCATTTCAGCCATGATCCTGCGGGTGCTCTTACTTGCGCTTCCGGTATGCGGCGCCAGGACAAGGTTGTCCAGTCCGATCAAACCCGGGGTCAGCTGCGGTTCATTTTCATAGACATCGAGGGCTGCCCCGGCTATCCTCTTATTTTCCAGGTGCTTTGCCAGCGCCTTCTCATCAATATGCGCTCCCCTGGCGGTGTTGATCAGGTAAGCATCGGGCTTCATCAGGCCGAGCCTTTGTTCATTTATAAGATGATGCACTCCGGGGTAGTAGGGCAAATGAAGGGTCAAGTAATCCGACATCTTGACAACTTCATCCAGCGGCAGATAGGCTGCTTTGAGTTCTTTTTCCACTGCTGCAGGCAGCCTTTCACGCTTGTGATAGACTATTTTCATGCCGAAGCCGGCGCCGCGCCGGGCCACGGCTCTACCGATGCGTCCCATGCCGATGATCCCCAGGGTTTTTCCATGGAGATCGCCGCCCACAAAAAGAAGCGGCCCCCACCCCTTAAATTTCCCGGCCCGGATAAAACGATCCCCCTCAACAACACGCCTCGTCACAGCCAGAAGCAGGGCCCAGGTCAAGTCCGCTGTAGCTTCGGTGAGTACTCCCGGGGTATTGGTCACCACAATCCCCCGGCCGGTGCAGGCTTCAACATCGATATTGTCCACACCCACAGCCATATTGGCAGCGACCTTTAGACGTGGAGCGCTATTAACTACATCACCGCCGATCCTGTCGGTAAGCATGCACAGCAGCGCATCGGCCTCCTTCACGCCAGCCAGCATTTCTTCCCGGGTTACAGGCCTTTCAGCGGGGTTAATGATAATCCTGTTTTTATCCTCCAGCAGGCTTAAACCTTCCCCGGGTATTTTCCTGGTAATAAATATGGTGGCCATGTCCAGCGCTCCTTTTTGAGATGCCTTTAACGTTGGGATCGGGCAGTACATCATCCGCCGCAGATGCCTCATTTAATACCTTAATTCTATGTTCTACCGCACCTTTCCTTTCCCGGCAGGCAGCCCGCCTTTTGGGAGAGGGCTGAAAAGCAACATCCAAAAGCTGATCCAGCGGCCCATGGCGCACCCCGAACGGATCAATGCCGGGAGAAACCGTAGCGTTCAATAATCTCGATGTTTTCCTGGCATTTTTTCTTGAGCCTGTCCAGCTGGGACTGGCTGAGATTAAATTCTTCAGGCCCTTTTTCGAAGACATCGGAGAGGACCAACATGCGGTGGCGCCAGTCGCGGTAGCACCAGTGAATATCATAATCCGCACTGCTGACCCAGCTCCTGCCGCTGTCCATATCCTTGGAGAGCTCCAGGCTCATAAGCATGCCGTATTCCACCAGATCTGAGGAACAGGATGGGTAATGCTGATCCGTGTAGAAATTGCCAAGCGAATAGATCACCGGCACCGACCGGGTGCCGCCGTCTTCTTCCTGCAGCTCGATCCATTCACAGGGCTGCACAAATTTGGGGTGCCCGCCAATGATGAAATCAGCCCCGGCGGCAGCCATTTTCCGGGCGGCCTCCCTCTGCAGTTCAAAAGGATAATCAACATACTGTTCGCCCCAGTGTGGAATAACCGCCACCAGGTCTGCACCGGCAGCGCGGGCTTTTTTGATATCGGCGATGACAGGACTGATATCCTTGAACTCGGGATCGGGATCATTGGGGATCAGGTTTACCGCATACTCTTCACCCGCGGGAACAGGGATTCCATTGGTCCAGTAAGTGTAGGCGACAAAGGCTATTCTGATCCCTTTTACCTCCACCATATCCACAGTCTCCCGCTCTTCCTTGTTCAGGTAGGCGCCGGTGGTGTCAAAACCAAGGGCACGCACATTTTCCAATGTTGCCTGCAGCCCCTTCACACCCCGGTCCATGCAGTGATTGTTGGCAAAGGAGTAAAGATTTATTCCCGCCCTTTTCAGTGCATGTGAAAGTTCAATAGGGGCATTAAAGGTGAGAATGCCGTTGTTCATACCGCCCGTGTACCCCGAGACCCCCCAGAAGGATATCTCCTGACCCGCCTGCATCGTTTCCAGGGTCAGCATGGCCAGATCAGCCTCCTGAAAATGGGGGGCAATATACTCGAAGGCGGGCCAGAAATCATATTCGCCACCGCCCAGGCTGTTCTCATTCAGGACAGCCATGTGGGGATACAACCCGCCCACAGCTTTCAGGGTAACGGTGCGAATATCAGCCTCGGGCTCAGGCTCAAGACCCCCTTCTTCCTGCTCCTGATTCTCCGGCGCGGTGCGGAACCAGGAAACCTGATCAAGCTTAATTAAGAGCAGAATTGCAGCTGCTGCGGTTAGGAGCAAAACAGCGATATGCTTTCGGCGCATCTGGGGCATCTCCTTTGAGCGGTATTCTACAAGCAGTCCGGTTCCATTATAGCAGAAAGTCTGCACCCTCAGAGCAGGAAAAATACTACCCCTTCAAGCGAAAATTTACCAGTGGGGTTTGAAATCAGGCCGTGTCGCTAAAGGGAATGCCGCCGCCTGCATCGAAGATATGGAGCAGATCAGCAGGCAGCCGGGGTGAAGAATAGAGGCGTTGTAAAAGAGGAGCGCATATGAAAAATACCGCGGTGGAGCTCTTGCCTTTACCGAACCAGATATTTTTCTCCCTGGGCAGCCTGGCTTTTACCCTGCTGGAAAGGCTAATCATCCTCTACGCCGTTTTCTATTTTATGCCGCCAAAAGAGCTGGGGCTGCACAGCCTGGTCACCGGCAGAACCTTTTTGGGCATCATCACCATCCCGGGAGCGGCTCTGCTGCTGGGACGAATCGTTGACGGCCTGGCCGACCCGGTAATCGCTTCTTTAAGCGACAGCAGCCGCTCCCACAAAGGCAGGCGCAAAATATTTCTGCTGTACAGCGGCCTGCCCCTGGCCTTGACTGCATTCCTGGTTTTCACGCCGCCTCAGCCGTCCCATGAATCGCTCTTCAACGGTCTCTGGCTGGCGCTGATGATGGGCCTCTTCTATATCGCCTTCACCGCGTATGTAAACCCATTTTTGGCGCTCATGTCGGAGCTGGGCCGCACTACGGCACTGCGCATCAACATCTCCACCTACATGGCCCTTTTTGGCCTGCTGGGGATGGTTTTCGTCACCATTCTGTTCCCTCAGGTTACAGAATATCTGGAGGGCGGAAGCATGGATATGCGCAGGGCCTACCAGGTCACAGCAGGCGGCTTTGCCTTATTTTCCTGCGCTATTCTCTACCTGGTGACTTTATTCTTTGATGAAAAGAGGCACTGCCTGCCCGGCAGGCCGCCGGATACGGGCATGCTCGGATCTCTTGCCAGAACCCTGGCTGTGCGCCCGTTCCGGATCTTTCTCGCCGGTGAAATATTCCTTCAGTTTGCCATGAACATGGTCACCCTGGGGCTGATGTATTATGCCGTGGTCATCTTTCGCCAGGATAAAAGTTACATGAGCGTGCTGGCGGGCCTGACCATTGGGACGGCTCTGCTCAGTTTTCCCCTTGTGAATGTCATTTCCAAAAAAGTAGGCAAAAAAAAGGTGATCCTGGGCGGCCTGCTGATTCTTGCTGCAGCCGCCGCCGTGATCTACACCTTGAGTTTTGACATGACCCCCGCCGCCCATTGTATCTCCCTGTCCATGATCGGACTTTGCGGTTTGCCGCTGGCAATTCTCACCATCCTGATCAACCCCACGGTGGGCGATCTGGCCCGGGCCGAGTACGCCCGCACCGGGGAAAGCCGTGAAGCGATGTTCTTCGGCGCCAGGGCTATCCCGCTAAAAGCAGCCATCGCCCTGGCCGGCGTCACTTTCACTTACCTGCTCTCTGCTTTTGGCAAGGATGTTGCCAACCCTTTCGGCGTCCAGCTGAGCATCCTGGCGGTCTCACTGGCCAGCCTGGCCGGTTTTGCCGCCTTTTCCTTTTATCCGGAAAAACAGGTGCAGGGATGGCTGGAATAGACAGCACTGCTCAAAGGCGGCATGCGCAGAAGAGCTGCCGCGCCCCGTCACGGTACGATCAGCTCTGGCCCCGCCTCACGGCGGGCCGGCTCTTGAAATCAACTTCCACCAGGACAATGCCGACAAGCATGAGCAGCGCTCCCAGGTAAGCCCTGGGTGCAAGGACTTCTTTGGCCAGAAAATAGGCAAAGGCCGCCGCAAAAAGCGGTTCAAGGGTAAGGATCAGGCCTGCATGTGTTGGGGTAGTGTATCTTTGGGCCGTAGTCTGCAAGATGAGCCCAAGGGCTGTCGAAAAGATGCTCAGCGCCAGGACAACCAACCATGAGCGCGCTGTTTGCGGCAGCTGCGGTTTTTCAAATATGAGCGAGAACAGGGAGGCGTACAGGGCCACAAATCCAAGCTGCAAAAAGCTGAGCAAAACAGAATCGCGGGCAATCCGGGTACAGTGGCCTGTCGCTATAATATGAAGCGCAAAGGCTATCGAGCAGAGAAGGCAGAGAAAGTCACCCCAGTTAAATATCAGGCGGCCGTTGAATGTTAGCAGGTACACACCCACTAACACCAGGAAGACGCAAAATATAGTTTTCAGATCCGGTCTCTGCCTCAAAAAAATAAAACCGATCAAGGGAACAATGACTCCTGTAAGGCAGGTCAGGAAACCTGCGTTAGAAATAGAAGTGAACCTGACCCCGAAGGTAAAAAAACCATAGGTAAAAAACAGTATTGCCGCCAGCCCTGCCGCGAATTTTACATCGGTTAAGCTGGTATTTTTCAGCCTTTTCCAGAATACTGCCGCCACCAGTAAAAATGCAATAATGAACCGCAGTGCGATCAGGTTGTATTCGGCCATGCCCTCCAGCCCCATCTTCGTTAAAAAGCTGGTTGATCCCCAGAAGGCGGCCACCAGGACGAGCGCCAGATCTGCTTTCAATTGGGTTTTCATTTACACCATACCTGCCATGACCCGAGTTGGATATTGTTAAGAACGTTCGCGAAAGTGAAAAACAAATCCTGCTCTGCAAGGGGATGCATGTTGCCGGGGAATTACAAAGGACGCTCTCCTGCCGCCGTCCCCAAATTAAGGAAAGTTCCGGCAGGGATTGGCGCCCCGGCAAAGAATACTTATTGTGGTGATTTCCGGCTTCTGACGGTACCGGGCAAGAACTATATTCAACAAGAAACAGACTGCTAAATACAAGTCCTGCGTGGAGGGGAGTGCGGCAGTGATCACGCAAAAACTATCAAAGGAACGGCTTCACCTTTTCCTCTGCTCAACTCTGATCCTCATGCTGCTGGCGGGGGGGTTTAATCTACTTCTTTATCCGCAGACCACAGCAATTCTTGAAAGGCTGGACCGGGAGCACCTTGACAACATAGCCTTGCACAGCGAGCTGGACCGGCTGAACAGCCTCTGCTGCGAACAACAGAACAGGTACAGCCAACTGCAGGGCAAGTATGAGCTGCTCCTGCAGGAAAATAAGAAACTGGAGGAACGCCTTCAGAGCGCGGCGCCGCCGGGAGCCAAAAAGGGCCTTACAGCTTACCTGACCATTGATGACGGCCCTGAGAAATACACGGCACAGATCCTGCAAACACTGGCGGAGTATGATGTGCCGGCTACCTTTTTCGTCATGGGGAGAAACAACTCGGAAGACGAGAACATGTACAGCCGGATCCTCGAGCAGGGACACACCCTGGGGAATCACACCATGACCCATAGATTGAAAACGATCTACCTCTCCAAAGATGCCTTCATGGAGGACCTGCTACGCCTGGAAGAACTGCTGGATCAAAAAACCGGTATCAGGCCCGATATCATCCGCTTTCCCGGGGGCTCAAGCAATACTGTAGCCGCCTCCGGCGTGATGAAAGAAATTATTGCCGAGCTGGCGGCGCGCGGCTACGATTATTTTGATTGGAATATATCGACGGGGGACTGCAATACTAGCCTGACAGCTGCACAGCTGGTGGCAAATGTTGTCAGCCAGGCGGACCGCCGGCCGGGGCAGGATCTCGTTATTCTGATGCACGACTTCAATCACGCCACCGCGGAGGCGCTGCCCCAGATCATCGTTGAACTCAAAAGAAGGAACTATACATTTGCCGCTTTAAAAAAGGGTGCCGTCAACATGAAGCACCGCTAAGAGGCGGCGGGGGCTCCCTCTTCATGACCCCCTGCACTGACACCCGGAGCGCCCCCCTGATACCATTTGCATGGACAGAACAGACAACCGGCCAAGGGAGGAAGCAGTTTGCCTGAAATTGAAGCGATCCTGCCGCAGCTGACCCTGGAGGAAAAGGCGGCCCTTTGCTCGGGCATAAGCAACTGGGAGACAACGCCCATCAAGAGACTGGGCATTCCACCGGTGTTCATGGCCGACGGGCCGCACGGCCTGCGCAAGGAGAGGGAAAGCACGGGGGGGCCGTTCAAGGAGAGTTTTCCCGCCACCTGCTTCCCGCCCGCGGTGACGCTTGCTTCCAGCTGGAACCCCGGGCTGCTGGCCGAAGTGGGGCGAGCCATTGCCGGTGAATGCCTGAAGCAGGGAGTTTCCACAATACTGGGACCGGGGGTAAATATTAAGCGGACGCCCCTGTGCGGGCGAAACTTCGAGTATTTCAGCGAGGATCCCTGCCTGGCCGGCGAGCTTGCAGCCGCCTTTATCAGGGGAGTGCAGGAAAAAGGGGTCGCTACATCGCTAAAGCATTACGCCGTCAACTCCCAGGAGTACCGCCGGCTGACGATCAGCTCCGAGGTCGATGAACGGGCCCTGCGGGAGATCTATCTGAGAGCCTTTGAAATCGTCGTTAAAAAAGCCCGCCCTGCAACAATTATGTGCAGCTATAACCCTGTAAATGGGATCCATGCAAGCGATAATAAAAAACTGCTCCGGGATATTTTAAGGGAGGAATGGGGCTTTAAAGGGGTTATCATCTCCGATTGGGGCGCCGTAAATGACCGGGTCAAGGGGATCCTGGCCGGGCTGGATCTGGAAATGCCCTCATCCAACGGCATCCTGGACCGCCAGATTATAGAAGCAGTCAAGTCGGGGGAGCTCCAGGCAGTGTACCTGGATCAGGCCGTGGGAAGAATCCTCCGCTATGTCTTTACATGCGCCAGAACTGTGGAGCAAACCGGACCTCCGGGTGTGGATTATAATAAAAATCATGCGCTGGCCCGCAGGGCCGCGGCGGAGGGGGCCGTCCTCCTTAAAAACAGAAAGAGCATCCTGCCGCTCAGCCCCGGGGCCGACTTTGCCCTCATCGGGCAGCTGGCCCACAAGCCCCGCTACCAGGGCAGCGGCAGCAGCAGGCTGAACCCGCGGAACCTGGTCTGCTTCTGCGATTATCTTGATTCACAGGGGACGGCCTACACCTATGCCCCGGGCTATTCCATGGGGGGCGACGGCTATTCAGAAAAAGAGATTGCCGCCGCCGTTGAGCTCTCCAGGGATAAGAAATATATCCTTGTTTTTGCCGGGCTTACCGATGAATATGAATCCGAGGGCTTTGACCGCACTCACCTGAAGATGCCCCGGGGGCACAATGAACTTATCGCCGCCTTGAGCAAAGTGTCGGAAAATGTGATTGTCGTTCTCAGCTGCGGCGCCCCGGTGGAAATGCCCTGGCTGGACCAGGTTGGCGCCGTCCTCAACCTTTACCTGGGGGGGGAAGCAGCCGGCGAGGCGGCCTTTGATCTCATTTTCGGCCGGGTAAACCCTTCCGGCAAGCTGGCTGAGACTTTTCCGCAGCGCCTTGAGGACTGCCTCGCTGCAAAATATTTCGGGATGGGCCCCAAAAGAGTCCATTACCGGGAAAGCATCTTTGTGGGATACAGGTATTATGACAGCGCCCGGAAAGAGGTGCTATTTCCCTTCGGTTACGGGCTCTCCTACACCAGCTTTGCCTACTCCAACCTTAAACTGAGCGCCGCTGCCATAAGCGAAGGCGACACCCTCACCGTCAGTTTTGAAATCGAAAATACCGGGGATCGGGATGGCGCCGAAGTGGTCCAGCTCTACATCAGTGATTGCGAGTCCACACATTTTGTCCCCAACAAAGAGCTCAAAAGCTTCAAAAAAATTTTCCTGAAAAGGAGCGAAAGAAAAACCCTGACCCTTGAACTGGCCGGGGATGCTTTTACTTTTTACAATACCCGGAGAGGAGGCTGGTGCGTGGAAGGGGGCACATTTGAAATCCTGATCGGTTCATCTTCCCGGGAGATATGGCTCCGGACCCGGGTGGAGGTGAAAGCTGCACCTGCCGAAATTCCGGACTGCAGGGAAAAAGCACCGTTCTACTATTCTCTCACCGGAGCGGAGGAGATACCCCTGGAGCAGTTCGAGGCGATCATGGGCCGAAAAATAGAACCCGAAACTCCCGCCGGGAAAGGCGAGCTCGACTTGAATAGCACCATCGGGGATCTTGGCGTAAGCACCCTGGGGAAAATTTTCAGGCGGGCTGTAATCAGGTTTGCCCCTGCGGTTTTGCCTGGGGAGGCTCCCGAGTTTGAGAAAGAGATGGTCCGCAAGACTGTCGTCTCCCTGCCTCTGCGAAATATTTTCTCCATGACCGGCGGCGCGGTGAACTATGAAGCAGTGCTGGGTCTGCTCGCCGCCTTCAATGGAAAAACATGCAGGGGGCTCACCCGCTTTATCAGGGCCATGTCGGCCAAAAAGCAGCCGAAGAAAAGCGATATTTACAGGTAAAACGCTGCCCAGGCCTTGAGTCGGGGGGACGGTGACTTTGACTCATCAGGGCAGGTGATCGGTTCAATCCGGCGCCTGCGGGAGCCGGGATATGCAGCGCCGGAAGCGGGGCTGCTGTCCGGGGCGCGCAGGACGGCCGGCTGCAGCTGTGACGCCCGGGCTAGACGGCGACCCAGATTTTTTCCGCGGCCGCCTTCGCCACGGCCTCGATGATCTGCTGGTTGATCATCCCCTCATCAAAACCCGGCTCTGCCGGGTAGTCATCGACAATAGCCTTCACAAACTCGAAGTACTGGTGGACAACTGCATGTTCCCAGCCGATAATGTGACCCGCCGGCCACCACCTGTCCATGTACTCATATCCCGGCCCCGTCACCAGAATTCTTCGGAACCCCCGCGTACAGCTCTCCTCATCGGTAAAATAGACCTCAAGCTCATTCAATCTCTCCAGGTCGAAGCGCAGGCATCCCCCGCTCCCGCCCACCTCAAACTGCAGGGCGCTTTTATATCCGGCGGCAACACGGGATGTCAGAAATGAGCCCATGGCCCCGCCGGCAAACCGGGCTGTAAAAAGTGCCGCATCATCCGTAGTCACTCTCCGTCCGGGCAGCCCGCCGGCGGGCGGTGTTCTCTCCCTGATAAAAATATTGCTCATACCGGCAACTTCAACGATTTCCCCGACAAGGTAGCGGGCCAGATCAATGATATGGGCTCCCTTGTCGGCCATGGAGCCGGCCCCGGCCAGTTCCTGATCAAACCTCCAGAGGTGAGGTACGGCAGGATCAACTGCCCAATCCTGCTGGTATGAAGCCTTGAAATGATAGATTCTGCCCAGTCTGCCTCCGCAGATCAGATCGCGGGCCAGCAGGACTGCGGGAACTCTGCGGTAGTTAAAGTTAATCATATGCTTGACCTTGTTTTCCTGCACCGCCTCATACATCAACCTGGCCTCGTCATAAGATCTGCCCAACGGTTTTTCGCAGAATATATGTTTGCCTTCCGCCGCTGCAGCCGCTGCAATAGCGGCATGCGTGTAACCCGGCGAAGCAATGGCGATGATGTCGACTTCAGGATCGCAAACCACCCTGTTCCAGTCATGGACATGCCGCTGCCAGCCGTATTTTTTGGCGGCGGCGGCCACCTCATCCCTGACGCCGCAGATAACCCGGAGATGAATCTCCGCACCGGGATCAAAGAACATGGGCAAGGTGCGCAGGGCATTGCTGTGAGCCTTGCCCATGAACCCGTAGCCGATCAGGCCTATATTCAGCCTCTTTCTCACCAGCCCACCACCCTGTTTGAATATTAGAGCCTGCGAATTATTTTACATGGGTTTCCCGCAGCAAAAACTCTTTCTGGAATATCCCCGATCACAACGCTACCGGGGCCGATGGTCGAGTTGTCTCCCACCTGCACCCCGGGGCAGATGATCGCCCCGCCGCCAATCCAGACATTGTCCCCGATCGCCACGGGCCTGGCCATCTCCTTGCCCGTCAGCCTTTCATCGGGATCAAGAGGGTGGGTGGCGGTGTAGATCTGGACATTGGGGCCCAGGAGAACATCAGCGCCCATTTCTATAGAATTTACATCGAGAAAAACACAGTTGAAATTGGCGTAAAAATTCATCCCCACGGCGATGTTGTACCCATAATCGCAGTAAAAGGGGGGCTCGATACGGGGAGTTCCTGCAGCACGGATCAGCTGTGCCAGAATAGCATTTCTCTGCTCCAGGTCGCCGGGATCAGTGCGGTTATAGGCCAGGAGCAGCCTTCGGGCCCGGTTCCTATCCTCCACCAGTTCCCTGTCAGCAGCAATGTACAACCCCCCGGCCAACATTTTTTGTTTTTCGCTTCTCGGGTCCTGTTCCAGATGCATCAATCAAGGCTCCTTTTTTACGCAGGCGCTATGAAAGCATATCCAGGCCGACCAGCGCAGTCCTGAGCTCCAGGGGACCGGTAAAATGAACTGTTTTGAACCCCAGTTCCTGTGCGGGGGCCAGGTTTGCAGGGCGATCGTCGATAAAAAGGGTCTCGCCGGCCTTTAAATTGTATTTGTCCAGCAGGTACCGGTATATTTCCGGTTCCGGTTTGATCCGTTTGATCTTTGAAGAAATAACCAGGCCGTCAAATAGTTTGAAGAATGGATAGCGCCGGTAGACCTTTTCAAAGGCGGAGGAGGGAAAATTTGAAAGCGCATAAAGCGGAAACCCCGCTCTTCCCAGCTCTTCAAGTATGGAAACAGTCCCCGCTATGGGGACGAGGATGCTCTCCCAGCGGGAAAAAGCCAGCTCAATATCCCTGCGCAGCGCCGGATGGCGGCGGCAAAGAATCGCCGAAACCTCCCCCGCGGTTGCTGTCCCCCGATCCAGCTCGACCCAGAGCTCACTTTGAAATACAGTTTCAAGAATACGGCGGCTTTTCGCCCCGTCCACGAAGATGCCCTCCAGGTATCTTCCAGGCTCAAATTCTAGAAGGACACCCCCGAGATCAAAAACAACATTCCTGATCATATCATAGGCCCTCCCCGGGTCCGCCGGGGCGCAATCTTCCCGGCGCGCAGGTAAAGGATCCCCTACCGCCTGCGGCAGCGGCTAGTTTGTCCTGTTGCGGGTGATAACGTCAAAAATGACCGCAGCTGCAAGGACCCCCGCTTTGATAATGTACTGGTACGATATATCCACCCCGATGAGGTTCATCCCGTTTGTCAGCGAGGCCATGACCAGGGCGCCGATAATCGATCCGGAAACTTTGCCGATGCCACCCGTTGCAGAGACGCCGCCGACAAAAGCCGCCGCGATGGCGTCAAGCTCAAACAGGGTCCCCGCCTGGGTGGTTGCCGATTGCAGGCGGGAGGCAAAGAGCATTCCCGAAAGAGCGGCCAGCATGCCCATGGAGGCGAAGACGGCAAAAGTGATCTTGCTGACGCTGATTCCGCTCAACTGGGCCGCTTCCGGGTTGCCGCCAACGGCGTAGATATGCCTCCCCAGCCTGGTCTGGGACATGATAAAGGTATAGACCACCGTGATCAACAGGATCACCACCGCCGTCCAGGAAAGGCCCCGGTAGCCTGCCAGGATCCAGGAGAAGCCGCAGATTACGATTGATACGAATACAAGCTGAAAGATGAACAAGTTGCGGGGCAGCACCTTGAAATCGTAAGCCTGCGTCTTTTTCCGATCCCCAATCGATCTGATGATGATGGTAACGGTAATGATGAGCCCCAGGAGCAGCGTGACCTTGTGCAGCCCGGGCAATATCCCGCCGAAAGGCAGGTCCGCTATGAAACCGTTGCCCATGGCATTGAAAGCCTTGTTCGGAATAATGATGGTCCCGGTCTTGACAGTGGCCAGCTGCAAGGCGCCCCTGTAGCCAAGCCAGCCCGCCAGCGTGGCTACGAAGGCGGGGATTTTCATCCGGGCCACCAGGAAACCGGTAAGCAACCCCGCCAGAATCCCGAACCCCAGGATCAGCGGGATCACGATATAGACGGGCAGATGCCAGAACACCAGGCCGTGGGCAGCCATGGCCCCCAGGAAACCGGCCAGGAATCCGACTGAGAGATCGATATGGCGGATGATGATCACCAGGGTCATGCCCACTGCCAGAACGGCAATGTACCCTGTCTGGTTGATCAGGTTGCTGATATTTCTCGGTGAAATAAAGATGCCATCCGTGGCGACAGCAAAAATAATTATAATCACGGCAAGGGCGATATACATGCCGAATTCACGCAGATTCTGTCGGAACAAATCCATGGTCTCCTTTAATAGCGGGCTGTCAGATCTCTTCAATTGCATCGCCGGCATTTTTTAACCCCTTTCCGGATGGCTGTTGGCAAAATCATCGCGGGCGCCGATGATATAAGCCACCACCTGCTCGCGGAATTCATCCAGGTCACCGGCAACGGAACACTCGCGGACCTTGCGCCCCTGGCGCAGGACCATCAGGCGATCGCTGACCTGGTAGACATCCTCCAGGCGGTGGCTGATGATGATAATTGAATTACCCTGAGCCTTGAGTTCGCGTACAAGATTGAGTACCTTGCTGCTGGCGGCCACGCTCAGCGCGGCCGTGGGCTCATCCATGATCGTCACCCTGGTATCAAATGCTGTTGCCCGGGCAATGGCGATGGCCTGGCGCTGACCGCCGGACAATCTCTCCACATTGGCGCGGACGGAGGGGATTTCGATTTTCAGCCGATCCAGCAGGCGAATGGTCTCCTGTTCCATCAAGTGCTTGTTCAGAATGCTGACGGGACCCATTTTTCTACTGAAGAGCTCACGTCCCAGAAAAACATTGGCAGCCACATCGAGATTGTCCGCCAGGGCCAGATCCTGGTAGACCATTTCAATACCCAGCTGGCGCGCATGCATGGGACTGCTTATCTCCACCCTGGTTCCCTCAATGAAAACCTCTCCTTCGTCGGGAATATAGGCCCCGCTGAGAACTTTCATCAAAGTGGATTTGCCGGCAGCGTTGTCGCCCACCAGCCCCAGAACCTCGTTTCTATGCAGGACCAGATCCACTCCCCGCAGCGCCTGTACACCGCCGAAATTCTTCTTGATATTCCGCATCTCTATGACAGGTATACTCTCCGCCATCTGCATGCTCCTTCGCTGCAACCTGCAATAACAGGTGGGATTACCGGAAGAGAAAGGCTTTAATGAATTTTCCGGCTACTGCTATTATACAAGAATAGTGATGGACAGGTCCATCACTATTCCCGTCATTCTATTACCCGGGCCGCGCTCGCTCGTTATTCTTCGCTACTCCAGCCCGGTGAACTCCTCTGCATCCCAGTAACCCGAATCGATGATCGCCGCTTTGACATTGTCCCGGTCCACGGTGATGACCACGGAAGGCTCAGCAGGCACATCGATAACCCCGTTGTTGTAGGTGGCGCTTGATCCGGGGGTTTTGCCCTCGAGGAAAGCAACGGCCGCATCGATGGCGTCCTTGACCAGGGTGCGCACATCCTTCAGAACCGTCATGGACTGCTTGCCGTCGATGATGTACTGGACGGAAGCAATTTCTGCGTCCTGTCCCGTGACCACATAGCTGGTCACATCGCTGTCGGCGGCAAAGGCATCCGCCAGGGCGCGGCCGGTGCCGTCGTTCGGGGCGAGGATGAACACATCGCCCTTGTCGGCGGCGGCAGCCTTGGTCAGATGATCCTCGGCAAGGCTCTTGGCATCACCAAAATCCCAGTTGGTGGTGACCTGGCCGATTATTTTGCCCATCTCCTCACGGGTCAGCCCGGCCTTGTCCTGGAGAGCTACAGCTTCGCTCGAGTTTTTAATCACAAAGGTGCCGTCGGCGATCTTGGGCTGCAGAACATTCCAGGCGCCCTCAAAGAAGAGAAAGGCGTTGTTGTCGGAGGCGGCGCCGGCGTAAAGGTAAAGGGGATTGCCCTCCCCTTCGGCCTGGTCCACCAGGTACTGAGCCTGGGCCTCGCCCACGGCAACACTATCAAAGGTCACAAAATAATCCACTGCATCGGTATCGAGAATGAGCCGGTCATAGGCGATTACCTTGACCCGTGCCTCCCGGGCCGCTTCTGCAGCCGCGGCAGCGCCGCTACCGTCATGCGGGCAGATGATCAATACCTCGATCCCCTTGGTGATCAGGGATTCCACATTTTCTTTTTCCTTGGCTGATGATCCTTCGCTGAAAAGAATCTCCACCTCATAGCCCGCTTCCGTCAGCAGATCCTTGAAGCGGGTCTCATCCTGGATCCAGCGCGGCTCCTCTTTTGTCGGCAGGACGATCCCTACAGAACCGGTGACCTCATCACCCGTTGTATCCCCGGGAGTGCATCCCGCAACCAGAGCCACCGCCAGCAGCAGGCTCAGCAGAAGAACCCCCCACCACAGCGATCTCTTCATAATTGTAAAACCCTCCTTGTTTTTAGCACACTATGGAAAGTGACTGTTGACCCAACCTTTGAGCAATCCTCTCCCAGCCCTGTAAGAACCTCTTGCGCACCCCCCCCTTACGCGTTTTTTGAATCCATCCCTACCTCTCTATGATTCTCTCATGCAAAACATACGTATATATTTTCCAAATATGCAGCCATTTCACCTCTATACCATCTTGGGATTACCTTTTGATTTTTATCTATTTGGAATCTTCCATAAACGTTGGGGGTAATTTATTGCCCGTAAATAACTACCTGTAGAAACGAGAGGAGGAGCACAGGTGTGCCCTGATCACGCGCTGCGGGATCCTTTCTCAAGGTACGTTTCTGTAGACTTCTTCAGCCAGGTGGAATCTGTCGCTGATGATCGTGCTGTCCATATTGTCCCTGTACACTGCAATAGGGTCGAGAACATAAAAGGGAACATAATTGAGGCCGTTGAAAATCTCACGCCCGACAGCCTCCGGCTTCTCACTGCCGGCCAGCTGCATCGCCGCGCCGGCCGCCGCGTCGGCCAGCTTCTCGATGGGTTTGTACACAGTCATCAGCTGGATTCCCTCCACCACCCTTTGGCAGGCGGATAGATCGGCATCCTGCCCCACCACGTAGACCTCTCCCGCCAGGCGATACTGGGAAAGCGCCTCAATGACGCCCTCCGCAAGGCTGTCGTTGCCGCAGATAACCGCGTCAACATGTTTGCCCTTATGAAGCAGCTGATCCATGACTGAAAAAGCAAACTCTTTCATCCAGTTGGGCGACCACTGTTCATCAACAATTTTGATATTGCCGGCGCTGATCCCTTCCAGAAGCACCCGGTCATAACCCGCTTTGATCTGTTCGGTATTATGATCGCTTGTCGCCCCGTTCACAATCAGGATGTCGCCCCGGGGCACCTTCTGGAGAACAGCGGCGGCCATGAATTCGCCCACTTTCTCATTATCAAAGGAGATATATAGATCCACATCGGCATTGAAGACAAGGCGATCATAGGCAATCACCTTGACGCCCTGCCTTTTGGCCAGCTCGACGGCAGCAGCAGCTTTATCCCGGTCATTGGGCACAATGATCAGCACATCGATATCCTGTGCCAGGAGATACCTGACCTGCTCCAGCTGATCCCGGTCGCTGTTGTTGGCATTGAGGACAATGATCTCGCCCCCCATCTCCTGGACCTTGGCCATGACAATGTCCCGATCCCTGAGCCAGCGCTCCTCCTTCAGCGTCCCCAGGGAAAATCCGACGCGCACGGGGCTGTCCTGCTCCCCGACAGGATCCTGTGTGTCGCCGGATATGTACAGGGCGTGCAGCACCACCCCTGCCTTGCAGAGTAGAAGCAGCAGCAGCAGAGAAAGCAGAATAATTGCGGCTGTTTTCGCACCGGCTCTCCTTTTCATGGCAGCTGGTCCACTTCTTTCGCCGGGGCGCTGCGGCGGTATTCCGTGGGGGTCAGCCCTGTGAATTTCTTGAAGATCTTGCTGAAGTAATTTGGATCGCTGTAGCCGACCTCGCGGCTGATCGCCTTGATGCTCAGGGCAGTTTCCTGCAAGAACCGCTGCGCCTTCTTTATCCTCAAGCCCGTAAGGTAGTCGACAAAATTTATCCCCGTTGTATCCTTGAATATCTTGCTGAAATAATGGTAGCTCATGTTGACATGCCTGGCCACCTCGTCCAGGGTAATGTCGCCCCGGTAGTTTTGTTCAATAAATTGCGTTGCTTTGAGGACGACCCCCTGGAGATCCCTTTCCCGGTATTGCTGAAATTCTTCCAGGAAGCCCCGCAGATAATTTGCAAAATCAATTTTTAAACCGGTAATGCTGCCGGCCTTCAAAAGCCCGTATAATAATTCGCTTTCCCCCTCCCCCCGCCCGTTACCCCCGCCGGGGATGACCTGCCGGGTCAGAAGATAGAGGGCGATCAGTTTGGCCTTGATCCGGATAAGATCGCGCCCGTGGTTTGAATTAAGCCAGGCGAAAAGAACCTCGAACTGCTCCAGCGCTCCCCGGGAATCACCCAGGGTGAGCCGGTGCAAAATCGCCTCCTCCCTGCCCCGGGGATAGGGTTCGGGCTCCGGCTCGCGGGGGCGGAGATCCTCGTAATGGGTGATCAACCCGCCCCCGGCGCATGCAGCCGTGCTGGCCTCCCTGTATGTTTCGGTGAAATGATCCAGGCTGTACTTTCTGCCTATACCGATCCGGCATTCACAGCCGGTTTTCTGCACCACCCTTTGGGCAATCTCCAGGGCGCACTTCCTGGTTTCCTCCGCTCCTGTGAAATCACCTTCGGGGATATATGCGACAATCCGGTCCATCAGCGGCAGCCCGATGAGGCAGGGGATGGCACTTTTCAGGGCAATGGAGAATCTTTCAAAAGCCTCCCTGCTTTTCAGGCTCTTCATCAGGCTCTCCTCCCTGTTTGCTGTTCCAGGGCAGTCCAGAAAGGCCACCATGGCATAACCCTTTGCCAGTTTCATTTCGAATATATCCTCGTAAAATCCCAACTCCTCGGGAAGATCGCTGTTACACAGCCTGGAGTAAATAAACTGTCCCTCCATGTGCGGCTGGATCCTGCCGATCTGTTCCATCAGGGCTGTCTCTCTTTTGATCCGCTCCCGTTTGGTGCGGATTATGGAGCTTACCTTCTGAAGCGTTTCAATGATGGAATGCCTGTTTATGGGCTTCAGCAAGTACTCGGAGACGCCCAGCTCAACAGCCTCCCGGGCATACTGAAAATATTCATAGGCGGTGATGATCACAAAGATAATGTCGCTGCCGCGCTCCTGAAGGTGGCGGATTGCCTCGATCCCATTTATACCGGGCATATGAATATCCATGAACAAAACATCCGGTTTCAACTGCAGGGCCCTCTCAATAGCCTCTTTGCCGGACCTGGCCGAGCCGGCTACCTCAACACCGTCAACATACTTTTCCACAACAAATCTGATCGAATCGATGACAATTGGTTCATCATCCGCAATCAGAAGCTTGATCACAGCCATCCCTCCCGCCAAAACAGGGAATTTTCAAGGTAACCTTTGTCCCCCGGCCGATTGCGCTCTCAATTTCAATGATATCCCGGATCTCCTCGATATTGTAAAAGAGTCTCAGCCGGCTCACCACGTTAGACACGCCCAACCCGGTGACATGGCGGCTCATCACGGCGGGGTCAATACTGGTTAAAAGTGCCCTGATCCCCGCTTCATCCATGCCCGCACCGTTGTCTGCAACTTCGATGAGGATCTTTTCATGATCGCCCCGGACTGAGAGCGAGATGGCGCCGCGGAGATCCCGGTTGGACAGGCCGTGAATGAAAGCATTTTCCACAATGGGCTGGATAATGGTGCAGGGAATTTTGACGTCGAGCAGTCCGGGATCGATGTCGGTATGGAATTCAACCCTGTCACCGAACCTGACCTGGATGATGCTCATATATTTCATGACATGATCGATCTCTTCCTCAAGGGTGATCGGCTCGTCCAGTTTGCGAAGGTTGTAGCGGAAAAGCTGGGCAACATTACCAATAAACTCCGAGGAGTGATCCGCCCCCTCCATCATGGCCAGTTGAGAGGCGGCATTCAAAGTGTTGAAGAGGAAATGCGGGTTGATCTGCGATTGCAGCGATTTGAGCTCCGCCTCTTTCAGCAGGTTTTTCATCTGCAGGTTCTCCATTTCCTGTTCTTTCAACCTTGTCTCCATCTCGGCCTTCTTTTTGATCTCGTCGATGTAGCTTTTTATATTGGCAGTCATCTTGTTAAAGGCGCCGGCCAGAATGCTGATCTCATCGTCTTCTTTCCGGACCACCGGCTTTACGTCAAAATTTCCTGCAGCTATTTTATCCGCTGCGTAGGCCAGCTCCACGATGGGCTTTGTCAGCCGGTACGCAAACAATACAGCCAGTAAAATGTTGAACAGCACTGAAAAAAGGATCGTCAGGATATTCAAATAGCTGAGATAGGCCATATTCTTGTTAATGGAAGCGTACTGTTCCGAACCTTCGAGCAACCGCCGGTTAAGCAAACTGTTGATATAGAATTTTATGTGGTCATCTATCTCCATCACCCTTGTGAAATGGGCCACGTACTCGCTGCCGATACGTCCCCTTTTAGCCTTCACCGCCTGATCCGTCTCCTGAAGAAGGTGGTCGATCATGTAACCGATATTTTTCAGCATGAGCTGATCCTGATCGTAAGTTGTTTCCCGGGAAATACTGCCGCCCTTGCTTTCCAGGGAATTGTAGAGCATATAGTAGTTGAGCAGGGTATCGGAGGATTTGGTGGAGAGATACTTTTCCACTTCCATGACCAGCTCATGGGTATCGTTGCTCAGTTCATTGAGATAAACATGACCGCTGATCATTGTATTGAGCCTCTCCAGAACGACCCTGGCATTGTAATATGAGAATACGCTGGTCAGGCCGAGAATCAGAATTGTGACCAGGTAGGAGAGAACCATCTTCTTCCTTATACCTGACATGCCCATCATTTTCCTTTGTCCCGCGCTTCCTGCGGATGTTCCCCGGGTTCATCTTCCTCCAGGTTGTCCCTGGTGGCGCTGCGTACGCCGGTATCGATAAATGTGGAGGCATTGTTCATTTTCTTCAGATCCACCAGGGCTTTCAGGCTCTCAAAACCCATCGCATAGGGATCGCTGATCACTGTTCCATAGATAATACCCATCCTGATATAGTTCAGGATATCATCCATATCCCCGTAGCCGACCACGGTAATCTGTCCAACCCGGTTATGGCTGACAATTGCCTGGGCGGCGCCCAGGGTGTCCACAGAGTTGAAGGCCAGGATGGCATCAATTTCAGGCCGGTTGAGGATAATGGCCTGGGTGATCTCTTCGGCGCTCAAGGTGCCCATTTTGGAGATGTAGACTTCGGCAATTTTCATCCCCGGGCAGCCTTTGATGGCGCTCAGAAAACCGTTGATCTTGATATTGTGACTGGTGCTGTCGAGCTCGTAATCACCGCTGACAATTATGGCAATAGAGGCGGCGCCGCCCGTGGCCTCGATCATCAACCGGGCAGCTTCCCTACCCAGGACAAAGCTGTTTGTGCCGACAAATGTATGGCGGTCGCTGTTATAATTGTCATTCTCCACCGTCACCACGGGAATACCCCTGGCGTAAGCCCGGTTGATCAGCTCCGTTGACCCTTCCCCGCCCGATGTATGGGTGATAATCCCGTCCACATTGGCGATGATGGCCATGTCGAGATAGCGAAGCTCCTCATCGGGATTGTTGAAACGGGGCGCGCAAAATTCAGCGACCACGTTGAGCTCCGCTGCAGCGTCGGAAACACCGCGCTGGACCTCCTTCCAGAAAGGGTCCACGGAATTCTGACCGATGAAGAAAAAATGATATTCCGGTTTCAGATGATTGGCCGCAGATTCAAGCGTCTGCAGATAACAGAGAGCCGCACCTGTAACGGCAATCAGCACCAGAAGTATGCAGATGGCGTATTTCTTGATGAATTGTTTGACCCGGCTGACAACAGGCATGGTTTAGGGCTTAGCAGCTCCCTTTTATATATTGACCCATATAGTAAACCTGCCGGAAAGGGAGACACAGGGGTATATTCGATAAAGATACTCTTTTCCCTTGCGAGCATCCGATAAAAAAGCCCGCGGGTCGAAAATCTCGTTGTTGAACTTCCTCCGGGCCCTTTCAACCATGACGGGACGTTTTCCAGTTTTGATGCGGATTTTATACCGCCCTACTTATATCGAAGGATGTTTATTGTGGGGAGGATAATATTTCACCAGAGAAATAAAAAAGTTAACGCGAGTAGTGTTTTTTCTTTTTGGGTCCCCGCCCAAGACGGGGACCCAGGAGCCAGCCCGGTTTCAGAATATTCAAGTTGAAAGGCGAGACCCGGTAGCAATTTTTAACGTGTCGATCGAACAACCGCTGATCTAAATTTACCGATACCAAGAAATAATAATCGGTAGTTTTTTTACTTCATTTACAATTCATCCTTCACCTGTTTTACAATATCTACAAATTCATTTTCCGATAGTAGACCATTTTTTTCAAGTGCTTTGTTTTTAATTTTACCCACAACATCAATTAATTGCTCGCTATTTAATTCATCGGGATAGCCTATTTTGTCCAGCCAAATCCGGACCGAATCAGTTCCACTGCTTTTACCAAGAACAACTTCCGCTTTCTCTTGGCCTACCAAATTCCAATTTAGAGGAAATAGCTCCAACGGTTTATGATCAATGCAATTTTTAAACCAGCTTGCTACTATTCCGGCTTCGACATGGTAGATCCTGTCACCAACTATACCCCTGTTGGGTGGTATTTCGATTCCTGTAATCTCTTCCATCATCTTTGCCGTTTCGTAAACTTTTTCATATTTTAAACCAAGGTCTATGTTATACATGGTCAGTAACGCCAAGGCTATTTCCTCATAAGGGGTGTTCCCGCAGCGCTCTCCAATACCGGATATGGTAGTGTGGGCGACTTCGACTCCGCAAGATAATGCTAACAGGGTGTTGGCTGTAGCCAATCCAAAATCATTATGAAAATGGGCTTCAAGCGGTTTTCTGATACGCTTTTTAATGTGTTTCACTAAATAGGGAATCGCATGAGGAGAAAGACCCCCAAAAGTATCAACTAAAGCCAAAGCATCCATGTGGCCTTCGTTGGCTACTTTTTCAATTAAAGTGATAACCCACTGGAGATTGGCTCTGCTCGCATCAATTGGGAAAAAGACGGTATACAGACCATTTTCTTTGGCATATTGTGTTGCTTTAACAGAAAGATCTATCGCTTTCTCCAACGACCATCCATAGGCGTTTTTGATAATATGTTCGCTTGCGGGTATTTCAATTACAATTCCAGTTACTCCGCAGTCTACCGCTCTTTTAACATCATCTACCATACATCTCCCGAAGGCAAATATTTCCGGGCCCAGGTTGCGCTTGACTATTTCCTTAATTGCTTTCGTATCCATTTCAGAAACAGCAGGCATGCCGGCTTCGATCCTATGTACACCCACCTTTGCAAGCTGCTCAGCAATTCTTATCTTTTGATCGTAATTAAAGAGCAACCCGGCCTGTTGTTCTCCATCACGTAAAGAAACATCATGGAGTTTAATTTTCCCCGGAAATTTAAACTCCTCTGTAACTTCCTTTTCATAATTCCATAGGCTTACAAACCAGTTATCGCTTTCCCACATAGAGATCATCCTTTTTTGTTAATAAATTTCGTCCACTATTGTTATTACAAGAAAGATATGCCCTGCTTATTTGTTGCCAACAGATTGCATTTTAAATTCCTTATTGCCCGTTGTTTTTTTATCCTCGCCCACATAAAGGAAATAGCACCATGTCAAATATCAACCTCAATGCCCAGGCCCTTTTCCCTGGAAATATCATACACGAGTTTAAGCACAACAATATCTTCCAATGCAAACCCTACCGATTTAAATAGCGTAATTTCCTCCGGGCTTACCCTGCCTGGCTTGCCCCCTGATATAACCTCGTGCAACTCAGCATGGAAAGCATCCTCTGTTATCTTGCCCTCTTTCAAAGGGATCAGAAAATCACCGGCCTCGCCCAAAATCTGTCTCTTTGATTGAGAAACAATTCTAGCCCTGGCTACAATATCTCCCGGTATTTCCCTCGTTGTTGGGGTTATTGCTCCAATGGCATTGATATGCGTCCCCGGTTTTATATCTTCACTTGCGAACACCGGTTTGGGAGAGCTGGTTGCTGTAATAATAATTTCACTTTCAAAAACAGCGTCATGCGGGGTTTCGGCAATGATGATCCTCGGTTTTATCTTATTCTGTAATTTATCCCTTATCCGCGATGCTTTTTCGGGGTTATAATCATAAACATAGATCACCTCAAGCCCGGGATATACCGTGCCTAAGCCAATTATTTGATACTCAGCTACATTACCCGCCCCGAAAACAGCGGCTCGACTAATATTACTTATGGACATATATTTTGTTGCTATCATTGCGACTGCACTGGTTCGTAAATTCGTTAAATGCAACCCATTGGCTATCGCCAGCAGCTCCCCATTTAAGGCATCGTTAAGCAAGTAAACATAGCGTGTTTTCGGAAGCCCCTTCTTTGGATTACCTGTATAATCCGTGAAACCCTTTGATCCCATCACCCCAAGTTGAGGCAAATAAGCCTGCATATTAACATAGTAACCATCGTATTCCGTAATTTTTATTGCAGTGCGTGGCGGTACATTTTGTTTCCCCTTGGCAATTTCCTGATACGCCTTTTCCAATCCAGGGAGCACATCTTCAATATTAATATGCTTTATAAACTCTGATTCATTTAGCAGCAGCGTCACTTATAAATATCTCCCTAACTGTATGATATCTAATCGCTGAAACCCGTCTTAACTGCCCGGTCATTTACGATTCAACCTTCTACGCCGTGAAATTAATTTTTACATCTTGCAGTTAAGCCTGGTCGCGCCATTAGATTAACTCTATTTGCCATGCAGGTGATCCATCCCCATCTTTCTACCCAACTCTGCGTAATTGTCATTTAGCTCTCTTTCATATTGCAGGTAGGGTTTCCAGGGGTATTTCCATTCTCCCTCAAGGTGTCCAAAAGCTTCTACCAAATCGTCTATATCCTCTATAGGTCCGGAAAATATCAATTCAGTATCTTGCGTGGCTGCAATTCTCCTGTCACCTTGGCAAGGCGAAGCTACCCAGAATTGTTTATGCTTGAGCACCGGTACTACAGAATGAACACACCCTGCATGGCCCGAAAGCGTAGTCGTAATATCGCCTCCATCAATCCAGTTTACAGCGATTAATAAATGAGTAAGCTGCGAAGGATCACAATACAGCATAAACATGTCCGGCATAAAATTGCACATACTCAGTGGCGCTGATACTATTCCCCTGTAAGCGCCCAACTCCATACGCGGGCATGCTTGAGCCCATTCACCTCCAGCTTCCAATGTCTTCGCCGTCGCAGGATAACGGTTTCGTCCCTCCAGAAATTCTTTTGGAGCCTCTGCCAGACCATACCCTACCACCGGTTCGAAACACCACATATCCTCTTTGAATAGCGCCATCGTTTTGCCTTCCCATCTAGTCATGGCAAAAGCTTGACAGAGATCAAGGTGTTTCCCAATTTCTTTTAATGGTCTGGTAGCACCCTCAGGAATCTCATTTTCTCCTTTAAGCATTTTGATGGCCATGGGATATGTTTTAAGTCTCAAACTTTGGCTAATGATCTTTGCGTGGCGGTGAATATCCTCTAAACGCATGTTTTGCCTTCCTTAACTTGATATTTATTTTCGGGTCTTTTTAACCAACCTTTCATGTTCATCCTTGATCCAGATCTGCAGACATTTTTCATTTTAGTATTGAAGGAAGCCACAAAGCTATACCGGGGATTATCGCCACTAACAATATGACAGTGAAATCACTTAGTATGAAAGGCAAGCCGGCCAGATAAAGATCCTGCGTGCGGATGGGGTTTTCTTTAGTGGAGAATGACTTCATAATAAAAAAGCTTAAACCAAAAGGAGGTGTTGTCAGTGCTATTTCAAGGGTGATCAGCATGATAACTCCAAACCAAATAGGATTCCAGCCGTAATAAGCCACAATCGGTGCAAATATGGGAACAGTGACCATGATAATCGCTACTTGATCAATAAAAGCTCCTAAAAAAGTTACTAGTAGAAACATCATCCCTATCATCGCAAATGAAGGTATATTGAAATGAACAATGCTTTCCGATAAACCGCGGATAACACCCGAAAAAGCAAGGTTTTGCCCAAAGGCGGTCGAACCGGCAACGATCAATAGAATCATACTGGATATTTTTATCGTGCTGGTCATGCTGGCCAGAAATATCTTTTTCGTCATATCCTTGGTTACAACAAGTAACAAGAAACTACCAAGTGCGCCCAGGGCTGCTGCTTCGCTAGGCGTGGCGATACCTAGAACAAACACACCGGTGACTAGAAATATCAATAGACTGATGGGGACTAATTTCAGCAAAGCCTGCAACTTTTCTTTAATTGTATAACGCCTTATTTCCTCTTCTATCGGCCGTTCCTTTGGATGTGTATACCAGTAGATGGCCAGTACAGTGGTGTAACCGATCGCCATACAAATACCCGGTACAAGTCCTGCAATCAAAAATTTGCCGACTGATATTCTGGCAATTGTCGCATAAATTACCCCGACAGCAGTCGGAGGAATTACCATCGCCAGCCCACCCGAAGCTAGAATCGGGCCATATGACAGAAAATTGTTATAGCCGCTTTTCCTCATTTGAGGAAGAAGTGTTGAGGTCAGCAATGCGGTGGATGGCATGCTCGAGCCGATCAATGCACCGAAATATGTGCCGCTCGCTATTGATAAGATATCGTATTTCAAGGGCACACGACCGATTAATACAGAAATGGAGTCGAGAGCCTTGAAAGCCATGCCCGATTCAAACAATAGGCAACCCATCAATATAAATAACGGTATTGGCAGGTAGGAAAATATGGCTAAACTGCTCAGCATGCTCAGGATCATCATTTTTGGACCCTCTAGAAAACCCATGAGTAATGCTGCAGCTATAATATTTGAAAAAATAAAAGATATACTGATGGGCAAACCGGTTAGTAATAGTAACAGAAAGGAACCCAGGATCACTAGCAGGGCAATTTGCCAAGACATATAGTATCGCTCCCTTTGAATAACTTACTAAGAATCACTAGGCGTTTTTTGGCGCAAATTGTTAATGGTATTTACAAAGAAATAGTAAACCATCAGAATCATCGAAATTGACATTATCAGTAGCAACCAATACCGCGGGACGGCAATTGCTTGCAACATTTTTGTTCCCCTCACGAAATCAGCATAAGTGGTAACGCTTGCGAAATATGCAGTTATACTGCAAGCGATGACACCCAGTACACCACTTATTATATGAAGGATCCTTTTTGACGCCTGAGATGGGAGATATTCTTCTAATATTTCCACCGCAACATGCTCCCCATGCTTTAAAACCCAGGGAGCTGTCACAAATGCAATTGCATATAGCAAGTATTCAGACACTATCACAGACCACATTACAGGCATGTTCAGAAAATAACGCATAACTACAGAGACAGATACCAGCAAAGTTAACCCACATATCATGACAGCACCGACAACAGCCATTATGTCAGTAATCAGATCCACTGTCTTTGCTATAAAACCTTTGCTTTCCATAACATCAGCTCCATAACTTTAATCATAAAAACTGGAGAAAGGCTATCGATAAAAGATATAAGTGGGGGGATGGAGCCATTTCGCTCCCCCCCCCCCACTATCATCTAACTATTTTGATCCTTTGTAAAAGCCCTTATCAAAAGCTTCGACAAATATGGGGCCCCATTTGGGATCTTTTTCAATTATAGAATCGCGGAGTGCTTTGTTTGCAATAGCGGTAAACTCTTCAGCATCTTTCTCAGACAAGGTGATCACTTCAATACCGTAATCCTCCAGGAAGGCAAGCTCCTCCTCGTATCCCTTGTCTAACTCTTTCACTATATCCCGCTCGACCTCGGCATATATTTTTTCCAAGTCATCCCTTAAATCTTCCGGCAATGCAAACCAAACATCGGAATTGAAGAGGATGCTTGTGGGACCCTGCCAAAACCCGGGTTTGATCGCATACTTGGTGTGTTCATGCCAGCTATAGTCAGTAATACCTCTCCTTGGCCATACAAACCCATTAACAATTCCACGCTCCAATGAAGTATACACATCACCGGCGGGTATCACATGCGCGCTAACACCCAGGGCCTCCAACATGGTTAATTGAGCAGGGCTGCACCGCATATTTTTACCCTTGAAATCATTTAAAGAGTTCACCTCGAACTGCGTATAAATGGTAAACACTTCTGGATTTTCGCATACTCCCAAAAAGTATACATTCCCCTGCTCGTTCCAGGCCTCCTGGAGCATGGCATACAAGCCTGAATCCCTGGCCTCCTGGGGAGTCATACTAATGAGCTCAATAGCCTCACCACCGGGCAGAACAGTTTCGCCATAAGGCGGCGGAACCACAGCTATATCAATTACTCCCGCCCCAAGAGCCTCAACCTGGTCAAAAGCCGGTATGGCTTCGGGCCCACCCTCTAATTCAAATGTGATCTTGTCGCCATACTTTTCAGTAACCCGTTCTACGAACATGTCATAGGCAAAATTAGGGAAAGTGTCTGACATAAATGCCTGTATAACTTTAAAGGTGTACTTTTCCTCTCCGGCATCCTCACTTTCCTTTGGTGTACATCCAGCAACAAAAACCGAAAAGACCAAGACTACAATGCAAAGAGTAACCGCAATACTTCTTTTCATCTGAGCGTAGCCTCCCATATATTTTTATGCGAATTGCTTAAACAATCAAAGCCATTTACATTGCGGCATTTATATAGACACAGTTCAAAGCAAGTTACCTGTCAATGATCCGGGCCGCAACGGTAAAATACAAGAACCATTTTCCCAACCAGCTGAAAAACAACTATCTTCCCCTCTACATAACGTAACAATCCATTTATTCTAAGCATAATCCGAAACAATAAACGCAACTTCATCAGGAACGTCCAACTTAAGAATTTTTTAAACCTAGAATCCCGGGTCAAGACATTTTTTATCATGTTTTAAGGCTTTATAGCAATGCCTTAACCCATTTCCATCATGTCCGCCAAACAGCATCGTTACCTGGTAAACATTATTTTTTTAGATAGTTATCATCAGCGTACTCTTCAATTTCCCGCACCGGAGATAGTATGTCGATATAGATAGCAGGCTCTTTGCTGATCGTAACAAATGGACCGTGTATAACATTAGATGGTATATGATATCCATCACCGGGTTTTAAATGATGTTTTACACCATTTAGCTTTGCCTCCACTTCTCCCTCAAGCAAAATAGCCATTAACTCCTGCGGGTGGGAATGTTCGGGGGCTCCACAACCTTCCTCGTTCAAGTACATATTTAGTATCATGTTCTTGCCTTTTGCCAACGTACATCTCTTGATCCCTTTAGCAATATCGACCCATTGAACTTCCTGACCTCTAATAATTTTAATCTCGTTCCCCATCACGATCCGCTCCTTTTTAGTCATGTCCTCGCCTTTACAACTCAGTTTAATTTTCTCCTAATAAGGCTACCCCCTCTCAAAGCTATTTCTAAAAAAAATTCAAGCCGGGTCTAGTTGCCGATATACATAGTAATAACCGACCAGCTAATATTTAGTCTTGAGTCAGTCTTTAGTCACTAGCAAAATGATCGGTTAAAGTATCATAACCACTACCCGCACTCAGTAAAGACACTAATTTTATCCTGGCTTTCAATCCGGGCAAGTTCGAAAATATGGCGCCGGCTTTTATCAAAGACTTTTCACCGCCCTTAAAAGAATACGTTTCCCTCAGGAGGGGGCCGGAGCCGCATCTAGAGGTTATTACAACAGGGATATCATTGCTGCTTGCCTCATGTATAGGATCAATAAGACAAGAAGGCACATGCCCACCCCCCATTGCTTCAAGAACAATTCCATCAACTGATGAGATTAAGCAATCCCAAAACCCCATCCCCGGATCCAAAGCAGTTTTTAATATAGGGACATTAACCTTGATGCTATTAATATTTTTTTCCAGGAGAGGAATTGTTTTTACCTTGCTTGTTTTAACGTAGAACGTTATTTTATTCTCAACCACCTGCCCGAGGATGCCCCCATTCTGGGAATGAAAGGCATCCGGGTGTGTAGTATTAGCTTTTGTTACAAACCTGGCACTATGTATTTTACCGTTCATAACCACCATGGTCCCCATACCCCCGGCATTACTGGAACCGGCCAAGATCAAAGAGTCATAAAGATTGGCGGAGCCGTCAAATCCTGGCATGGCCGGTGTTCTCATTGATCCAGTAACCACGATAGGTTTGTTGCTGTCTATAACCAGATCTAAAAAATATGCAACCTCCTCCAGACTATCTGTCCCCTGAGTTACCACCACCCCATCTACATGAGAATGGTTTAGCATAGCATTGATTTCCTTTGCCAAAGCTAACAACATGCTAAAACTAAAATCAGGTCCCGGCACTTGTGAGTAGTTCAATATTTCAAAATCAGCAATATCGCCTATTTGCGGTACGGTTTTCAGTAGATCTTCCCCTGTCAAAGCAGGCTTAAATCCGCCCTCTTTCCTATCTGCCTGGCAGGCTATAGTCCCTCCTGTAGCAATTACTATAACTTTGCCCATAGCAAATAACGCCCTTTCCAAAACAAAATTTTCAAAAATGCAACCTTGTCAAAACATTAATTATCATGTCCCCACCAAGTATAGGTTAGATAAAATACTTACTTTCTGTAATGGCGAAATTCGATTACCAGTCCACCTACAGGATAATGCAATGGGCCGTGCTTTACGCCTGCCGGGAATACTGCTACACTGCCTGCAGGATAATAAGCCCCAATCCTTTCATTTACTGCTCCGCCCGATACGATGTAAACAACCTCATCAAAATCGTGCAATAAAGGATCTGCAGTACCTCTGAAGCCCGGCTCAAACCATATCAACCTGCTGTAAGTCCCTAAATCTTCATCCCGATAGATTATGCATTCCTTCGCTCCATCTGGGAGGGTTTTGACTTGCGTCCATTCTAATTCTTTTTCAGGAACAATAAATTCCCTTTCAGTTGTTATGACCTCCATGATACCATCCCTTCAAATATATTTAGTTCCAACCTTTCTTGGTGGGGCCATGTTAATTGTAAAAACCACTTTATCTAAATTTTAAAAGAAATTTTATACTCAACCACCCCTCGAAAATAATAGCATGAGAATGAAATTATTGCCTTATCTCCTTATGTCATATATATGACAACCTTATGAATGATATATTCTCCTGAAACGGGGTTAATCCTTCTACTTGAAAAAATATTTTTGCCCCCGAATTTGATCAATGATCTTACAGTAGGTCTGTGATCTTTGGGCTTATTTTTCCTGGAAGCCGCTTAATCAGTAGCGATCGTCCTGCAGTGGATAGAAATGGAAGCAAACTGAACGAATAAAAGGGCCATTTCAAAATTTATAAGAGTGAAGATGGGAAGCGCAGATCGAAAGTTGAGCGGGGAAGCGTCCATAAAGAAATATTGACACCTTTGGTATGGCGAGATTCGTAAGGCGTTATTGCCGGCAACAAAAAAAAGGGGCATATTTTAAATAGATGAGAAGATTGGTATTCCGCAGCACATGCGAGAGGGGTCAACCTAAAAGTCCAATTTGCGGAAGCATCCAGTGAGTATCCCCACGGAACTGCTGCTGCTCAGGTACGCCGGAATAAAAACTAAAACTATATTTAACAGACAAACTGCGGCAAATTGCGTTGGGAGTTCAAAGCCAAAGAAGTGCAGGGAGCTAAACAACGGGCGGTCTGCCTATCAGCGTTTCTGAGATATTACTTCATTTGTAGGTCTTCTTCTATAACCACATACACTTCACTGAATACCAACATCTAACATTTGATAGGCTTTTTCTACCGCCTCAAGAGGATTGTCTACATACTCAATATTAGATGCAAGCTTTTCGTTATGTAATTTCCAAGTTTTAATGCCAACCACCGGTTTACCGAGTCTTAACCCAAGCGCTATTTCCGAAAGAGTTCCGTATCCACCATCTATGGCAATCAAAGCATCACAACTCCGTGCAATAATTATATTACGACCCTCTTTCATGCCTGTAACAATACTGTAAGTAAGGTACGGGTTACCCTCCGACCTTTTTTCACCCGGTAAGATGCCTATAGAAATTCCACCCTCCTTGCCCGCACCTTCTGATGCAGCTTCCATAACGCCACTCCGCCCTCCACAGATTAAAACTCCCTTCCTTTTGGCAACCTCCGCACCTACTATCCTGGCTATTTCCATGATTTCTCTCGAGCAAACAGAACCGCCAATAATACCGATATAGTAATGCATTGCAGTATTCCTCCAGCGCAGACACTTTATGCTTATTTATTAAACTCATTACGGTGGTATATCTTAGTAATATGTTCCCTCATCAATTTACCAGCTTCATGGCTGTCTCTTTTAGATATGGCTTCATAAATTTTGCGGTGGTAAAGAATTTCCTCATTGGAATCGTCAATGGTTACCAGCTGCGATTTGGCTAAAACCATGCGCAGAGATTTAATAACTTCTAACATGGCTCTATTATTGGAAGCTTTTGCTACAGAAAGATGAAAATTTAGGTTGGCTCCCACCATTTTATCCCTGGTGATGTTTGCCTCTTCTCTTTTCTTTAGCCAAAAGTTTATCTCTTCAATATCTTTGTCTGTCGCCCTTTTGGCTGCCAGTTCAGCATTGGAAACTTCCAATATGGAGCGAAGTTCAAATAAATCCTGTTTATTAATATCCTTTAATGCAACCAAAAAAGAAAAGGGCTTATAAAGAAAGTCGTCTCCTGGATCTGCTATGTAATTGCCTCCGGTGTTTCTCTCAACGAGACCGAATGCTTCGAGTGCTTTGAGGGCTTCTCTTACTGAAGACCGTCCCACACCGAGCTTCTCCATTAGCTCGTACTCGGATGGAAGCTGATCTCCTGTTTTCATTTTTTTTTGGATAATCAATGAAGAAAATTGATTGATGATTTCGTCAACGACATTTATTTTTGGCACTGGTTCAAAGTTCATTTTTCCACCCACCTTGTTACATCATATACCTGACGGCAAAACATATTATACCCTCTTATCTTGTTAACATCAAGCACAAGACGATAGCAAGTGGCTTGCGCTGTTGGCTGCTGCAGGCTGGACTGTATGCAAAACTAAACTGAAAAAGCGTGATTTTCACTCCAAGTTGTAAAAATAACGGAATTTTAAATAAAGTTTCCAGGATTATGAAGATTACACTCATTACCTTTTTTGCCCAGCCCCCGACGTAATAAACGGAATGGCTGTTCTCAGCATTGAAACCTTCCCACCGTGAAGGTAAGGGAGACCGGACCCCTGTAAATGTGATAATATAAAAATATGTAAACTGCCGAAAAGGAGCTGTTTTGTGTGGTTCTGACAGGCCTGCTTATTTTTATGACGCTTGTTGTCTGCGGTGCGGTTGTTAAATACGGCAAGCAGTACTGGCTCATTGCCGGCTACAACACCATGCCCAAAGAGAAGAAGGATAACGTAGATGTAGTCGGGCTGGCCAATTTCATGGGAAATAGTTTTTTTGCCCTGGGTGCTTTCGGCCTCGCCGGATCACTCATCGCCTCACGCTGGTGTCCTGATTTGTTCTCCGCCGTGATCATGATCTGCACAGCCGGCATATTTTTAGTAGTCTTCGGGGCGCAAAAGTTCGATAAAAACAAAAGAAGCAAGAAAGATAAATTGATTTTAATCGCCGTGCTGGCATTAGCTGTGCTTGCTCTGGGCGGTGTGGGCGCCATGCTCATATACGGCAGCCGCAGCCCCGGGGTGGAGGCCACTCCGGAGGGCATTGTCATCAGCGGGATGTACGGCGCCGCCATCTCCGCAGAAGAGATCACCGGGATCAGCCTGGAAGATGAGATTCCTAAAATTCTTACGAGAAATAACGGCTTTGACTCCGGGGTGGTTAAAAAGGGACACTTTACCCTGGAGGGGCTGGGCCGGGTCCGCCTTTATCTTGAATCGGACCGGGGCCCTTTTGTCCACATTACTACAAAGGACAGCTGTATCATCATCAACTATAAGGACCCGGTACGCACAAAAGCGCTTTACCGGGCCCTGCTGGGCGGGTTGGATTGATTGGAAGACCGTGTAGGCGTAAAATTTACTTATGCTGTAAATTATATCCAGACACGCCTGAAGGAAGAGGCGATCTGATGAACGAGATCTTGATCGTCGAGGATGACAGGACTATCGCCATGGGTATAGAGTATGCCCTGAACCGCGAAGGCTTCCCCACTTACACCTGTTATGACTTCACCACTGCTAAAGAAAAAATCATGGGCGGGGATTATCTGCTGATCATCCTCGATGTCAATCTACCCGGTGGCAATGGTTTTGAATTATGCAAACTTGCAAGGTCACAAGGAGAAACGCCGGTGATCTTCCTCACCGTCTGTGACGACGAGATCAACACGATTATGGGCCTGGATCTGGGTGCGGACGACTATATCGCCAAGCCCTTCCGGGTGCGCGAACTGATCTCCCGAATCAACAGCGTGCTCCGGCGCTACGACCGGCAGCCTGAGCTAAAAAATGAGATCATCCTGGGGGATCTCAGGATCAACCCTGCTGAAGCAAAAGTATACAAAAACAACCAGCCCCTCTGGCTCACAGCCCAGGAATATCGACTCCTGCTGACCCTGGCTTACCACAGGGGGCAGGTCCTCACCAGGAACCGGATATTAAGGGAGGTCTGGGATCTGGCCGGCGATTTTGTGAGTGATAATACCCTGACCGTCTATATCAAGCGGCTGCGCGAGAAGATCGAAGATGACCCCCGGGAGCCAAAAGTCATCAAAACCATCCGCGGTCTGGGCTACAGGGCGGGTGATTGAGATAAAGATATCCAGGAACCCCGAAGTGCGCAGTTTATTGGCCCTTCTCGCTGTTATGCTGGCCGGGCTGCTCGTTATCGCCCTGCTGTTGGGCCTTGCGGGAAGGCATCATTTAAAGCAGGCCTTTGTGGAAAACCATGCCGCCTTAGTGGGTGTGATCGCCGAAAAATACCCGGAAGCTGAGTCCGGTTTGATCGAGTCGCTCATGCACCCGAATAAAGAAGCTGTTACCAAAGGAAAAGAAATCCTCTCAAAATACGGCATCGGCAGAGACAATCTTCATCTGGAAACACCCCTGATGCAGGATTTATTTCGCTACAACCTGTCCTTCTACCTGTTGCTTCCCCTACTTGCCGGCGCAGCTTCCACCGCGGCGATCCTGCTCTTTTTGCGCAAACAGTACGGGCAAATCCGGGGAATCACCCGCTATGCCGGGGAAATCAGCCGGGGGGATTACACCCTCAAGATCCGGGATAACCGCGAAGGCGATCTGAGCATCCTTAAAAATGAGATCTACAAGATCACCACACTGCTCAAAGAACATGCCGGGGCGCTGCAGCAGGAGAAAGCCCTACTGGCCGATTCTCTTGCCGATATTTCACACCAGCTGAAAACCCCTCTTACCTCGCTTTCAGTGCTAAACGATCTGCTGTCGGATGATCCTGATGAAGAAAAAAAGGCCCTGTTCCTGGAACGTATGCGGGCCCAGCTGCAGCGCATCGAATGGCTGGTCAGCTCTCTGTTGAAACTTTCACGGCTTGATGCAGGCGCAGTGATCATGAAAAGGGATCGAATCCCCGTCAGCAATCTGGTGGAGAAAACACTGGCTACGCTGGCCATGCCGCTGGAGGTGAAAGCGCTCACAGTTCACCTGGAGGGTGACGCAGGAGTCAGCTTTACCGGAGACTTTGAGTGGAGCTGCGAAGCACTGATCAACATTATCAAAAACTGTATCGAACACACTCCTGAGGAGGGATCGCTCAATATCTCCTTTGCGCAAAATCCCATCTTTACGGTAATCAACATTGCAGACAGCGGCATCGGGATTGCCCCGGAGGATCTGCCGCATATTTTTACCCGCTTCTATAAAGGTAAAAACGCCGCGCCCGACCAGGTGGGCATCGGCCTGGCCATGGCCCGGGCCATCGTGGAGAAACAGGGCGGTGACATTACCGTGAAAAGCGATCCCGGCAGCGGCTCAGAATTCACCATCAGATTCTATGATCAGGTGTCACAGTAAATAACCATCCCCGCACAGAAAAACCCCCACCCCTGTCTATCCCGGGGAGGAGGGATTAACCCGTAAGTCCAGTTGACCCTCCCTCTGACTCACAACATGGTCATATGCCTCTAAACCCTTTACTCCTGCTGTGGGTGACGAAACTGTCATAAAAATAGTCACCGCAGTGTCACCCTGAAGGGATACAATATTGGCATCAAAAGAGAAGGAGTTCTTATTTATGGAGATTTTACGGGTTGAAAACCTGTCCAAGGTCTACGGAAGCGGCGCCGCCCAGGTCAAGGCCGTTGACGGTGTCACTTTCGGCGTGAAGAAAGGTGAATTCGTCGCCATTATCGGCGCCTCCGGCTCGGGCAAATCAACACTGCTGCACATGCTCGGGGGTGTGGACCGCCCCACCTCGGGCAAAGTATTCGTCGAAGAGACAGAAATATACAGCCTCAATGAAACGAAGCTGGCCATATTCAGGCGCCGGCAGGTCGGCCTGATCTACCAGTTCTACAACTTGCTACCCATTTTAAATGTGGAGGAGAATATCACCCTGCCTCTGCTGCTCGACGAGAGGAAGATCGATCCCCAATTTTTAGACGAGCTTTTAGGGACTTTGAATCTGGCAGAACGGGCCGCCCACCTGCCCAATGAACTCTCCGGCGGGGAGCAGCAGAGGGTATCCATCGGCCGCGCCCTCATCAACCGCCCTGCCCTGGTCCTGGCGGATGAGCCTACCGGAAACCTTGACAGTAAGAATTCACAGGAGATCGTTGAGCTGTTGAAGCTGTCGAACCGGCGCTACCACCAGACCCTGCTCCTGGTCACCCATTCCCATGAGATCGCCCTGCAGGCCGACCGCATGATCACCCTGGCCGACGGCAGGATTGTCAAAGACGAGGTAATCCGGCCATGAATATCCTGAACCAGCTCACCCGGCGCAGTCTGAAGCTCAACCGGAAGCGCACCATCGTCACCATCATCGGGATCATCCTCTCGGCAGCGATGATCTGCGCCACCATCTCCATCGCTGTCAGCTTCCAGGACCTCTTCCTTCAAAGGGCAAAACAGACGGATGGTAACTTCCATGCCACCTTTCGGGATGTTCCCCTGGAGCAAAGCCAATATATCACTGAAAACAGCTACACTGATACAGCGATGTTCAGCAGGAACCTGGGCTTTGCCCCTTTCGACCATTCTTCCAACAGATACCGGCCTTACTTTTTCATCAAGGAATATGACGCCGTCGCCCTGCGGCATATGCCCATCCAGCTGATGGAGGGCCGCTACCCGGAAAAAGCAGGCGAGATCCTGATTTCTGAAGAGGCGATTAAAGAAAGCAACCAAGCTTATCGTATCGGTGAAAGGATTTTTCTTGAGCTGGGCCAACGATACGAGCCCGAGGGTGAAAAACTGCTCGATGACATGCCCTACGATGAGTCGGAGCAATTCGTCACCACAGTCCCAAGAACTTACACCATCACCGGCTTTATTGCCAAACCGCACTTTGAGAATTTCAGCAGCAACCCCGGGTTTACCGTTGTGGCCTACCTGGACCGGGCGACTCTCGGTGCAAATGACAAGGTCAACATCTCTATCCTGGGAAAAAATCCGCGGCAGATCTATGACCGGGTGCCGGAGATGGCCAAGGAGGCGGGTGATGTGGAATATGCCTACAACGGAGAGCTTTTAAGATACATGGGCATCACCAAAAACGAACGGGTCCTCGCCATGATCAACACCGTCGCCGGGATCGTGATCCTGCTCATAGCCGTCGGCTCGGTGACGGTGATCTACAATGCCTTCGCTATCTCGGTGAGCGAGCGCAAAAAGCAGTTCGGGCTGCTGGCAAGCACCGGGGCCACGCCCAAGCAAATCCGGAACGCTGTATTTTCAGAGGGCGCCTTCCTGGGGCTCATCGGTATACCGCTGGGGATACTTTCAGGCATCGGCGGCATCGGTGTAACCCTTTCGGTAGTAAACCGGCTGATGACGGGCCTGTTTTTCGAGCAGGATATCCCCCTGCGCCTGGTCATCTCCCCGCTTTTGATCCCCCTCACGGTGCTTTTTGTCGGACTGATCATCCTCATTTCCGCCTACATTCCGGCCAACAGGGCGGCGGCGATCCCACCCATTGAGGCCATCCGGCAGAGCGCAGATATAAAAATCAAGGGAAAGACCGTGAAGACCTCCTGGCTGACGCGCTTTCTTTTTGGCATCGAGGGTGAACTGGCCCTGAAGAACCTGAAGCGCAACCGCCGCCGCTACCGGACCACCGTATTTTCGCTCTTCATCAGCATCGTCCTCTTCGTCTCTTTCTCCACCTTTATCAATTTTGTAATGACCGGGGGCGGGATGTATTACCAGGAGATCAATTTCGATCTGACAGTCATGGCCGAAGATCTTTCTACCCATGAGCAAAAAATGTTCTATGAACAGGTGGCCTCACTTGAGGGGGTGGAAAGGTGCGCCATGGTCAGGGAGATGCCCACGGATTCATGGCTGGAGGAAGCCCGCTTCAGCCCTTACTTCCAGAAAAATTACCTGGAGCAGGATCGGCTTCCCGCCGATGAGGAGGGCCGCCTCCATTACTACTTCCACCTCATTGCGCTGGGAGAAGATGAATTCAACAACTATATCGCCGAAAACGGCTTTAACGCGGATCTGTTCAAAGATAGCGCCCACTTGAGGGGAATCCTCATCAATAAGACGATCACGCATGAGGTGAAACTGGCCGAATTTGAACCGCTGCAGATTAGAGCGGGAGATAAGCTGGTGCTGAGCGGACTCAATTATGGTGAGGTTGATCGCGAAGCAACTCCCCCAACCTTTACCGCTGAGATCGCGGCCGTAACGGGCAGCTGTCCCACGGGGGTTCAGCCCTCCGATATCGGATATAGCTACCTTGTCTTCTCCGAAGGATCCTTTGAGGCCATCGGCGCATTGCTGCAGGAGGGGCGTGAGGACCGGGGCGATGATCGCGGCACCCTCCAGCTCTTTCTGGCAACCGCGGAAGGATCCGGACTGGCTGAACAGATCTTCACGATCAGTGAGAATACTGCACAAAACCGCATCCACATCAATGATATCAGGGCCACACAGCAGGAGATGGATCGCACCATGTCGGTGATCAACATCTTTCTTTACGGCTTCATCACTCTCATCACCCTCATCGGGGTGACCAATATCTTCAACACCATCAGCACCAATGTGGCGCTGCACCGCCGCGAATTTGCCATGCTCAAATCCATGGGGCTGACCCCGCGGGGCTTCAGCAAAACGATCAACTATGAAAGCATCTTCTACGGTCTCAACGCCCTGCTTTACGGCCTGCCGGTGAGCATTCTGATCAGCCTCTGGATGTACAACGGCTTTGGCAATTATTTGGGATTCACCTTCTTCCTGCCCTGGAAGGAGATCTTCATCTGTATCGCCGGGGTCTTTATCATCGTCTTCATGACCATGCTCCATGCAGGCTCAAAAATGAAACATGAAAACATCATCGATGCGCTGAAGGAGGAGAACCTGTGATTCAAGAGGCAAAAGTGGGACAAGAAGGACCGTCCCTCTTGTCCCACTGTAAGGAAACAAGGATCCCTTAATTCCTTACCGGGAGGTGCAGGGCTGTGAAGATGATTAAGGTAACCTCAAAAGGGCAGGTGACGCTACCCCGGGATTACACAGCTGTCCGGGGTAAGGCTTTACCCTTTCCCCTGTCAGGGGTTCATCTCGTAGGTATCTTTCAACACCAGGACCCTATCGCTCCAGAACCGGTTGAATTTTTCCGGATCGGCGGCGGGCTTGCGGATCATTTTTAGAAGCAGTTCCGCCTGGGCAGGGGTGGCCCCCCGCTTGCTGTAAAGCTGCAGCGCAAAACTGGAAAAGTCGCGGACCATGAAGTCAAAGATCTGTTCGACGACATCATCGCCCACATCGTACAGGGCGGCGTTTTCCAGGATCAGCTGGCCGTAGACAACAAGGGTGAAAAGCTCACCCAAAGCCAGCATCAGGTCCGTATCCCTCTGCTGTTCGGCCCCGGGAGCGGCGCTGAGCAGGGATTCTTTAAAAAGGGCGATCTGCTCCTTGAAAATATGCACATTAGGCAGATCATAGCGGTCATAGGCTGGACTGTAATCATGAAAGCGGATCTTGCCCAGCCCCCTGGCCGGCCCCTGGTCAAAGAGAAAGGCGTCATGCCGCGGCTGGTCTTGCCTGGGTACCCCGGGATAGGGCTGAGGATTGAAAAAATAGTTGGGAATAAACTTGTTGATCAGGGCAATGTTCACATGAACCGTCCCCTCAAGCTTGGGCAGGGCGCGGATATCACGGGCCGCCATCTCAAAGTAGGTATCGCTTTCAAAGCCTTTCGCCGCGATCACATCCCAGAGCAGATTGATCACCTCTTCGCCCTGGGTGGTCACCTTCATCTTCATGGTGGGGTTATAAAGCAGGTAGCGCCTGTCGTCAGGCGAAGCGGCCCTCATGTAGTCCGCCGCACGCAGGGCAAAGAGTTTCATAGCCGTCAGGCGGGTACAGGCATCGACAAAGAGCTGTTTCACATGGGGAAAGTCGGTCACATAGATGCCGTAAAGACTGCGGTTGGCGGCATGATTCAGCGCCTCGTACAGGGCGTGCGTGCAGATGCCGATAGAAGCCCAGCCCAGGTTGTACTTGCCCACATTGACCGTGTTCAGGGCGGCATCCCAGGCAGCGGGGCCGCGCGAAAGGATATCATCCCCGGTGATGGGGTAGTCGCGCAGAATAAAATCGGCGACGTAAGACTGCGAGTTGACGATATTTTTCACCAGTTCATAGTTTTTGTGCCTGTAGTTGGCGGAGAAGAGCACATATTCATCTGTGCCGGCGATCTTGCCGAAGGTGGAGACCATCCCGGCGATATTACCGTTGCCGATATAGTATTTCTCGCCATTGGCCCGGTAGGTGCCGTCGGGTTGGGGAGCCAGGGCCATATCTGTGGAGTAGATATCGGCGCCGTGCGCTCTTTCGGATAAGCCGAAAGCGAAGACGTGACCCTCCTTGAGCAGCTGCGCCGCCCGGCGCCTTGCCTGCTCGTTGGGGCTCATCCAGATGGGTCCCAGGCCCAGTATGGACACCTGCCAGGTGTACCAGTAATGCAGCCCGTAAAAAGCCAGGATCTCATTGAATTCGCAGTTCCGCCAGGTATCCCACCGGCAGCCCTTCTCTCCCAACCCATCAGGCGTGAGCAACTTGTAAAAGATCTTGTTGTCGCGCACAAACTGCAGAAAGTCATCATACCAGACCCGCTCGCGATCGTCTTCTTTGAGCTTTACCTTGCCCTTTTTTTCAAAGAAATCGATTGTCTTGAGCATGATCTCCCGCGATTCTTCATCAGGGTAGAAACGATCATGGCGCTTTGGATTAAGCAGCAAAGCAGACACCTCCCCGTTGGTTTGCCCATCCCCGGTCAGTAACAGTTAACCGCCGGTCATGTCAGTCACTGCCGGGTACCCCCTTCTCAGGAGGAAGAATCGAAACAATCTCCTGCCAGTACCTATAGTATTAATTCTTCCAACTGGTTGAATATCCTTTATTATTACCCCTGCAGGCAGCCCGTAAATGCCCGGGTGCTGGCCTGGAAGCAGCTGTAGAATATTGCCGTTATTTTACCCGCCGGCCCGAAGATTCCATTGTTAGCCGGCGCCCGGTATGATAGAGTTTTATTAAAGATTGGGCGAAAACCCCCAAAGTAAACCTGGTTTTTTCACTGGGAGGAGCGGGGGCAGCCATTTTTCTGTGAACCGGCGGAGCTAAATAAGCGATATGAATTTTAATAAGTAAACTATGCAATCCCCCGGCCCTGCCGCACGCAGGCGCGGTGGAAGAGGCACTGTTCAAAATTGATCTGTAGCATACTTTATCTTTCCCGGGGGAGGCCATACGATTGGTATTTTCCAGCCTCTATTTTCTCTGTGTTTTTTTGCCCCTGAACCTGGCCCTGTACTATGCCATCAAAAACAGAACATACCGCAACTGTCTGCTGATCATCACCTCCCTCCTCTTCTATGCCTGGGGAGAGCCGGTGTGGGTTTTGCTCCTGATTTTTTCCACCCTTTTCGATTACTGCAATGCGCTGCTGGCAGGGCGCTACCGCGGCCACTGGAAGGGCAAGGCCGCCGTTGCCCTTTCGGTGACTGGGAACCTGCTTATACTGGGGTTTTTTAAGTATTCGGGCTTCATTGCAAACAATGTGAATGCCTTGTTCGGCACAGGTTTTGGGGCCACCGCCTTTGGCCTGCCCATAGGCATATCCTTTTACACCTTCCAGACCATCTCATATGTCGTCGATGTACACAGGGGAGAGACTGAGGCGCAGCCGTCGTTCTTCAAACTGCTGCTCTTTGTCTCTCTTTTCCACCAGCTGGTGGCCGGTCCCATTGTGAGATACAGGGACATTGCAGCTGAAATAGAGCACCGGGTGGAAACATTTGAACAGTTCAATTACGGTGTGAGACGCTTTATTATGGGCCTGGGCAAAAAGGTGCTTATCGCCAACACGGCGGGAAAACTTTGCGGTAATTTCCTGGGCACGGATTATTCGCGGCTGCCCGTTGCCGGGGCCTGGCTGGGCATTTTGCTCTTTGCGCTGCAGATCTATTTTGACTTCTCCGGGTACTCCGATATGGCCATCGGCCTGGGAAAGATATTCGGCTTTACTTACAAGGAAAACTTTAATTACCCCTATATTTCCAGATCCGCCACCGAGTTCTGGAGGCGCTGGCATATCTCGCTGGGCAGCTTTTTCAGGGATTATCTCTATATCCCCCTGGGCGGAAACAGGAAACGCCACATTGTAAATCTATTTGTGGTCTGGTCGCTCACCGGGCTGTGGCACGGCGCCAGCTGGAATTTTGTGCTCTGGGGCATTTACTATTTCCTGCTCATATTTATCGAGAAGGTATTCCTTCTGCGTATATTCGAAAGGCTGCCGGCCGTTGTCTCCAGGCTTTACCTGTGGACGGCGGTGCTGGTGGGTTGGGTGTTTTTCTACCATCCGGACCTGGGAGAAGCAGCCGGGTTTCTCGGGGTTATGTTCGGAGTGAAAGCATCGGCATTTACCAGCCCTGAAGTGGCCATCCATTTCTGGAATAATGCCCTTTTTTTAGTCATTGCCGCTGCTGGCTGCACCCCGCTCATGAAGCGGCTGGCCGGTAGGACCGGGGGCGCACTTCCTGGAACGAATCCCATGATATCAGCAGCAGACAGGGTGCTGCGGCCTCTTGTGAGCATGGCTGTGCTGGTTCTATCAATTATCTTTCTTGTGGGGCAGTCATATAACCCCTTCCTTTACTTCAGATTTTAAGGCTGTCATGGCTTTTTGGCGTCCCCATGCACCACGGCGGCGCCGGCTACAAAATTACTGGAGGCAATGATCATGAAAAGGCTGAAACTGCGGCCCGATGTACTTTTCTTTCTAATAGTTATTATGCTGCTGGGGCCGGCCAATTTTTTTAGCTCCGAAAAACCAACGGTCTCCGAGCTCGAACACAGGGTTCTGGAAAAAAGGCCCGAATTCAGCCTGCCGGCGCTTTTCAGCGGCAGCTATTTTCAAGACCTGGAGAACTATTACAGTGATACCTTCATCTTCCGCGACAGCCTGGTCAAAGCCAGCCGGGGAGTACAGCAGGCTCTCTCCATACTGGGCCCCGGTATTGCCATAATCACCGCCCCCGAGGAGCTGCCGTCTCCTCCTCCCGAACCTGCAGAGGGAGCACCCCCTGAGGAGCAGGAAGAGTATAAGAATGGGCAGGAAATAAACCCCCTTCTGCCGGAGATAGACGACGATGATCAGAATGTCGGCTACTGGATTGTAGTTGAGGATCAGGCTCTCCAGCTCTTCAAATTCAACAAGGAGAATTTTGATTTCTATGCCGGCATCCTCAACAGTTACCGGGCGGAGCTGGCCCGGAGCGTCAAGATCTACTCCATGATCGCCCCCACCAACAGCGAGTTTGTTCAGCTTAAAAGGTACCAGGGGATCACCGATTCGCAGAACCAGGCCCTGGGCTACCTGGAAAGCAGGCTGAATCCCGGTATTGAATCGATCAATGTGTACGACGCCCTGAAGGGGCATACCGGCGAGTATATCTACTTCCGGACCGACCACCACTGGACGGCGCTGGGCGCCTATTACGCCTACTGCTCCTTAATGAAAACGAGGGGGGAGGAGCCCGTCCCGCTGGAGAAATACCGCAGGGTGGACCTGGATGGCTTCCTTGGCAGCTCCTACTCAAAAACCCTGGATAAAAAGCTGGAGGAGAATCCCGATACTCTCACGGTGTACATGCCCTTCACAGAGCACGACTTCACCATCTACTACGGCAGGGGTCCGGAAAAAAGAGAGGTAATCGATATGCAGTACGCCGGCAGCAAAACAAACAAGTACCTTGTATTCATCAGCGGCGGTGAACTGACCTGGGGTGAGATCAAAACAGATGTTAAAAATGGGAAAAGGATCCTGGTGATAAAGGATTCTTTCGGAAACGCGCTCGTGCCCTTTTTGCTGCCTCATTACGAGGAGATCTATATTGTAGACTCGCGCTTCTTCAGCATAGGGGCGGCGGGCAAGAATATCATCCAGTTCATCGAGGATAACAGGATCAATGAGGTGCTGTTCATGCATTACATGGAGGATGTGAACTGGCATAAATTCATGGAAGGTGTCCAGGCGCTCATGGGCTAAATTGCAACCCCCCCGCCCCCGGGCCGGTTATTCCCAACGGAAATATTTTAGGGACAGGACGAAGCAGACTACCGCAACTCCCGCCAGGACCAGGAGGCTGGTGTTCACACTGGAAAGAGCCTCTCCAAGCCACACCGCTTTCATCGCCTTGACCACATGGGTCACAGGCAAAAAGTTGGCGATATCTTGCATGAGTTTTGGCATGATCTCCAGGGGAATGGATGCTCCCGTCAGAAAGAGCATGGGAAAAAATACGAGGTAGGCAATGGCGGTAACCGCTTTCATATTGGGAGCCAGGCCGGCGATCAAAAAACCTATGGAAAAAATACTCAATACCGAGAAAAGAAAGACAGCCGCTACAGGCAGTAAACTGCCCACAAAGTGCAGGTTGAAAACGATTTTGCCCACCAGGGCAAGCAGCAGCAGACCGGCCACAAAAGCTTTCTTTTTACCGGCAAGCCCCATTGTCTCCAGGAGATCATCGTATGGCAGAGGATTGCGGTAAAGGGAGGAAAAAAGATCGCAGATCTCCCATACCAGGGCCCGCTCCTGGTAGGCGGTATTCTGCAGCTGCACACCGATGGCCCCGTAAAGCTCCTTTCGCTCTTTTCAGGGGTCCAGCCCCACCACGCTGACTTTCCCGCTGTGCGCCCGGCGCAGCCCCGCGATGCACTCCACGGTAGAAGTCTTGCCGGCGCCGTTGGGGCCGACAATACCGAAGATCTCCTGCTCGGAAACGCTGAAGCTGACCCCATCCACCGCGCAGAATTCTTTGTATTTCACTGTCAGCGCATCGACATCGATCACTTTCACCCGGCGCCCGTCCCCTCCTCTTTGTTCAGATACAGGTTGATCTCCTTAACAAAGTTGATCCACGCGAACAACCCCTGATTGTGTCCCCAATGTTTTTACCAGTATAGCATATTCTGTCAGATTGGTCTTCCATTTTTTACTTCATGGTTCCGCTCCGGGTCCAGGCCCCGGATGTATTCGTCTCCAAAACAGGTTGCCTGGAAATAACCGTCCCCAGCCTCTTCGATGGATTTGACAAAGGGCAGCTTCAGATCCTGCTCCTGCTTCGTCATCACCGGAAAGCCGAAATGGCTGTTCCTGTATTTTAAAGAGCTTTTCTCCCGCGTGTATTTTTGGACAAACTCCAGGTGATCCCGCAGCCTTTGCCGGTTGTAATCGTTGAGCCCGCCGACCTCCTCTTTCAGGCGCTCCCTGATGTAGGCGCCAAAGGCGGGGTCGATTTCCCAGCCAGCGCTGTTTCTGGCGCAGGCCATCGCCGCCAGCATGGTTGTGCCGGTGCCAAGGAAGGGGTCGAGCACGGTGTCTCCCAGGACCGAATACATGTTGATCAGGCGGAAGGGCAGCAAAAAAGGATAGGCCGCGCTCCTCTTTCTCAGGTTTTGAGCGCCCATGTCCTGGCCCCTTCCTTTGAAATCCCAAAGGTCCGAAAACCACCGGTTCCGCTCCTCCCAGAAATAGCCGCTCTGCCTTCTTCTCTTTTTATCCCCGGGCGTGCTGAAGGCCCTTTTATCCCCCTTGCGGAAGATCAAAATGTATTCGTGCTCCAGCGTCACGTAAGCCCCCGCCGGGAGCATCCCCGAGCCCATGAACTTATTCGGCGCGTTGGTCTGCTTGCGCCAGAGGATGGCGGGCAACAGATCAAAGCCCAATTCCATGAACCTGCCCTGGATACGCGAGTGGTTGGCAAAGAGCTGAAAGCGCCCCCTGACGGTGCGCAGAGCGTCGCCGATGTTGATGCAGGCGACGGCTCCCTCTTTCATCACCCGGTACAGTTCGGCCCAGACCCCGTCGAGGACCTGGTGCATCGACTCAAAAGCTTTCCGGGCATCACCCTGTTCGAGGTAAAGGCCAGCCTCAGGCGCCAGCCCGGCAAAGAGATTATCCCACATTTCGATCATGGGGTAGGGCGGCGAGGTGACCACCAGGTCTATACTCCCATCATCCAGGGCACCCAGTTCGCGCGAATCCCCGTACACAATCCGGTGGGATGTCTGCAACCTTACACTCCCTTTTACTCCCTGGCGCCGGGCACCTGGGGGTTTATTCCAGATCCCCGGCACGCCCCTTGCCCCTTCTCTATTTCCTTAATGTCCCCCCCGATTCCTGCAAGCTGGTAATTTATGTAGAGGCAAGGCGCACTTCACCCGTTTTTATAAGAAGGCTGAGGAAAGGCCTGGCCGCCTGCAGGGCGACAGCATCGCAGCCCGGCTGCATTGCGACGCAGTATGTGCATATCGCTGACAGCGTCCGGCCCGTTATGTTAGAATCAAGGAGTACGGTGATGTCGCTAGGGAGTGAAACAATGATCAAACTGTCGCGCCGGCAGATTGCCGGCAACTGCGTCAACCCAAACGTTTTTACCCGGGGGCAGCAATACTACCGCCGGGGTGCAGTCAGGAAAGTGGACTTTGAGGGGCCCGGGCGTGTCGTTGCCCGCGTCCAGGGCAGGAAAAAATATACCGTGGACATCGTCAAGGAAGAAGAGGAGATTCTTTTCCACTGCACCTGCGCCGCCTTTGCCGCCTACGACGGTTTCTGTAAACATATTGTCGCCGTTCTCCTGGCCCTCCAGGATAGGGAACCGGTCTCCGGCATTGACAGTACCGAAAGGACGCTTGTGAATCACCTGCTGGACTGGTATTCCGGCCCCGCTGCCGGCAGTGGCAGCGAGGTAGAACTTGACCTGTTCGTACAGGTCCACAACAATACCGGCAGCAACAGCCCGCCCCCTGTCAGCGTCTCTTTAAAGGCCGGCGAGAAGGGCGCCAGACAATACGTAGTCCGGGATGTCGACAAGTTCATGGCAGCGGTGGCGCAGCGGGAACCCTTCATCTTCGGGAAACAGTTCACCTATAATCCGCCAGGGCACAGCTTTGCGCCTGACAGCCGGGGCCTGTTGGACTTTTTTATCCGGATTCATGAGATCGAGAAGAGCTACGGGTACTATGGCCCCCCCGGGCTGCTGAAGGGCAAAGAAATTAAGCTGCCCCCCCACCTGCTCAGGCGGCTGCTGGACCAACTGGGTGAAAAGGCTTTTACCCTGCAGGTGGGCAAAGAGACCTTCACAGGCGCCAGGGCCGCCGCCGCGGGCCCGCTCCTGCAGTTCCAGCTGCAGGAGAGCGAAAAGGGTCTGGCCCTGAAGCTGGAGGATGCGGACGAAATTGAGCTGTTGACCGCTGAAGGCGATCTCCTGCTCCACGGGGCGCAGCTCTACAATCTGGCCGGTACTGAACAGGCCGCCCTGCTGCCGCTGCTCTGCGCCATCAAGAAACAGAGAAGCTCTGCCCTGCCGATCAGCGCCGCCCAGGAACAGCGCTTCTTCTCGGGCCTCTACCCCCTCATTGAAAAAACAGCAGCCCTGAAAATAACCCCCGCCTTGCAAAAACGGCTCTACCGCCCGCCCCTGGAGACAAACATATACCTGGACTATGACGGCGGGAGAGTTGTCGCCAGGCTGGAGTATATTTACGGGGAGATCAAGCTCAACCCCTTTGACCCCCTCCCGGCGGGACAGCCCGGGCCCGGCAAAGAGAGGCTGCTGATCCGGGATTCCGCCGCCGAGCATGAAGTGATGCGCTTCTTCGAAGAGGCCGCTTTCACCGTCAGCGGCGGCGCCATGCACCTGGAGGAGGAGGAGCAGATCTGGCCCTTTATCTACGAAACCATCCCCCTCCTGCAGCAGCATGCCGCTATCTACTACAGCGAGCGTTTCAAGCAGGCCGGCCGCAAGGCGCCCCGCTTTACCGGAAAGGCGGGCATTGACTGGAACCTCGACCTTCTCGAACTGGAACTGGGCCTGGAGGATGTCAACCCTGAAGAGCTGGCGGAGATCTGGCAGTCGCTCAGGATCAAGCGCAGATACCACCGCCTGCGCGACGGCTCCATCCTGCCCCTTGAGGGAGAGGGCGTCGAGCAGTTCAACCGCCTGGCCGGGGCCCTGGATTTGCAGCCGTCAGATCTAAAGCAGAGAACGGTGCATCTGCCCAAGCATCAGGCGCTCTACCTGGACGGGCTCATCCGTGAATATGATATTGCCCCCGTTACAGAAAGCGAAGATCTCGCCGGGCTGGTCCGCCACATCCGCAATCCCGCGGGCACAGACTACCCCCTGCCGCTACCCCTGCAGGGGGTGCTGCGGGGTTACCAGGAAACAGGATATAAATGGCTGAAATCGCTGGCCGCCTGCGGCTTCGGCGGGATCCTGGCCGACGACATGGGGCTGGGCAAGACGGTGCAGGCTATTGCGTTCATACTTTCAGAGCGGCAGGAGAACCCGGCGCAGCTGCCGGTCCTGGTCGTGACCCCAGCCTCGCTTATCTATAACTGGGAGGCGGAGATTGAAAAATTTGCCCCGCAGCTGAAGGTGCTGGTCATCGCCGGCACAAAAAAGGAGCGGCGGGAACTGCTTTCCGGGACAGTCAAAGCCGATGTGATCATCACCTCCTACCCCCTGCTTCGCCGCGACATCTCCGATTATGCGCCGCTGCAATTCAGCAGCTGTTTTCTCGACGAAGCCCAGTATATCAAAAACCCCAATTCGCTGACGGCGCAGTGCGCTCGCAAGATCAAGACCTCCCGGCGTTTTGCCCTTACCGGTACACCCATGGAAAATTCCCTCATCGAGCTGTGGTCCATATTTCAGTTTATCATGCCGGGCTACCTGCAATCGCAAAAAAAGTTCACCCAGAGGTACTGCTCTGCGGCGGCGGCAGCTGAACCGGGGTTTCTTCCGGAAAACGGCTTCCTCCCCCTGGCGGTAAAAGTACGCCCCTTTATCCTGCGCCGCCTCAAAGAGGAGGTCCTCACAGAGCTGCCCCCTAAAATCGAGCACCGCTATCTCTCAGAGCTGACTGCCGATCAGAAAAAGCTTTACCTGGCCTACCTGGAGCGGCTGCGCAGCGAAACTGCCGAATCGCTGCAAAATAGCGATTTCAACAGAAGCCGCATCCAGATTCTGGCGGGCCTGATGCGCCTGCGCCAGATCTGCTGCCACCCTTCGCTTTTCCTGGAAAACTACAACGGCGAAAGCGCAAAGCTGCTGCAGCTGCAGGAGCTGCTCCGCGAAGCTGTAGACGGAGGCCACCGCATCCTCCTTTTTTCCCAGTTTACCGGCATGCTGCGGCTGATCAAGAAGGCGCTCGACAGGGAGGGCTATCACTACTTCTACCTCGACGGAGCCACAAAAACAGGTGAACGCCTGCAAATGGTCAACGCATTCAACATGGGAGAGGGGGAGATGTTTTTAATCTCGCTCAGGGCCGGAGGGACAGGGCTCAACCTTACCGGTGCGGATATCGTGGTTCAATTCGACCTCTGGTGGAACCCCGCCGTGGAAGAGCAGGCCGCCGGACGGGCGCACCGCATCGGCCAGAAGAAAGTGGTCCAGGTAATCCGCCTGCTGGCCAAGGGGACCATAGAAGAGAAGATCTTCGAACTGCAGCAGAAGAAGAAAGAGCTTGTTGACAGGGTGGTCCAGCCGGGCGAAACCTTCCTTTCATCCATGGATGAATCCGACATTCGCGAAATCCTTGAACTCTAGGCGCCGCCACCGCTTCTTCCGGCGTGGAGTACAGGGGCGCTTTATAGGGCTCAGGGGATGTAATTAAGTTTATGAAGGAGACGAAGGTAAGCGAGAACATTCCTGGTGATCAGGAATTCGCGGCGCACCTTTTCCTTCCCAACAGAAGCAAATTCATGCGCCAGCGAAGGGTTGCGCAGCAGCGTGAGCACCCGGTCCACACATTCCTCAACAGTATCCACCAGGTAACCGCTCACACCATCCTCGATCTGCAGCCTGATCCCGCCAACATTGCCCCCGATTACCGGGGTGCCCTTCCACAGCGCTTCCGTCACGGTCAGGCCAAAACCCTCGCGGAGCGATTTTTGCAGAACAATATCGGCAGCAGTTTGGAAGGCATTCACCTCCAGGTTGGTGATACCGTTGAAATTTGTGACAACCTTGATGTCGTAATCCTCACCGGCCCGGCGTAAGGTGTGGTAAAGATAGTCCCAGCCTTCAGGATCATCGCCGGCCATGGAGCCGACAAGGGCAAGCTGGACGCTGGGAAATTCCTTTTTTACCATTTTGTAGACCTCAATAACGCCCAGCGGATCTTTCCAGGGATCAAAGCGAGAGATCTGGGCAATGAGCGGCCGTTCCTGCTCCACCCCGAACCGGCAGAGCATGGAAGCAGCTTCCTCAGGTTCAAGGTGTGCATTTTTTGAACTCAATGGGTCGATGGAGGGGGTGATCACCGTGAAATTGGGAATTTCCGTACCTTCTTTGACATACTCAGGCATGGTAAAGATAGAGGCATCGTACTGCCGGATATAGCGGTAAATAAAGTCCCAGTATTCCGGGTTGGGTGCGGAGCTGTCAATGTGGCAGCGCCAGACCCACCGGGCCCGGCGACGCGTACTGTTGCGGTACTCGATGAGCGCTGCAGGCTGGGGGTCATGACAGATCACGAAATCATAATCCCAATTCTCCATGCAGGCGGCATTGAGCTCGCTGAATTTAAGATAGATATCCCTTTCCGCAGGGGTGAGACTGCCCTCCTGCCCTTGAAGGCGGTTGTGAAACATTTTCGTTACCTGGTAAAAATCCTGTTCGCCCTTGAGCACCCACCAGTCAAGATCCAGCCCCAGATCCCCCAACAGCGGCAGCAAAGCCGAGAGCTTCTCCGCCACCCCGCCGCCGAAAGAGGTGGCGTTGATCATGGCCACTTTTTTACCCTTCAGTTCGCCGGCCAGGTAGCTGATCTCCTCCACAGTCTCGCGGTCGACAAAGGGCAGGTAATCGGCAAATTTTTTCTGTACCGTCTGCACAACTTCCATAAGAAAACACTTCCCTTCGCTATTTTAGACTGCGGCGATAACCGCAGGAGATCTATTTACCCCTTGTCGCTTTTAACCCGGAGGCTAATTTAAGCCCCGGCAACTGGTTATATTATTTAGTATGGAAAGGTTAGGAGCTTCTATTCCGGATCAGTCCGGGGAGAGGGTGGAGTTTTCCCTTTATGCTCACCATTGGCCGGAGGTATCGCTGCTTTTAGAAACCGGCGGAGGCACCCGGGAAATAGCAATGGAGAGGGCAGGCGAGAATATTTTCCGCAGCGCGGTGGAGGGGTGCGGTCTGGATCTGCGCTATAAATTTTTATTGAAGGGGCGCAATGGCGGAGGCGCCTTCCCCGATCCCTACAGCCATTACCAGCCTGAAGGGGTGCACGGCTTTTCACAGGTCGTCAACCATGACGCCTACTGCTGGGGGGACGGGGACTGGAAAGGGTTGGATTGGGAGAGAGCGCTCCTGTACGAGGTACACCCGGGTACATTCACCCGTAAAGGGAATTTTGCCGGCATTGAAGAAAGGCTTGACTACCTGCTGGAACTGGGAGTAAATACACTGGAACTGATGCCGCTGGCTCAGACCCCGGGCCGCTGGAACTGGGGCTATGATGGGGTGGGTCTTTTCAGCGTGAACTGCAACTACGGCAAACCCGGTCATCTGAAAGAGCTTGTTGATAGCTGCCACCGCAAAGGGCTGGCTGTGATCCTGGACATTGTCTACAACCACTTCGGACCCGAGGGTAATTATCTGGGGAAGTTTGGCCCCTATTTCACCGGCAAATATGAAACGCCCTGGGGAGAGGCGGTGAATTTCGACGACAGCGGGTGTGCGGCGGCGCGCCGGATGGTGCTGGACAGCGTCCGCCATTGGATTAAGCGCTACCACTTTGACGGTCTGCGACTTGATGCCGTCCATGCGATCAAAGATGAAAGCCGCCCCCATATTCTGGAGGAGATCGCTGCAACTGCGCGGGCGCTGGAAAAGGAGCTCGGGCGCAGCATTGTGATCATTGCCGAGACAGATGACAACGATGTCCGCCTGATCAGGCCGGCAGGAGAGGGCGGTTTTGGGATCAGCGCCCAGTGGATGGATGACTTTCACCATACCGTGCACACAGTACTCACCGGGGAAAACAAAGGCTACTACCAGGATTACGGCCGGATTGAGGATCTGGAAAAAGTCTACCGCAATTATCTCTACACGGGCGGATATTCGAAGTTCTGGATGAAGAATAGAGGCAGCGACGCCGCTACCGAACCCGGCTCCAGCTTTGTAGTGGCCATCCAGACGCATGACCAGGTGGGAAACCGGGCCCGGGGCGAAAGGCTTTCGGCGCTTGTGGATTTTCCGTACCTGAAAGCGGCGGCGGGCCTTTTGTTTACTGCGCCCTATGTACCCATGCTGTTCATGGGAGAGGAGTACGGGGAGAAGAATCCTTTTCTTTTCTTTACCGATTACCAGGACCCCGAGCTCAAAAAGGCTGTAATAAAGGGGCGGCAAGAAGAGTTTGCCTCCTTTGGCTGGGGAAGTGTGCCCAACCCTGAAGAAGATGCCACTTTTTTCGCCTCCAGGCTGACCCCCCATGGAGCGTGGCAGCTACGCCAGGAGCAGCTTTTTAACTATTACCGCGATCTCATCGCCCTGCGCCGGGAACACCCGGCCCTGGAAGCGCCGGACAAAAGGGGAACGGCAGTCCAGGTCGATCCGGATTCAGGGCTGGTCAGGATCACCCGCAAAAACCGGGGCAGGAAGCTCACCGGCCTGGCCAATCTGGGAGACGGCAGCACGGCTGTACCGCGGGATCCAGCCAGGGAAATTTTCAACTCCGAGGAACCGCGCTACGGCGGAAGGGAAGAAGGGGCGGAACAAACCGGAAAACCCGGGACAGCCGGCGGGGGGACGAGTCTGGAAAACGCCGGGCGCACCCTTTTACCGGGTCACTTTGTAATCCTTGAGTCAAGGTGAGTCACGGGGACGGTGACTTTGACTCATGCCGTATGCATGATTTTCATAAAAAAGTAGTTGAGCTTTTCCCGGCAGCAGTACGGAACCATAGTTTGTTCTGACCACCAACTGCACGTGGCATATCTGATGCCAATAGTTCGAGGAAACCCTTATATATGCTGGGCAGCTGCAACGCCAGGACAAGGCAGGCCACCTCTTTTCACAGAACGACATACCTGTAATTGCTCACACGCTGTGAGTCAAAGACACCGTCCCTCCGACTCAGTCCCTCCGACTCACACTGGCTCGCGACGCCTCATGTGATGCGGGCAAAGGCAGGTTCGCCGGGCTCCACCGGTTCCAGTGCGCTAAAGTAACGCTCAACATCGCCCTCCGACAGATTGTCAATGCGGTTGATCATTTCCGGGAAGAGCGGCGGGTAGAGCTCATAGAGGTATTCGTACATCCGGTCAACCATGAACTCGACATCGGGGACCTCTCCCCAGACCCGCTGCAGGTACTCCGTCGCCATGAAAAGCGCCCGGCAATATTCCTGCATCAGCGAAAGGAGCTGCTTCATCCTGGTGACGGCGGTCATGTTTTCATTCCTGTTTGCGCTGTAGAGCTCCTTTGCTTTCTGCACAGCCACCCCTCTCCACCGTTCCACTTCTTCAATATTCCGGTAAGCCGGGGAGAGCTCGCCGCCTGCTTCGGCCATATATTTCTCCAGGCCGAAGCGCAAGTAATCAACGCGGCTGTCCACAAATACTTTTAGCGTCTCGACAAGACCGGCAATGTGCTTGCTGTCAAGGGGCTTCAGTTCGCGAAAAAGTATAAAGAGATCGGGGCAGCGCTCTATTTTCTTCAGCAGGGCCACACAGAGCAGGTAAGCATCCAGGCAGGGACGCTTCTGGCGCCCTTCGGTGGGGCGCCAGCCCCAGTTGCAGGCCCGCTTCATCAGCCGCCGGTAGAGCACGATCTGGGTGTCGAGATCTTCGCCGGCAAGGTCATAGCCTGTTTCGGCCAGCCTTCCGGCATCAACAGTAACATTCTCCGTCACCTTAAAGTTCTCCACCAGGGTATCGCAGATGCCGCAGAAATACTTGCCATTTTCCCAGAAGATAAGCGGGTTGGCGTAAAGACCGCTTTTTTCAATAGTATAACGGCCGATGTCATCAGCACCCAGGGGAGGATAATGACCGTCCGCCCGCAGGACCAGGCGGATCTCGGGGGCCCAGCAGATATGCTTAAATTTCACCTGAGGCAGCTGCTCAAAGCCTTCCGCCTTTAGTATCTCATCAATATACTGGTCCGGGGTAACGAAATGCACGCAATAGATTTCACGATCCTCCTCCAGCAGGCTTTGCCAGGCGCGGCTCATGATTTCAATAGCGGTGTCCCCGAAGTCCATTAGCTCAAGGTCCTGGATATAAAGAAGCACTCCGTCCGGAGGGGCCTGGTTCAACTCCTGTCTCAAAACCTCCCGGTAAAGCGCCACTCCCTCCTCCATGCCGATGGGAAAAGACTCGCTCTGCCCGGTCAGGTATTCATTAAAAAACACAGGGTAATCACCCAGTTTGTAGCCCTGGTTCTTGACCTCCTCCCTTTTCATGCGGGTAATGGGCCGCCAGATCTCCTGGGATATGGGGAAATTGCGGGGGAAAGCAAGAATGCTGCGGCTGGGGCTTTTCACCCAGAAGGGTTTATAAAGATGATCACCCCGCCCGATGAGTTCGAAAGGCGCCTTCTTCTCCTGAAGGTGGGGAAAGACAAGGTAGTCAATGTTTGCCGCGGCGGCTCCCTCAATTTTGTCGACGCTGTAGGAAGCCTCGGGTGAAAAATAGCCCTTGTACCTGGGATGGGGCGCCTGCATGCAGCTGTGCAGGTACTGCATATTCCAAACTATCTCCTGGGTGATCTCCTCTTGCTTGAGCAGGGAGACATGGGTGTGGTGGGCATGCCCGTAGATGGGGTACAGGCGGCCATCCCGGAAGGCATCCACAATTCGCTTGAATATCTCCGGAATTACTTCCCCGATTTGCTGCAGCAGTTCATTGCTGTATTCAACGCAGATGGGGGCGTTCAGCTTCTCGCCCAGGCGGATGCCCAGGGTGTAAACATCGCGCCCCTCCTCCTTTCTTTTTTTTATGTAATTTTCGTCAAGAACGGTCCCTTTCATGGGGTTTTCATCTTCAAGATAAGAAAGGAATCTTTCCGGCAGATCCCAGAGCAGCTCATGAGCGTGGAAGGCTAAAATAACGTACAGATCTTTCATCCGCCTGGTCCCTCCCTTTGGTCTGTGGGTATCCGCGGGGTGCACGGCGGGCGATCCGCCGTTAACCCGGGGTTCATAGTTTACCCCGCGGTGAGGCGGTTAAACGGGGGTTTTAATAGATACCCTCTTTCATTGTGGAGTTGTGTAAAGGCAGTGCCCAAATGAGTTAAGCTAAAAAGGGTTTCAGCGAGGAGCACCGCCCGGCTCAGCATGACAAAAAGAGGGCCCGGATTGACATCCAAAAGCCCCTTTTGAAAAAGGGGCTTTTGGATGAATGCAAAACACCTTCTGCTTTGATAATTTTTCGGATTGATCAAACCCGGGGGCTAAATGACAGGCTATCTGCACCCTCCCGATGCAACCGCCATTTTGTAATGCGGTGCGGGCTCCTCTACAACGGGGGAGTGAACTAAAATTGACCTCTTTGCCTTTACCCCTTCGCTCAACTCGCGGCGGAAGTCCGGATGAGCGATGGAGATAAGGGCTTCAGCCCTTTGCCGTAGGCTTTTGCCGCGCAGGTCGGCAACGCCGTATTCGGTAACCACATAGTGAACATCATTGCGTGTGGTGGTCACGCCGGCGCCTTCGGCAAGGGCCACGCATATGCGCGATATCCTTCCTTTCGCCGCCGTGGAGGGAAGCACAATAATTGATTTCCCCCCGGGCGAGCGGGCTGCGCCACGGACAAAGTCAACCTGGCCCCCCACACCGCTGTAGTGAGTAAAACCGATGGAGTCTGCGCAAATCTGGCCGGTAAGGTCAACCTGGATGGCGCTGTTTATGGATACAATTTTGCTGTTCCGCCCGATGACCAGGGGATCATTGGTATAGTCAACGGTGTACATCTCCACAGCAGGATTGTCGTGAACAAAATCATAGAGCCGCCGCGTGCCCATGAGGAAGGTGGCAATGAGCTTGCCTTTATGAATGGACTTGGCTTCATTTGTGATAACTCCCGCCTCAACAAGGTCAACCACTCCATCGGAGAACATCTCGGTATGAATGCCCAGGTCTTTTTTGTTGGTTAAGAATTTTAAAACAGCGTCGGGGATGGCGCCGATGCCGAGCTGCAACGTGGCGCCGTCTTCGATCAGGGGAGCGACATGGCTCCCAATGGCCTCCGCAACGGGCCCGATTACCGGCAAAGGCACCTCGATGACCGGCTCATCGATCTCCACCAGATAGTCAACTTCAGATACGTGGATAAAACTGTCCCCCAGGGTGCGGGGCATGCGGGGATTTACCGCCGCAACCACCGTTTCAGCGCAGGAGGCGGCAATCTTTGTATAATCCACCGATACGCCAAAGCTCATGAATCCGTGGTCATCGGGCGGGCTTACGTGGATCAGGGCCCTTTCGACAGGAAGATAGCCCTCCCTGAACAGCCGGGGCACCTCGGAGAAAAAACAGGGGATGAAATCAGCCCGGCCGCTGTTAACCGCCTCGCGCACCGAGGCCCCGGCAAAAAGAGAGAGATGTGAAAAATGTCTTTCCATGCCAGGATCACAAAAACTGTTCGGCCCCAGCATTAAAAAATGTATGATGGTCACACCCTGAAGCTCAGGAGCCCGCTCTACCAGGGCCCGGCTCAGGATTAAAGATTCCCCGGCACAGTGGGAGAAAGCTACCCGATCGCCCGAACGAACCGTTTTAACTGCTTCTTTCACAGATGTTAACTTTTGATTATAAAGCTCTTTCCAATTCATTACCGCTGCTCCTTGTTTTTTTAGTGTTGACATGTTTTACCTGCATCTTAAAACTTACTATATGTTCGACAGAATCTTTTTAATATCCTTTATTGTCAACTCCTTGGATCTCATAACAGATCACTACAAGAATATTCGCTATTTGGCCTATCTTATCCCTTTGTTATCTATTCTAACGAATACGGGAAAAAGATCAAGCTTTGCCGAGGCAATATAGGGTATGTTAAAATGGGATGAGCTGCTTTGCAGAAAATAATCTTCAGGAGGTATAACCATTGTACTGGAAAAAGAGGGGCGCGGTCAATACCGCCGCTGCCATTGAAGCTGCCTTGAAAAGGGCCGAAGAACTGGGGATCAACACGATAGCAGTAGCTTCGAACAGCGGCTCTACCGCTGAAAAACTTTACGAATCAGGCGGTGGCAAAGGCCTTAGAATCATCTGCGTCACCCATCATGTCGGTTTTAAAGGGCCGGGCGAAGATGAAATGACTGTTGAAATGAGAGCCGCCCTCAGGGAAAAAGGGGTGGATCTGCTTACCACTACGCACCTTCTGGCAGGGGTGGATCGTGCCCTGCGGAATAAATTTCAGGGGGTTTACCCCTCTGAAATTGTCGCCACCAGCCTGCGCATGTTTGGCCAGGGAATAAAGGTCTGCGTGGAGATCAGCGTCATGGCCCTTGATGCCGGGCTCGTCCCTTACGGTGAGGAGATCATCGCCATCGCCGGCAGCAGCAGGGGCGCCGACACCTCCTGTGTAATCACCCCTGCGCATTCAAATAATTTTTTTGACACGGTAATCAAGGAAATAATCTGTATGCCGCGAGAAAAATAACTATTATTGCACCTGCCCCTTTTAACAGGGGCGGGTTACTGCAAAGTATCGAACCCCGGGGCTGGAGAAATCCCTTTTCCCGACTATTTCTGCAAGATCAGACTATTATTATAGTAGAGCTGATCATGTGAAAGGAGGTCCTGAAATGAACCTGGTGGAGCGATTAACAGATGCCGAGGAGAGTCTTCGCGACAGTGCGCTAAAACCTGTATTCAATACACTTATCCCTTCCTGGGTCAAGCCTAACCACATTACCGGGCTGCGAATTTTACTTGTTTTTACAGCAATTATATGTTACCTTGTCAATTTTTCGCTGGCGATGCAAATCTGGATCCTGAGCGCAGCCGCCCTTACCGATTTTGTGGACGGCCCGCTGGCACGGCTCCGCGGTCTCGCCTCGCGCAAAGGTGCGTACCTGGATCAAGCCTCGGACTGGTTTCTCGGCGCCTGGACAGGGGCCCTTTCTCTCATAACCGGCCTGCTGCCCCTGACCGTAATAATACTTATGGTTGCCCCCCAGCTCGGGCTCCTGGCCACGGATCGAATACGGGCTGCGCGGCTCAGCAGCAGCAGCAGCGGGGAACGGGCGCTCAATATCGCCATGGGCGCAGCGAATTTTAGGCCGACTACAATTGCCAGGCTGCAATTCGTGACCGTGCTTCTGGGTTTCATGCTCCTTCTGCTCAGCAAAGTGACGGATAAAGCCGGCTGGCACCGCCTGGGTCTGGGCAGTCTCTACCTGGAGATTGTACTGGCCTGGCTCCTGCTCCTGCATGGGATCATCAAAGTCGCCGCCAGGAGCTGAACCTCTCTTTAGCCGGTTAAGAGGTGGCTGTCCAACAAAAAGGCAACGCTGTGCTGTTCAAATTGTGAAACAATATACCGGTGAAGGATACCCAGGGGTGATGTAGAAGCTACTTAAACATAAAGACGGGGGAAAGAGGGGATAGGGATGAAGAAAATCGCTATAGTAACGGACTCTACAGCCTACCTTACAGAAGAGGAGGTTGCCCGGCACGATGTGATCGTGATTCCGCTGACGGTCAATTTTACGGATGGTTTTATTTACGATGGAATAGTTGATGCCGGGGAATTTTTTGCCCGCGTTAACAGCTCTGATCAGCTGCCCTCTACATCCCAGCCGGCCGTGGGTGCTTTTGTTGAGGCCTACCAGAAGCTCATCGCAGAGGGCAAAGAGGTTATATCCATTCATGCTTCTTCCAGGCTGAGCGGCACTTTTGACAGTGCATGTGGAGCGGCCACCATGGTTGACCCCGGGAGAATTACCCTTATCGACTCCCTGACCACCTCGGCAGCTCAGGCCTTCCTGGTCCTGGCGGCGGCACGGTGGGCGGAAGAGGGTCTAGAACGCCCCTGGATAGCCGCCAGGCTGGAGCAGGCGGTAAAGGAAATCGGTTCTTTCTTCATTCCCCAAACCCTTGAGTATCTAAAAAGGGGCGGCCGCATCGGCGGGGCGCAGGCACTTCTGGGATCGCTGCTGCAGATCAAGCCCATTCTCTATTTCTTTGAAGGTAAAATCGAGGTTTTGGATAAAGTCAGAACCGGGCGGAAGGCGATCCAGAGGATGCTGGAGGAGTTGCCCCGGAAGAGCAAACATCTGCAGGCCGCTGTCGTCCACTGCGCGGCCTTTGAGGAGGCGGTTGATATTAAGGACCGGATCCTGGAGATCGCGCCACACGCCAACGTGGTAATCAGGGAATTCGGCCCCGTTTTAAGCATACACGGAGGCCCGGGATTGGTGGGTATGGGTTTCTGGGCTTATGATTGATCGGGGCATGCCAGAGGAGACCTGCTTTGAAAGAAAATAGGAATAGAGACATCGAACTGGCGATCAATGCAGCCGACTTTCAGAAGATGATTATCGGGGCCAGCTACTATTTCAGCCGGGAGAAAGAGGCTATTAACGCTCTGAATGTCTTTCCTGTACCTGATGGCGACACCGGAACGAACATGAGCATGACCCTGGCTGCTGCGGCCGAGGCTGCGCTGACCTACAGGGGCAACTCTATCGGTGAGATCGCTGTTGAAACCGCTTCAAGCGCTCTTATGGGCGCCCGGGGCAATTCGGGTGTGATCCTTTCCCAGTTGCTGCGCGGGATCGCGCGGGGGTTGCAAGGGAAGAGGATCGCTTACCCTGATGACCTGAGCAAATCTTTTCAGTACGGCGTTGTCTATGCCTACAAGGCTGTTTCAAAACCGGTAGAGGGAACCATATTAACAGTTGCCCGCGAAACGGCCCGAGGCGCCAGAAGCGCGGCACGCAAAGGGATCAATACCTGCGGGATTATTGAAAGCGCCATTGAAAAAGGCAAAGAGGCGCTGGCCAGGACTACCGAAATGCTGCCGGAACTGAAAAGGGCCGGTGTTGTCGATGCAGGAGGCCTGGGATTTATCGTATTCCTCGAGGGATGTCTTTTTTCTGTGCAGCACGCTCTGGGAGAAATTTTAACCCGCAAAAAGGCAGCCGAAGTTGTAAGCACGGAGGAACCCTCCCCAGGGGCAGAGACAGTGCCTTCCGACGGGACGCCTGACCTGCCACACCCTTACTGTACTGAATTTGTCATCAAGGGGACCCCGGCGGCAGCGGCTGAGCTGAAGGACCGCCTTGAGCCCCTGGGCGATTCACTACTTGTTGCAGGCCAGAACAATATGAGCAAGGTGCACATCCACACTGCGGATCCGGGCAGCGTTCTCTCCCTCTGCCTGGGTTACGGTTCGCTGCATGAGATCAAAATTGACAACATGAACGATCAGCACCGCCATGCCCTGAATTTTCAGGCCCCTGTTGAAACCGTGGTCGCCCTTGTCAGCCCCGGTACGGCGAAGGGCAAAGAGGATACCGGCATAATTGCCGTTTCATTTGGAGAGGGGATCAAGGAGCTTTTTCTAAGCCTGGGGGCAGATGAAATTGTCTATGGGGGCCAGACGATGAATCCCCGGGTCAAGGATCTATTCAATGCGGTGCAGCGGATCGCCACTGATCGGGTCATAATACTGCCGAACAATAAGAATATCCAGATGGTCGCCCAGCAGGTGCTAAGGATCAGCGCCAAAGAGGTTGCAGTAGTCGCCAGCCTCACCATTGCCCAGGGTCTGGCCGCCATGGTGGCATTCAACCCCACTGCGGATTTCACCGCAAACATCAGCGCAATGGAAAACAGTCTGAAGCAGGTCAAGTCGGGCGAGGTCACTTATGCCACCAGGGATACTGTAATCGGGGGAAGGCAGGTTCCGCGGGGCTCTTACCTGGGCCTTTACAATGGGCAGCTCTGCAGCGCCGGGTCGGAGCTCACATCTGCCGCCCTTGATCTTACTGACTTGATGCTGGACGAGCGCGATGAGCTGGTGACCGCCCTTTACGGAAAAGGGATCAGCCGCAGGGAGGCCGAAGCCTTTGCCGCAGCTGTGGAGAAAGCCCACCCCGGCGTGGAAGTGGAGTTAAAGTACGGCGGCCAGCCCATCTACTACTACATCCTGTCAATTGAATAAGACGGCGCCCGGCAGGGGATTGTAACAGGTCCGGGGAAATGATCCGGTGCTAGGGCAAACTGCCTGAGGCCACATGCCGCCACCCCGCCGGAAACAGCGTTGTTGGAGCGTTTACCCCCGGCAAGCCCTCAGCGCTTTTCCCCCGTCTCTGAAACAGGGGCCAGGGAGATCCTTCCGCGCTCATGATCCACCGCTGCAACCCTGACTTCAATAACAGCCCCCACGGAAAGTGCCTCCGAGGGGTGACGGGTGCGTCGGCCCAAGGTGGAACGATGGAGCAACCCGTCTCGCCCCACGCCGATATCCACAAAGGCCCCGAAATCTACAACATTTCGCACCGTGCCCGAAAGGATCATCCCCTCGGCAAGATCTGCCAGGCTGGTAATGCCGGCCCTGAAAAGCGGCGGCGGCAGCTCGTCGCGTGGATCGCGCCCCGGCTGCAGCAGCGCGGCAATGATATCGCGCACCGTGGGCAGCCCCGCATTCAGTTCGGCGGCCAGGGCCTCTGGATCAAGAGCGGCCAGGGCTTCAGCCTTTGCTCCTGCCAGCCCATAGATTTTTTCAGCAAGTGGATAAGATTCCGGATGCACTGCAGTGTTGTCCAGGTGATTTTCACCGCCGGAGATGCGCAGAAAGCCGGCGCACTGTGTATAGGTCCCCCGTCCCAGGCGGGGGACATCCAGCAATTCGCCCCGGGAGGTGAATTTCCCCCTGTCATCCCGATAGTCCACGATATTCCTGGCCACGGCGGGCTTGATCCCGGCCACATGACTGAGCAGGGCATAGGAGGCGCTATTCAGATCCACGCCCACGCTGTTCACGCAGGATTCCACCACCCCATCAAGGGCGGCAGCCAGCCGCCCCTGGTTCACATCATGCTGATACTGACCAACCCCAATAGATTTCGCCTCGATCTTGACCAGCTCTGCCAGCGGATCCTGAACCCGCCGGGCGATGGAGACAGCGCCGCGCAGGCTTACATCCAGTTCAGGCAGCTCCTCGCGGGCCAGTGGAGAGGCGGAGTAGACTGAAGCCCCCGCCTCGCTGACAATGGCGTAGGATACCCGGCGGGACAGCGCCGGCAGCAGGGCGGCGATGAATTCTTCGGTCTCCCGGGAGGCGGTGCCGTTGCCGATGACGATGATCTCCACGCGGTGGCGCTCCACCAGGGCGGCCACGATCCGACCGGCCTCGTCGGAGCGGCGCTGCGGGGGGTGGGGATAGATGGCGGCTGTATCCAACAGCTTGCCCGTCCCATCAACTACCGCTGCCTTGCAGCCGGTGCGGAACCCGGGATCAAGGCCCAGAACGATCCTGTCGCGGACAGGCGGCTGCAGCAGCAGCGCCCTGAGATTGGCGGCGAATACCCGGATGGCCTGCTCCCCGGCCTGCTCTGTAAGGGTGGAGCGAATTTCCCGCTCCATGGCCGGCGCTACAAGGCGCTTGTATGAATCCTCCACCGCCTCCTGAAGATGAGGGGCAAAGGGAGATTCCGGGTCGGGCGGGTAGAGCCGCAGCATGGCGGCAATGCAGCGCTCAACAGGCAGCTCCAGCTTGACCGTGAGAAACCCCTCCCGCTCGCCGCGGTTGACGGCCAGGATGCGGTGCGAGGGGATGGTGGCCACAGCTTCGCGGAAATCGCCGTACTGCTCGTACACACCAGCCTGCTCGCCGGCGGCCTTTTGTGAAATGAGCGCCCCCTTCTTCTGCGCCTTTGCGCGCACCAGCTGCCTGATGCGCGGGTCGTCGGAGACGGTCTCGGCCACGATATCGCGTGCCCCCTGCAAGGCCGCTTCCGCATCGGCAATATTCTCCCCATCGATGAGCGGCGCTACCGCTTCAGCAAGCGAACGGTGCGCCTGTTCCATGATCAGCCCGGCCAGGGGGGCCAGCCCTTTTTCCCGGGCCGTGGAGGCGCGGGTGCGCCGCCTTGGTCGGAAGGGCAGATAGATATCCTCGATTTCCTGCAGGCGCTGCGCTGCAGCAAGGGCCAGTTCTATTTCCGGCGTCAGCTTATCCTGCGCCGCGATCAGCTGGCGCACCTCCCCGCGGCGCTCTTCCAGGTTCCGCAGGTAGCGCAGCCGGTCCTCAAGCCGCCGCAGCATATCTTCATCAAGCTCGCCGGTAACCTCTTTGCGGTAGCGGGCAATGAAGGGAATGGTGTTACCTTCGTCAAGGAGAGCCGCTGCACTTCGGGCCTGCTCTTCCCTGATGCCCAGTTCTCCGGCCAGCCGTTTAATGATCATTTCATGAGCGCTTCGAATCAAGGTACATTCTCCCTTCAATAGCCAGGTGTACAGTTTAATATGCCCGGTCCGGAAAACCAACGGTTTCGGACTATAGGCAATTCGCCATCCGGGAAAAGAAACCCTGTAACCCGAAGCGAATACGCCGTATATCGTAGGGGCAACGGTTGGCTGTCCGCCCGCAATTCCCTATTGTACAACGGCCCATGGTAGATATACCCTGCCAGGTCGTAGGGGCGACCTGTGGTCGCTCGAAGTCGTTCACAACCAGCACAACGGGGCAGGATGTGAAAAACATAGGGCCGTAAAAGGAACCCTGTTGGATGCACCCGAAAGCCGTAGGGGCGACCTGTGGTCGCTCGAAGTCGTTCACAACCAGCACAACGGGGCGGGATGTGAAAAACATAGGGCCGTAAAAGGAACCCTGTTGGATGCACCCTAAAGCCGTAGGGGCGACCTGTGGTCGCCCGAAGTCGTTCACAACCGGCACAACGGGACAGGATGTGAAAAACATAGGGCCGTAAAAGGAACCCTGTTGGATGCACCCTAAAAGCCGTAGGGGCGACCTGTGGTCGCCTGAAGTCGTTCACAACCGGCACATGGACAGCACATAAAAACAACCATCCCCACAGGCAGAACCCGGATATCACGCTGGTGCATAAGGTATAACCCACGGGCGACCGCAGGTCGCCCCTACAACAACAGGGACCAGGTGTAGCGTGGTACATAGGGGTAACCCGCGGGCGACCGCAGGTCGCCCCTACAACAACTCCGCGGCCATATTTACATTTATTCTACTATATGTTAATATATCCAAAAAGGGGGGGGGATGACAGTGTGGTTTTACCACAAAGAAAATCCAACCGCCTGACGGGTTTTGATTACTCACAAAATGGAGCCTACTTTGTGACCTTGTGTACAAAAAATAATAAACATTTTTTTGGAGAAATCCCCGGTTCAACGCCCGGTACGAGCGAGGCCTGCCTTCAATTATCTCCAATTGGCAGAACCACTGAGGATGAAATCAAAAACATTTCTGATATCTATGAACAGATAGCCATCGATAAACATGTCGTCATGCCCAATCATATACATATGATCATTCTAATTCTTTCCGGCATATCCCAGCATACCCCGACATTGTCACGCATTGTGCAGCAATTCAAGGGCGCTGTTACGAAACGAATCGGTTTTTCAATCTGGCAAAAGTCATTCTATGATCGCATTATCCGCAATGAAAAAGAATATCTAAAGATATGGGAATATATCGACACCAACCCGGCAAAGTGGAAAGAAGATCGTTACTACGGATCAATATAAATTGGTTTTACCGTAGCTCATGGAAAAGAGCGGGCGAGCACAGGTCGCATCTGCAACGACCGCAACGGGACAGGGTGCGAAAAACACCGGACCGTAAAACGAACCCTGTTGGATGCACCTGAAGGTGTAGGGGCGACCTGTGGTCGCCCGAAGTCGTTTACAACCAGCACATAGACAACACATAACAACAACCATCCCCACAGGCAGAACCCGGATATCACGTTGGTGCATAAGGTATAACCCGCGGGCGACCGCAGGTCGCCCCTACAACAATCGAAACCAGGTGTAACGTAGTACATAGGGGCAATCCGCGGGCGACCGCAGGTCGCCCCTACAACAACCGGGTATCTTACCGGAAAACAGGGGTAAAAGCCCGCTCCCAGAGCATATTTATTGAAGGGGGACAGCCTCCTGTTCCACGCGCACTCGCTTTTCGAGCATGAGGCGGATCAGGGGATGGAAAAACTCATAGGCGGGATCCTTCAGAAAGGCGGCCAGCCTGGCCATGTAAACTTTGCCCATGGGCTGCCCAAACCGGCAGCAGCGCAGGTAAACCGGCACATCCATCAGGAAGGGCTGAAAGGGGATGCCGGTTTTCTCCTTCAGGTGGCGCCAGATCTGGAAACCGCCCAGATCGAGATCGCCCCAGTGGAAGAAAGGGACGGCGCGGCTCTCCTCTTTGTAGCGGGCAGCAAGTTTTTCCAGGAACAGACGGCGACCGCGGTTGTGATAGCCGCCCAGGTAAATCACCAGGTGTTCCGGCGGCCCTTCGCGCAGGTACTGGTAGAACGAAGTCTTGTTTTCTATGGTCATCACGGCGGCGGCTTTGCTTTCAATGATCTCCAGGTCGCGGGCCATCTCCACCGGCAGCCCCAGGTCCGGGTAAAATGCGGCCAGATCAACCTCCCCCCGGGAGGTGCGAAATACAAGAGGGCCGGACAGCAGAATATGGCTGGGATGGTCGATAATGCCGCGCTCGGCCATGAGGGCGCCATCGTCAAGAGCCGCCTCCCCGGAGGGGAGGCAAAAGCTGCGGGCCAGCTGGAGAATGCCGCCCTGCAGCTGCTCCCAGCGTTTGGAATCTCCGTAAAGACGTACGCTTAAAAGGCGCCTGGCGATATCGTTATCCCTGGCTTCAAAAAGAGCTCCCAGGCCTTTAAGGTATTCCTGAAAAAGCTGCGGCTGCTCCGCCTTCAACGGCGGAGGCAGCGTCTGCAGCAAAGTCAGGCGCTCACCCAGCTCCCGGCAAAAACTGAACAGTTCCTCCGGAGCCGCTTTTTCATATTCCGTAAGGAAAAGAGCCGCCTCCCGGTAAAGCTGCTTTCGGGGCACCCGGTCCAGGGCCCGGTAGATCCCGGGAAGGGCCTCCTCCACCAGTGCAACTCGCTGCAGCGTGCCGCCACGATCGAAGCGAACCCAGTCCAGCTTCACCCAGCGGCGGCGCTCCAGCGCCTCCATCTCCTGGTTGAACATGAGCCGGAAGCCGCTGTCGCTGACATGAAAATAGGCGGGGAAACCCCTCTTGTTAACGGGTAGCAGAACCCGGCGGACGCTTTTATCAGTCCGCCCGTAGTCCTGGCGGCGCTCGTAGCGATCAAGAAGGGCGTGCAGTACCTCTTTCTGGAGACCGCTCAGCTCCATTTCTCCAGGTCCTTCCTGCCGACGCGCTCGATGAAGCTGTTGAAACCGTCGCGCATAACAATAAGGTTGGTGTTCATATAAGGAACGATGAGCTGGATCCGGCCGGTGGGTGCGACAATCACCGCCTGGAACCCAAGATTTTTCATGAAGGCAACGGCTTCCTCGATGCGGTCGGCATCCATGCGGTTGAAAGCTTCGTCAAAGACAACGAGGCGCAGTGTGTCGCTTTTCCGGTAGAGCTGATAGGCCTGGTAAAAAGAGGCCAGAATGGCCACGTAAAATGGAACCTGCGTCTCACCGCCGGATTTATCGCGGGCCACCTTTGAGAAATAGCTCTTGTGATTGTGTGTATCGGTGATGATAATATCAAAATCGAGGTAGGAGCGGTAGTCGGTCAGCGCCTGCACATTTACCGGAAAATCGTCCCCCTCGCGGGTGATCTCGTTGAAAAGATCGGTAATCGTATCTCCGTGCTTTTGGAAAAAGGTTTCCCGGAAAATGGAACCCTGGTACACGCCTGTGTCCATGATCATTTCATAATAGCGCCGGGTATCCTGGCTCGGGGTCAGGCTGAAGCGGTAGGCATCGGTACCGAAGCGCATATCCTGCAGCGCGCGGTTCAGCTCCTTGATCTCCTCACGGGCTAGCTTGATGAATTCCCCCAGCCGGGCAACAAAGTTCTCCTGGAAACTCTGCTCCGCCTGCTCCCGCGCTTCCCGCGCCCGGGTCTCGTAATCCTGCAGATGGCTCTCTACCAGGAGCTGCAGCCGCTGCCGGAAAGCCTCATTATCCTCTGCTGATGGATCACCCGAAAAGTGAAAGCTGAACACGAACTCGGTGCGTAGCTGGACCAGTGCCGGCCGGCGCTTATCGATTCGGGTCCGGGCCCCCTCATTGCTGCTGGTATAATTCTGATGCAGTTCAGCCGGATTTTTCCGTGCTGCCTCGCGTTTCCACTTTTGGGCGCATTCCTCCTGCAGCGCTGCCGGCAGGGCCTCCAGGTACGCTCCACAGGTTTGCCTTTTCGCCTCCGCCGCCTGCCGCAACTCCTCAACAGCACTGTCCAGGTCGGCAATCTTCACCCTTAACCCGCCCCGCTCATCAATAGCCTGTTCAAGCTTCTCCTTCAGGCTCCTCAGCGATTCCTCCCGCCGGGCCAGCGTCCTTTTCAGCTCTTCCAGCTCACTGAAGTCGAGCGAGAGCAGCTCCCTCTGCTGCGCAGCCTGCTTCTCTTCCAGCCCCGGCCTGGCCTGCAGCTGTTCCACTGTCTGCGACCAGGCGCGGTAACGATCTCTTTTATCAAGAACCAGGTGGCCTGCAGATGCGGCGGCGGCAATCCGCTGCTCCGCCTCCGACAGCAAACGCTCCGCCTCCTGGAGCTCACCTTTTTTACGGGCCAGCTGAAAACGGACTGCCTCCTTGCCGATATAGGGGAGTTCAAAATGTGCCCGGGGAATCTGCCTGAGGCTGTGGTCCCGGTACAGCAACCCTTCCGGCGTAACGGCTGACTCGTGCTCCTTGAGCTCGCTGGCCGAGCGGCACTTGATCACGGTGCCCAGCAACCGGGCGGCGTAAGCTTCTGCATAATCAACCTCTGCAGTGATCTCCGCAGCCAGACTTTGCGCGCACGGCGGCTGCGCTTCTTCAAGCAGGCCTACGGTATTCACCAGGCCTACATCCTCCAGGTTTGAGCTGGGTTTCTCCCGCCGGAAAAGGTCCAGCGCTGCGTCAAAGTGGCCCGGGGGGATCAGGAGATCGAATTTTTGGGGATGGAGGCATCCTTCGACGGCATCTCGCCAGTCCGGATCGCGGATCTCCAGAACCTCGCAAAAGATATGAACAGGGATCGGCTCCCCGGCCAGGGTGAGCAGCTCCCGCTCAAGGAGCTGCTTCAGCCGCATGGTGGGTGACTCGCGGCCGAGAATCTGGTTTTTTGAGAGGCCGCGCAGATCCTCCTTGAGACAGGTGATCTGCTCACGGAGCCCCCGGGCTTCTTCTTCAAGGCTGTTTTTCAACAGAAATAGCCACTCCATGGCCTTCTGCCACCCCGCGGCAAGTTTTTCCCAATCTTCAGGATAATCCCTTTCCGGTGCACCGGTCGCAGCAATCCATCTTTCCACCGCCGCCGGCAGCGGTTGGCTGAGAAGCAGCGGCCCATCAACATACTGCATCACCCGGTGCAGCTCTGCCCCTTCGCCGGCCTCCTGTTTGAACTGGTTGCTTAAATTCTTTTCCAACCGGCCCAACCGCGCCAGCTCATCACCAAGCTCCTCAAGGCTTCGCTGCAGTTCCCTTTCCCGTTTAAATGATTCGTTTTCAGCAATCTCCGCTCTCAACCTGGTGATCCCCTCTTCCAGGGATTGCCGCTGCGCCCTGTCCCGTTCAATTCGCGCCGCCAGCGCTTTTATCGCCTGCTCCGCTTTCTCTTTTTCCTCCTCTTTCTGCCCGGCCCGGTTCTCCTCCAGCTCCCAGCCGGCCCGCTGCACCATGTAGCCGCCCAGGTTCAGCTGCCGGCGCAATTTTTCAATTTCTTCATAGCCCTCCTCGATCTGCTCAAGCGCGGCGATCTCCCTTCTGGTATCACCGATGATCCGCTCAACTTCACGGAATTTTTCGAAGTAGTCCCGCATGGTCTCTACATCGATAACCTTCTCTTCGAGGATGTAATCATGCACAAAACGGCGCAGATCAGTGATGGGGGAGAAGGATATCCCCTTGCTGAACAGAGAAAAAAATGATTCCTTGGCCCCGCCGAAAAGCTGCCTTAGATCACTGATGTAGCACCCAAGATCATTGCGATAATTCTGGTGCTTCATCCCCCTGGCTTTCAGGTGGTCGAAAAATTCCCGCCGGCTGTACGGCAGGGACGGCTCCTTGAAGAAAAGTTCATCGCACAGCGGCTCCTCGTCTACCCTGAAGAATACGTGATCCTCCTCGCCGGTAGCATGGTAGTAGTCGCAGACCACCCCGATAAGGTAGGACTTGCCGCTGGTGGTCCGGGTGATCTCCAGCACAATATAGCTGGAAAAATTCTCGCTGCGCAGGAAAGCTGCCTCACCCTCTGCCCCTGTTTTCCCCCGCAGGTAACTGCGCAGGTCCCGGGTGGTGCGATCCTCAAAGGCCGACGAGTTAAAGCGAATTTTTCTCAAGTCGGCCACGATCACCAGTTGCAGGGCATCGATAAGCGTTGATTTACCGGCGCCGTTGTCACCCGTGATCAGTGTGCTGCCATCAACGGGAATGGTTTCATTGGTGAAAAAATGCCAGTTGATCAGTTTTATTTTTGTCAGCAAACGCACTTAAACACACCACCTGATGTTGCGGGGAAGGCAAAATTATCTTTCCCCCCAAAGGAGCCCGGCGCATACCCGAGGCGGCGGCCCGAAGCAGGTTTTTGCACCTGTTTTCCAGTGAGGGAAAGAAATTGGAGCTGCCAGGCAGGATCACTCATTGGATTCAAGTTCATCCTCTTCGCCGCCATCCTCCCCGAACCGGGTTGCCTGCTCGTTCAGCCATTCGCCCAGAGATTCAAGATCGGCAATATTCAATACCAGCAGCAGCGAGGGATAGAGAAGGTAGAGCGCTTCGGGATCCCTCCAGTGGCCTCTTTTCAAATCCAGCAGGGAAAAACTGCTGAAGAGACGCAGGATGCGCTGCATATCTTCACGCGCCGGCAGCCGCTGCCGGATTCCAAGGGCCAGATATTTCTCCTGGATCTCCTGCCCCGTTACATAGACATGCTCGGTAAGGCGCAGCTCCCGTCTCTTGCTATCATAAAGGAGCCGGAGGATAAACAGAAAAATCGTCTCCTGGAGCGAAAAGCTGCGCCGGTTACGCTCATCACGATTGTAGAGCTGAAACACCGCCAGCTGGCGGTCTTGGAACAGATCCCAGCGCGCCAGGGCCAGGTACTGCTGAAACAGCGTCAGGTGCCTTTCAGCAAAACGGTAGGCGCTGCGATCTTCTTCCCGCTCAAAAACAAGGAATGTCTTCGCCAGAAGACGATTCACCGTCTCGCTGAAAAGAGCCTTCTCTTTATCGTTCAGCTGCTCGTACAGCTCTTCAAAGCGAGCCATTTTTAGGGCTCCTTTCGCTGTAGAATCAGGGCGGGCACCTCGATAGATCCCCTGCGCAAAGCCACTGTCTTCCCCCGCTCTCCCGCCAGCAAATATTCTGCCCTGCGTGAAGGGCTGTACAGGATGATATAGATCAATCGGATCCACTGCTCTTTGCTGTAAAGCGGCGCCTTGCTCAAAGGAAGCTCCTTTTCCCCCGCCAGCAGCTCCGCCACGTAACGGTTGATCTCTTCAACAGTAATCTCCTCCCGGACCCGCCGGCTGAAATGGGCGAGCTTGTTCCGGCGGGTCTGACTGGAGATTTCCTGCAGGCGCAGCGGCTCCGGAATATGCTCCTGCCGGCGCCGGGCCGGAGTCTTGAAGCTCAGATCATCCACGACCCGCTGGGGGAAAAGCCTGATGAGGCGGCCCACGCTATCAACCACCTCCTCACGCTCACCGCTGCGCCTCGCTTCTGATGAAAGATAGCGCAGAGCATGCCGCAGCGACTGCTCGCTCCCTTTGCCATGCCGGAGCTGGAAGCGCAGCTTCTCCACTGCAGCACGAGCATACTGGACATTGCGCCTGTCGATCTCTTCGATGATCTCATCCATGCTGTTAAATGAATCCTCGATATATTCCAACCGGTCGTAGATTAAATTCTCCGCTTGAAGGTTGTCCAGCGCCTGCTTTTCCTCCACCATCAACCGGGCCTGTTCGGCGATAGCCGGGCGGTTTGCCTGCCACTGTTTCACCCGCATGATGATCCCGGTGCGGTACTTGGAAATATGCTCCGATGTTTTCAGGCGGTAATATTGCTCTCCAAGCACTTCGCTAAAATACTGATCAAAAATATGACTCAGCACATCGCGCGGAGCCTTCGCCTCGAGCAGCTCTGCGGTATACTTTTTGATGCTGTGGCTAAGGCTTCTCAAGCCGCCGACGAGCTCGCAGGTAGCTTCATGGGCCTGTTGCAGAGCAATATGGGAGAGCCCTTCTTCACCCGTTAGATTCTGGTAGATGCCGAGGATCCGCCCGCGGTACTCCATGCGGTAACCCTTGCGTATCTTATCCAGGGTATCCAGGAGAGCCTGAGCGTGATCAGGCAGCGACACCCGAAAACTGTAATCAGGATGCTGCTCCTGCTCCAGCCATCCCATCTCATCAAGCTTGCGAAAAAGAAGGTTGGCCCGATCACGAGTGCTGCGGTCAGATTCGCGCTCACCGGTTTCGGGATCATACTCCTCTTCCGGCCATTCGCCAACAGCAGCCGTATCGAGATATTCACAAAATAGATCGATAATTGTTTCCTTGGGCAGTGTATAGATGCTGCGCTGGTACAGATCGTAAACCAGAAACAGCAGATCTGCATGCAGCTCTTTCAGCGGCCCTGTGAAAACAGAAAAAAGGTTTTCCGGAATGTGCGCAAAAAGCCGGTTGCCAGGACTGTAAGTATTCATGCCGAAATATTCAACACAGCAGCGGCAAAGTCCTCTGCCGGCCGGAGTTGGATATGCGGTCCCGGAGCAGCGCTGCCGGACTGATCGTCATTCAAAGGTGAGTCAAAGTCACCGTCAGACTGTGTGAAAAATAATGCCATAAACAGCACATAAAACTTCATGGTA
>CAYTXG010000010.1:0-70354 GCA_964441025.1 uncultured Syntrophomonadaceae bacterium
ACGCTTTACCTGGGAAGTCCGGAGCGCGAGGGGATGGGATCTGCCGGACTCCCCGCGGAGTCCCGCTTCCAACTTCCCCTTTCAGGGGGGCTCAACCCCACAGGCGACCTGATCACCTTTCAACGCCTTTGCATGCTGCTGCGCAGGCTCCGCCCCGCCTTGCTGCATGCCCACGGGTTCAAGGCGGCGTTGCACGGCCTTGCCGCAGCGAAGTGGGCGAAGGTGCCTGTCCTCGTCACAATCCACAACTATCCCGCCCACCGGGCCGCCCTGTTTTTACCTGCCGCCGTTAAAGCGCTGGGCGCTCATAAAGCGTACTACATTGCTGTTTGCGAAACGCTGGCCGTGGAGCTGGCCGCTCAGGGTATACCACGGGAGAGAATCAGCGTTATTCACAACGGGATTGACCCCGCCTCTTTCGAGAAGGCCGCCGCGGAGAGGTCCGACCGGCGCCGGGCGGGAGGCGGCATAGTTGTCGGCACGGCGGCCCGCTTTGCGCCCCAAAAGGGACTGCCTTATTTTCTGCAGGCCGCTGCCGCGCTGGCGCCGCTTTTTCCTGGAATGCGCTTCCTGATCGCCGGGGACGGGCCATGCCGTCCCGTTCTGGAGAGGCAGGCCCTGCGGCTGGGCCTTTCGGGGCGACTCTCATTTTGCGGCTATTGCCCCGATCTGCCGCGGCGGCTGGCAGATATCGATATCTTTGTGCTCCCCTCCCTGACGGAGGGTTTTCCGCTGGCCCTGCTCGAGGCGGCTGCCGCCGGCTGCGCGGTGGTGGCATCCGCTGTGGGGGGGCTTCCCGAGGTCATTGCCGGCGGTGTACACGGGCTCCTGGTCCCGCCCGCCGACGGGGCGGCGCTGGCGCAAGCCGTGGCCGCCCTGGCCCGGGATCCGGCCCGCGCCCGGCGGCTGGCCCGGGCCTGCCGTGAGCGCGTTGCACGCCACTTTACCCTGGAGCGGATGCTTTCCCGGACCGCCGCCCTCTACAATCAGCTTACCGGCGGCTTCAGACACCGGGCGGCGGGTTTTTCCGGCTGCGGGAATGCAGGTGAGGGGTGATTCGAAAAAACGGCCCCCGTTGCGGCATCGGCTTTTTTGCCGGCCCGGCGTCTAAAGCGGCGCTGCTCCTGTTAGCCCTGTTGTTGATCCCCCAGTGGCTCCATGCAGCGGAAGCCTCCAGGGCTTCCCTGGACTCTGCAGCTGTTGGGAGCGGCAGCGGAAAGGTGGTGCTGCTGCTGGCCGACAGGCTCACTTATGGCGACCTGCGCACCGCGGCGGGGCCGAACCTGACGCAGCTTCTTGAGGAGGGCGCCGTTGCCCTGATGAATGTGCGAACCGGGCGGGCGGGGAGCGAAAGCGGATACTTGAGCCTGGGCACCGGATCCCGGGCCGCCGCCGGGGGGGAGGGGGGAGCGGCATTCCAAAAGGGCGAAATGTTCGAAGGGGAGCGGGCTGAAACAATCTTTGAGCGACGCACCGGAAGCCCCCCCCGGGGTGCCGTCTTTCATCTCCAGGTCGGCGCGCTGCGGGAAAAAAACAGCGTTTTGCCCTACCCGGTAACGGTGGGTCTGTTGGGGGAGATGCTGAAAGAAAAAGGGTTGTCTGCGGCGGTCTGGGGCAATGCCGACGCCGCCGCCCCCAACCGCAGCGCCGTGATGATCGCCATGGATTCCGGCGGGGCGGTCCCAGCCGGAGCGGTGGGTGAAGAGCTGCTCCGGGAGGCGGTGCTTTATCCCTATGGGCGGCGCACCGCCGCCGAAGCCCTGGCTGCCGCTGTTGCGGAAAATTTCGCTGCCGCCGACCTGCATGTCGTTGAATTCGGCGACAGCAGCCGCCTGGATGATTACTGGCCCTGCCTGGCGCCGGACAGGGGGGCAGAGCTTTTTAGAATGACCATGAACAACCTGGATGCCCTTCTCGGCAGGCTGCAGCCCCTGCTCAGGAAAGAAAACTGCACCCTGCTCCTGCTGTCGCCGTCGCTGCCGCTGAACCGCCCGGCGGGCGGGGAGCAGTTCACCCCTTTGGTTCTTGCAGACGCCGGCAACTCCGGTTCAGGTCTGCTTGCCGGCGCCGCAACCCGTCGCCCGGGCCTGGTTCAGAACAGCGATCTGCCCTCCATGATCCTGCACCTGCTGGCGGATGCCGGGGAGGGGGCCTCACCCGCCCAGGCGGTCCCCTTTGCCCTGGTCCAGGACAGGGATCCCCTTGCCTTTCTGCAGCGCTTCAGCAGCCATACGGCGCTGGTGTACAGCCAGCGTCCCCCGCTGTTAAAAATCTATGTTGCTCTCCTGGTGGCCGCCCTCCTGGCCGGACTGGCTTCACTGCTACTGAAGCTGCGCCTGCTCCATGGCCCGCTGTCAGAGCTGATCCGGTTTTTGCTTTTCATCCCGCCGGCCTTTCTCCTGCTGCCCGGGTTGCTTGCTTTTCCACAGCCGGCGCCGTGGCAAAGCGGCCTCGTTCTTCTGGGGGCGGCGCTGCTGCTCTTTTTGCTGTTCCATCCCTTGCAGAGGTACAGCTACCGTCTTTACTGGGCTTTCCTCGGCTGGGGGACCGCCCTCGCTCTTATTGCGGACACCCTTTTGGGGGCTCCCCTGCAGCAGCTCTCCATGTTGAGTTACGACCCGGCAGGCGGGGCGCGCTACTACGGGGTGGGCAACGAATATATGGGTGTGCTCATCGGAGCGGCCCTGCTGGGAACGGTCTCCCTGACAGCTTATATCACCGGAGAAAGGGCGGCGCCGCGCCGAAAAAGCATCTTTCCCCTGACGGCGGCGGCGCTGCTTTACGGCATCATCGTTTTTATTCTGGCGGCTCCCAATCTGGGAGCCAATCTTGGCGGGACTCTCACGGCAGCCGTTGCTTTCGGGGCGGCCCAGGCGGAGCTTACCGGGATGGGGGCGGCGAGGAGGAAAACAGTGCTGAGCGTGGCTGCTTTTCTCACCCTGGCTGCGGCATTGCTCTGGATCCTGAACGGGTGCCTGCCGCAGCTTCCGCCGTCTCATGTGGGCCGCTTCGGTGAGATGGTTCTCTCTCGCGGCCCCGCCGGTTTCTGGGAGACAGCCCTGCGCAAGCTGAGCATGAATGCAAAACTGGTGCGCTATTCCATCTGGGGGCGGGCCCTGGTTACCCTGGTGGGGCTCTGCGCGGTGCTGTCGCTTTACCCCGGCGGACTGCGGCAGCGCCTGTGCAGGGAGCGCCCATACCTTGTTGCCGGCGTGACCGCAGCCCTGGCCGGCGCCGCCGCCGCGCTGCTGACAAATGATTCGGGAGTGGTGGCAGCGGCAACGCTCCTTCTCTATGCGGTTCCCCCTGCGCTGGTCATGCTCATGCAGGAAAATCGCGCTCCGGGGCAAGATATAAAAGGCAGGGGGCAGGATTAAAGGAAGATCAATGGAATATCTTAGCTTGGGAAATCCAACCAGGGAGGGTTGCTACTTTGGCAGATCAAAATATAAATATAATGCTGCCCAACGGGGTTCGGCTCACCTTTATCCGCACCTCTAAATTCAAGACCATCAGCATGGCCCTGTTCATCCACCAGGAGCTTGCTGCAGGCAAGGCCGCGCTAACGGCGCTGCTTCCCGCGGTTCTGGAGCGCGGCAGCCGGCAGTATCCGGACAATCTAACCCTGCGCCGGGCGCTGGAAGAGCTTTACGGCGCCGAACTCACCACCGATGTGCATAAAAAGGGGGAGCGGCATCTTATATCCTGTTCGCTGGAGATAATGCACGGCAAGTACGTGGGAGAAGGGGAGCAGATGCTGCGCCGGGGGCTGTCCATCCTCGGCGCGATCATCGGTGATCCCCTGGTTATCGACGGCGGTTTCAAGGAGCCTTACGTGGTCCAGGAGAAGGAGCAGCTGGCCGATATTATCAGGGGTCTGATCAATGACAAGGCACTCTACGCCGTTGAAAAATGCCTGCAGGGCATGTGCGCAAAGGAGAGATTCGGCGTCTTCAGGTACGGATCCCTGGAGGGACTGGATGGAATCAGCCCCGTTTCCCTCTGGCGCTACTACCGCGAGATCCTCTCCGCCAACCCGGTGGAACTGTACATAGTGGGCGATCTGGAGGCGCAGCAGGTGGAGGAGGCGGCCCGGGAGACGGTGCGCTTCCACCGCGGGCCGCAAACGGGGGCCCCGGGCCTGCCTGATACGGAGATCTATTTTGAACCTGCTGAAGTGAAATTTGTTGAAGAGGCGATGGCGGTGGGCCAGGCCAAGCTGGTTCTCGGCTACCGCACCAATATCGCCTACAGCGACCCGCTCTATTTCGCGCTGGTCATGTACAGCGGCATCCTGGGGGGTTTTCCCCATTCCAAGCTTTTTCTAAATGTTCGCGAGAAAGCGAGCCTGGCTTACTATGCCCATTCGCGCCTGGAGAGGCATAAAGGGCTCATGCTCATTGCCGCCGGCATTGAGGGAGGCAGGTACGAGCAGGCGCGGCAGATAATCGAGCAGCAGGTTGAGGATATGGCTCGCGGGCGGATCAGCGAGGTCGAACTGGAGAACACGCGGCGGGGCCTGGTTGACCAGCTCCGCGCCGGGGAAGACAACCCCTACCAGTTTATCAACAGGCAGCTGGACGGCGGGATCGGCGGAAAACAGTATACCACGGCGGAGATGATCCGGGCCATAGAAGAGGTCGGCCCGGGAGAGATCACAGCTGTAGCGGAGAAGGTCAGGCTTGATACCGTGTACCTGCTGCGGAGTGAGGAAGGGGTTGAAACCCATGGTCAATGACAGGAATAAAAGAGTGCGTGAATTTGCCGAGCTGCAGGAAACACTTGTTTGCTACACAATTTACCCGGGGATGCCCCTGTACATCCTTCCCAAGCCCGGCTACCAGAAAAAATATGCCGCCTTTGCCGCCCACTTCGGCTCCATCGACAACCGCTTCCAGGTGGAAGGCGCCGCCGAACCGGTCACAATTCCGGAAGGGGTGGCTCATTTTCTGGAGCACAAGCTTTTTGAGGATGAGCGGGGGAATGTGTTCGACCGTTTTGCCGCCCACGGCGCCTCATCCAATGCCTATACCACCTTTACGCATACCAGCTACCTTTTCTCGACAACGGATCACTTTTCAGAATGCCTGGAGCTGCTTCTTGACTTTGTGCAGGAGCCCTATTTTACCGGGGAATCGGTGAGCAAGGAGCAGGGGATCATCGGGCAGGAGATCGGCATGTACCAGGACAGCCCCCAATGGCGGGTTTTCTTTGATCTTTTGCAGTCGCTTTACGAGCGCCACCCTGTGCGCGAGGATATCGTCGGCACGGTGGAGAGCATTGCCCGGATCACGCCCGAGCTGCTCTATCAATGCTACCGGCGTTTTTACCATCCGGGCAACATGGCCATGTTTGTTGTCGGCGATCTCGAGCCCGACGAGATCTGGAAGCAGGTCAGCGAGAATATCGAGCGTCACAATTACAGGGAACTTGCCCCCATCGCCAGGCTCTACCCCGAGGAGCCGGCAACGGTGCTGCGCCGGCGCACCAGCCGGGAGATGGTTGTCTCCGAGCCGCTTTTTCACCTGGGCTTCAAGGATCCGGCGGCGGTGCGGCTTGAGGGGGAGGCGCTGCTGCGCCGCGAGAGCGCCATGGAGATCATGCTCGATATTATCTTCGGCTCCAGCGAGGCGCTTTTCAACGAGCTATATGAAAATATGCTGATAGACGATCGCTTTGAAGCGGGCTACACCGCGGAGGCCGGCTATGCTTATATCCTCATCGGAGGGGAGACAAGGGACCCCGACCGGCTCTATGAGAGGATCATGGGCGCCATTGAAGAGGCGAAAAAAGCGGGATTCAGCGCCGGCCAGTTTGAGCGCCACCGGCGGGACCGCCTGGGCAGCTTCATGCGCCGCTTCAATTCCCTGGAATACATCGCCAACAATTACCTGGCCTACCGCTTCCGCGGCAGCGACCTTTTCAACTATCCGGCTGTGTTGCAGCAGATTACCCTGGACGAGGTTTACTCCCTTGTTGAAGAGACGCTCATCCCCGAGAGGCACGCCGTCTCCATCATCACCCCCAAAAAATGAGTCAAGGGGACGGAGGATTTGACTCACTCTGCCATGGGCTGCCGACCAGGGTCAAGGTGCGTTCCTCCGGGGAGTTAGGTTTATCTTACGGGACCAGTTTTACACCGGCTGCACAAATTCGGGCGACCTGTAGGTCGCCCCTTGTACACCGGCCAGACATGGGTCACCCGGCACCGCCTGATCCATCCTGTTGCCGTATTCCCCGCAGAACCGGGTTCCAACGGGGCTTTTCGCCCTGCAGCATTCACATTTCAGCCCTTTTCCCTCCTATGCAGATCTTCTCCCGCTGCGCCAAGTATATCCTGCGATTAGAAAAGGTTGGCGAGCTATTCCCTTCGCTCCGGTTCACCACAGGCGAGGGTTTAATAATTGCTTGCTCTTCAGAGGGAAAGCCGTTACAATAGTCAAAGAGCGTGTACACAAAATTGTGCACAAACAGCGGGGAGGAAAAACATGCATCCATTTACTGAATATCTCAATCCTTACTTAGGCGATCTCCTGCAAAACATGGCCATGGATAAGAGCTTTGTGCGGGGGGATGGTTGCCATCTTTACGATGAATCCGGCAACCGCTATCTCGACTGCATAGCCGCTTACGGTGCGCTGCCCTTCGGGCATAACCCCCCGGAGATCTGGGAGGCGGTGACCGGTTTCCGCATCTCCGGGGAGCCCAATTTTGTGCAGCCCTCTTATCTCGACGCAGCGGGTTTGCTGGCGAAAGGGCTGGTGGAGACGGCTCCGCCTGGCCTGCGCTACGTCACCTTTACCAACAGCGGCGCCGAAGCGGTGGAAGCTGCGCTGAAGCTCTGCCGCGCCGCCACCGGGCGTAAAGGGATCCTGGCAGCAGATAACAGCTTCCACGGCAAGACCCTGGGCGCGCTTTCCGCAACGGGGAACAGCGCCTACCAGGCGCCTTTTGGGACCCCGGTGGAGGGATTCGATTTTGTTAAATACGGGGATCCCGATGCTTTGGAAGCCAAATTCGCGGCGGCGCCGCGGTTCTATGCCGCCTTTATCGCCGAGCCTATCCAGGGCGAGGGGGGGATTGTTGTGCCGCCGACGGACTACCTTTCCCGGGTTAAAGAGATCTGCGCCCGCTACGGGGTTCTCCTGGTGGTGGATGAGATTCAGACCGGGCTGGGGAGAACTGGCCGTTTATTTGCCTGTGAAGAGGAAGGAGTTACACCGGACCTGCTGCTCCTGGCCAAAGCCCTGGGCGGCGGCCTTGTGCCCATAGGCGCCTGCCTAAGCACTGCAGAGGCATACAGCGATCTCTTTGCGCTGAAGCATTCCTCGACCTTTGCGGGAAATTCACTGGCCTGCCGGGTGGGGCTCCGGGTGCTGGAGCAGCTTACTGCGGATAACGGCGCACTGCTGCACCAGGTCCAAAAGCGGGGGCTGCTGTTGAAGGAGGGTCTTTACGCCCTGCAAGAAAAGTACCCGCACCTGATCAGTGCTGTGCGGGGGAGAGGTTTGATGCTCGGCCTGGAGCTGTCCATGGAGCGGCGCTCATATCCGGGCAGCCTTCTCGGATTTGCCGCCGAACAGGAGCTTCTGGCACCGGCTCTCTCCGCCTACCTGCTGAACCGGGAGCGGATTCGCGTGGCCCCCACGCTGAACGGCGGCGCCGTTATCCGTATTGAACCGCCGCTCATTATCACTGACGCACAGTGCCGCCGAGCTTTGGAAGGCATTTCCGCCGCAATGGCGGTGCTGAACGAAGCAAATACGGCAAGATTCTTCTCATTTTTGGTTACAGATAAGTCGGAGCTGCGCGGACTCAAAGAACAGTTTTCTCCGGGCCCACCGGCGCCTGGCGGAGCGAAAACAGCAGCCGGCGGGCCTGTTCCGGCAGGTCAGCCGGAACAAGCGGCAGCTGCCCCAACTGCCGGCGCCGCCGCCGCTTTCCCCGGTGCGGGTCGCTTTGCCTTCCTGCTTCATCCTCTTGACCTGCAGAGCTATTCGCAATTTGATAAAAGCCTGCTCCTTTTTAACGAGGATGAACTTGCCCGCCTGGCGAAAAGGTGGAGCAGCCTGATGGAGCCCTATGTGATCTCCCGGGTGGATCTGGTATCAAAAGAGGGCGGCTGCGCCCGGGGTGAATTTATCGTTATACCGCGCACAGCCGTAGAGCTGTCCCGGATGCCCCGCGAAAAAGCACTGCAGGAGCTGCGGAAGGCGATGAATCTGGCCCGGGCGGGCGGCGCTGGTATTGTCGGTCTGGGCGCCTATACCGCCGTTGTCTCCATGGGCGGGCTCTACCTGAAAGACGAGAAAATCCCGCTGACCACCGGGAACAGCTACACCGTTGTCTCGGCGGCTGAAGCGGTTGGCGCCGCCTGCGGGAAGCTGGGGATACTGCCGCAGGGCAGCACCGTAGCGGTTATCGGGGGCGCCGGCTCCATCGGCAAGGGGGTGGCCCTGCTGCTTTCCGAAAGCGCGGGCGGGCTTATCCTGGTAGGGAATCCTCACAGCAAAAAGAAGGCCTGCGGCGCTCAGCGGATGTGGGGGGTTGCTGCAGAGATCTACCGCTACCTGGCCCGGCTGCTGCAGGGGGGACGCCTTTTTCCCTGCGGCAGCATGGGTGATCGCCTGTCCCGCTGCGCAGCGCTGCCTTCGCCCGAAGCATCTCTGCAAGATTTCGTTGACTTTGCCCGCAGCGCTGCGCAACGGGGCGGGCCTATCCGGGTCGCTCTTTCCGCCAAAGAGGGGCTCGGCCGGGCAGGAATCGTGATCAGCGCCACCAGCAGCCGGGAAAAACTGATCGGACCGGGCGATCTGCAGCCGGGAGCAGTTGTCTGTGATATCTCAAGGCCGCCCAATGTGAGCGAAGCGGTGGAGAACGAGCGCCCCGATGTCCTGGTTATTGACGGCGGCGTTGTCGAGCTGCCCGGGCGCCCCGACCTGGGCTGGGATTTCGGATTCCCGCCGGGTCTGGCCTACGCCTGTATGGCCGAAACAATGATGCTGGCCCTGGAGCGCCGCTACGAGCACTTCAGCCTGGGCTCCTCCGGGGTGAACCTGGATTCCATATTGCAGACCCGCCGGTGGGCCGGCCGTCACGGTTTCAAGCTGGCCGATCTGCGCAGCTTTGATCGCCCCTTGAGCAAAGGGCGCTGGGAGCAGCTGCTTGCCGCCCGCCGCGAACAAAAAACCGCCGTGAGCCACGGTGACAGTGAGTCAAGGGGACGGTGACTTTGACTCACATCTTATGCAATTAAATAGAGTCGGAGGGACGTTTACCTTGACTCACCGGTCGCTCAAGCCCTTTGAATCATGTTTCTGTTTATCCCGGCGACGCGTTCTATTTGCCGGTGACTGACCCCCGGCAGGGCTTTTAACTTCCGCAGGAGCATGTTTCTTCTGTTAGCGGGCATTTTAAGAAGCTCCGCCGTTGATTTGCCGGCTAAAACCAGCTGGATCAACTGCTCTGCATGCCCATCTGTAGCCCTGGTAATATCGTTGATATCCAGCAGATCCTCGTCGCCGCAAATTTTCAAGTGGAATTCGGCAAACTCCTGTTGCCCGCCGATGATCTCCAAAGCCAGAGCTGTATCTGTCAGGCTGGTGTCCACGCTTTCCGGTTTCATATAATCACGATAGCTGCTCCAGGGATAGCTTGCGCAATATTGCGTTATTCCAGCCTTCACAGGATTCTGATGGATGTAGCGTAACGCCGTCAGCAGATATTCGTCCACATGAACAGGTTCACTGTGGAAGCGCCCCTGGAACAAATGTCCCACCCGATCGTGCTTCCGGTTATACCAGTACACATAAGCGCTTCCCAGCCGTTTCATGATCTGGCTGACCGTTTCGATGATCTCGGCGATGAGCAAATGCACATGATTGCCCATCAGGCAATATCCATAAATCATGCATCTGCTGCGTTTTTTAACAGAATCGAGTATCTCCAAGAATCTGGTTCTATCTTCTTTATCTTGAAAGATGTTACGGCGGTTAATCCCTCTTAGTATTACATGATAGACACCGGTTTCGCTCCTTTTACGAGCTGTTCTGGGCATGCCAATCATTCCTTTTCAGAAGATATTTGCATGGATTATTATACCATAGCGGTAAGATTCTGAAAACAAGGTCTCAACAAGCAGCACTCCTGCTGCAGCGGTTGCCGGAGAATCCAGGGAGACGCTTCTGGTGAGTCAAAGTCACCGTCCCCTTGACTCAAAAAAGTACAGTCATTGGATACGTGTTTTGCCCTATAAATTTTAGTCATTTTTCAGTATAATATAGTTGTCGCGCTATTTGACACTATTGGAATGGTGAAGGAGGGGACCGAAGGAATGAAAAAATGCAGAGCAGCGATGCTGCCGCTGCTGGCGGCTGTACTGGCGCTTTTCTTAGCCGGTTGTTCCGCCGGGGAGAGGGTGGATCCGGATCAGCCCAACGGCGGGGAGCGGGAGCAGCCCGGCTTGAGCCGCCCTCTGCCGGGTGATCCGGAGTACTGTGCGTCCATTCTGATACCCGACTTCTGGGGTGAAGGGGTTGTCCTGGAGGGAAACCCAAAAATGGGATACCTTATGCTGGGCTTTGGAGTTCCCGCCGGGGCGGCGCTTTACGCTCCCTTTGACGGCATGACCGCAGAGGTCAATCTTCAAGATTACAGCTCCGGCAAAGAAGATCAATTGAAAATTATCAAAGGGCGCTCCCTCTGTATGCCGGAAAGTTTAAACGGCTTTTCCGCGTACAATGTCACCGGCACATTGGAAGGGTCTGTCGGGAAAGGTGAAGTTTTTGCCGAGGTAAGCTCGGATCAACATATATTTCCAGAATACTATGGCAAGGTAAATTTAATTCTGGAATTTAATCTTTTCGATCTGGAGTCGGCGGAGTACGAAGAGCTGAAGGCTCTTTTTGGACAGGTATTTGACCGCCTTCTGAAAGAGGGGGAGGAGCCGTCCTGATGAGGCGCCAATACTGCCGGGCACATTCTCGCAAATACCGGCCGGCGGGGCCGGCCGCCGCTCTCCTCCTGGCTGTTTTTGCGCTGCTGACCCTCTCTTCCCTCTCTTGCGGCGTTCGGGAGCGGGCCGCCGTTGATGAGGAAAGCGGCGGTGCGATTGAAGAAGAGAAGAGCCTCCGGGAAGAGAATATTTCCTTCACGTTTTATCCCCCCTCGCCCGGACCCGGGGATTTTTCCATGCTTGCAGCAGGACCCTGTCCGGCAGACAGCAGCGTCAAGCTGGATACAGAGCCCGGACTGGCTCTCTCACCGCCTTATCGTCACGGAGATTATATTTACTTTATAGTTGGGATTGGCTTTCAAGTTGCTCCCGGGCCGCAGAGCCTGCTCCTCACCCTGGAGGGGCCGGGCGCCTATCGAGAAGAGGTTGCCGGAGAGCTGGAAATTGTCCACCTTGCCTTTGACACCTCGTACTTCAGCGTGCCGGTGAAGTGGAGCGGGGAGGAGGCCGACCGGAGAATCCCCGCAGAGCGGGAGATGGTCCGCCGGGCCCTCCAGACCACCGAACCGGCTCCCCTGTGGTGCCAGCCTTTCATCGTTCCCCTTGAATCCCGCATCAGCTCCCAGTACGGGGCTGTGCGGATCATCAACGAAGCCCCGCCGCGGCGGCATACGGGGCTTGACATCGCCGCCGACAGGGGAGAGCCGGTGAAGGCGGCCAACGACGGGATCGTCAGGCTGGCTGCGTCGCTGCTGGCTCAGGGTAATATGGTGATCATTGATCACGGGATGAACCTGTCCAGCTCCTATCTGCATCTGGACAGCATCGAGGTTGACGAAGGCACCCATGTCAAAAGAGGCGAGATTATCGGCCGCGTCGGGGAGACCGGCTTTGCCAACGGCCCTCACCTGCACTGGGAGGTGAACCTGGGCCAGACGCCGTTGAACCCGCTGCAGCTGGTCCGGGGCGATCTTTTCTATCTGCCCACCCCCGCCCTTGAGTCGGAGGGACGGAGGATTTGACTCACTCCCTTAACCCTGACCCAGAGAATGAGATGGACTTATGTTTGAAATAGTAGCCTTGACTACCATGTGATGCAGGGACGGAGGCTGTGAACCTCTCCTGGAAATTAATGACATATCAGGGCATAACCTGAATAATCAGGGCCTTTGACTGAGTCAAATCCTCCGTCCCCTTGACTCATTGCTATTTTGACGCCACCAGTTCCTCTCCCAGGGGGCGGAGCGCACCGTGGTGAAGCTCCTGCCTTAAGAATAAAAATAGGATAAGCGAGAGCAGCGTGGTGGCTATATCGGCAGCGGGCAGGGTCCAGACAAACCCGTCAAATCCCCAGAGTGAACTGAATATGCTCAGGAAGGGGATGTAGAAAAATCCTTGCCTGCCCAGGGAAATGACCAGCGACTGGACTCCCTTGCCCAGAGCCTGGAACATGGACATGATGAGCATCTGAATCGCCAAAACAGGCATCCCCAGGGCAAAGCGTTTCATGATTATTGCACCCAGTTCAACAACGGTGGCATCATTGATAAAAACCCTGATCCAGAAGTCGGAGAATAAAAAGAAAAGAAGGCCGAAAGCGGTGCACATGATCGTCCCGCTGAAGACAGACTTTTTTATTGTCTCCAGAAGACGTTTATGATTCTTGGCCCCGTAGCTGTAACCCATCAAGGGCTGGCAGCCTTGCCCCAGACCCATGGAAAGCATGACCGTGATATTGGAGATCCGCCGGGCCAATCCGTTGGCCGCTACAACCTCGTCACCGAAACCTACCGCATAGACATTGTTTACGGCAAAACCGGTGCTGTTCAGCAGCATGGCGATAGAGGCCGGAATGCCGATCTTGAAAATCTCTGCATAGACCTTCCGATCAAAGCGGAAATGGCTCCAGGATATTGAAACGACCCCTTTTTTCCTGGTGTAAAAAGAGAGACAGTAAGAGAAACCGACTATGTTGCCGATGACTGTGGCAATGGCGGCTCCGGCCACATCCATCTTCAGCAGAAAAATAAAAATGGGGTCAAGCAATATATTCAACAGGGAGCCGCTGACCATGCCGATCATCGCTTCCTTTGTTGCACCTTCAGAGCGCAGCAGCCCGGCCATGGCCATTTTCAAGCCGATAAAGGGGCTGCCGATAAGCATGATGGATAAATATCTTTTACCAAAACCGAAGGTGTTCACGCTGGCGCCGGCAGACATGAGCACGGGTTTGATAAAGATGAGCCCGATGATGGAGACGGCGGTGCAGACAGCAGCAGCCGACCAGAAAGCAACAGCACCCGCCCTGCTGGCGCCCTCCCTTTCGCCCTGCCCCAGCAGCCGCGAAATAAGCGAGGCCCCTCCCACGGCAAAGATATTGCCGAAAGCCTGGATCATCATGAAGATAGGCATTGATATGGCGATTGCAGCGACCATGTTCGGCTCGTTCAGCTTTCCAATAAAAAATGTGTCTGTCATGTTATAAATTACCTGCACCAGCATGGCCATCATCGTCGGGATGGCCAGGGTCCAGATGGCCTGGTACACAGGCATTGAGTCAAGAATATGAGTCCGTTCCAGCTTCTTTTCCATCGCTATTGATTCCCTCTGTTCCTAAGTTTTTCAGTTGTTGCGGCGATAGTTTCCAGGGCTCTTTCCAGATCCCCCAGTTCCTGCCCTGTTAGCGGGTCAAGACTGGCGGCGACATGCTCCTTGAAACGGCAGTGGATTTCCCGGGCAGCCTTTTTCCCCTCTTCGGTGAGCACCAGGGCATACTTTCTGCGGTCATCGGGCCCCGAAACTCTTCCCACCAGGCCTTTTTCCTCCAGGCTGTCGGCCACTGTGGTAAAAGATCCCCTGGCCAGCCCCACCCTTTTGCTGTATTCCGTCATGGTGCCGCCCTCATGCTTGTGAATGTACATCAGCGTTTTTTCCTCGCTCATATTTAAACCGGCTGATGTCTTGATGTTGCTTCCCTCCAGCAGGGTTCCCATGAACATGGGCAGCTGCGCGATAAGCCCGGCAATAATCTCCTTTTTTTCATCAGGCATGCTGCTGCTCCTCTCACACGGCATATGCTTAGAATTCTAACATTTAGATTCCTAACCGTCAATTGACTCATTCAGAGGCATTTATCAAAGGTGCCAGGGGGATTTTGCAAAATCATTATTTCTGAGGATCCCGAAATACATACTTTGACGGATCCCCCTTTTGGACGCACCGATCTATGATCCAGGCAGATGATCATCAGGAGGCGAAAATAAAATGGACTCTCCGGCTGTTGAAGTAAAAGATTTGCGCAAGCGCTACGGGAAAGTTGAAGCTCTGGATGGGATCAGCTTCAGCGTTCGGCGCGGAGAAATCTTCGGGCTGCTCGGGCCCAATGGAGCAGGCAAAACCACCGCTCTGGAGTGCCTGGAGGGGTTGCGCCGGGCCGACAGCGGGGTGCTCAGGATCATGGGGATCGACCCGGCCCGTGAGCCGCGCCGCCTGAAAGCGCTGATCGGGGTGCAGCTGCAAACCGGGGCTCTGCCCGATTATATCTGTGTGGATGAAGCCATGCGTTTGTTCAGCGTATACCGGGGCGCCCCCCCGGACTATGGACTGCTGGAGAGGTTGGGTCTGGGCGGGAAGATGAGGGCGCAGTATCATACTCTTTCCACCGGTCAGAAACGGCGCCTGGCCCTGGCATTGGCCGTGGTCCACCGGCCTCCGGTGCTCTTCTTCGATGAACCTGCCGCCGGATTGGACGCGGCCTCGCGGGCCGCCCTGCATGAAATGATTCGGGAACTGCGCGTCAGCGGCGCCGCCATCGTCCTTTCGACCCATGATCTGGCCGAGGCGGAACAGATGGCAGACCGGGTGGCCATCCTGCTGCGGGGGTGCATCGCCGCAGCAGGCGCCCCCCGGGAGCTGACCGCCGCCGGGGAGGGGCTGACCAGGATCTCGGTGCGCACAGCCGGCGGCTGCCTGGCGGGCCTCTCCCTGAGCGGGGTGGTCAGGGCTGCCTGCCAGGATGATTATGCCGTCTATTTTACGGCTTCACCCGGTCCGGTGGTTGCAGAAATCATCGCTTTAATCGATGCCGCCGGCGACCGGTTGATCGACCTGCGGGTCGAGCGGCCCACCCTGGAGGAACGTTTCCTGGAACTGACAGGGGGCGTCCCCGCCCCGATGCAGGGGGAGGATCACAGGGAAGCGGCTGCACCCGGAACAATACTTTAAGGAGGTTTTACCGGTGAAAGCTTTTGCCCTTCATTTTTCCTTTGAATTCCTGGCCGGCCTGCGCAACAAAACCCTGCTGCTGATGAATTACCTGCTGCCCCTTGGTTTCTTCGGAATCGTCGGCGGGATGATGTCCGCAATCAACCCCTCATTCGGAGAGCAGATGATCCCGGCCATGGTCACCTTTGCCGTACTTTCCGGGGCCATCCTGGGTTTGCCGGCGCCCCTTGTGGATGCCCGTGAAGCCGACATCCTGCGCAGCTTCAAGATCAGCGGGGTGCCGGCTATCTCACTGCTGGCTGTCCCGGCCCTCTCCACGGCGCTGCACCTGCTCACTGTCTCCGCCGTAATCACGGCTGCGGCGCCGCTCCTCTTCGCCTCGCCCCTGCCGGTAAACTGGCCGGCCTACCTGCTCATCTGCCTGCTTTTTCTCTTTACTTGCTGCAGCCTGGGCCTGCTTATCGGGGTGATCTCCGGCAGCAGCCGCTCCACCATCCTCTGGTCGCAGCTGATCTACCTCCCCTCGATGATCCTGAGCGGCATGATGGTCCCGGCGGAGATGCTGCCGCAAACCTTTATCCGGATCGGCCGCCTGCTGCCGGCCTCGTACGCGATGCAGTCCTTCCTGGGGCTGGCTTACGGCAGGGAGACAGCTTATCCCCCCGCTGCCGGCGTGCTGGTCCTGCTGGCCGGCGGGATCATTGCCTTCGGGATGGCCCTCTTCCTGTTCAACTGGGATCGACGCAGCAACAGCCGCCGCGGACACCCGGCCCTGGCTGTCCTGGCCCTTTTGCCCTATCTCCTGGGCGCCCTGCTGCCGGTTTGAGGCCGGGGCGGGGTGGAACAGGGGCAGGGGCAGGACTGGAGCGGACGGCTCCCGGCGCGAAACAAGAGGATTTCGGAGATGCATGGGGAAAAATACTCCATAATAATGGTACCGGCCAATCAAACCGGGGATGGGACGAAGGGATCAGGTCATGGATCAACCGAAAGTCACCCTGCTCATTGTAGACGATCATCCGCTGTTCCGGCGCGGCGTTCGCTATTTCCTTGAAACAGTGCCCGGCCTGGAGCCGGTGGGCGAGGCGGGAAAAGGGGAGGAAGCCCTGGCCTTTCTGGAGCGGCGGAGTGTTGACCTGGTTCTGCTCGACCTGCAGATGCCCGGCCTCGATGGAATTGAAACCACCCGGCGCCTGCTGGCCCTGCAGCCGGGGGTGAGAGTGCTTATCCTGACCTCCTTCGGCGGCGGAGAGCGCGTCCACGACGCCCTCAAGGCGGGAGCGGCCGGTTATGTCCTCAAGGACGCTGCGCCCGAAGAGCTGGTGGCGGCGATCAGGGCGGCAGCCGCAGGAGGCAGCTACCTGGGAGCGCGGGCCGCCGCGGAACTGATCGGGCAGACGGGCGGCGAAGGGCGGGGCGGGGGGGAAGAGGGGCGGCAGGGCGGAGACCCGCATGAGCCGCTCACCGCCCGCGAAAGGGAGGTCCTGGCGCTCATCGCCGGGGGTTTGAGCAACCGCGAAATAGCGGGACGCCTCTACTTAAGCGAGACAACGGTGAAGAGCCACGTGGCCAATATACTGGGAAAACTGGGCTTGAGGAGCCGCACCCAGGCTGCCCTCTATGCCATGCGCAAAAACTTGACGGGCGGGGTGGAGGAAAGTGACCCTGAAAAATGAAGGGCAGTATATTAAGACATTTCTGCTCAGCAGCGGGGCCGGAGCCCTCTTCGGTCTTGCTGCCGCTATAGTTTTAAACCGGATGGGCCTGGTTCCCGACTCGGGGGGGGCCCTCTTTATTGCCGCGGTAACCCTGCTGGCCGGGTGTTATTCCGGACTGGCGGGGATGGGAGGCGCGTACCTGGATGAACGGCTGAGGCGCCGCGGCATGGAAAGGGTGCTGCCCCGGCTGGCGATCAGCTTCGGCGTCGTCGCCCTGCTCACGGCGGCCCTGGCCTGGCTGGGATTCACCCTTTTCGGTGCCGCCTCCTCCGGCCTGGAGATGCAGCGCATCGCTGCCGGGGGCATTATCGCGGGGCTGATTTTTGGAGCCCTCTTCGCCCTGGGCAATTACCTGCTCTGGCGAAACAGGCAGAAGATGATCCTTCTGGAGATGGAGAACCGCCACCTGGCGGAGCTTGCTTCCCGGGAAGAGCTGCTTCGTGAGGCGGCGCGCAACCTTGCTGTGACGGAGGAACGCAACCGCATGGCCCGTGAGTTGCACGATACCATCTCCCAGGGGATGCACGGAATAGTCTATTCCCTGCGCTCACTCCATGATCTTCTCGACAGCAGCGAGCGGGGCATGAAGATTCTGGGCCACCTGGAGCAGACCGCTGACGAGACCATGCAGGAGCTGCATCGCCTGGTGGAGGAGCTTTCCCCCTCGCCCCTGGAGGATTACGGGCTGGCGGATGCCCTGCGTCGGCATTGCGATCTTTTCGCCCGGCGCTACGGGCTCGACCTTGAGCTGTGTCTTCATTACGACGGGGGGCTGCAGTCGGGACAGGAGGCGGCGATCTTCCGCATTGTTCAGGAGGCGCTGACCAATGCCTGGCGCCATGCGGGAGCAGCGCGGGTTTGCGTGGAGCTGATCGGCGGCCCCGGCGGTGCAGTTCTTGCCGTGCGCGATGACGGCCGCGGCTTTGACCCCGCCGCTGCGCCCCGCGGCCGCGGCCTGGAGAACATGGAGGCCCGCGCCCGCCGGAACGGGGGATATTTCGGCATCATCTCCGCCCCCGGCACAGGCGCTGAAATAGAGGTCCGATTTCCGCAAAGCTGAGCTGTTCAATGTCTGCCAAATTTAATCGTCAAGTTGCCGGGAACCGGATCTGCCCGGCCGCTGTCATTAAGATAGAAAGAATATCCATGGGAGGGATGAGAGGTAAAACAAACATTTCAAAAACTGCCGAATATGAGGGCCGGCAAATCCGGCTTCATCGCCGGAATGGTAGTTATAAAAAAAGTAAGGGAGCGGCAATGACAATGAAGCGTATAGTTTTGATCTTACTCACCTGTTTATTCCTTGTTTTTGTTTCCGGATGCGATTCTCTTTTCCATGCTGAGCCGGGGGACAAAGAGGGCCAGATCTATTCTGGTATCATCGAGGTGATCTATCCCCGGGCTTATGAGCTTGAAGACCGCGATGCGCAGTGGAAAGTTTTCGAGCAGAACCCCGTTGACGACCTCTTTATGGCTGCGCTCAGCGATTTTTCCTATAAAACAGGCGCCGCCATCCTCCGGGACGCCGGGGAAAACATGAATTACTCACCTCTTTCGCTCTATTATGCCCTGGCCCTGGCGGCCTCGGGGGCAAGGGGCGAGACGGAAGCAGAGCTGCTGGCCCTGCTGGGCGTGCCTGACAGCCGCTTTCTTTCTACACAGTGCGGGAATCTCTACCGGATGCTGTACCGGGACAACGAAATCGGCAAGCTCAAGATCGCCAACTCCCTCTGGATGGACGACGACATGAACGGAGATCCCGTTGTCTTCAAGGAAGATTATGTTAAAGATTCGGCAGAGAATTTCTATGCCAGTTCACACAGCGTCGATTTTGCCGATGCCAAAGCGGGCCAGGCAATGGCTGATTGGATCGCGGCTCACACCAATGGCACGCTGTCTCCGGAGATTGAAACAGATCCCGATCAGATACTCTCCATCCTGAATACGGTCTATTTTTACGATCAGTGGATTGACCGTTTCGATGAGAGCAAAACCGCTGCAGATCTGTTTCATCTTGCGAATGGCAGAGATGTAACCTGTGATTTTATGAACCAAACCTTTCTCTCGGCAAGTTTTGCAAAGGGGGAGCTCTATACCAGTGCGGCACTGGAGCTAAAAAATGGAGGCCGGATGATATTCGTGCTGCCCGACGAAAATGTCTCACCCTCTGAACTGCTCGGCTCTCCCGGGCAGATGCGGACACTATTTGAGGGCGGGGAGCCCAGTTACGGTGAGATAGTCTGGAAAATACCCAAATTCGGTTTTGGATCAAAGCTTGAACTGGTTGATCTGTTAAAAGAGCTGGGCATTAGCGCCGCTTTTGCCGGTGATGCCGATTTTTCGGGCATTACCGATCACATCGCTTTTATTTCTGATGTGCACCAGGAAACGCATATTGCCGTCGATGAAAAAGGCGTGGAAGCCTCGGCTTTTACCCAGATAGACTTTTGCGGCGCAGCGCCGCCTGAAAGCCGCGCTGAAATGATTCTCGACCGCCCCTTTCTTTACGCCATTACGGCGCCGGAGGGCAGCCTGCTCTTTGTGGGCCTGTGCGAGAATCCTACCGAATGACCAGGGCGCAGACAAGGGCGATGATAGTGAGCAGCCCCGGCAGCCAGGCCAGGTATGTCTCCATGCTGATCACACTCTCCACATAACAGCTGTCCCGGAAAAGAATAAAGGGCAGCGACAGGATGAACAAGGCAATATTGATCATGAAAACAGCGAAGGCATAGCGGTTGATCGGTGAAAAGAATAACCCATCCGGCCAGGGCCGGCGCCGCAATGAAACCGCCCATTGTCTTCTTCTCCATGCAACCTACGATCCGGCGATTACCTCTACGAATTGTAGAAAACGTGATAAGGTGACAGGAGAACCGTCCCCGTGTCACCTTAAAAAATGTTTTCAACAAGGAAACTGCTGTCCATTGTTGAAAGAGGGGATGTAATGTAAAAGTGAGGTGGTCCCGTGCTCAAGGAGTTCAAGGAGTTTGCCATGAAAGGAAACGTGATGGACCTGGCCATTGCCGTCATCGTTGGCGGGGCCTTCGGTAAAATTGTGACCTCGCTGGTCAATGATATCCTTATGCCGGTCCTGGGGATCATTCTGGGCAGGATCAACTTTGCCGATTTGAAGTTTGTGATTGCCCCGGCAAGCGGCGATGTGGTCGAGGCCGCTTTCAGGTACGGCGCCTTTATCCAATCCGTTATTGATTTCCTGATCATCAGTTTCTGCATCTTCATATTTGTCAAGCTAATCTCTTCATTCAAGAAGAAGGAACCGGCTAAGGATGACCCCGCTCCCGCGGAGCCCAGCAAAGAGGAACTGCTGCTTGCCGAGATCAGGGACCTGCTCAAAAAAGGATGAAAAATTTTTTCCTCATGGGACAGTCCCTGCAACCCTGCCCTTTTGCCTTTTACCGGCTGAAAAGGCGCAGTGCAGGCGGAGCGGCATTGAGAAAATAAGCCAGCCAGTGGTAAAGGAAGAAATATCTTTACCGAGAATACTAAATATAAACCATGAGCGGTTATGTAATAAATGGAATTACAGGCTGCCGGCGCACCCGGTTTTAATTTGTCTTGCTACCATGCTGCGGGGAGTGGATCACCAATGGAAATTAGTGAAAATGCCAGGATAACCTATGAGAAAAGGTATTTGAAAAAGGACCTTCAGGGCAACCCCCTGGAGACACCCGAAGATCTGCTTAGAAGGGTAGCCAAAAATATGGCTGCGATAGAGCGGGAGTACGGCAAGGACGAGGCTGAAATCAAAAAAATCGAGGAGGATTTTTTTGAAGCCATGGCCGGCGCCTATTTCCTGCCCAATTCACCCACCTTGATGAATGCAGGCCGCGATCTGCAGCAGCTCAGCGCCTGTTTTGTTCTGCCCGTAGAGGATAGCATGGAGGGGATTTTCACCTCGCTTAAGCATATGGCCCTGGTGCAGAAAACGGGGGGCGGCACCGGTTTTGCCTTTGACCGGCTGCGCCCCGCCGGAGATCGGGTCCAGACAACCAATGGGGTGGCCAGCGGCCCCATCTCTTTTCTGAAGATTTTTGATGCAGCCACCGAGGCTGTAAAACAAGGCGGTACACGTCGCGGGGCCAACATGGGCTCGCTGCGCTTCGACCATCCCGACATCCTGGAATTTATCTGCTGCAAGGAAAAAGAGGGTGAGATCAGCAACTTCAATCTCTCTGTCACCGTCTCTGATGATTTCATGCGCAAAGCAACGGGGGAGGATCCCGATCCCTATTACCCCCTGCTCAACCCCCGCACCGGTGAACCCTATGCCGATCCCGAAACGGGAAAGGCCGTGCAGCTGCACGCTGGCGAGGTCTTTGACCTCATCGTGGAAAAGGCCTGGGCCAAGGGCGATCCCGGCATTATCTTTATCGAGCAGATGAACCGCTTCAACCCCACCCCGCACATCGGAAACTACGAGACGACCAATCCTTGCGGAGAGCAGCCGCTGCTTCCCTACGAAGCCTGCTGTCTGGCCTCGCTGAACCTGGGCAAATTCGTGACCGGTGACGGTGAGGTGGATTGGGAGCAGCTGCGCCGGGTGATCCGGACCGCCGTCCGCTTTCTCGACAACACCATAGACAGCAGCAATTATGTTGTCGAGGAGATTGACAGGATGCACAAGGGCAACCGGAAGATCGGCCTGGGGGTGATGGGCTGGCACGATCTGCTGGTCCGTTTGGGCATCCCCTATGACAGCGAAGCGGCCCTGGAGAGGGCGGAGCAGGTGATGCGCTTCATCAACGAAGAGGCCAGGGATTGCTCCGTTGATCTGGCCTCGGAGCGCGGTGTATTCCCCAATTTTGAGGGAAGCATCTACGATACTGGAAAACCGGAGGAAAGGGTCCGCAATGCCACCCGCACCACCATCGCTCCCACCGGGACTATCTCCATTTTGGCCGGAGCCAGCAGCGGCATTGAGCCTTATTTCAGCATTGCCTTTTTGCGCAAGAACATCCTGGGCGGCGTGGATTTGCCCGAGGTGAACCCCCTTTTCCTGGAACTGGCCTCGCGCGGCGGTTTTTACTCCGAAGAGCTGATCCGTGATATTGCACGAACGGGGTATATTCCTGAAGATGAAGCGGCGGTGCCGGCCGCCATAAAAGAACTCTTTAAAACAGCCATGGAGATCGATCCGGAGTGGCACATCCGCCACCAGGCCCTCTTTCAAAAATACACGGACAATGCCGTCAGCAAAACCATAAATCTCAGCCGTGAAGCCACGGTGGATGATATAAAGAGCGCCTATGTTTTTGCCTGGGAAAGCGGCTGCAAAGGTATCACCGTGTACCGTGACGGTTCCAGGGAACAGCAGGTTTTGAATGTTGGCGTCGGCGTTGAAGAGAGCCTCAGGCCGAGCAGCCGTCCCGCAACTCTGACTGGACGGACAACCTGCATCAAAACAGCACTGGGCAATCTCTTCGTGACGGTTAATACCGCCGGGGGAAAGCCCTTCGAACTCTTCGCCCAGATCGGCAAGGCCGGCAGCGATGTGGTCGCCTTTACCGAGGCCATTGCCAGGCTGATCTCGCTGGCCCTGCGCTGCGGTGTTGGTGTGGAGGAGATCATCGCCCAACTTGAGGGGATTGGCGGCTACCGCTCGGTGGGTTTCGGCCCCAACCGGATCATGAGCGTTCCGGATGCTATCGGGCGAGCCCTGGCCCGGCTGCTCCAGGCGCGGCCCGGCGAAAACGGCAGCCGCTGCGATTCGCGGGAAATCTGCCCGGACTGCGGCAGTGCAGCCATGACCAGGGTGGAAGGCTGCGCCAAGTGCGAGGCCTGCGGCTACAGCGAGTGCTGAGCCCGGAAGCTGTCTCCACTCTTCAGGGCTGCATGAATACAAACGGGTGTCATTCTGAGCGCAGCGAAGAATCTCCTTAATAAGCATAAGCAGTTCTTCCGCTTCCTGTATTGCAGCACGGGCGCTAAGATGCTGTGAAATTACTCCGCCGCGCGCAACAATTTCTGAAGAAAGCTATCTTTTCACAGGCTGCCCCCGGTCTTTTTTTTTGCTTCAAAGTGGGACAAGAAGGAGAGTCCCCCTTGCCCTACCTGGCAAAAAATAGGACCATTTAAAAAAAGAAATGGGGCTATTCCCATTTTAATGATTTTGTGATAGTATTAGCCTTTGGATTGATCTGTTAAAAAGAAGACAAGTGGTTAAAGTCTAATTTTACCACGTAGAGCACAATAACATACTATCAGGAAATGAGGGCACGGGTAGTGAAAAAAAAGAATAGACGATTGCTCTTGAATCTGGCGATGGTGTTGATGATGTTGGTAAATCTCTTTCCCTTAGGACTGGTCCATGCCGGTGGAACAGGGACTGACAAAACCTCTGTGCTCACCGACATTGTGACAGCTGTCAGCCAGGGGGGAGCGGCCATTGCCCCGGGCGGCACATTGACAAGCACAGAGCCGATCACAGTAGAGATTTCGTTTGGGGTGCCTGTTGAAGGCGACGAGCCTACCCCCGCAAATCCCGTCCGAAAAGGAGATACTGCAACTTTTCAGCTAAGCAACGCCTTCAGCCTGGCTTCGGGTTATGTGATAGATTTGAAAGCGAGTGACGGCACCCCTGTCGGGCATGTTGCCATAGAAAAAGATCCCGCAACGGAAATGGTCTATGCTCACGTAACTTTTGACGGTGCAGATGAGGTCTTTGATGGAACATTCAATACTGTGAGTTGCGGGTTTATGGCTGAATTTGAATATGACGGCAGCGGCGAAGCGGGCCATCCCGGTGATCACGAGGTGATCATCCTCGAAAAAACATATATCGTGAATGTGCCCCCCGCTGAGATCATGTACGAGGTAACCAAATCAGGGGTAGCCAACGTGGCGGAGAAATACATCGAGTGGACTGTGAGGATTATTGCTACCCAGGATGATGAGCCGGTAGATCTGGCCGGCTACATATTCTCCGACGATCTGTCAGCTGTTGGGTCTTATGTGGACGGCTCCTTTACAGTCGGTGGGACAGCCGATACCCCGACTAAGGATGACAGCAAGATCAGTTATGTTTTTCCTGACAACTCCACCAGTCCCCAGACAATTACCTTTAAAACTGAGATATCAGACGATGCTTACTATGCTGCTTCGCAGCAAAACGTGACCAATACAGCGCAGCTTCTGGACAGCGAAGAAGAACTAATTGAAGAGGGCGGAATCACGGTAAGATTCACGCCCCAATGGATCGAGAAAACCGGCGAACTCATTGGAGAGTACATCAACGGAGTTTATAATTCGACTGACCGAACCATCACCTGGACCGTTATCGCCAACCAGATGGAGGCGGCTCTGCAAAATGTGGTGATCACCGATGTTATGCCCGTGGGGCTGGAGTTCGGTTCGGCCTACTGGGAAAAGTGGGACAGTAACGAGGAAAAATGGATCGAAAAAAAAGAGTTCACCGAATATCCCACGGGGGGAAAATATGAGCTCGGCGATATTGATACCCGGGTCCGGCTGACCATTGTGACAGGTGTGCCCGATGAGGATTACACTGCAGGCATCACAACGTACAGCAATTCGGCAAGCATCAGCTGGGACGGGCTGCCGGGAACGGCGCCGGGGGACAGCGAAGGTATCGGGGTGGGTTATGTTCCCATTACGAAGTCGGGCAAAGTGGAGGATACCGCCAAAGGGATCATCACCTGGACAGTGACTGTTAAGCCCAGGGGGCAGATCATCCCTGACCTGAAGGTCTATGATCTTCTTGTTTACGGCAGCAGCACAAGCGGGTTCAGTCTTTCAGGCTCCACGGGATTCCCTGGGGGCCTTGATCCACAGATGTTAACCCCCCGCTATGACCAAAAATATATCGACGAAACGTTTATCGGTACAGATCTCACCCTGAAGATTCACCCGATTACCCAGGGCGGGGAGCGGGTGGCCGATCTGCTGGAGATCACCGGGTTTGGCAATAATGAGGCATCTTTTACCTTCCAGAGCCGGATCACCAACCCCGGTATCTTTGCCGGAAACAAGAGCTCCACCCTGAGAAATACTGCTGTGCTCTTCAGCGGCAGCACCAGGCTGAACACGGCTTCAGGGTCGGTTACTTTTACCAGCAATACTTTGGCCAAAGAGATGCTGAAGCGCGGTCATCTGGATGATCCCTCATCGGGAGTAAATGATTACACCACCAGCGCCGGGGAGGGCTTCGATTATAAGGATAAATCGGTGATCTTCCGTCTGAGCATCAACGCCGACGGCATCGACTTTACCGGGATGGAAGATGCTGCAGGAAATATACTGGGCAAAGCTACAGTAACTGACACCCTGCCCGCGGATTGGGAATTCGTAAATATTGCTGACGGGTCAAAGTACCTCATCTTTGCAGGTGAAAAATCGGGCAGTACGGTTAAAGCAACAGGTGCTCCCCTGGTTCCTGATAGTTCCGTAGGATTTAATGCAATATTCGGGGAAAGCGTATCCGGGCAGGCTACCGCCACCTTTACTTTTGAAAAGCTGGATCAGCCCTATGTGATCCTGGTCAAGGCAAAACCCAGCGACACCATCCTGGCCGAATATTTCAGCAAAAATGCAACGTGGAACGGGAGGAATACCCTCTCTTTGAAAGCAGAAAACTGGACGCCCGGGGTCTCCGTTTACCGCGATGTGACCATTGTCAGCAAATACCTGGATAAAACCCTGGCTTTTCCCGAGGCTGGTGTGCTCAAGTGGATCCTGGAATATCATCCCTATGATCTGCCCGGGGGAGGGACAAAGCTTTTCGATGAGCTTCCCGAAGGGGTGGAGCTGCGCACCGATTCCGGCGGAACATTGCTGCTCGATGGGAATATCACCGCCCATGAGCTGATCCTGCAGAGTGACGGCAGCTATAGCGAAGGGGATGAAGTCACCCTGATCATAGGTGAAAATATAACTTACGACAACGCCAAAAGAGAGCTCACCTTTTATATCCCTGATCAGAGCAAAGCTTATCGCTTTACCTATCTCACCGATATTACGGGAGAACCGGGAGAAATCACCAACAAAGTAGTGCTATGGGGCGAAACGGACGAACAGGGGAATACGGATAAAAACTACACGATCACGCAAAATGACGGCTGGGCCGCCATGGAGCGGAACGGCTGGATCGAGATCAAGAAAGTGGATGGAAGCACCGGTGAGTTTCTCGAGAAAGCAGAATTTACACTTTATACTTCCGACGGCGAGACCGTCCTTCGCAAGGGCTTTACCGGCGCCGACGGCACCCTCAAGTTCAAGGTTATACCCGACGGCGAATATATTTTGCGTGAAACGTCGCCTCCCGATGGCTACACTGCCGAAGATCGGGAGCACAGGCTCTCCGTTAAAACGTCGGAAGGGGTTGTTTTTGCTTCCATTGACGGCAGGGGCGGAGCAGATGCCAACAAGATCACCATAAAGAATTACCGGGAGGGTACTGCCGGAAACCTGACCATAACCAAAGTGACAGCCGGCAACGGCGCAGATATGACCGGGGGATTCGACTTTACGGTGACTTTTAAAGGCACAATGGATAGCTACGACTATTTTGGCTCCGGTGGTGTCCCCGATGGTACCATTTCGAGCGGGGGTACCGTCACCCTGGCCCACGGCCAGAGCATCACCATCACCGGCCTGCCGAAAGGGACGGAGTACACCGTAAGTGAAGGGGATTACCGGTGGGAGGGCTATGTCACGGCAACAGATGGCGGTGAAACCGGGGCCATCATTGCTGATGAAACAGCGGAAGTCACCTTTACCAACACCCGCAATGTGGGCAGTCTGACCATCAGCAAGGCCGTGGCCGGCAACGGCGCCGATAAAATGAAGGGGTTTGAATTCACAGTAACTTTTGATCCCCCTGAAGAAATGCCTGATAGCTATCCCTGCAGTGGAGCAGGTATTCCCGCAGGGGCTGTTATTACCAGCGGCGACATCATTACCCTGGCTCACGGTCAGAGCATCACCATCACGGAGATTCCCGAGGGGACAAAGTACCGCGTAACAGAGGTGGATTACTCTGATGAAGGCTATATTACCGCCGTTGCGGGCGCAAGCGGGGTGATCACTGTTGGCGATGATGATGAACCTCCTGAATACTTTGCTGAATTTACCAATACAAGAAATGTGGGGCCCCTGGTTATCAGAAAAACAGTGGCCGGAGCCCTGGGAGATAAAGAGCGGCCCTTTACCTTTATTGTTTATTTCGAGGCAAGCGGCGGGTACCGCTACTGGGGCAGCAAGACCGGGACTATCGAAAGCGGCCAGGCCGTCACCCTGAAACACGGTGAATATATCGTTATTGAAGGACTTCTCGCCGGCACCTCCTACCGGGTTACCGAGGTGGAGGCCAATCGTGAGGGCTACTGCACGACCTGTTCCGGAATAGTGGGCGAGATCACCACCTCCGGCAGGACGGCGGATTTTGTTAATACCAAAGTAGATCTCCCCCGCACCGGGGCGAATGGCCTGAACACCACCTGGGGGATGCTGCTGCTGGGCGCACTCCTCGTGCTCTTTACCGCAGGCGGGCCATATTTGCTTTTCCGCTACAGGAGAGGCCTGCGCAGTAACTGATTTAAATTGATTTTATGAATAACTAAAGCGGGGCTGCCCTTAAAGGCGGCCCCGCCGTCATTTACAGCAGTTTTAGCTCACAGCGGTGAGTCAAAGTCACCGTCCCCTTGACTCAAAATTGTATGTGCACATTAGCTTGCACTTGTAAGAGGTTTCGATATCAGTTATAGTTTAATAATAGTCATCTATATTACTATTTTAAATTTATATTTTGGAGGTGTTTTTATGAAAGATATACCGCTATACGAGGTCAGGAAAATTCGGGATCTGCGGGACATGCTCGGGCAAAGCGCGGAGCTGTATGGTGACCGCACCGCCTTTATGGTCAAGAAGGAGCGCGGCGGTTCCTACATCGATGTGACCATGCGGCAGTTTTCCGATGATGTCGATGCCTTTGGCACGGCGCTGCTCCATAACACGCCTGCCGGAAGCCGCGTGGCCATCCTTGCCGAGACGCGTTACGAATGGTATGTATCCTACCTCAGTGTAACAAACGGCACCGGCATTGTGGTGCCGCTGGATAAGGAGCTGCCGGGCCAGGAGATCGCCGGCATGCTGAACCGGGCTGAAGTGGACGTCCTGATCTATTCCGCATCAAAACAGGGCCTTCTCGATGAAATCGCGGACAGCATCCCGGGAGTGAAGAAATATATCTGCATGGATCGCCCCGGCAGCGGTAAGGGGGTCCTTTTCTTCGGCGATCTGCTGGAAGAGGGGCGCAGGCTCCTGGCAGAGGGCGATCGCGTTTTCCTCGATGCGCCCGTTGATCCGGAGGCCATGACCATCCTGCTCTTTACCAGCGGCACCACGGACAAGGCCAAGGCGGTGATGCTCTCTCAGAAAAATATCTGCGCCAATCTCGAGGGGATGTGCTCCATGCTCTACATCGGCCCGGGGGACAGGTTTCTCTCGGTGCTGCCGCTGCACCACACCTACGAGTGCACCTGCGGCTTCCTCTGCCAGGTTTACCGCGGCTGCACTGTTGCCGTCTGCGAGGGTCTGCTTCAGATCACGCAGAATATAAAGGAGAGCAAGCCCACCATGATCCTGGTGGTGCCGCTCATGTTGGAGCTGTTCCACCGCGCCATCATGAAGAAGGCGAAAGCCACCCCGAAGATGGCCCGCAAGTTTGAGTTCGGGCGGAAGCTGACCAGGCTCCTGCGGCGCTTCGGGATTGATCTGCGGCGCAAAATATTTGCCCCGGTGCATGAGAATTTCGGCGGCAACCTGCGCATGCTCGTCTCCGGGGGCGCCTCTGTAGATCCGCAAATACTGAAAGACATGCAGGATCTGGGCATAGCCTGCCTCCAGGGTTACGGGTTGACGGAATGTGCACCTATCCTGGCCCTGAACCGGGATGTGGACTTTAACGATCGCGCCGCCGGTCTGCCGCTGCCGGGTGTCGAGATAAGGATCATCGAAAAGGACGAAGAGGGCATCGGGGAAATCATCGGCCGCGGACCCAATATCATGCTCGGTTACTACAAGAACCCTGAAGCCACGGCCGAAGCTATCGATGAGGAGGGCTTCTACCATACAGGAGATCTGGGATACATTGACAAAAACGGGTTCTGTATTGTCACGGGACGGAAGAAAAATGTGATCGTATCGAAGAATGGAAAGAATATTTTTCCGGAAGAGATTGAATCGCTGCTGTCGCTTTCTCCCTATGTTGCCGAATCCCTGGTTTCCGGCGATAATAACGAGCATGACGATGTCATCATCACTGCGGAGATCTTTCCCGATATGGAAGCTGTGGTGGAACGGCTGGGACCAGATCCGGACAAGAACGGCATCCAGGCGCTGCTGGAGGAAGAAGTTAAAAAGGTCAATGAGCAGCTGGTTTCATACAAGCGCATCCGCAGGGTGCTCCACCGCGACAGCGAGTTCGAGAAGACAACATCCAGGAAGATCCGCCGGCAGTACAAATAGCAAATAGCTGTCGCATATATATCTTCATGCTGCGAATGTAATGCATGGTCGCATGTCCGGCAACCCGCAGGGGCGGGTTCAACGGGCGGGCCCGATCCCCGCCCGCGGGTTACCCGAAACAAGGGGGCAACCACAAGTGTTGCCCCCATAAATGTTGAATGCAGCGGTGCAGGTCCGGTATTTCCAGGCAGAGCAAGTTTGCACCGGCATGCCCCGCCCTTACAGAAGGGTCTGCCCTGCCCTAGACGCTTTTATGAAACATCCCTTCGCCTGCTACAGCCATTTTAGCAGCAAGGTCGCCCAGCACGGGCAGCTTGTATTCTTTGTATTGAAAACCGTTAACGACAGCGATTATAGCCAGCACAAGAATGGCCAGAGAGAGAATTGTCCCGATAAAACCGACGGCGCCGATGATGCCCAGGGCGGCGCCCGGGGAAGAGTATAACAGAGCGGGGGTGACCACCATAATAACCAGCTGGATCAATAAGCGCAGAATAAGACCGAGAATATTTAATGCGAAGCTCTGCATGGCATGAAAGCGGACAAACCCGCTCTCTTTTTCAAGGATAAATATTAACAGCGGCACCAGAAAAGCGACATAACCGGCATAGGGGATCCAACTGATAACTACGCCTCCAAGGTAGGCAATGAGGACGGCGATATTCGCCTCCATGCCCAGGGAAGATTGATGGGGCTCAACGGTAACGGTCAAGCTAATCCCTCCAGGTAGTGAATTTGTTAATTGTATTATTCTCTGATCAGGTGCAGGTTCCTGCCGAAAAGCGATTATATCCGGTGAAGAGCCTGTCACCCTTTCCTGCCGTTGCGCAGGGGAAGGCGGTTCGATGCAAAAACCCTGCAGAAAAAAGATTGGCTTAATCCGTTGACTGCTTCTCTTTATGAGCCGATGCGCCGGCTGCCTGCTATCCCAGGCTTTCATATTCCAGGGAGAGCGCCTCCGCCACCGCCCTGTTGACAACCCGGCCGCCAATGATATTCACGGCCCCACGGAGCGGCGCTTTTTCCGCGACAACCCGTTCCAGGCCTTTCCGGGCCAGCTCGAGGGCAAAGGGCAGGGTGGCATTGTTCAGTGCATAGGTGGAGGTCCGGGGTACAGCGCCCGGGATATTGGGGACGGCATAGTGGAGCACCCCGCAGCGTTCAAAGGTGGGCCGGCTGTGGCTGCTCGTATGGTCCGCCGTTTCAATGCAGCCCCCCTGGTCAATGGCCACATCCACGATTACCGTTCCCGGACGCATCGTCTCCACCATCCCCCTGGTGCAGAGCACAGGTGTCCGTCCGCCCGGGATGAGGACGGCGCCTATGAGCAGGTCGGCCCCGGCCACAGCCTGGGAAATATTCTGCGGATTGGAGTAAAGGGTCAGCAGCCTGCCTCCGTTTGCCCCGTCCAGGTAGCGCAGCCTTTCAACGCTGTTATCGATCACAGTCACCTTGGCCCCCATGCCCATGGCCACCCTGGCGGCATTCGTGCCCACGATACCGCCGCCCAGGATCACCACATCGGCCGGGGTCACCCCGGGCACCCCGCCCAGGAGTATACCGATCCCGCCGTTTGATTTCTCCAGGAAATGAGCGCCAATCTGCGTGGCCATGCGCCCCGCTATCTCACTCATAGGCGCCAGCATGGGGATGGTCCCATCAACAACAACAGTTTCATAGGCCAGCGCCGCCACTTTTTTCTCCATGAGCACGCGGGCCACCTCCGGCTCGTTTGCCAGGTGCAGGTAGGCAAAGAGGATCTGCCCTTCCCGCAGCAGTCCGTACTCCTCCGGCTGGGGCTCTTTAACCTTGTAGATCATCTCTGCCCGCTCGTACAGCTCTTCAGGCCCGGAGACGATCTCGGCGCCCAAACGGCGGAATTCACCGTCATCAATGCCGCTGCCCCTTCCCGCCCCCTCTTCGATGAGCACCCGGTGCCCCCTGTTCACAAATGCCGTTACCGCACCGGGCGTAATGGCCACGCGATTCTCGTCAATCTTGATCTCCCTCGGTACACCTGTAATCACTTTTCCGATCACCTTTCCAGCAGATTTCTAATATTTTATCATAAGAGTCGCTGTTCCAGGACGTTATTTTTATCCATATGAGGCGGGGCCCCGCCGTTTGACAGTTTTTTGACTATTTTAAAGGGCCGCCCGCCGGGGGCAGCCCTTTTTGAAAACAGCAGGATAGTTATTGACGAAGGACGGGCTAGCCCGCCGGATCAAACCACAAGCCCGCCACCCGCCGGTCCTCATCAAAGACAACACGAATGATGAGGGAGTCTTTCTCGAACTCCGAGGTTACAAAGACGACATCGTAACCGTCGACGACCTCCTCTCTGATGGAGGTTTCGCCCACGTACGAGCCGACCTGGGCCTGCAGATCACGCCACACCTTTTCCAGCTTCCCGGCCTTCATGGCCCGTCCCATCTTGGTGTTGAAATAGCCGGTGCATCCCTCGTAATCACCTCCGGCCAGGCTGCTGATAAATGACCGGGCCAGTTCGGCGGGCTCCCCTTCCAGCGGGGGCAGCTCCGCGGTGCTGCAGGAGACGGCGGCAAGGCAGAGCCCAAGGGCAAGGAGCAGCACAGTGACATATTTGCCCATTCATTTCCCCCCTTTCTTTTTCCAAAGTTTACAGATAGCCTTTTTTGTACATCACCCTGGCCGCGCCGAGGGCGATAAGCGCGCCCACCGGCACCAGGATGCTGACGGAGCCGGTTAGCGAGGGCACCAGGATAAAGAGAACGAGCATGAACAGAATCGGCGCCACCGCGATCTTCCAGTTTTTCGAGATAAAGACCACGCCCAGCGCGCCGAAGAGAGCGGGGAGAATATTGGCAAAGGCCGGGGCCAGCTGCTCCGACTCCAGGATGGGCTGCAACTGGGCCAGCAGAAGCACTCCCAGGAAAATGATGGCAGTGGTGACGAAGGAGGATACGGCGATGGCTATGGTGGAGATGAGTTCCCCCTCCTCGCTGCCGGCCTTGACGCCGGCGATCTCCATGGCGTTAAGGGCGCAGGGGACTTTGAGGTTGCTCAAGTTTCCGGTAACAAAGCCCAGGTAGGAGCCCCCTGAACCGAGCATGGGCGAAAATGTAAAAGCCTCGATGATACCGACGGTCCAGTAGATCGGCACCACACCGGCCAGCCCTTGAAGCAGCAGGAGACCCTTGGGCCAGGCGCCGTAGTAAATGCTTGCCGCTGCCGGGAAAAGCATAAACATGACCAGGGCCAGCGAGCACCAGATCCGGCCCCAGGTATGGATATCCTCGCTGTAAGATCTTTTCATTTTTCTCCTCCTATCCCAGCAGGTTTGTGATCGGAATGGAGAGGGCCATGGCGCCCAGCATGCTTATGGGCAGTGCATAATCCTCCATCCACTTGACTTTGAGAACCTTGACGAAAAAGCCGCAGATAAGCATGAGCAGGGCGGAGATAATCATCACAAAAACGGGGATCCAGCCCTTGATGCCCGCGGTGATGTCGGCGAAGATCATCCCCAGGAAGGCCGAGATCATCCCCAGGAAAAGGGCATCTATGAAAATCTGCCCCCACCGGGCATCCCTTTTTTTCAGGCTCTCGATGCCTCCCTGGATCTTCTTCAAGAAAATGGTGATCACTATGAGCCCCGACATGATCCCCAGGGTCATGACCCAGGCGATGGTTGAGTAGGCCCGGGGGTCGGCCACCCCTTCGGATATGGGCGTTCCCAGGACCCCGGCGGCGATGCTGGCCGCAGGCAGTTCATAGGTCACCGCGCCCAGGACGCTCAGCCTGAGCCAGGGCAGCGGCAGCCCCAGGAACTTGGAAAGGGCGAACACCCCCATGAGAATGGCTATGGCCGGCGCCACGGTGAAGACGGCGCTGGCCCCGACCACCCTTTTCAACACTGCCGGGGCAAAACCCAGCGCCCTGGCCTGGCGCCAGGCCTTGTACAGAAAGAAAACTGATTGGGCCATGACAAAAAGAACGATAACTCCGGCGACAATAAATAGAAACATGCTGTTAAGATCGAAGCCTTTCAAAGAAAACACCACCTTTCCCATATTTGTTTTATTTCCAAACCATGAGTCAGGGGGACGGTGACTTTGACTCATTGACTCACGGGGTGAGGGGCCGGCTTTTCAACAGCTCCACGTAAAAGCGCACGCCCCGTTCAACATTCTCCAGCGAGAGCCGCTCATTGGTGCCGTGCATCCGCTCCAGGTCATCCTGGGAGATGAGCATGGGGGTAAACCTGTAAATCTGATCGCAGAGCGGTTCGTAGCGGATCGCGTCAGTTCCGCCCATTACAATGTAGGGAACCGTTACCGCCTCGGGGAAGATGGCATAGACAGCCCGTTCGATAGTCTTGAACCCGCTGCCGTCAACGGGCGAAATTTTCGAAGGCTCCGTGGTGACCATGGGCTCTATCTTGATCTTTTCGCCCACCGCTTTCCGGACATGATCCAGCAGCTCCGGCACGCTTTCACCCGGCGCGATGCGGTAGTTGATCACTGCGCTTGCTTTGCGCGGCAGCACATTGGGCTCGCTGCCTCCTTCCAGGATTGTTACCGCTGCGGTGGTGCGCAGCAGCGCGTTGCCCGCCCGTGAGGATTTGAAAATCAGCTTGAATATGGGCCCGAAGAGCCACAGATTGGCCAGTATGATCCGCAGTCCGAATGTCATTTCCGGGCCGATATAGGCCAACATCTCTTTCAAGTAGGGGCTGATCCTTGTTGGGCGCTGCCGTTTCTCCAGCGCAACCACGGCCTGCCCGATCATCCCCGCCGCTGTATGCATGGGCGGCATGGAGGAGTGGCCCGCCTCGCCGTCAGCGGTGATCTTGATGTCGGCATAGCCCTTCTCGGCAATGCCCACCAGGGCAATGGGGCGCTCCACGCCGGGCATGGCCCCCACGGTGACGGCGCCGCCTTCATCGAGCACATACTCAAGGGTGATGCCGCGGGACTGCAGCAGCTCCGAAATCCTGAGTGCTCCGTCCTCGCCGCGCACCTCTTCGTCGTGGCCGAAAGCCAGAAAGAAATCGCGGGCCGGGGTGAATCCTTTCTCCAGAAGATGCTCCACCGCCTCCAGGATCAGGATGACCTGGTTTTTGATATCCATCGTCCCCCGGCCCCAGACAAAGCCTTCGGCGACAGCGCCGCTGAAGGGCGGGTGGCTCCAGTCCTGCTCCGTGCCCTTTTCCACGGGGACCACATCAATATGGGCCATGAGAAGCACAGGTTTCAGCCCTTCCTCGCTTCCTTTCCAGCGGTAGAGCAGGCTGTACTCATTGACGATTTCCCGCTCCAGGGCGGCATGGGCGGCGGGAAAGGCCTGCTCCAGGTATTTGATGAACTGCTCAAAAGGCGCCCGCTCCGCTTTTTTCGGGTCGGAAGCGGTAATGGTTGGGATCCGGACCGCCCCGGAGAGGCGCTCCGCAGCGCGGTCCACATCGATCTCGATGCCCTTTTCCCGCTCCGCCGCATAACGCCGGGAACGGAAAGCAACAGCTCGCGTCAGGATCACGGCAGCCAGGATCAGGACCGCTGCCGGCAGCGCATAGTAAAGAAAATCAGGCATGTTCCACCTCCGTTGAAATATTTGCAACACATCTCTTCACATTATACCTTAAACAGTTGCCCGGCGATGCCGGTAATTGTTAAAATTGCCTGAAATAGCCTTTGCATTTTGGAAGACCCTGTGTTATCATGCATGTAATTTGAAGAAGGGAACTGCAGCATGTTACATATGAGCTTTGCAGCCGCCTATTTTTATTTTAGCTTTACCTATTTTTATGGTAAAGCCAATAGCGGTTTGGCTGGCAGCTCATGAGAACCCGGTAACGTCCCTGATAAAACCATGAAGCCCTCAGCCGAACCGGCCGGGGGCTTCTCCATTTCTGGAGGTAAATGACAATGATCGTGATTCTAAAAGCAAATCCCAATGAGAGTCAGCTGGAAAACCTCATCGCCTGGCTCAAGGAAAAAAACATTCAGGTGCATACCTCGATCGGCGAATCCCACATGATCCTGGGACTTGTCGGCGACACCTCCCATCTCGACATAGACCTCATCGAGGCGCTGGACATAGTCGAAGATGTGAAGCGCGTTCAGGAGCCCTACAAAAACGCCAACAGGAAATTTCACCCCGAAGCCACCGTGATCAGGGTGGGCGATATAGAGGTGGGAGGGGGCACGCTCACGATCATGGCCGGCCCCTGCTCCGTGGAAAGCGAGGAGCAGATCATCACCGTGGCCAGGGCGGTCAAGGCCGCCGGCGCCACGATGCTGCGCGGCGGCGCCTTCAAGCCCAGGACATCCCCCTACTCTTTCCAGGGGCTCGGCTCCCTGGGCATCGAATTCTTGATCGAGGCAAAGCGGGAAACAGGCCTGCCCGTTGTCACGGAGATCATGGATGCCTCGCAGCTTGACTTCTTCGACGAAGTGGATATCATCCAGGTGGGCGCGCGGAATATGCAGAACTTCAACCTGCTCAAGGTGCTGGGCAGCCAGGAGAAGCCTGTCATGATCAAGAGGGGCATGTCCTGCACCTATGAAGAGCTGCTCATGAGCGCTGAATATGTGATGAGCCAGGGCAATGAAAATGTGATCCTCTGCGAGCGCGGCATCCGCACCTTTGAAACATACACCCGCAACACACTCGATATTGCGGCCATTCCGGTGCTGCGGCGCCTGACCCATCTTCCGGTAATTGTCGATCCCAGCCACGCCACCGGCAAAGCCTTTCTCATCCCGCCCCTGGCTGCCGCCGCCGTGGCCGGCGGTGCCGACGGGCTCCTCATCGAGGTGCACAACGCCCCGGAGCAGGCGCTCTGCGACGGCCCCCAATCCCTCAGGCCCGGGGATTTCGCCCAGCTGGCCGGCAAGCTGGCGGGGCTGCATGAGTTTATGAACGGCGGTGTCAGGTGAAAATGAATATAGGCGTTGTGGGGCTGGGGCTCATCGGCGGATCCATGGCTAAAAGCATAAAATCGCGCACCCCGCACACTCTTTGGGGCAGCGATATCAACGGCGAAACGGAGACTGTGGCCCGCCTCTGCGGCGCCATTGACGGGCCCCTTGCAGACGACCGCATTGCACAGTGCGATCTTATCTTTACCGCTATCCTGCCCGGGGCCACCATTGAATGGGTGCGCGAAAAGGGGCGCCGTATTTCCTGGAAAACTGTCCTTGTAGACCTCTGCGGCATCAAGCGCGTCGTCAGCGCCGAACTGGCGGCGACCGCCGCCAGCCATGGATTTACCTATATCGGGGGTCACCCCATGGCCGGCAAGGAGCAGTGGGGTTTTGCCCATTCCTCGGGGGACCTCTTTGACGGCGCTTCCATGATCCTGACGCCCGGCGGGGATGTGGAGCCGGCGCTTATGGAAAAGCTTGAACAGCTCTTCACGGATATCGGTTTTGCCGGCCTGACCGTGACCACGCCGGAGGAGCACGATCGGGTCATCGCCTACACCTCGCAGCTGGCCCATATCACCTCCAGCGCCTACGTGAAATCACCGCAGGCGCTGCGCCGCCGCGGCCTCTCCGCCGGCAGCTTTCGCGACCTGACCCGGGTGGCCCGGCTGGATCCGGAGATGTGGACAGAGCTGATGATGGGCAATGCCGATTATCTCGCTGAGCAGCTGGAGCTGCTCATCACCAACCTGGGCAAGTACCTTGTCGCGCTGCGCCGGGGAGATTCAGAAGAGCTGCGCCTGCTTCTGCAGGAGGGCTGCGAGAAAAAAGCCGCCGCGGGCGGCAGCTGACCAAACCAGCCACAGGGACGGGGGCTTTGGCTGGTCAAAGGAGTTTCCATAACCGTGAAAAATGATTGGGATAGAATACATGTCAGCGCCGGCGGGGGGTACGATGTCATTGTTGGCGCCGGGCTGCTGGAAAACTGCGGCGATATCGCCGCAGCCGCTGTGGAGCCCTGCCGCATCGCCGTGATCACCGACAGTGTGGTGGAGGGGCTTTATCTGGAGAATGCGGCCAAAAGTTTCTCCGGCGCCGGTTTCCAGGTGAGTTCTTTCTCCTTCCCCGCCGGGGAGAGCTCGAAGAATATGGGCACCCTTTCCCGCATTCTCGAATTTCTGGCCGGGGAGAGATTTACCCGCACCGACTGCCTGGCGGCCCTGGGCGGGGGGGTGGCCGGCGATATCGCCGGCTTTGCCGCCGGATGCTATCTGCGCGGGATCCGCTATCTTCAGCTTCCGACAACGCTGCTGGCGGCGGTGGACTCCTCGGTGGGCGGCAAGACGGCGGTCAACCTGGAGGCGGGTAAGAACCTGGCCGGCCTCTTTGTGCAGCCCCGGGCGGTGATCTGCGACACCGGCTGCCTGGCTTCGCTGCCGCCCCATGTACTGGCGGACGGTGCAGCCGAAGCGATCAAGACGGGCATTCTGTCGGGAGAGGAGCTTTTCTCGATTTTTGAATCGGGCGGCATCAAAGAGAGGCTATCCGAAATCATTGCCCGCTGCGTGGCTTACAAGGGCCGTGTCGTCGAAGCCGATGAATTCGAGTCTGGCGCGCGCCGCATTTTGAACCTGGGCCACACCGTGGGCCATGCCATTGAGAAGTGCAGCGGCTATGCAATAGCCCACGGCCGCGCCGTGGCGGCAGGCACGGCCATCATTGCCCGCGCCTCTGCAAAACTCGGCCGCTGCAGCGAGGCGACGGCCGCCCGCATCGAGAGGGCGCTGCTGAAAAATGATCTTCCGGTAAGCACATCATTTTCCGCCGCGGGGCTTGCGGAGGCTGCGCTGGGCGACAAGAAACGCTCCGGCGGCGAGATCACGCTGGTGCTGCCCGGTGAGATCGGGGCCTGCTTTCTCTGGAGAATACCTGTGGCCGGACTCCGGGAGGTCATCAGCGCGGGACTGGAGGCAAGCTGATGGATCTGCGCATATATCCCCGCCCCCTTCAGGGCACGGTGCAGGCCGTCTCATCAAAATCGGATGCACACAGGCTGCTCATCCTGGCCGCCCTGGCCGGCGGGGAGCCCACGGAGATCGAGCTGCCGCAGATCTCCGGCGATATCGAGTGCACCCTGGCCTGCCTGCAGGCCCTCGGCGCAGTGATCGAGCGGAGCGGCGGCAGAATTGCCGTTACGCCTCCCTACAGGTACAACCCCGCTCCCGCACTTTACTGTGGGGAGAGCGGTTCCACGCTGCGTTTTCTCCTGCCGGTGGCGGCGGCGTTCTGCGGCGGCGGGAGCTTCAGCGGCGGCGGGAGACTGCCTGAGAGGCCGCTGGGCGAGCTGGTGCAGGCCATGAAAAAGCGCGGCGTTGCATTCTCACAGGATCGGCTGCCCTTTACTATCTCCGGGAAGCTGCCGGCGGGGGAGTACGTTCTGCCCGGCAATGTGAGCTCGCAATATATCACCGGGCTCCTGCTGGCGCTGCCCGCGCTGTCCGGAGACAGCTTCATCCGCCTCACCGGCAGGCTGGAATCGTCGGCCTATGTGCAGATGACGCTGGCGGCGCTCCGCCGTTTCGGCATCAATGTAGATCGCCTGGAGGGCGGCTTTGCCGTAAAGGGAGGGCAGGAATATATCTCCCCGGGAAGAGTGCGGGTGGAGGGCGACTGGTCAAACGCCGCCTTCTTCCTTGCCGCCGGCGCCCTGGGCGGCCCGGTGACCGTTGCCGGGCTGGACGGGGGCTCGCTGCAGGGCGACAGGGACATAGTCGGGCTCCTGAACCGCTTCGGCGCCCGCACAACCCAATCCGGCGCCGGTTTCACCGTGAACGGCGGCGGGCTCCGCGGATGCGGTATAGATGTAAGCGAGGTGCCCGATCTGCTGCCCGTGCTGGCGGCGGTAGCTGCCTGTGCCGGAGGGGAAACAGAGTTTACGGGATGCGCGCGCCTGCGCTTCAAGGAGAGCGATCGCATCCGCTCCACGGCGGCAATGGTCGGCTCCCTGGGGGGCAGTGTTGTGGAATCGCCCGGGGGGCTGCTCATCCGGGGCTGCGAGCCGGCCGGCGGCGTGGTGGACAGCTTCGGCGATCACCGCATCGCCATGGCCGCTGCCGTGGCGGCGCTCCGCTGCACCGGCCCTGTGACCATACTTGGCGCCGGAGCTGTGGAGAAATCCTATCCCCTTTTCTTTAGCCACTACCGCGATCTGGGAGGTGTAGCGGATGTCATCTGAGTTTGGAAATCTTCTGCGGATATCGCTTTTCGGTGAGTCCCACGGCCGGGCTGTGGGGGTGCTTGTCGACGGCTTCCCCGCCGGAGAGGAGATCGACATGGAGGAGCTGCAGTGCTTCATGGAGCGGCGCCGGCCCGGCAGGGACAGCCTTTCCACCGCTCGCAGGGAGGCGGACAAACCGGTTTTCCTCTCGGGAATAACGGGCGGCAGGACCAACGGCAGCCCCCTTTGCGCCGTCATCGAGAACAGCGATGCAAAGTCCTCCGACTACACGGAACTGGCCGATAAACCCCGGCCCGGGCATGCCGATTACACCGCCCATGTAAAATGGAAAGGCGCCGCCGATCTGCGCGGCGGCGGCCATCTCTCGGGGCGGCTGACGGCGCCCCTCTGCACAGCGGGGGGGATTGCGAGGCAGATCCTGGCCCGGCGGGGGATCTACACCGGAGCCCACCTCGCCGCTGTCGCCGGCATCAGCGACGAGTCGCTCCCCCTGGTCCCGGGGAAGGAGCTTTTCGCAGAGCTCGCCGCAAAGCCCTTTCCCGTCATCGACGAAGGCAAGGGGCTGGAGATGCAGGCGCTCATCAAGGCGGCGGCGGCCGCGGGAGATTCTGTGGGAGGCGTTGTGGAATGCGCCGCTGCCGGCCTTCCCGCCGGCCTGGGCTCGCCGCACTTCGGCGGTGTGGAGAACCGCCTGGCTGCGGCTCTCTTCGGCATACCGGGGGTGAAGGGGATTGAATTCGGCGCCGGATTTGCAAGCGCCGCCCTGAGCGGCTCGCAGAACAATGACCTTTTCTATATTGATGAAGAGGGCGCCGTCAGGACAAGGAGCAACAACTGCGGCGGTATCCTGGGCGGGATCACCAACGGGATGCCCCTTCTCTTCCGGGCGGCCTTCAAGCCCACTCCTTCCATCGCTCTACCCCAGCAGACGGTGAGCCTGTCCCGGCGCGAGCCGGCGGTGATCACCGTAACGGGACGCCACGATCCCTGCATTGCGCACCGGGCGGTGCCGGTGGTGGAGGCCGTTGCCGCGGCGGTCCTCCTGGACATGCTCCTTGAGTCACGGGGACGGTGACTTTGACTCATCCGCCCCGCCGAAATTGGGGGGGGGTGACAGGTTAACAGGACTCCTGCGGCGAGGCTGTCGCCGCGGCTGTACTTCTGGATATGATACTGGAGGGAAAAATCAATGGAATTGGATGAGATGCGAACAAGAATTGACACCGTGGATGAGAAGATGCTGGGGCTGTTCCTGGAGCGAATGGAGCTTGCAGAGGAAATTGCATCCTACAAAAGAAAAAAAGAGCTGCCTATCCTGAACCGGGAGCGCGAGCGGGAGATACTGGCCCGGATGACGGCTAAGTCGGGCCCGATGGAGAAATATGCTTATCACTTTTTTGAAACGCTGATGGGGCTTTCCCGGGCCCGCCAGATCGAGCTCGGCTCGGCGGCGTCGAATATCCGGGCCCGGATCGAGGCGGCTCTTGCAGGCGCCGGGGAGCTATTTCCGCAGACGGGGACCGTGGCCTGCCAGGGTGTTGAAGGGTCGAATTCGCAGGCCGCCTGCGACCGCCTGCTGCCGCGGGGGCAGATTGTATACCTGAAGACCGTGGAAGCGGTATTTGATGCTGTGGAATCGGGGCTATGCAGGTTCGGGGTTCTCCCCATCGAGAACAGCACCTACGGCTCTGTTCGCGCCAATTACGACCTGCTGCAGAGAAAGCGCTGCTCCATCGTCCGCAGCGCCCGCCTCTATATCCGCCATGAACTACTGGCGAAACCGGGCACAAGTCTGGACCGGATTACCGAGATCTACTCCCATGAACAGGCTCTGGGCCAGTGCAGCCGCTACCTGGGTTCCCTTTCGGGCGTGAAGATCATCCCCTGCGCCAATACAGCCATGGCGGCGAAGATGGTGGCTGAAACAGACAGGCCCGGCGCGGCGGCCATATCCTCCCATTCCTGTGCCGCTCTGTACGGCCTTGAGGTGGCGGCTGCGGATATCCAGGACAGCGACAACAACTATACCCGTTTCATCTGCATTGCCCGGGAACCGGCCATCCATGCCGGCGCCAACAAGATCAGCCTGATCGTGGCCTGCGACAACAAGCCCGGGGCGCTCTACGAAATCCTCTCAAAATTTTCCGCCCTGCGCCTCAACATGAGCAAGCTGGAAAGTTGCCCCGTTACAGGGAGAAATTTTGAATTTATCTTCTTTATTGAGCTTGACGCCTCCGTCAAGGAACCGGGCGTTCTGCCCATGCTGGAGGATCTTGAGCGGAGTTACGAGAACTTTATCTTCCTGGGAAACTATGCAGAGGTGTGATATGGGCGGGAGAATTTACGGCCTCATCGGCCGCACACTCAAACACAGCTATTCCGTGCCCATCCACAGGGAACTGGGCAACAGCGCCTACCGCCTCATCGAGCTTGAGCCGGAAGAGCTGGCCGCCTTCCTGGGGCGGGATGATCTGGGCGGGGTGAACGTGACTATCCCCTACAAGCGCGCAGTGGTCAGGCTCTGCAGCGTTCTCTCGGCGGAGGCGCAGGAAACAGGGAGCGTGAATACCATCGTGTGCAGGTCCAGGGGCGGCCTGGCGGGCTACAATACCGATGTCTGCGGCCTGGAATACATGGCCCGGCGGGTCGGGATATCCTTCGGCGGCAAAAAAGTAGTCGTCTTCGGCAGCGGCGGCGCCTCGCTGGCGGCTCAGTATGCCGCCCGCAGGGGCGGCGCAGAAGAGGTGGTGGTGATATCGCGCTCCGGCAGTGAAAACTACGGCAACCTTCCCCGCCATTACGATGCCGGGGTGCTGATCAATGCCACCCCTGTGGGGATGTACCCTGATACAGGCGCCGCCGCAGTGGATCTGACGCCTTTCAGAGAGTGCAGCGGCCTGCTGGAGCTGATCTACAATCCCCGCCGCACGGCTCTGCTCATGCAGGCCGGGCTGCTGGGCATTCCCCGCAGCGACGGGCTGCCCATGCTTGTAGCCCAGGCCGGTACCGCAGCGGAGCTTTTTTTCGGGAAAGCCGCTGAGGGTCCGGAACTGGAGCGCATTATCGGCAAGCTGCGCCGCGAAATGACCAACATCGTTCTCATCGGCATGCCCGGCTGCGGCAAGAACACCGTGGGCCTGGCCCTGGCAGAGCTGACGGGGCGGGAGATCGTCGATTTGGATGCTGAAATAGTCAAAGAAGCCGGTTGCTCCATCCCCGAAATATTTGCCGCCTCGGGTGAGGCGGGATTCCGCCGCCTGGAGCGCGAAGCGGCGGCGGAGGCGGGGAGGGAAAGCGGCAAGATCATCATCACCGGCGGCGGGGTGGTTACGGATGAGCGGAATTATCCCTCGCTTCATCAAAACGGGCGGATCTATCATCTTCTGCGCGATGCGGCCCTGCTCCCCCGAGAGGGGCGTCCTCTTTCCGCGAAAACCGATCTGGAAGCCATGCAGAGAGAGCGGTTACCGCTGTACGAGCGTTTTCGCGACGCCGCCGTGGAGAACAGCGGCACACCCGAAGAGGCCGCCGCCGCAATCTGGAGGGATTTCAATGCACATTCTGGTGATTAACGGGCCCAACCTGAACCTGCTCGGCATCCGCGAGCGGGAGCTGTACGGGCGGACCACTTATGCCGACCTTGTGGCCCTGATCAAAGCGGAGGCCAAGAAACTGGGCCTGAAGACAGAGTTTATCCAATCCAACCATGAAGGCGAACTGGTGGAGGCTGTCCAGGGCGCCTACAGAAAATTTGACGGCATCATCATCAACCCCGGCGCCTACACGCACACCAGTATCGCCCTTCTCGACGCCCTTAAGGCCGTGGGAGTGCCTGCAGTGGAGGTTCATATCACTGACCCCGACAGCCGCGAAGAGTTCCGCCGCATCTCCTACATCCGCGCCGCCTGCATCGGCACCATCAAGGGCCGCGGCCTGCAGGGCTACCTCGATGCCCTCCACCTCCTTGAGTCAAGGGGACGGTGACTTTGACTCACTTCAGCTCAACCCGTTACCGGGCACCACAGCCAACCAGCTTCATCTCTGCCGCTTTTGGTGGAGGGCGGCGACTCAGACGGGCCGCTTTGAGATTATTTTCGGGTGCTGTCAGATAATCGGTTTAAGTGCGTCTTATGGGCAGGAGGTAAAAATGTGGCGGAATTCGGGGAGATATATAACGCCTATTTTAAGGATATCTACCTCTATCTCTACAGCTTATCAGGCGACAGACATATCGCAGAGGATATCACTTCTGAAACATTTTTGAAGGCCCTTGAATCCATCGACGGCTTCCGGGGTAGCTGTGACCTCAGGGTATGGCTCTGCCAGATTGCCAAAAACAGCTACTTCTCTTACCTGCGCAGGGAGAAGAAGTTTGTGGACATGGAAAAGATACCGGAAAAAGCCGCTGACCACGATGTAGAAAAAATAGCTATCCTCTCCGCAGAATCTCAGCAGGTTCACGATATCCTCCGTAATCTTGGCGAGCCCTACAAGGGAGTGTTTTCGCTGCGCCACTTTAATGAGTTAAGTTTTAAAAAAATTGCCGCCCTCTTCGGGAAAAGTGAAAACTGGGCTTGCGTGACCTACCACCGGGCCCGGAAGAAAATCAAAAAGCAGATGGAGGGGTACCGATGAAGATAACCTGCAATGTGATCAGAGACATTCTGCCCTTGTACGCGGAGAATATGGTCAGTGCGGATACGCGCAGGCTGGTGGAGGAGCATATCGCCTCCTGCCGGGATTGCAAAACCCATCTCGATGAAATGGGATTATCCACTGATCTGCCTTTGGATGTTGATACCGCCCCTTTAAGAAAAATAAAAATTACCTTGCGGAAAAATAAGCTCCACATGGTTATCGCCGCGGTCATGTTTACCCTGGCTGCAGTTGTGGCTGCAGCTGTCTTCCTGACTGCACCAAGGTATATGCCTTACAGCGAAAACACTGTCATCATAGAGAAAAAAGGCGACGGAACAGTGCTGGCCATGTTCAGCGAAGGGGTCTCCGGCTTCTATGCCGATCGCTCCACCGCCCAGATCGGTCCCGGCTATTCCTACCATATTACCGCATGGGATAGCCTCTGGAACCGCTATATTTACAAAAATCCTCTGCGCAGCGCTGTTTTGAATGCTGATGGGGAAATTGTGGCCGCCGTTTATTACTACGACATTACCCGCAGGGTTGGCCCTGTCATTTCTGACGGAGCTTTTGATATCTTAATTTACGGCCAAAACCAGACTCCCAATGGCGGCGTGGCCACCCTGCCCAGGCTAGTTCTGGCATACTACGCCTTTTTTGCTCTGATCCTGGTGTTACTGTGCGCTATAGCCGCCTATCTGTTCCGCCGCCATGCAAAAGCAGGAAAGGCCTTTCAAAAAACACTTCTATTGCCGCTTGCCTACCTCTTGGCCGGCCTGTGCATTAAAGGTTTTAACTTTGCATCATATTCGGCCACGCGTGACTTCCTTGCCATTCTGCTCCTGACGATACCGCTCTACATCCTTTTACTTTCCGGCACCTTCCTGATTAAAGAATATAGAAGGATTTCATGAACCGGTAAGCCGGGGGGATGCTGCTCAGACTATTTTAGTTGACATTGGCGCCCGGCCTTGATGCCAACTGCCTTTTCAAAGTTCCGGATGCGGCAGGATATTTTATGCTATATGTTTAATAATAATAGTGCAGTGAAGATTCAGCCGCAGTTTTTCCCAAAGGGCGGCACAGAACCCTAAGCGTTATCCCAACATATAATTGCTTGCCAGGAATCAGGCGAAATTGTGATGAAGACGGGACCCCATGCTTTTGCAATCTTACTCCGGCACCCTTTAGTCGTTCATGGTTAAATTTATATTATCCATGGTGTTATGGCTGGTGAGATGATCAGTTTCTGCTGTCTCTACAGGGAGAAAGGGGGGATGCGGTGAAACCTGGCGGCGAGATCTGAAGCGCATCTGTTCAACGAAGAAAAAGAATGGAGGTTGCTGGAATGGCGGATATGGCTAAGCTTGCTGAGGAGAGGAAGAGAAGATACCTGGCGGCGCTGAATCTGGAAAAGCCGGACAGGGTTCCCATTCGCTTGAATTTTTCCGGGGAGTTTATCACCAGGGTGGCGGGCTATACATTTCAGGAGACCTACTATGATTGGGATAAAAACACCGATGCCACCAGGAAGATGCTCCAAAAGATAGAGGGCCTGGAAATGGTTATAGGGGGAGCCAACCTGTGGTGGGCCACCCTGCATGATGCCGTCGGTGCAAAGTACCTCAAATTCGCGGGCCGGGATCTCGATGTCGAGACCATGTTTCAGTATGTGGAAGAGGCCTACATGCTTCCCGAGGATTACGATGATTTCATCGCCAACCCCACGGAGTGGATCGCCACCAAATACCTGCCGCGAATTCATACGGAGCTGGCCGAGCCCGGCTCGTACCGCGCCACAATGGGCCTGATCAAAGGCGCTTTCGGGCTGGCCAACCAGTTTGCCGCCGGCGGGCAGGCGACAGCTTCCTATTTGCAGGAATTTGGGGTGATCCCTTCAATTGTAGGTATTACCAAAGCACCCTTTGACACGCTGGCCGATACGCTGCGCGGGCTTTCGGGGATCATGATGGATCTTTACCACCGCCCCGACAAGGTTAAGAAAGCGCTGGAGGTGCTGGTGCCGCACAACATCTTTTACGGCATGGCCACGGCCCAGGGTGATACCGATTTTCCCGCGTTCATGCCGCTGCACCGCGGAGCCTATCCCTTTATGAAGATGGAGCAGTGGGTGGAGTTCTACTGGCCCACGTTGAAACAGGTGATCGAAGGGCTGTGGAGCAACGGCAAAAGAACCATGTTCTACGCTGAGAACATCTGGACGCCCTACCTGGAGAAAATTGCCGAGCTTCCCGACAAGAGCATCGTTTTTCATGTTGATCAGACCGACATGGATAAAGCCTACAAAGTCCTGGGCGGCAGGTTCTGCCTGAGCGGCAATGTGCCCAATTCCATGCTCGCTTTCGGCAAACCGGAAGAGATCAAGGAATATGTCAAGCAGCTTCTGGACAAATATGCGCGGGACGGCGGCTTTATCATCGATGCCGGCGCGGTGATTTTAGATGATGCCAGGGAAGAGAATATCCGCGCCCTCATTGAAGCCGTTCATGAATATGGAGTCTATTAATCAACACTGGAGGGTAGTTAAATGAGTAAAAGCCTGATGTTTAAAAATCTGCCTCCGGCAGTCAGTGTGCCCTGGGAAGTGAAGGCAAAGGAGTTGGGGGAGATTAAGGGCGACGCCGGGCTCATCCAGCAGGAATGGGAGAAGCTTGATCTCTTTGGCTATCTCTATGTATGGAACTGGGTCCAGCGCTGAACCTGTTGTCGGCCGAATTCATTTACGTTAAAAGGGAGGATTAACGGACAAATGGGTAAGGATGAGCTGGCCGGCGCCATTGCCGGTCTGGATCGTGATAAAGTGTTCTCCCTGGTCAATGAGCAGCTGCAAGCCGGGAACGAAGCCATGCAGATCATCCACAGCTTGCAAAAAGGGATGACCGGGGTGGGCGATCTTTTTGAAAAAGGTGAGTTCTTCATCAGTGAGCTCATTCTCTGCGGTGAAATAATGAAAGAGGCGATGGAGCTGTTGGAGCCCAAACTTGCAGCAGGCGGCCGCGAATACCGCGGTACTATCGTCATCGGCACCGTCAAGGGCGACATCCATGATCTGGGCAAAAATATTGTGATCATGCTGCTGAAAGGCGCCGGATACAAGGTTGTTGACCTGGGGGTGGATGTGGCTCCGGAGAAATTTGTCCAGTCGGCGGGAGAGACTAAGAGCCCCCTGGTGGCCATGAGCATGCTGCTGACTTCGGCCATGGCCACAATGAAAGAGTGCGTGGAGGCGGTAAAACAGTCGGGCCTGGATGTCAAAGTGCTCATCGGCGGCCCCATCATTGATGACAAAGTGATGGAGTTCAGCGGCGCCGATTACGGCAGCACCCTGGCCAGCGACGCCGCGAAGATTGCCGAAAAGGTTTTCGGGGCCGCCTAGAAAAGATATCCCTTGTGAGAAAAAAAAGATTCGAGCTCACTGCCATGGGCACCATCATCGAGGGCGACCTGGACCTGATCCTGGCCCTGGCCCGCCGCCTGCACGAAGCCCCCTTCAAGCAGGGCGCCGCCCGGGTCACCACCACCATCCGCATCGATGACCGCCGGGATAAAGCCGGCTCCATTGCCGGTAAAATAAAAGCAGTGCAAGAAAAGCTGTAAGGGATATTCCCCGGCTTTAGAGGCGGTCCTGAAAACCGATGGGGCAGCCCAAATGCAGGGGTTTGATTGTGGGGGCGGGCTCCCAAACCCGCCCCCCGCTATCGGAAATAAGCTTACCGGTAAGTTGCGACAGAGCTTTGCCGAAAATCCCGTTATCTGCCGCCGCTCCTCTTGTAGGTAATGCCGGAGCGCACGGCATAGAACAGCGTGAAAATAAAAGCGAAAATAAGGGCGAGGGCGGGAAGTCCCCTGAGCAGGGCAAAGGGGGTCTCCAGGAGAAAAGCGCTCCAGAAATCTGACGCTGTTTTCTCCCACAGCCCCGGGGTCTGGTAAAAGAGCCTGGGATCCAGTAATGCCCCGGGTTTAACGGCTCCGCAGGCCAGCATGGCAGCTACCAGCGGTGCCAGGGCGCCGGCCATCGCCGAATAGAGGTTGGACAACCTCCGGTAACGCCCTGCCTTTGAAGCCTCATCGGAGAAGATGTCATCACCGGCGCTGTTGTTAATTCTTTTGAAATACTGTGCGCCCGAGTTTTTGCTGCCGCCGATGTGCCTCCAGCCGCTGTCCTCAAAAAGGACTTTGTAGTCTTCAAAATCAGCCCCGCTTTTAAAAGTGCGGTAGTCGATCCGGATCAGGGCATCTTCGGGTTCGGAACGGCGAAATTGGTAGATGCCTGGAAAACTCCTGGAAACAAGCTCATATCCCTGCCCGGCCATTGCAGCCAGCCATCTCTCTTCCCTGTCAAAATCGTAGAAGAACCTCCGCTTCTTAATCATGCCGCCCCTCCTTTACCAGATCCCTGGTCAGTGCAGTCATCTGCTCCATACGCCTGCAATCCTCCATCAGGATTTTCCTCCCCTGCGCGGTAGTCCGGTAGACCTTGCGGCGGGGATCATCGCTTTCCACCGGTGAGATCAGCTTCCTTCCCGCCAGATTCTCAAAAGCGCCGTACAGCGTGCCCGCCGCAATCCTGACCTGGCCCCTGCTTAGCTCTTCCACCTTCTGCATCACGGCATAGCCGTGGGAGGGCTCCAGCAGGGCCAGCAAGATGTAGTAGGCGGTCTCCGTCAGCGGCAGCAGCTTGCTCCTCTTCATCTGCAGCCTCCTTCCTATAAAGTTAAACTGTATAGTTAGATTATATATAGCAACACTGTATATGTCAACACAAATTTTTTAATCATGTTTTCAGGGGATGGGGCATGGAGACGGTTCTTGGCAATGTCGACATGGCGCCCACGGCTGCGCTGAACGTCACGGGCGTTATTGCGCCGCAGGCGGACTTTGCCGCCGTTCAGGGGGTGCTCACGCAAGCGGTTTTCAGCCTTGCCTTTTCCCGGGAATACATGAAAGAGGCAATGGACCATATCCGGGCGACCGGCGAGGCCGCCCTTGCAGACAATGCTGCCAGACAGGCGGTGTACGATGCGGCCAATGCTGCATGGGATGCCTACATACGGGGAGATTGATATCATCAATGAGTCAAAGTCACCGTCCCCTTGACTCACTGACGGCTCAGGGTGATTACCTTGCTCCGGGGGGCGGTTTTTTGGGCCAGCCCCACAAGGCTCCGGTGGTGTGTAAAGAAAAGAACCTGGGTCCGCGCTGCAAACTCATCTAGAACTTTCAGGGTTTCGGCAGCCCTGGGATCATCAAAGTTTACCAGGAGGTCATCCAGGATAAAGGGAAGGGGCTCCCTTTGCTCCAGGAACCTCTCCAGGCTGGCCAGGCGCAGGCTCAGGTAGAGCTGATCCAGTGTGCCGTCGCTCATGCCTTCAACAGTCACCCTGTTATTGGCCGGACGCACGCCCTGCAGGATGGGATTATCCTTCTCATCGAAATCGATCTCAAGCCCACTGAAAGAGCCCCCTGTCAGGCGGGCAAAGAGCTTCCCGGCCAGCCGGATCACAGGGCTCTGGTTTTCCTCCCGGTAACGGTCGATGCTCCGGCGCAGAACAATGGAAGCCAGGCGCAGGCGCAGATATTGTTCAGTCTGTGTCCTCAGTTCAGCCAGCAGGCCCTGGGCCTCCTCCGCCGTCTCCAGCGCCTCCATGCTGCTGCCCTCGATCTTCTCCCTGTACCTGCTCTCAGTGATCCCGAAGGTGCGGTTCAGCTCATCCTGAGCCAGCCGGTTCCCGGCCAGCTCCTTTTCGATCTCTTCCAGCTTTCCGCGCAGGGTATCCCCGTCAACCCCCCTGGTTTCCTCTATGACCTTCTCCAGTGACAGCCCGCCGCCGTGGGAAAGCAACTGCTTTTCCAGATTGTCCAGTTCCCGGAGCAGCTCTTTTTGACGCTCCGTTTTCTCAATTACCTCCGGCAGCTCCCGCTCTTCGCTGCAGTGAGCCTGCTGCAGCAGTGCCTTTAGCTCCGACTCTGCTTCCGCCAGCTCATCTTCAGATCTTTGGAGGCTCTTTTTCACCCGTTCGATCTGCACCAGCAAACTATCCTTTTTATCTTTGCTCCGAAGAGCCTCGCTCACCTGCCCCTGCAGCTGCACAGCGGCATAGTCCGCGGGCATCTCGATCAGATGGGGGGCCAGTTTTGTCACCAGCTTCTGCAGGCGCTCTTCAAAATCAACCATATATTTTTTGGCCCCATCACGCTCCACCTGCCTGCGCTTCAGCTCTTCTTTCTTCTGGAAAAACCCTTCCAGCAATTTCAGATAGGCTGTTGCCGCTTTTACAGTGGTCCCTTCAGGAAGACCCGCTGTTGCCAGGATCGGGGCCCATTTTCCCCGCCAGTCAATAAGAGCGTTTTCTGCTTCATGATCGTGCCGCCGGGCGCTCTCCAGATCTTCCTCTATTTTCCCATACGTTTCCACGGCACTCTGCAGCTTTCTGGCTCTCTCGAGATGCTGTTCGGAGATCTCCTGAGCCCTGTCAAGCAGCGCTTCCAGGTTCTCCCCATCCTTTGCCCCCGCCTCGCCTGTTTTAAGCAGCTCCCGGTCAAGCTCTTCCCTGCAGGCGGCAATGCTTTGCGCTAACTCCTTTTCCCGCCTGCCGGAGTCGTTCAACTGCTCCAGCCCGCCCAGTATTTCCTGGCAGCGCTGCAGCCAGGCCAGCATCTCCGGGGGCGTCAGCGGAGTGAACTCACAGTTCTCCCAGAGGGCGGCCCATCTTTTGACCAGCTCTTCCTTCTCCGCAACCTTTTCTCTTTTTTCTGCAGAGAGCCGCTCCAGCTCCTGGCGGCACCGCTTTATTTCTTCTTGCAAAAGGGCTGCCCGCTCCAGCTGCCCCGCCTCGTGGCGGAGCCGGTCCGCCAGGGTATCGGCCCGGGCGACACTCCGTTCATAGGCCAGGTGAAGGGGATATCCGGCACAGAAAGACTGCTCCTCTTTTTCATCGCGCTTCCCCTCAAGCCAGGCCCGGCGGACCAGATGCCAGCCCCACTGACGGTTTTTTCTGGCCTCTTCCAGTCGTTCCTCCCCGGCCCCGCCGCCCGCCTCTTCGCCGGCCAGCTGCTCCCGGTAACCCGCCAGTTTCTCTTCCTCTTTGGCCGTACTGTCATCAATCCGATCCAGCCGGTTCTGCAGCTTCTTAAAATTTGCTTCAAAGGTGCGCACTGTCTCCTCCAGGGGCAGCGGCAGCTGGGGCAGCTGCTGCAATGTGCCTTCCCAGGGAGCCAGGGCAATGAGCCTGTCCCTCAGTTTCTGCTCTGCAGCCGCCATTCCGGAGCGAATATTTGCCAGCTCGCTTTCCAGGCTGCCTTTTTTTCGCACCCTGTTCAGGGCCTTGTTGAGCCCGCTAACATCCTTTTGGGAGCCGCAGCTCTCTTTTTCCGCAGCCTGTCTCTCCAGGTCCCACTGCAGCTTTTTTACCCGCTCCTGACTGCGGGTGCGCTCCTGTGCCAGCAGCGGGTATTTTTCAGCCAGGTGGTTCATCTCTTCAATGGCGGCAATGGGCAGCCTTAATGTCTCCGCCTGCTCCAGGGCGGTAAAAGAGGGTTGCACCCGGCGCAGCAGAGCCGCGGCTTCATGTTCAAGGCCGGCGATTTCCCCCTCCAGTGAGGGGACTTTTTCCCTGTAATTGCGGTATGTATCCAGCCGCTCCTGCAAGGTGGAGATCTCCCCGGCATACTCTAAAAGCCCTCCGGGAATAACGATACTCTCCAATTCCGCCCTCAAGCCCTTCATCTCTTCTCCTGCTCTTTTCCCGTCCCGGGCGGCATCATTGCGCCTGCCTGTGAGCACCTGGTACCTCTCTTTAAAACCGGGGGAGAGCTGGGGAAGGCGCCCCAGCACCGCAATTTCCTTCTTGTTTTCATCCCGCCCGGCAACAAGGGGCAGCGTCTTCGTCAGCCGCCCGGTGCGGGCTTTATCTTTGAGCAGGCCTTTTTCAAGGTTTTTCAGCTGTTCCACCTTTTTCTTCTGATACAGGTAATCCTCTTCGAGCTCGCGCCATTTGCGGGGCGCCAGGGAGAGCTCGGCAATTTTTCTCTTCTTCTCGGTATAGCTCTTGATGTTGGTATTTATCAGCGGCCTGCTCCCCGCCGGTTTAAAAAGATCGCCCGCCTCCCCTTCCAGCTTTTGAAGGAGCTCGCGCATGCCTCCCATGCCGGAGGCAGCCTCAAAAAGCGCCTCCCCAAGGGCGCCTTTTCCCTGCAGCAGCTCTTTTCCTCCCCGGCGCAGGCTCTCATGATTCATCCCGAACATCAGGGCAAAAGCCTCCCGATCAATGGCGCCCAGAAAGCGCTGCAAAACATCCTCCTCCACCGGAAGGCCTTCCGCATCCAGCAACGTGTTCTTCCTTCCCTTGCGCCGCGTTAACCTCAGCTCCTGCCCCTTGGCGGTTTCAAGGACTGCCGATATACGCAGATCGCCGGCGGGATGGAAGTAAGCATCGGTACTTCTAAAGGGGATACCGTACAAAAAATCCCGAATGGCGCGAAGAACAGTGGACTTGCCCGCCTCATTTAAACCGTAAATCAGGGTCAGGCCACCGTCCCCGGCCAGATCAATCCTGAAATCGCTGAATAAACCGAAGGCCACCAGGTTGAGCTCTTGAATTTTCATCTTGAATCCGGCTCCTTTTCCAGGAGTCGGGAGAGAATCAGCTCTTCCGCCTCGGGCAGAAGCGCTTGCAGATATCCGGGATCTGCCGGATCCATCTCCCCTTTGACAAAGATGTCGGCAGGCAGCGCATTCCGGTCGCGCTGCAGCTCCGAGACAAGCTCTTCCAGCAGCTTTTCATCGCTGCTGAATTCGCAGGCATACTGCAGCAAAGCGGCCAGGGGGCTTCCCGGCTCTATATCTTTCGCCGCACTCCCGGGCGCAGTCTTCAGCTGCACCTTTTCCACCCAGGCGCTGTCAGGCCCGCTTTCGGCAGCCAGCGAACGCAGATCCCCGTAGAGGCGGTCGCGTTTGCCCGCCAATTTGTGGTGAATGCCACCGGCGCCGGTAAAAACCAGGCGCAGGGCCAAAAGGCGCCCCTCGCTCCGGGCCAGCGCCTGATCAATGCTATTTTGAGCTGCCTCCAAAACCTGGTCATATGAGTGCAGCTCACCCACATCCACCCGGCAGAGATGCCAGCGCAAAACATCCAGCATCCTCTGCTCGGTGCTCCCTATTTGCCCCTCCCGGACCCGGACCAGCAGGCAGCCCTTGGCCCCGCTTTCCCTGATATGGCGGCCCTGGGTATTCCCCGGGAAAACAATCCAGGGTTCCTCGCTGATAACCTCTTTTTTATGGACATGGCCCAGGGCCCAGTAGCTGTAACCCTTGTTTTTCAGGTATCCGATGTCGCAGGGAGCATAGCTGTCATGCCCCTCCCTGCCGGTGGCGCAGGTATGGAGCAGGCCGATATTGAAATAGCCCTGCAGCGGCTCGGGATACTGCCGGGAGAGGTCGTCAAGGACCGCCGGTTTAGGGAAGCCCCGGCCGTGAACGGCCACGCCCAGCTCCTCCAATATTTTTGTCTCGGGATGTTCCGTGGAAAGGTCGCAGACATTGTCGGGCAGGCGCAGCTGGCGGGTAATCTGGCTGGCTGCATCATGGTTCCCGCGAACAAGAAAGAGTTTTATGCCTGCCTCCCTGAGCCTGGCTGCCTGCGAGGTGAAAAAGAGCCCGGTGTTGGAGTCGCGCCAGTCGCCGTCGTAAAGATCGCCGGCTATAAGTAAAAATTTCGCCTCTTCTTCCAGGGCCAGATCCACCAGGTTTCTGAAGGCCCGGCGCGTCGCCCCCCGGACATATTCCACCGGGGCTCCCTCGTAACGCTCCAGCCCCAAAAGAGGGCTGTCCAGATGAATATCGGCGGCGTGGATAAAGGTAAAGCCCGTCATCACAGTCCTCCCTGTACAGATGATATTTCCAGAGGCAACAGCCGAAAACAGCGCTGCCGCCCTATAGCTCTATTTCGTCTTCAAGATCAAATAACCCTTTCTGCCGGCCGGCGAGCCGGCGAGCCAACATGAGTCAAGGGGACGTTGACTTTGACTCACTCCAGATACGGGGGGAGGGGGGCGGGAGCTCCGGCGATCGCCGCCCCGGCAGCTCCGGAGAGCCCGAAACATTAAGGGAACCTTTGCCATTCCCCGAAGGGGGGGTAGCAGCAGGAATCAGCCGCCCCAAAAGCCAAATCATAATCCAGCGCTGCTGCGCCCGCAGCGGCAGATCAAAACCGGAAAGGTGAAACCATGACTGAAATGTTCATCGCTGATTTTCACATTCACTCAAAATACTCCCTGGCTACCAGTAAAGATACAACTCCCGAAATACTGGATCTCTGGGCCAGGCGCAAGGGGATTGCTGTCGTCGGCACCGGCGATTTTACCCATCCTGCCTGGCGCCAGGAACTGGCTGACAAACTACTTACGGCGGCAGAAGGTCTTTACACCCTGAAAGACAGCTGTCGCATTGAAGACCCCATTGCCGGATCTGCTTTACGGCCCCACTTTATCATTTCGGGTGAGATCAGCACCATCTACAAAAAGGGCGGCAGGGTGCGGAAGGTGCACCACCTGATTCTGCTGCCCGGCCTGGAGCAGGCCGCCTCCATTGCACGGCGCCTGGAGCGCATCGGCAACTTGCATTCCAACGGCAGGCCCATCCTGGGCCTGGACAGCCGGGAACTGCTGGCCATAGTCCTCGACCTCTGCCCGGAAGCTGTCTTGATCCCGGCTCACATCTGGACCCCCTATTTCTCGCTGCACGGCGCCTACTCCGGTTTCGACGACATTGAAGAGTGTTTTGGAGATCTGACGGGCCATATCCATGCGCTGGAGACAGGGCTTTCCTCGGATCCGCCCATGAACTGGCGGCTCTCCGCCCTGGACCGCTTTACCCTTGTCTCCAATTCCGATGCTCATTCCCCGGCAAAACTGGGTCGGGAGGCGAACATCTTCAGTACGGAGCTCTCCTACGGGCATATCCGACGCGCCCTGGAAAACAAGGAAAGCGGGGGTTTCCACGGCACCATCGAGTTCTTCCCCGAGCAGGGCAAATACCATTACGACGGGCACAGAAAGTGCAAGGTGTGCTTCAAGCCCTCAGAGACAATAGAGGCAGGCTGCATCTGCCCCCTTTGCGGCGGCCGCATTACCACCGGGGTCCTGCACCGCGTGGAGGCGCTGGCCGACCGGGACGAGGGCTTTATCCCCGCTGCGAAAAAACATTTTGAAAGCCTGGTGCCCCTGATTGATGTGATCAAAGCCTCCACCGGCTTTGGCACCGCCTGCAAGAAGGTCATGGACAGATACCATGAGCTGCTGCGTGAACTAGGCCCGGAGCTCTTCATCCTGCGACGGGCTCCGCTGAAGGAGATCGAGCGCATCGCCGGCGCACGCACCGCCGTCGGCATCAGCCGGCTGAGGAGCGGACAGCTGAAGATAGAGCCGGGTTATGACGGGGCCTACGGCAAGATCAATCTTGTGGATAAGGATGAGGGCAAAACCCGCCCGGGCAGGACGCACCGCTGATATTCCAATATCCGGCGAGCAGCAAATTGAAGAAGAGCTCTTCCCGCCTACAGTTTTTCGCAGATGCCGCAGCAGGAAAGCAGTCCGCCGAAGACTCCCATGACACGGCCGTGTGTCCTGTTAATCCCCGGGTCAAGTCAAATCTCCGGCCATGTCGGCCGCCAGGAATACAGCGGAATGAAAAAGACGGCCCTGTCGTATGGGCGGCCCGCTGTTCCCTTTGCCGTCCCCGTTGCTTCACAATTCATAATATTTGTACTATAATTTATAAGCAGAGCACAATTCCCCAGGTCAATTCTTCCTGCCTTCATATTTAGATCAGGGCAGCCGGATATGCCTGTCGCTGAAAAAATTCTTCCCTACCCCCCAACAGATTCTGCAATTGCAGGCAGGCGGTAAGGCGGGCAGGATCCTTGTGCAGCGACTGCTGCGCGCCACAAAATATGGGGCAAAGGGGGTGCCCGGCCCGGACAAAAAAATGTAATGTCGCCTTCCGGTTCATAAAAATAAAAACCGTAAGGAGGAGTCTGTATGAGCAGGGTGGTAAGAGTGTACATGTCCGAGAAGAAAGTGGTTGTCGGGCCTCTGCCCGATAAATATGCCGGCAAGGGCGGGCGCTGGTTGACCTCGCTGATGGTCAGCGATGAGGTTCCTGCGGGCTGCCATCCCCTGGGGCCCAACAACAAGCTCATATTCGCCCCCGGTATCCTCAGCGGCACCAGTGCGCCCAACACCGGACGGATCTCGGTGGGGGGCAAGTCGCCGCTTACCGGGGGAATCAAGGAATCCAACGCCGGCACCCCCTTCCCCCAGCAGCTGGCCCGCATGGGCTACGCAGCCCTGGTTGTGGAAGGGACCGCCGGCGACGACGGCCGTTGGCTGCTGAAGCTGGGCACAGACGGCGGCGAGCTGGTCCCCGCGGATGAGCTGAAATGGAAGGGAACCTACGAAGCAGCAGCCGCCCTAAAGGAAAGTTACGGGGCTAAAACCGACTTCATGCTCATCGGCCCCGCCGGCGAGGCGAAGATGGCCATGGCCGGCATCGCCTTCAATGATAAAGAGGGGCGCCCCACCCGTTATGCCGGACGCGGCGGGCTGGGTGCGGTTCTGGGCAGCAAGGGGCTGAAAGGCATCGTCCTCGACGGCGCCGGCGCACCCGGGATTAAGCCGGTAGATGAAGGCCTCTTCAAGGAGGGCCGGGAAAAGCTGGCCGATGCCATTCAGTCCCACGATGTGACCAAAAAGGGCGGCGCCCTGAACAGTTTCGGCACCGCGGTGCTGGTCAACATCCTCAACGAAGCCGGCGGCCTGCCCACCAGGAACTTCAGTTCCGGTGTCTTTGAAGGAGCTCAGGAGATCAGCGGCGAAGCCCTGGCCGAGGCGGCAAAGGAGCGGGGCGGCGCCGGAATGATGGGGCATACCTGCCATCCCGGCTGCCTCATCGGCTGCTCCAATGTCTACGCCCGGGAAGACGGCAGCGAGCATGTCTCCTGTATCGAATATGAGTCCAGCTGGGCTCTGGGGGCCAACTGCGGCATAGACAACCTTGACCACGTGGCCGAGCTGGTCCGGATGTGCAATGACTTCGGCATCGATACCATCGAGGCGGGTGTTACGCTGGGCGTGGCCATGGAGGCAGGGCTGGCGGAGTTCGGCGACGGTCCGGCGGCGATCAAGTTGCTCGGTGAGATCGGAGCCCGCACCCCCCTGGGCCATGTCCTGGGGCAGGGCGGCCATTTCACCGGAAAAGCCTACGGCGTGGTCCGGATCCCCACCGTTAAAGCCCAGGGGATGCCCGCTTATGACCCCCGGGCGGTTAAAGGCATCGGGGTAACTTACATGACCACGCCCATGGGGGCGGACCATACCGCCGGCTATACCATCGCCCCCGAGATTCTGGCGGTGGGCGGGCAGCAGGAGCCCCTTTCTACCAAAGACAAGGTGGCGCTTTCCAGGGCCTTCCAGGAAACCACCGCCTTTATCGATGCCACCGGCTACTGCCTTTTCATCGCCTTTCCCATTCTCGACATCCCCAGCGGTTTCGAAGGGGTTCTCCAGACCGTAAATGCCATGCTGGGGACCGGCTACACCGGGGATGATGTGGGCGCCATCGGCAGGGAGATCCTGCAGATAGAGAAGGATTTCAACACCCGCGCCGGTATTACCGCGGCGGCGGATCGCCCGCCGGAATTCATGCGCTATGAAAAACTCCCGCCGCATAACCATGTCTTTGATATCACCGATGAGGAGCTGGACAGTTTCTGGAACTGATCAAAGTGATGGTGGTCCTCTATGCCAACCTGGGAGAATACCATCCGCAGGGCAAGGGAAGTGAACCCTTTGCCCTTTACCTGCCCGGCGGCTCCACGGTCGACGACCTGCTGGCAAAGCTGGATCTGGTTCGGGGCGAGGCCAAACTGGTATTTGTGGAACATGCGGCGCGCCGCGGGGATTATATCCTGCAGGACGGCAGCAAGGCGGCAGTCTTTCCGCCCATCGCCGGTGGATAATGGCCGCCTGCGCAGCGCAGTTCATGGTGCGGCTAACTCGGCGGCAGCTTTCTATCTCTTTCCGCATGCGGCAGGGCGGCCCGGCCAAGGCCTACTCCTCTTTTGCAGCATAAAAACCCAGGTTGAAGCGGTGAATGCTGGGAATACCGGGTGGCACAAAAGCCACCCGGTCCCCTTTTTTCAACGGGGTGGAAAAGGGGCGGATCGAGTGGTTTACAAAGACCGCCTCAACATCTGCAGGAGGGAGCGCAAGTTTGTCGCGCAGCTCCCCGGCGGTTAAAGGAGTCTCCAGATCACAGGTGCCGGGATTGGGCCAGCCCCTTTCTTTGAACAGCATGGACAACTTCCCGAAGGCCCTGATTTCAATACCCGTCATTATGCTTAACCTCCTGATCCGGGCTTGCCCTGGACAGGGAGGAGGGACTCCTGCCCCGGCCCAGATATCCTTTCTTAAAAAAACCTCCAGGGAATACATTTTCTTTTTTCTCATATAGATTCCTTTAAACCGAAGTTCAGGGTGACCCCGATGTCTCTCAGGAGGTTACCTGGTCGGTGAGTGGAGCTTCAAGTGAGGATACCCAGGTTGCCGCCAATGGCAATTTCGGTGTGGGGCGATGGCAAGTCTTAACTCGGTTTTTGCCAAAGTAGAGATATAACAACTTCAGGAATCACGTACATTTACTGTTTTATGGTTGCCCCCTTTCACTTTTATAGTTAGAATAGGGTCAAAGGGCAGACAAATTCAGGTTATGCCCTAAATAACACTACCAGCCAAACGCTGCAGCAATTTCTTCCGTATATACTTCAATTCTGTTTCGATCAACTTGCTAATTCCTGACGGAGGGACGACCATTGTCCGGACTATTACTTTCCGACGAATTCAAGGCCACCCTCGATGATTGCCCGCAGGAACTGAGAAGCCGGGTCATGGATGCCATCCAGAGGCTGAGAGTGGATCCGGGACACCCCGGGCTCAAGGCCCACCGCATCAAGAACACCCCGGGCAAGTGGGAATGCTATGTGAACCAGGGCTGGCGGATTATCTATGACCGGGAGGGAGACATGCTACGCCTCTGGAGACTGGGCGATCACCGCATCATCGACCGGGCCCACCTCAGCGTTTTCTCACCGCAAACCGCTTTCAGCAGGCTGGAAGCGGGGTATACAGACGAAGCAGAAGCTGAGACCGCTGCCGCCGCAAGCAATAGCGGTGCATTACTTGTTCCACCGGCGCCTGAAGAAGAGGCGGACAACCCCTTTGTTCTCTTTTCCGCCACCCACCTGCGCTTCCTGGGGGTACCCACTCACCTGGTAAAAAAGGTACAGCGAACCCGTCGTCTCGAAGATCTGGAGCGGATCGAGGGCCTGCCCCCGCAGAGCCTTGCCTGGATGCTGGACCTGGCCACCGATTGCGGGATGGAGCACGTTCTCTACAACCCCGACAGCCTTCTCTTTCGCACCACACTGGACCGGCTTCGGGGCTACTGCCGCGGCAGCCTGAAAAAGCTGATGCTCAACCTCGATCCGGAGCAAGCCCGCTATGTTGAATCCCGCCATGCCGGCGCCATGGTCCTGCGCGGCTGCGCCGGCTCGGGCAAGACCACCGTGGGCATTTACCGCGCCATCGAGCGGGCCGCCAAAGGCCGCCGGGTTCTTTTACTTACCTTTACCCGGACTCTGACCAGTGTCAACAAGACCCTCATTGAAGAGCTTATCGGCCCGCTGCCGGACAACCTGCAGGTAGACAGGATTATGAACTGGCTTGTCGAGTACCTGAAACAAGAACAGGGGTTTCAGGCAGACATAGTGGACGGCGCCCCGCAAAGTGAACTCTTGGAAAACGCGCTCCATCGGGCCAGGGAGATTTCAGGAAAAGATTTTCCCGACCTTGTCCTGGATTTTTTAAATACCGAAATCCAGCAAGTGATCAAGGGAAATGGCATCGATACCCTGGAGCAATACCTGCAGGTGCGCCGTTTCGGGCGTAACACGCCCTTGACGCCGCGATACCGCAGGGCGGTCTGGTCTGTCTACACCTGTTACCAGGAGATGCTCGAAGAGGAGGGTCTCTGCGACTGGAGCGACATCCCCCTGCTGGGGCTGAAAAAACTCACCGAAACCCCCCTTGACGATCCCTACGATGATGTCATCCTCGACGAAGGCCAGGATCTAAGCCCCGTCCAGCTGCGCCTGACCAGGGCGCTGATCAAAGGCGCCGATCCCCGCTCCCGCCGCAGCTACATGGTCATGGCCGATGCCTCCCAGACCATCTACAGCCGCGGCTTCTCCTGGAAAGAGGCGGGCATTGAAGCGGTGGGCCGCACCTCCATATTACGCAAAAACTTTCGCAATACCAGGCAGGTAGCAGCAGCAGCCGCCCGCCTTCTCGAACATAATACGTTCCTAGAAAAGGAGCGCGAATTTATAGAGCCCATCTGGTCCCACCGCATCGGGGCCCGCCCCCGGGTGGTGACCTGTGATCTGACGGAGCGAGAGCTGCGCTTTGTCTGCGAAGAGGTGCTGGACCTTGTCGGTGGCGGCCATTTCCGACTCTCCGACTTCGCCGTGCTCTGCCCCACCAACAAACTGTGTGAGCAGTACCGGGACGAGTTGAACAGACGTGGCATTCCCTGCGTTTTTCACAAGGACAGGACTTTCAACATCCTGGAGGAGACGGTCAAGGTAATGACCATCCATTCCTCCAAGGGGATCGAATTTCCCGTGGTCTTCGTGGCCGGTGTGCGCAGCGGACTGCTTCCCCGGCGTATTAACCGTTCCGGCCTTGACAAAGAAGAGGCACAGCTGGACCGTGAGCGCTTCCGCACCCTGCTCTACGTGGCCATGACCCGCGCCGCGGAGAACCTCTTCCTGATCACTACCACCGGTAAAGAGTCGCCTTTCATCAAAGAGATTGCCGGCTTCGTTGACCGCGAAGAGTACTGCGGACCGGAATATACTGGATAACGGAAGGCAGATTTAACCCTAATTGCTCAGAACTTCTAGGGTATCTGTCCCCGCCAGCCCACTTTCTTCTGATCCCATTTTCACACAGTCAACTTCTAAAGGGTTTTCTTTTGGCGTCAACGCCATCGAGCAGGACCCTAGGGAATAGTATATAATTGCAGGTTTAAAACACTTACTGATCCTATCTAATCCTAATTCCAGTTGTAGTTTTAAGATCTTGGGAATAAGGGTCTAAATGATTTCATTCTTTTTCCTGTCTTATAAAGGATAGGTAGGGAATTATTAGGACAATTCTCTTCAAAGACAACTAGTGCTTGTGTATCACCAAACCCTAGGGGTGCACGTGGCTCAAGTCTTTCTCCAAAAGATTGCGCAATTTCTTTTGCTGTATTACGCTCTACTTTAGATGACCAGATAATTGATGTATCCGAAAATGCTTTATCTGAATCCTTTAATTCATCAGCGCAGACAACGCGAGCGGAAGAAGAAAAACCTTGTTCCATTTCTTTTTCAACCTTCATTAAGCCAACTTCCGTTCCGACAACAGCTACATACCACAGTTTTATTCCTTGATCATTAATTGCGCTAGGCAAGTCAGGGTATTTTGTTCTCAATTTTCTTAAGAGTCCAGTGGCAGTTTTACCTGTACCAATAAAATCGTCAACAAATACCAGTGCAGCAATTTGTTTATCTTTAATAATGCGCTCGTAAATTCCGTCTGGATTAATGCAATTATTGCGATAAATGTTATTTTCTTGTCTGTAAAGACGTGCCATAGTTGGGCCACTACTACCAGGTAGACCTAAATAGCTAATTAAAATATCTCGGCGGCTTCTTTGCCCCTCTTCTATTTTGGTTACTATGCTTCTTTTTACTGATCTATGAGCCTGAAGGAACCTCTCTTTTACGATGTCATGCGAATAAAATTTTAAGTGCTGTAGCAACTTCAGCACTAATCTTTGATCTGTCGGATTTCCAAATTGCTTAATCCAGTCTCGCACTTCAGACTCTGTTCGCTTGCGAGATTGGTAAGGGCCCCATCTCTCAACCAACTCTCTTATTTCTGTACCTGTTATTGATTTTGATCGTTCATTGTCTAATTTCTCAGCTAACTGGAGTTCCGAAGCGACCATGGCAGTTAGGTCCAAGTATCCCCGCTCTTTTAGCCATTCCTGAAATAGCCTGACCCGAAACCAATATTGTTCGTTATTGGAGATTATAATTCTTCGATCCTGAAAACCTCGCAATTGTCGTTCTGTATCTTGTGTCGTACATCGATAATGTAAAGCTCTTTCGATCAGCTGATCCTTTATAATATAGCCCTCATTTAGCCGAAGGATATCAGCTGCAGCAAGAAGAAATCGGACACGCTCCGATCGTTTGGTAATGAATTCACTATCATCTAAATAAATTAGTCCATCGTCCCAATAATGGGCAAAACTATTCGCTTCAACCTCATTCAACGTACGACGTATACCTTCATGCACTTCCTCCTTTGTAATATGCGCATCACGTCGTTCAATCATCAACTGAGCTAGCCGATTTGCAATTTCTTTAAGGAAATAGGGGTTACCAGCTGAATACTCCCATAACAACTCTATTGCCCTATCCGAAAATTCAAGCGGTGCACCCGGCCGGCGGACTAGTTCCAGAAAGGCATCCCATTCTTTATCCCGATCAAAGTAATCTATCCGTTCCGGGCGGTACATGTTTAAGCGCATGCCTTGGTCCCTAATTATAACCGGAATGCGTTCACCACCTACGAGTAGCACCCCCGATATTTTGTTTTCCCGCTAAACCCTTACCAAGGGTTTGGAAAAATGCGTCGGCTGTCCCACGGGCTTTATACAGTTCTACTGGCAGTTCATCGAACTCGTCAAGAATTATTATAAATTTATGCATTGGCTCAATTATTGTTGCTTGTTCAAGGAACTCACTTAAAGGTGCTAGCGTTCCCATTGGATCCCGAATAGGTATACTAGCCAGTGCGGGTGTAATTCTCATTTGTTCGATAAGGCGCAGGCACATCCTATTAATGGTATCTTCTGCAGTAACATCTCGAATTGTTTCTAAATATGCTACGCAGATTTGCTTATTATCTACGAGCCTTGCTGTAAGGGCTTTCGCAACAGAAGTTTTCCCAACGCGCTTTTGCCCCCATAAATATATAGAGCCAGGATTTGATCTAGAAAAAGTCGAGCTTAACCGTTTTAATAACCGATCCCTGCCAACAAAGTCTTCCCCTATCGCTACCTCTAACGCGTAAGGCTGTTTTGACTCAAGTGCTTCCCAATCAATATTAGGATCCTGGCTTAGGATTTCAAGTTCAGTGGTAGAAGAATCAACGCTGTTATCGAAATTAGTCCACGAAGCAGTAACATGTAGAAAGGCTGATTCCCTTGATGCTATTACAGTAGCATTAGCATAGACTACACGGCTTTCATTTGCTTGCAAGTTACCCACAGGCAGATTTGTTATACAATGGATTGCTTGTTTTATTCCTTCAACAGTGAGGTGACAATTAAACGCTTTTCCTGTTCCATTATTCGACACCCGTATTCTTATAACCAGATCGGTTCCTACTAAATGAAGGGGGTACTTTTTAGGTTCCAAGTTCATTACAAGTCGAGCTGGATCGGTCAACCTTAGGTCCTTCATCTGGGCGCCAACCGCATCTTTAGCGGATCGAATTAGTTGTCCTAGGTGTTTAGCATATTTTGTTGGAATTCTCAGCAGTACTTCAAGACAAGAATCGCACGCTTCAATCGAAGTATAGTACTCATCTAGAGCTTGAACTCCCTTGGCTTCGCTAAATGCCTCGATTGCAGAGAAAGCGTTCTTTATGGCGTTGTTGACTGCTTGGCGTTCCATAAACGTAAACAGAAGACCAGCATTTGTTCTGGAATTTAAGCTGTTGAGAACCTGTCTAGTAAAATCTTTAAACACCGCAAGGCCGCAGAATTGGGTGGTTTCAAAAAATATCTTTTCAATTTGCGGCACTATACTACTTAGCTTTGATTCAACATCATGTGATTGTCTAGAAAAGTCTATTGAGTATACTTTTTTTAGCTCGTTGCCAAGTTCACGTTCGATAAAAGCAATGAATTTTGGGCGGAGATGTGCTGGTTTGGCCGGAAAAGAGCCATGGGATCCTAAATATCTTAGAAGTACCCATGATACAAGGCGCCTGTCACCCGGACTTATTTTATCCGAAACAAGCCCTGCGACCCCCTCTTCTCTATAAATATCCGAACCGTGAGGTAATACACGCAAAATATCTTTAGCAAATTTTGTAAATAATGATGTTTTACGACTATCACTTGTTACTGATTGTTCTACTACCTGATCGGTTAGGTAACGTACATCGTCGTCTGATGATCCAGCAATGGACGGGCTTAAGGAACCTGCCCTAGCCTGTCCTTGAAAGTGGGTCATTGCTTGTCACTCTCCCCTTAGCTCCATAAACAAGCTTTGTTTTTGTATAAAGGTGTAGAGAGTAATTATGCTATGGTTGCTGTTCTTTGAACGGTGTGTGTTCTAGGGCGACAGTAATACCATTAGACAAATTAGGAATGAATTCCTTCTATTTCTCGGTAGTTCCGTGAAAATTTACGCATCTTGCCTGCCAAGGATGTGATCATGAGTAGTTTCGATAATTACTGCGGCTATTTGTGCAGTGCTATCAGAACCAGCTTAGCCTGAAGTGGAAAAGGGTGCAGGTCCGGTTGGAGGTGTCGGGTGAGGGCGTCTCCGGTTTTTTGTTTAAGGGCTTAGGCTTGGGTTAGTCATGGGGTAATAGTCTGGGGAGTTGCGGATTCCTTCCGGCTGATGACATAGAATTAGGGGAACACATAGGGAATAAAGGAAGGGAGTCCCCATTCTCCTAAACAAAGAAATAGAACAATATAATCAGAATAAATCTTGCCTGGCCCTTATCAATATGTCAAATGCACAGAATTAATAAATAAGTAACAACCCAAGGAGTTGATATACCTACAGACCGCTGCCTAATACCTTGGTGTAACAGGCTTTTTCTTGAAGATGCTAACACCGCTCCCATGGCATAAAAGATAATGTAACCGCCGCTTTTGTTGCGTACCTTTTTTGGGCTAAAATAAACCTAAAGCTGTCGCATGGGGGGACGCCCCCAGGTGGTGGCTGCAATCTGCTGGGTCGGCGTGTGCTACGGACTGTTCCTTTGTGCAATGTTCGTACAGGCCTAGAAAAAGAAGAGGCCTGGCTGGACTCTGAACGCTTCCGCACCCTGCTCTACGTGGCCATGACCCGCGCCGCGGAGAACCTCTTCCTGATCACTACCACCGGTAAAGAGTCGCCTTTCATCGGAGAGATTGCCGGCTTCGTTGACCGCGAAGAGTATTGCGGACCGTTAAATGTGGTGTAAGGGATGTTTGTTTATAATTGGGCTTTTCAAAATTATTCTTTGTGAAAGCGACACACTTGTGTCACCGTGGTTTGTTATAATTATACAGGTTACACTTGGAATCGCCCTGTTGCCGGGCAAACAAAACAGGGGACGAAGGGACAGGGGCAAGTGAGCAGGCTATCAGAGGTATATTCCCCAGCCATTGAATATAGTTATCGGAAGGTTTGTTCATAATGACAGGAGAACAGGATGTCTGTCCTATGTACGAAGGGGTGCAAGATGAAAATCATCACCTTGCCGCATAGACATACCAATGCCTTTTTAGTCAAGGGTGATTCCTGGCTGATGGTGGATGCCGGGTATCCTGAATCGTACCCTGCTTTCAAAACACATATGAAACAGCAAGGTGTTGATTGGTCCGATATATTTGCTCTGATGGTGACCCATTTTCATCCCGATCACGCCGGGTTGGTCCAGATCATTCGCGAGCATAATATCCCCCTGCTATTACATGAATCACAGGAAGGCTACATTGACTGGATCAACAGCTTTTTTGAAAAGCATATCCACAAAAAATATGTTCCCACTAAACAGGAAGGTATCCGTTATATGAATTCTGGGGAAAGCAGGAGCTGCCTTAATGAACATGGATTAAAAGGTGAGATAGTCCCCACGCCCGGCCATTCCGAGGACAACGTGAGCTTGGTTATTGACGGCGACTGCGCTTTCGTTGGGGATTTGCAAAATTATCATATATTAAAAGAAGCGGCGCTGCCCATTGAAAGCAGAAGTTGGGACAATATCCTTTCCTTTGGCATAAAAATAGTCTATCCCACACACGGCAACCCCTATCATGTTTAGGAAGTTTGCTGCTACCAAAACCGGAAAAGGAATTTCCCGCGAACGAGCGGCATCCGCAGAACCAATAAGAGCATGGCGCCCTATCCAGCCGGGTTCGAATAGCTTCCCAAAATAGTTCCATTCTGGGGAGCCCGGCTGCATTCATGGATCAAGCCGATGAACATAGCTGAGTAATCTGAAAATTACAAGGGAATCACTGTCTCACTGTCGAAAGGTATTATCTACTTCCGCAAAAGAGGGTGTCTCATTGGCCAGATTTTACGGGATAGACGGTGATTTTGATGCAAGGGCGAACACCTTCGCCAACGCGTTGAAGGACCATCTGGATGAACGGTAAACCCTAAAAAGGTGGGTAAGGGGGAATCTTTTTATGGAAAAGATAATTGACCTGATCCATTCCGGTTATCTATCTGATTGGAATCGGCGCAGTCAAGATGCCTTTGATGAACTATTTGGTTCTGCTGCAGGAAGATATCCAGAAAGGGCCAGGCAATCAATAACTCTGAGGGCACCTGAGTTCCGATCTGGCTCAGGTGGCGTCCCCTTTGCGGCATTGATTGATCCTTCTAATCCTGATTCGGGCGCATTTGGCGGCATGAGTTTTGTCATTTTCCCCATGGAAAGCCGACCGGCTTTACTAGGCATGGTTATCGGCACCCAGGGGCTTAGCCCTGATGAAGAGGTTCTTGCGCGTCCAGGCCATGGCCGCAAGGTGGTCGCCATCTGCAACTGGCTCAACAAACAACATGGCCAGGGGAAAATGGTGGCCTGGGCCAAGCAGGATCCAGCCCGCATTGATCTAGATATGCCTGGGAATATCAAGACCCTTTTTGCCGATTATCAGCCCATTTTTAATCGGTACGGCAGAGTTATCTATGGGTTTTATGCACCAAGCGAGGATCGCCTAGGTACAGAAGAATGCCTCAAGGCTTACCTTGATCTGATGTTCTCAGAAAGGGGCTTTCAGCCTTTGAAAGGGGCTGAAGAAGATGCCCGGCGGATTCGAACCGCATATTACGCTTGCATGCTTCCAGATTGCAGTTTAGACGAGGTAGCTGCCCTGCTAGAACGGCGTAAATATGTGGTTCTCCAGGGGCCGCCTGGTACAGGGAAAACCCGCATGGCTCTAGAGCTGCTAGAAGCTATATATCAGGATAATGGGATGACGATTCAATTTCATCCCAACACAACTTATGAGGGCTTCATAGGCGGGCTAGCTCCTCTCCATTCTGAGGGCGAGTTGGGGCTACATTTTGCCCCTAAGCCGGGATTCCTGATGGAGGCTGCCTCAAAAGCTGCGGCACAAAAGGATAGGCCTTACCTATTACTAATTGATGAGATCAACCGTGCCGATTTGGCCAAGGTGCTCGGTGAGGCGATATATCTTTTGGAGCCAACAGAAAGCGGACGCACACTCGACTTACCCTATGATTTTGGAATTCCTATGCGTTCACAGCTTACGCTCCCAGCTAATTTACATATTTTAGGTACGATGAACAGTTCTGACCGCAGCATTGCTATTGTAGATATAGCTGTCCGCCGACGTTTTGCTTTCCTAAAATTGTGGCCCCAGACAGCGGTAGTTGAGACTCACGGTTGCGAATTTATGCAGCGCGCTTTTCAAGAACTCCTAAATATATTTGTGGAATATGCCGGCAAGGAAACTTTAGATTTGCTGCCTGGCCACTCTTATTTTCTCGAAAAGGAATCAGGGCAAGCCATCACTTCATTGCAGGTCAACCTAGTACCGCTGCTGGAAGAATACCTTAATCAGGGTTATGTGGCCTCTTTTGCAGATTCCATTCAAGCATACTTGCAGTGGTTGGAGAGTGCTTCAACATGAGTTTAACCAAGTTAATCCGTGAAACTGCCTGTTTTGAGACAAAGGACAACTCTTCATTAATACTACCGGCTACCTTTCTGCTTAAAGGTGCGATATCAAGAGATTCTCGGGGTCAATCTGCCCATCTGGCCCAGCAGTTTCTCGACCAAAATAGGGGTATATTAACGGACTTCTGCATCGATGGCCATGTGGGTTATGATGGCTCTTCAGTAGCCATTCATATGCAAATAGATGGCCAGGTCGGTGCCTTACCTCTGCTATCTCCAACCAGTGGCCGACCAGATTACGGACTGGTGATTAAACCGCGCTTCGGTTGGCAGGGTATTGGACCTATGCTAGGAGCTATGGGGTGGAAGGTTCTACCCGATCCCTTACCCTTGCCATTGCTGCCCCGATCAGATCGAAAGGTTCCTCCTTGGGTACTTTCGTCAACAATCCTACTCCGCCTGCAGAGACTTTTGCATCAATTGGAGCGTCGTTTTGAATATACAGAGTCCAACTTAGGCGCCCCTAGAGGACAGGTAAATTGGGATAAATATGCTATCGCTAAACTCACCCGGGCCGACTTTTTAAGCATTCCTTGCCGATTTCCGGATTTACGCGATGACAGGGAGCTTAAGGCAGCGATACACTTTACCTTACAGAAACAGCTATCCGGTCTGCAAAGCCAGCGGACGGTCGGCGTTGTGGTCTTGCAGCTTCTGAAGTTGTGCCAGGAACTATTGGAAAAAGTTCGCGATGTCCCCGCTCTACAACCAAGCCCAAAAACCCTAAGCGGTTGGTTCCGGCGCCATCTTGGTACAAAAGTATTTCGTGATGGCATCCAGGCCGTTGAATGGACAGCGGACGATCGGGGACTAGCCGGCCTGGGGGATTTGCAGGGGCTACCCTGGATTCTCCCCATGGATATTTTTTTTGAAGCCTGGGTTGAGACAGTGGTCAGGTGGCTGGCTGGACGTACCGGTGGATTTATTAGAACAGGGCGTCAGCGGCAGACCATTACACCGCTAAGCTGGTCCCCACCATACCTGGGCTCGCAGCGCTATCTACTCCCCGATATTGTCCTGGAGCGGGATCAAGAGACGATCATATTTGATGCAAAGTATAAAAATCATTGGGAGGAGCTGAGCCGTGAAGGGTGGCTTGATTTAGGTAAGCAACTGTGAGAGCGTCATCGCACTGACCTTCTTCAGGTTTTAGCCTACTCGACTATCTATCCGAGCAAGAGGGTGGTTTGCTGTCTGGCTTATCCCTGCCGCTTGCAGACCTGGCATTCGCTGCTCCGGCGACAGCGTCCCTTCCATAAAGCTTCAGTTCGCGCTGGCTCCCGCCGGGTCGACCTTATCCTGACTGCTGTACCCATGGGGCTTAACCCCGAGGAAATTTGTCCGGTATTGGATAACGCTCTAAGTGCGTAGCATGGTATGTCTCCCCTTAAAGCTTGTCGAACCTCTTATTTACGGTTAAAATTAGATTAGTCAAAATCCTGTGCCAGAGAGCATTTGTGAATTTCCCTAACGTTGTGCAACTACTGTTGTACACATTCAATAGGTTTGCTTATAATTGCGATCAGTTTGGCTTGACCAGAAGCTGGCATTAATATATATGAGGAAAGTAGGTAAAATCGAATTCTGACAGATGAGCTGATAGAAAAGATAATGCGGTTTTGACGAATGGCTCATGCATTACCATGACCGGTCCATCCGGCAGCTACAGAGTCCAGATTACTACCCGAATGGTAATTATATTAACTGGCATGTTCGGGAGGTGCTCCGAGGTCCCTCGAGGTATACTGTTGAATAATGGTTGAGATAGCTCTTGTGCAAAAAGTAGGTAATACAGCAGATTGCCTTGAATGAAAGTGATTCACATTATTCAGATATGGTCATTTAGTAATCAGGCTCATGGAGCGGATTGAAATAAACATGCCTTGACCAATGGGGAGGTGGAAAAGTGTCTTTCCCCAGGTGGCAGGGAAATAAAAGAAACCCCCAAGGACTTAATGTCGTAAGGGGTTTCTCCTATACCGAAAGGATAATTAATCCCCAAGTGAGGCGATTAATTCCATCTCTATCTTTG
>CAYTXG010000011.1:0-62633 GCA_964441025.1 uncultured Syntrophomonadaceae bacterium
TAGTGTTGCGCAATGAATATAGTTGTGCTAAAATTTATTCCGATAGTGAATTCGGGAGGTTGTTCAGAAATGAAAGAAAAAATTCATCCCCCTTATTTCCGCACTGTTGTGACCTGCGCCTGTGGGGAATCTTTTGAAACGGGTTCGACAAAGGAGAACTTGAGGGTGGAGATATGTTCCAGATGCCACCCGTTCTTTACCGGCAAGCAGAAATTTGTCGATACCGGCGGCAGGGTAGAGCGGTTTAAGCGGAAGTACGGGCTGGAGTAAAACCGAAAAGCCATCTCCCCGCAGATACGGGAGGTTTTAATGATGAAAAGTCGGCAATGGGTCGGCGGGCAGGCGGTTCTTGAAGGGGTGATGATGCGTTATCGTGATCACATGGCCATTGCCTGCCGGCGCAGCGATAACAGCATCTCTCTTGTTTTGGAGAAAAGGGTTCCCCTGTCCATGCGCTGTTCTCCTCTGGGTTGGCCCATCCTGAGAGGGATGGTCTCTTTTTTTGAATCGCTCATTATAGGTGTTCGCGCCATCAACCTTTCGGCGGCGGAAGCCCTTGAGGGAGAGGGAGAACAGATGCAGGGCTGGCAGACAACCCTGGTCGTCCTGCTCGGTCTAGCGCTGGGCGTGGGGCTGTTCTTTATCCTGCCTACCTGGTTGGCCGGATTCCTGCCGGTCTCCTTGCATCCGGTGGTGTTCAATCTGGCAGAGGGGCTGATCCGGCTCGCCATCTTTTTAACGTATCTCTACCTGGTGACCCGGTGGGGCGAGATGAAACGTCTGTTTGCTTATCATGGCGCCGAACACAAGGCTGTTTTCTGTTATGAGGCCGGCGATCTGCTGGAGATCGGGAAGGCGCAGCAGTACAGCACACATCACCCCCGCTGCGGAACCAGCTTTCTGCTTATTGTAATGGTGGCCAGCATCTTGCTTTTTTCTCTATTCGGGTGGGTTTCATTGTGGCAGCGCATTGCTGTCCGCCTGCTCATGCTTCCGCTGGTAGCCGGAATATCTTACGAGGCGATCCGCCTGACAGCGGGCAGCCGCCTGCAGCTGCTCCGGCTGATCACCCTGCCCGGCTTGTGGTTGCAAAATTTGACTACCGGCGAGCCTGATAACGGTCAGGTTGAAGTGGCCCTCTGCGCCTTGAAAGCAGTGCTGGAGCCTGAAGTGGTGGGGAAAGACCATCTGTGCGTTACAAAGCCTGCGGTGATCAATAATGTTTGAAAAGATGGAGCTAATCGAAAAGAGATATGAGGAGCTGGAGCAGCTGCTCAGTGATCAGGAAGTGCTTTCCCGGATGGACCTATGGCAGCAGTATTCCCGGGAGCTGGCCGGGCTGGCCCCGGGAGTTGAGCTTTATCGCAATTACAGAAATTTGGACAAGGAGCTGGCCGATGCCCGCGAGCTTCTGCAGAATGAGCGGGAGGAAGAACTGTCTGAATTCTTGCAGGAAGAGATCGGGAAAATAAGCAAACGTCTGGATGAGATTACCGGAAAGCTGAAAGAACAGCTGCTTAAGCGGGATCCCCACGATGAAAAAAGTGTATTTCTGGAGATCAGGGCAGGTACCGGCGGCGAGGAGGCCGCCTTGTTCGCCGCAGACCTGCTGAGGATGTACAGCCGCCATGCCGAACAAAAAGGCTGGAAGGTTGAGCTTATTGATGTCCATGCCACCGATATTGGAGGTTTTAAAGAGGTCATTGCCGCTATTGAGGGGCGGGGTGTATACAGCCGCCTCAAGTACGAGAGTGGCGTCCACAGGGTGCAGCGCATTCCTGCCACCGAATCCAGCGGGCGGATTCATACTTCGGCTGCCACCGTGGCCGTACTTCCCGAGGTAGAAGAGGTGGAGGTGGAGATCAATCCCCAGGAGCTGCGAATCGACACCTTCTGCTCTACCGGGCCGGGCGGCCAGAGCGTGAACACCACCCAGTCCGCCATCCGGATCACTCATCTGCCCACCGGTCTGGTGGTAACATGCCAGGATGAAAAATCGCAGCTGAAAAATAGGGAGAAGGCCCTTCGGGTTTTGCGCAGCAGGCTGATGGACAAATATATAACCGAGCAGGAAGCCGAACTGGCGGAGGAGCGCAGATTGCAGATCGGCAGCGGTGATCGCAGCGAGCGCATCCGCACCTACAATTTCCCCCAGAACCGGGTTACCGATCACCGTACCGGACTGACCCTGCACCGGCTGGATCTGGTGCTGGAGGGCGATCTTGATGATATAATCGACAGTCTGACTGCTTCAGCAAAAGCAAAACAGCTGCAGGATACAGGGGACTGAAAGGTTGGCTAACAATAACTGCACTATTGAAGAGGCGCTCCAAAAGGTCTCTTCTTGTTTTGAAGGGGCGGGGCTTGAGCAGCCCCGTGATGAGGCGGAAATTCTCCTGGCTCATTTTTTGGGCTGGGACAGGCTAAAACTTTTTCTGGGTCGCTCCCAGGTTTTGGAGAATAAGATCCGGGCGGCTTTCGAGACAGCCGCTGTGCGGAGAGCCGGGGGTGAGCCGCTTGCTTATATAACCGGGAGTAAGGAATTTTACGGGCTGCAGTTTGCCTTGGAGCCCGGGGTGCTGATTCCACGTCCCGAGACAGAGCTGATTGTTGATGCCATTCTGGAATGGGCCCGGAGTCGGGAAGGTGACATTCGCGGAATTGATCTGGGCAGCGGCAGCGGCAACCTGGCGGTAGCGCTGGCTTATCATCTGCCGCAGGCGATTTTTTACGCTGTCGATATTTCTGCAGAGGCGCTGCAGTTGGCTGCCTCCAATGCGGTGCGGCACGGCGTAAGCGGGCGCATCTTCTTTCGCCGCGGCTGCTATTTCCAGGCTCTATCAGGAATGGAGCCGCCGCCCGGCTTCAATCTTGTTGTGGCAAATCCCCCGTATCTTACTGCAGCGGAGATAGGGTCACTGCCCCCCTCCATCCGGGCTTATGAACCGCGCCTAGCCCTGAACGGCGGTCCCGACGGCCTGGCCGGCTACCGTTCTATTCTAAACGATCTTTCCTCCCACATCCTGGGCCCCGGCCTGGCAGCGCTGGAGGTTGATTCCTCCAGGAGCGGCGCGATCTATGCGTTGTGCCGTGGCTGCGGTATCTTCCACAGGTTGACCCTGCTTCGCGATTACCAGGATCTGCCCCGCGTTCTCCTGGGGCTATTTTAGTTTTTCCCCCGTGGAGGTGGCGGTAAGCCGGCCATGGATCACTCCTTTAACTGAGAGCAGCTGGTTGGCTACCTCTTTGGCCTCTGCGGCCGGTCCCTTGATCAGAAGAACCTCCAGGCAGCGGTCATGCGCCAGGTGAACATGCATTGTCGAAACGATGAGCTCAACGTAACGGTGCTGCAGCTCCAGCAGCAGATCATTCAGACCCCGGACATGGTGATCGTAAACAAGGGTGATTGTCCCGGCTACCTCAATATCATCATCTGACCATTCTACCTCCACCAGCTGATTCCGGATCAGATCCCTGATTGCTTCCGAACGGTTGGCATAACCCTTTAAGGCTATCTCCCGGTCAAAGGATTCCAGCAGTTCCCGGTCCATGGAGACTCCGAAACGGATTAATTTTGCCATTTCCAGCATCCTCCCTATTTGCCGCGCCGCGGCATATTTTTGCATGAAGGGTTCTAAAACAATTATAACATTTTATCCTCCTTTAAATTCTACAGGAATGTCTAAAGCAGACAGATAATGGCAAGAATAAGGGTGAGGAGGGAAGAGCTGTGCTGCCGAATAAAGTAAAACTCAGCGGGGTTAACACCTTCAAGCTGGCCGTCCTGCCGGCGGAGAAGATGAAAGAGCTGTTCTACCGGGTTAAAAAAGGCGACCTCGAAGCCAGGGAGGCCCTGGTCAGGGGTAATCTGCGCCTGGTTCTCAGCATTTTACAGCGTTTTAAAAACAGGGGCGAGTCGCTGGACGACCTCTTCCAGGTTGGCTGCATCGGCCTGCTCAAGGCCATTGACAATTTTCAGCTGGAACACGAGGTCAATTTCTCAACGTACGCCGTCCCAATGGTGATGGGTGAAATCAAGCGCTACCTGCGCGACAACAACAGTATCCATATCAGCCGTTCAATCAAAAACCTCTCTCACCGGGTTCTTCAGACCAGGGAAGAGCTCCTGCGGAAAAATCACCGCGAACCCAGCGTGAGCGAGATAGCAGAGGTTATGGAGATGAGCATTGAGGAGGTAATATTTGCCTACAACGCCGCCCTGGAACCGGTTTCGCTATACGATCCTGTCTTCCGGGACAGCACAGATCCAGTGTACGTGATGGATCTGATCAGTGATCAATCCGACAGCACCGAGAGGTGGCTTGAAAACATAGCCCTGCAGGAGGCCCTGGATAAGCTTGATCCAAGGGAGAAGGGAATCATTGAGGCGCGTTTCTTTGAAGGGAAAACCCAGGTTGAAATTGCCAGGCAGGTGGGCATATCCCAGGCCCAGGTTTCAAGAATCGAAAAAGCGGCGCTGGAGATGATCCGGCATCATTATAAACAGGAATTCGGCGCGGGGGAGTCTTATGATGAGCAAGAACAGGAATAACGTTTTTGACGCAATTGTGATCATGTTGATTTCAACTGCCGCTGCTCTCCTCCTGTTTTCGATTCCCCGGCCCGCCCCCGTTTGCGGATACAGCCACGCCTGGCAGCTTCAGGGCGGCGAACCCGTGGTCAGGCTGCATGTATGTGCAGCCGGAGACAGCGAGGATGAGCAGCGGTTTAAAATGGATCTCGTAAAGCATATCCGGCAGCTGCTGGCGGCGAGGTGCCTGCCCCGGGAAGAGGAGGGTTATGAGGCGTACCTCTCCCTGCTTGGCGATTACCTGCCCCAACTGCAGAAATCGCTTCAGAAATGCGCCTTTGATGCTGGGGTGGGGGCAATCATTTCAGTACATCTAGGCAGTGAAAACTTTCCCATGAGGGCTTACGGGCGAAGGATCTATCCTGCCGGTGAATATACCGCTTTAACAATAACCATTGGCGAAGGGGAGGGTGAAAACTGGTGGTGCCTCCTTTTTCCTGCGCTATGCTTTCCTCCGGCGGATGCTGACAACAGCCGGGCGGAACAGAACGATGAAGAGGGCATCTCCCACACCGCTGCGGAGAGGGGCACGGACTTAACCGCCTGGAGTAGAGCAGAAGAAGCCGGGGAATCCGGCTGTTCGGGCTGCTGGCGGATAAAGATTTGGGATTTAATCAAGCGCCCGGGCCAACAAATAATTGAAAAAGCAGGGCGGATCTTTTATAATTGATTCAGTCTGAATGGATCTGAGATAAACAGTTCGCCTTAGGAGGTTGGAGTGTGGCCTGGCAGGATCATTTACATACCGCCTTTATCGCGGTGGGCGGCTTAGGGCTATTTTTGTTCGGCATCCAGTTAATGGCTACGGGAATGCAAAAGGCAGCGGGAGACAGGCTGCGGAAGATACTTGAAGTTCTGACCACCCGGCCCTTTATCGGTGTACTTACCGGGATTTTGATTACCATGCTGATCCAGAGCAGCGGCGCGACAACGGTCATGGTTGTCGGTTTTGCCAATGCCGGCTTGATCACTCTGTCCCAGGCGATTAGCGTGATTATCGGCGCGAATGTAGGGACAACTGTAACCGCCCAGATTATTTCTTTCAGAATCGAGGACGTCGCTTACCCGGTGATCGGCCTTGGAGCGTTTATTATTATTTTCAGCAAACGCCGGCAGAACCGTTACCTTGGCGAGGCTATCCTGGGGATGGGCCTGTTATTCCTGGGCATTACAAGCATGTCTGCCGGTTTAAGTCCTTTAAAAGAACTTTCTGGCTTCAATGCCTTTTTGGGACAATGCAGCAGATTTCCCTTGCTGGGAGTGCTCGGCGGTTCCCTGCTTACAGCGGCGCTTCAGAGCAGCAGTGCTTTTACCGGCGTACTTATCGCCATGAGCACTAAGGGGATGATCACGCTGGATCAGGCAGTGCCCCTTATTTTAGGCTCGAATATCGGCACCTGCGTCATCGGATTTATTGCAAGCACCGGCACCAATGTGACTGCACGCCGCACAGCCATGGCCCATTTTTTCTTCAATGTTATCGGGGTTGTTCTCTGCCTCCTTGTCCTGACGCCTTTTACAACTCTGGTTATGGCAACGGCATCTACAGTAACCCGCCAGGTTGCCAATGCGCATTCCATCTTCAACATATTCAATTCCCTGCTCTTCATCCTGATCCTCCCTTATTTCACCAGATTTATCAGCTACCTGGTGCGTGGTGATGAGGTGAGCATCGAGCTCGGACCCACTTTTCTGGACAAGCGGATGCTGCCCACGCCGGCGGCAGCCATCCAGGGGTCCAAAAAAGAGCTGCTGCGCATGGCTATGATTGCCCGGGAAATTATCGGGGAAGCGCTCGAGACTTTTGTAAAGAACGATTTGAAAAAAGGGGCGCACATCGATCAGGCGGAGGATCTGCTCGACAGCCTTGAGGAGGGGATCAACATTTTTCTTGCGGAACTTTCACAAAACCCCCTTACCGAGGCTGAATCTAAGATCGTGGGCAGCTTCATGTCCGCGGCAAATGATCTGGAGCGGATCGGCGATCATGCGTACAACATCAAGCAGCTGGCTGAAATCAAGGTTGAGGACAGGCTCCCCTTTTCCAGGCAAGCCCTGGAAGAGCTGAGCATGATCTATGAAAAGATCAATGTTATGCTTGAGCGGGCAATCCAGGCTTTTGAAACAGAGAACAAGCCCCTTGCACGCATGGTCATGGTTGAAGACGATGAGGTTGATCTTTTAGAAAAGGTTTTGCGGAAAGCACATATTGAAAGGATCAATACAAAAAAATGTTACCCTCCTTCCGGGGTGATCTATCTTGATGTTCTGAGCAATATGGAGCGAATTGCCGATCACGCGACTAACATTGCCGAGCTGGTTGTCGAGGAATTTTGAGCGGCGGTGCTGTAGGAGAGACATGATGTCGAAAGTACTGCGGATAAATAAAACGCTGCTGTTGCCTCCCCGGCGCGAGGCGGTTCTCGCCGCGGCCCGGATCATCCGCCGCGGCGGCCTGGTCGCTTTTCCCACCGAGACGGTATACGGATTGGGAGCCGCCGCTGAAAACAGGCAGGCGGTTAAGAATATATTCGCGGCAAAAGGGCGCCCGGCGGACAACCCGCTAATCGTCCACGTTTCAGGCCTGGAGCAGGTTAAGGATGTTGCCTCCTGTGTCCCGCAAAGCGCATTAAAGCTGATGAGGCGCTTTTGGCCCGGACCGCTCAGCCTTGTGCTGCCCTCTTCCGCTGCGCTGCCGCAGGAGGTCAGCGCCGGCCTACCCACAGTGGCGGTGCGCATGCCCGCACATCCGGTGGCCTTGAGACTGATCCGGGCTGCGGGAGTCCCCATTGCCGCCCCCAGCGCCAATCGTTCGGGGCGGCCCAGTCCAACTGCTTGCAGCCATGTGCTCGCAGACCTGGCGGGAAGGATCGATGCCGTCCTTGACGGGGGTTCCTGTCCCCTGGGCCTGGAATCAACAGTCCTCGATTTGAGCGGCAGCGGGCCCGTGATCCTGCGCCCGGGTGGTATTTCCAGGGAGCAGCTGGAGAAAACTCTGGGCACCGCGGTGGCGGAGGCACACGCCTGCGGTGGAGAGCCTCCCCTTTCCCCGGGAATGAAATATTGTCATTATGCCCCCTGCGCGCCCCTGTATCTCATCTCCGGATCCTGCGCCGGAAGGCGCGCCCTGATCAGGTCGCTGGCGGCTTTTTATCGGAAGCGGGGATTAAAAGTGGGTGTCTGGCAGGTTCCTCCCGGGCCGGCCGGGCTTCCGCTGGCTTCCAGGGAGCTTTTCACTGCTCTGCGCCGCTTTGATACGCAGGGGGTGGGGCTGATCCTGGCGGAGGGCATCTGCCCCCGGGGCCTGGGAGCGGCGGTGATGAACCGGCTGCGCAAGGCTGCAAGGCGGACAATAAGAGTACAGGTGGTAAATTGACAGAGAACAAGAAACGAATTCTATTTGTCTGTACCGGAAATATCTGCCGCAGCCCCATGGCTTCTGCCCTGCTGCTCCGGGAGTGGGAGAGGCGCCCCGGCGCCCCGGCCGTGGAAGTGTTTTCTGCAGGGCTGGCGGCAGTGGATGGGGAAAGTGCCTCGGAACATGCCCGGGTCGTTATGCGCGAGGCTGGGGTTGATCTGGACTTTCACATCTCGGCTTTGTTAAGGGAGGAGCTCGTAGCCGGGGCTTCCCTGATACTGGTGATGAGCCGGCAGCACCGTCTGCATCTGTTGCGCAGGTTTCCCGGGGCTGCTCCCAAAACATTTCTGCTGAAAGAATTTGCCGGCATAGCCGGAAATCCGGATGTGGCCGATCCCTACGGCGGCAGCCTGGAGGATTATCGAAAGACTTACGAGGAACTCAGTGCCGGGATTGCAAGAATTGCGGAGATCCTGGAAAGGGGTGGAGAGAATGAAGATAGCCCTGGGCAGTGACCACGCCGGCTTTGTTTTGAAGGAGCAGATCAGGGAGCAGCTGGCAGCCAGGGGGGCGGAAGCTGCGGACTTTGGCACTTTCTGTGAGAACAGCGTTGATTATCCGGATATCGCTTTGCCGCTTGTAGAAGCTGTGGCTGCAGGCGACTTTTTACTGGGAATTTTGGTTTGCGGCACCGGTATCGGTATGACCATTGCGGCGAACAAATATCCCGGGATCAGGGCCGCCCTCTGCAGCGATACTTTTTCAGCCCGCTGCGCCCGCGAGCACAACAATGCCAATGTTCTAACCCTGGGGGCTAGGGTAATCGGATCAGGGCCGGCGCTGGAAATTGTGGATGTATTTTTGAAAAGCTCTTTTCAAGAGGGGCGGCACAGCCGCAGGGTGGAGAAGATCGCCCTTGTTGAGAGGCGTGGCCAAAGAACATAACCGGGTAAGGGCCGGCGGAGGCTTGAAGCGATGAGAGAAAAACACCATTTCAGCGAGCTGCAGAGAATCGATCCGGAAACGGCGGAGGCGATTGAAGCAGAGGAGAGGCGGCAGCAGGAGAGCCTTGAGCTCATTGCCTCGGAAAACCTTGTCAGCAGGGCAGTTTTACAGGCTCAGGGCTCGGTGCTGACCAACAAGTACGCCGAAGGATACCCCGGGGCGCGCTATTACGGCGGATGCGGCCATGCGGACAAGGTCGAGGTGCTGGCCCGCACCAGGGCAGGGCAGCTTTTCAAGGCCGATCATGTTAATGTTCAGCCACACTCCGGCTCCTCGGCCAACATGGCTGTATTTTATGCCTTTTTAAAACCTGGTGATCGCATATTGGGGATGGATCTTGCCCATGGCGGGCACCTGACGCACGGCAGCCCGGTGAATGTTAGCGGAAATTTATACGAGGCGTATTCGTACGGAGTGGAGCCATGCAGCGGGCTGCTTGATATGGAGGAGGTCCGGCAAAAAGCGCTCCATGTGAGACCAAAGTTGATCATTGCAGGGGCCACCTCCTATCCGCGGCAGATTGACTTCGCCGCCTTTCAGGACATTGCCGGGGAAACCGGCGCCCTGTTGATGGCGGATATGGCTCACATTGCCGGCCTGGTAGCCGCCGGTCTCCACCCCAGCCCTGTTCCCCATGCCGCGGTGGTGACGACTACAACCCACAAAACGCTGCGGGGGCCGCGCGGCGGGATGATTCTCTGCCGCCGGGAGTATGCCCCGCTTATAGATAAGGCGGTTTTCCCGGGATTGCAGGGAGGGCCGCTTATGCATGTGATCGCGGCCAAAGCTGTCTCTTTAAAAGAAGCGCAGTCAGCCGGCTTTGCAGCGTACCAGGCCCGCGTTGTGGAAAACGCGAAGACATTGGCCACGGGATTGATTGAAGAGGGCTTTAAGTTGGTTACCGGTGGTAGCGACACCCACCTTGTCCTTGTAGATCTTAGATCCAAGAAGATTACAGGGCTGGAAGCTGAGAGGCTGCTGGAGAGGATCGGAATCACCGCGAATAAAAATTCCATTCCCTTTGATCCGCTTAGCCCCCGGATAGCCAGCGGCCTGAGGCTGGGTACACCTGCAATTACCTCGCGCAATATGGGACCGCAGCAGATTGCCGTCATTGCGCAAATGATCAATGAAGCAATTATGTGCCGTTCCGACGAGAGAGTTCTCGGGGATCTGAAGCGCAGGGTAAGGACCCTTTGCCTTGACTTTCCTATTTTGGCCGGGTGGGATCTGGAAAGCATTGCTGAGAAACAAGCGTAGCAGAGCATATGTTGAACATTTAAAGGGGGTCGCTCCCATGTCTGAGAGACCGGAGTGGGATCACTATTTTCTGGAGATTGCCAGGGTGGTGGCTTCGCGCTCCACCTGTTTGCGACGCCGTGTCGGTGCACTTCTCGTTTTGGAGAAACGGATCCTGGCTACGGGATACAATGGTGCTCCCACGGGCCTGAAGCACTGCGCGGAGACCGGCTGTCTCAGGGAGAAGCTGAATGTTCCTTCAGGCGAAAGGCATGAACTCTGCCGGGGTCTTCATGCGGAGCAGAATGCCATTATTCAGGCCGCCGTAGACGGTGTGGCCATCAAGGGGGCCGCGCTCTACTGCACGCATTTTCCCTGTGTTGTCTGCTCAAAAATGCTGATCAATGCGGGGATCAGCCGCATATGCCTGTCGGAGAGCTACCCTGACGAACTGGCTCAGAATTTGTTGGACGAGGCCGGGGTGCTCATCAAATTTGTGGTATAGAGTTGAATTCTGCCCGCCCAACTGAGGTTGTGCTGTGATGGAGGGTGCAAATAACAGGCGGGGTGCCGTCTAAAATGTCCTGAAGGGGAAACAGGTTTTCGGGGAGTCAACCTTTCAGCCGGCGGAGCTGATTCGTAGGGATAATCAGTAGATGCAGGGGTAATAATATCCTTAGCTTCCTCTAGAAGGGAGGCGCCGCCGGTGCCCCTGCGCATTCTAGTTATATCACTGCTGCTTTTGGGATTGTCTATTTTGCCCTCTCACGGAGCGGATAAAATAAAAGAACCCTGGTTTGAATTGGAAAAAGGGTTAAAGCTTTGCGGTGTTGAAAACATCCTCTATCAGACGTATTGCTTTATTGGTGAAGATGACCGGGAAAGGGTGATCAGTTCCTTCAGTTCTGACCCTCTTCACAGTGGCATGGCGCCGCCTGCGTGCGCCTGGTCCATGCAGCCCGGCTATGAAAATGGGGAGATTCTGCTGGGCATCTGCGGTACCGACCTGCAGGGCTGTGCTGATTTATGGGAGCGGTTGGAAATGACTATTGGCCGCTGTGCAGCAGGCAGTTCCAGGAGTTGGGGCGTGGAGGGCTATCTGAGCGGCGATCCAGATCTACTGGACCTGGGGAGGGGCCTGATCGAAGCGTTGGGCGGCCGCCTGCAGAGTACGTATGTTAACGGCAGGATGGTGCAGCTGGCGGCTTATCTCTCCTGGGCTGGAGAGGGGCTCCCCCTGGATGGAGGACAGGTCAACTTGCTTCTCGAGCTCTACCGCAGCACCGCCCCGGCCGGTAGAGTGAGAGCCCGCCTGGGTATACCGGTTTTGCATTCAACTGCTTTTTAGACTTGTTATGGGAAAGGAACGGCGCCATGGATGGTCTTCTGATCCGGGGGGGCATCCCCCTCCGGGGGAAGGTGCGGGCCAACGGCTCGAAAAATGCTTCGCTCCCCATTATTGCATCCACACTTCTTACTGGCGAGACTGCATTTGTTGAAGGGGTTCCCGATCTGCTTGACGTCCGCACCATGATCGCAGTTCTTGAGAACCTGGGAGCTGTTGTCGATTATCGGCAAGAGCAGGGTCTTCTGCAGATATCCGCAGCTGATCTGCGGCAGGCAGCGCTGCCTGCCGACCTGGTCGGTCGGATGAGAGCATCTTTCCTGGTTTTGGGCCCGCTGCTTGCCCGGAAAAAGAAGGTGCGCCTTCCCCTGCCGGGTGGTTGCGCTATCGGAACCCGCCCTGTTGACCTGCACCTGAAAGGGCTTGCAGCCATGGGAGCACGTTTTAATATCGTCAACGGCTGTGTCGAGGGGATCACTGCGGGCCTCCGGGGGGCGAAGATCTACCTTGATTTTCCCAGCGTAGGCGCAACGGAAAACGTGATCATGGCGGCGGCTCTGGCCAGGGGCAAGACAATTTTGGAAAACGCGGCGACAGAACCGGAGATCGTTGATCTGGCCAATTGTCTGAACAGTATGGGGGCCCGGATTGTTGGCGCCGGGACGGCGCGAATAAGGATCGAAGGGGTTTCCGAGCTGTGCGGCACCCGCCACGCGGTTATTCCCGATCGCATCGAGGCAGGGACGCTCCTTCTGGCCGGCATCGTCACGGGCGGCGATGTGATCGTGGAGAATGTTTTACCTGATCATCTCAAATCGCTCCTGGCAAAACTGGTGGAGGCAGGCGCCGCTGTTGAAGAGGTAGGCCCTTTCGCGGTGAGAGCCGCAGCCGGCGGGCGGACCAAGGCAGTTGATCTGAAAACCCTTCCTTATCCCGGGTTTTCCACTGATCTGCAGCCCCAGTTCATGACCCTGCTGGCTCTTTCCGAGGGCACCTCCATGGTTGTGGAGACGGTTTTTGAAAACCGCTTTCGCCATATCAAAAGTTTGAACATCATGGGGGCGCAGATTCAGGCGGAGGGGCGCCACGCAGTTGTCCAGGGCCGGCCTTATCTCACCGGGGCACCTGTCATAGCGCCCGATCTCAGGGGCGCCGCTGCACTGCTGTTGGCCGGTCTGGCAGCGCGGGGGGAAACGGAGCTGTACGGGGTGCGTCATCTCTGGCGCGGTCACTGCGGCCTTGAAGCGAGGCTGGGCTTGCTTGGCGCACGCATCGAGCAGGTCATAGAGCAGCCCGAACAGGCGCTTGGCGCGGGGAGCTGAACAGGACAGCGGGGCTATGGGAATAATGATCGGGCCGGGGCGGCGATTACCGCCCTTTTTCAAGCACATCATGTTGCCGGAAGGGCATTACTCCCCGGGATCAATAAGCATATAGGCCCGTCTCCCGCCTCTCCCTGCAGCTTTGCCCGGGCATATTTTCTTTTAGGTTCGGCAGCTCCACCCTGTGGGATCTGCCGCGGCCCCGGTTAGAGTTTGTTGTGGAAAAGCAGTCGGCGCCGTAAAGGGATCTATCCTTCCTTCTTCAAAAAAGCCTATACTCCGGTAATGAAAGAAATCATAAAAAATAAGCTGATCTCATATATTATGATGAAATCAGCAAGCCGGAGGATTATGATGACCCGCAAAGCGGTCCTGCTATTTTTTGCCCTTGTCCTTGTAGTGATCATGCTTCCCGCCCTGGTGGTCTCCCTGGGTTTCTTGACGGGAGAGCCCTCCGGTGAGATTAACGGCTGTCCGGAGGGAGAGTTAGAGGGCAGGGGGGAAGCTCGTGTCCAGCTTCACCTTTACAGGAGCGACAGGCAGGAAGTTGTCGTTATGGAGCTGGATGAGTATCTTGAAGGCGTACTCCTGGCCGAAATGCCCTCCTCCTTTGAGATGGAGGCGCTTAAAGCTCAGGCTGTTGTCGCCCGCACCTACGCACTGCACCAGATGCGCTCCCTTGGCGGCGGCGGCTGCAGCAAATCCACCCATCCCGCCGATATCTGTTCAGACAGCACCCACTGCCAGGCCTGGAAAGATCCCGCTGAAGCCATTACGGAATGGGGCTCCGGGGGCAAGGACTTTCTTGAGCGGATCAGGCAGGCAATTGCCGAAACTTCGGGGGAGGCGGTTTGCTACCAGGGTAAATTGATTGAAGCGGTCTATCACTCCACCTGCGGCGGCAGAACAGAAGCCTCGCACGCACTCTGGAGCGGCGGCCCTTTGCCTTACCTGCAGAGCATTGACTGCCCCTACTGCAAGCATTCGCCGCATTATCGCAGTGAGATCCTGATCCCCTTTGCAGAACTGGCGGAGGCTCTGCATCAGGATATCGCTCTGCCCGCCACTTCCGGCGGGCGGCCGCCCCTGGAGGTTGCCGGCGAAACACCGGGAGGCAGAGTGGCAACGCTGCGGGTAAATGGAACACTCATGGAAGGGAAAGAGCTTCGCTGCCTGCTGAACCTGCCCTCAACGGCCCTGACCTGGGAAATAAGGGAGGGTGGCCTGCTCATGCACACCCGCGGCCGGGGACACGGTGTGGGCCTCTGCCAGTACGGGGCGGATGGAGCGGCCAGGAAGGGCAAGGACTATCTTCAGATCATCCTGTTTTACTATCCGGGAACTGAAGTGATCAAGTTTATTCCTTGACCGTATATTTTTACCTCTAATGGAGAGAATACCATTGGAGGTGAGCGGTTATGGCGTCTCCCAAAAAAGAGAGCCGGCCGATTAAAATATTCTGGACAAAATTCACCCGAAAATCTTATGTCTTAATCAAGAAAATAAAAGGCATTGTCCCCGTTCTGCTTCTACCGTTGAAATCACTGAAGGATGCGTACCAACAGTGGCCGCGCTTACTTCAGATAGGCTCCATTTACCTCTTAGCGCTGATCCTGGCCGGGGCGATTTATCTATGGCGCTCGGCCCAGCTGCGGACGATAAACCCTTACACCGATAAAATTATATTCGCAGAGATTGAAGAGGGCATCTTGCCCGGGATGGAGGGCGGCAATCCGGTACTGAAGGAGCCTGGTGATACTGCAGCCGTTGAACCGGCAATTACCGGGCCGGAAGTGCAGCCTCCCGAGCCTTTACCCCAACCGGTTTGGCCTGTGCAGGGGAAAGTCCTCCGGAAATTTGACGACAGCTGTCTGGAATCACTTGCGCCCCTGGACTATGTCAGGCGGCGCAAGTGCAAATGGATAGAGATTGAGGCGGCGCCGGGGGCGGAGATCGGCTCCATGCTCGCCGGCTCAGTGGAAAAGATCATAGGCGCCGGTTACCCGGGGCGGGCTTTGAAGATAAGGCACGACAACGGGCTGGTGGCTTACTATGCGGCTATGGATGAAATCAGGGTTGTCGAGGGGCAGAGGGTTCAATGCGGGGAAAATATTGGTACAGTCAGGCAGGATGACGAAACAGCCCTTGCTTACCTCTACCTTGAAATATGGCAGGAGGGCAGACGGATTGATCCTGAAGCCGTTCTTCCCTGAGGGCTGCCCCCCCAAGTGACTCTCCTCCGGTTATTTTTTGAGCGCTTCTCACATATAATTTAGCGGAGTTGAAGACAAAGGGGGCCCTGCGCGGTGCATGATTATATCTATCACCGGGTTCTGGAGATCAGCGACTACATTCTCAAGACAGAAGCAACTGTAAGGCAGGTTGCGCGTAACTTCGGAGTGAGCAAAAGCACCGTCCATAAGGATGTTACCGAGCGTTTACCGCAGATCAATCGCCACCTGGCACGGCAGATCAAGAAAATTCTGGACAAGAATAAGGCAGAACGCCATTTGCGCGGCGGTGAAGCCACCCGCCGCAAGTATCTTTCACTAAGAGAAAAAGTTCAGTAAATTCTGCTGGACAAAAAGGGGAAAGATTGTTTAATGTTGAATAGATTAACAAAGGGTGGACAAATAGCTTTCGCGCCATTGAAAACTGGTGGGGGAGGTTGGACGATGGCTTTATCAACCGATATAGGCATCGATCTGGGAACAGCGACCATCCTGGTCTATGTTCGCGGCAAGGGAATTGTCCTGAATGAGCCTGCGGTGGTGGCTATTGAACAGCAGACGGAAAGGGTGCTGGCTGTTGGTGCGGCAGCCCAGAAGATGTTGGGACGGACCCCGGGCAATATCATTGCGCTGCGCCCTCTGCGTGAAGGGGTCATCGCCGATTTTGACAATACCGAGGTGATGCTGAGGCATTATCTGTCCATGGCCCTGGAGAGAAGACGCCTGCTGCGCCCCCGGGTGGTGGTATGTATTCCCACGCGGAGCACTTCAGTGGAGCAGAAAGCGGTTCTCGAAGCCATTTCCCGCACCGGGGCTCGTGAAACTATTTTAATTGAAGAGCCCAGGGCAGCGGCGCTTGGCGCCGGTCTAAATATATTTGAGCCCTACGGGAATATGGTTGTTGATATAGGTGGGGGGACATGCGATATAGCCGTTCTCTCCATGGGTGAAATAGTTGAAAGCGCCAGTGTGCGTATTGGCGGAGACAGATTTGATGAAGCCATTATCCGGTATATTAAAACAGAATTCAATATCCTTGTCGGAGAACGGACCGCAGAATCATTGAAAACCACCATTGGATCAGCACATCCTGAAAGCCGCCATCTCCAGGCAGAAATCCGCGGGCGCGACCTTGTTACGGGCCTGCCCCGTTCTGTGGCCCTGACCTCGAGACAGGTGGTGCAGGCCCTGGAGGATCCCCTTCAGGCCATTCTACAGGGAATCAAGCGGGTGCTGGAGAGAACGCCGCCTGAACTGGCCGGAGACATTATTGATAAAGGGATCATTCTTTCCGGGGGCGGCGCCCTGCTCGATGGATTTACCCGATTTTTGAGCCAGGAAACGGGGGTGCCTTTCTACCTGGCAGAAGATCCAATCAGCTGTGTGGTCAAGGGGACTGCCCTGGCTTTTGAGAATATGGGACTCTTAGGGGAATCGCTGCTCTCCAGCCGTAAAATCAGCGCCGCCAATTGATTGATGTACACTTATGCAGGCAATATCCACATACACAGCTCTTATTCCGACGGTTCGGGCAGTATAGACGATATTGCCGCTTATGCTGCTGCGGCCGGTCTGAGTTATATCATTGTCACCGACCACGAGACGCTGGCCGGGATGCCCGAGGAGGGGATTCACCGGGGCGTTGCTGTTCTTGTTGGGGCGGAGCTGAATAAGGAGAGCCATCATTATCTGGCCCTGGGGCTGGAAAGGCTTGTCCCCGGAAACGAGAATAATCCAGGAGAAATGGTTGAACGGGTCCGCCGCTCCGGGGCCCTTGGATTTATGGCCCATCCCTTTGAAAAGGGCTCTCCCTATATCGACAATGGGAAAGCATATCGCTGGACCAGGTTTCCGGAAAGCGGCTTTATAGGGCTGGAGATATGGAACTATACATCCTACTGGCGGGGCCGGGTCACCTCTATCCCCAGAACGTTCTACTGGTTCTTCTTCAACCGCAAGGCGGCGGTGGACAGACCTCCGCCGGAGGGGTTGGCGTTTTGGGATGATTGTACCAACAGGGGCTTGAGAGTTACCGCTATCGGCAGTTCGGATGCCCATGCCGCCAGAGTCAGGGTGGCGTTTATACCTGTAGAAATATTTCCCTACCCCTTCCTTTTTCGTGCTATCAACACCCATATTTGCTTAAGGGAGAAATTGAGTCGCGATTTTGATCTGGCCAAAGGACAGATTTATGCCGCTCTGCGCGAAGGGCGCTGTTACATCTCTTATGATCAGCTTTACCCGGGCCAGGGTTTTTCCTATACCGCATTTTGCAGCGGCGGGGGGAAGGCGGCAATTATGGGTGAGGAAATAGCCTGGCGGAAAGGGCTGCACCTGGCGGTATGCAGCCCTGCGCGGCGTTCTGAAATCAGGATTATCAAAAATGGGAAGCCGGTCTACTTTTGCACAGGCCGGGAATTGGAGTACCCTGTGCCCTCACCCGGCGTCTACCGGGCCGAGGTCTGCTACCTGCCTTTCTCCGGAAAGGTCCGGCCCTGGATCTATGCCAATCCAATTTATATTCGGGGTTAAAACCTGATGTATAACAGCAGGTGCGGCCGTTACCGGCAGAGCATGAGATAGCCTCCTGCGGCCAGGCAGGCCAGCCCCAATCCCCTCCACAGGGTAAAAGGGATCTTCTCCAAACCGAAGAATCCGCACTGATCGATAACCATGGCTGTGGTCAGCTGGCCAATGATAATGGCTGTTGTAGCATTGGCTACGCCGGCGCGGGGGATGCTGACGACAACACCAAAAATGATCAGCACACCAAGTGCTCCCCCCAGGTATGTGTACCAGGGGGCCTGCCTGATCAGGGCCAGGTTGCCCGATCCCAACCCGAAGATGTAGAGGGATAATATGATAACGGCAACGCCGACGGCATGCACAACAAAGGTAGCCTCAAGGGTGCCGATAATTTTGCCGAGTGCGGCATTAAGTGATCCCTGAAGAGCCATGGCGATACCGGCGACAGCAGCGATGGTGAGGGCTAAAAAGGGAATTTCCATAGCCCGGGCCTCCTCCCTGTGATCAACTGCCTTAATATTTTTGCTTGTTGCCCGATAAATATTCCCCGGGATCTGTGTTTGTCCTGCTGTTGCCACGGACAGCGGCGGCCCCGGCTTGCGGAGGGGTGGAAAATGATATACTATAAGCAGCGGGAACCGGGGATGCGGGGTTGGATCCCCTGCTGCACCCGGGGATGGATACATAGTTTTTGGCCGGTACTGGAAAATAACCATAATCAACAGTTACAGGGAGGGTTTCAGCAGTGCTAAAAGTTGGAATTAACGGGTTTGGGCGAATCGGGCGTCTGACCATGCGCGCTTCACTGAAGCAGGATGGGATCAAGGTGGTGGCGATTAATGATCTCGTTGACAGCGCCACATTGGCCCATCTTCTCCGGTATGATTCGATTTATGGGAAACTGGATGCCCCGGTCAAGGCGGAAGCCGGTGCGCTGCTTATCGGTGAGGACCGCGTCAGGGTCTTTTCAGAAAGGGATCCTTCACAGATTCCCTGGAAAGAATGCGGTGTTGATCTTGTGGTGGAGTCAACGGGACTCTTCCGGACCCGTGATGCCGCTTCCGCCCACCTGAAAGCCGGGGCGCAGCGGGTACTTATTACCGCCCCTGGTGAAGCTGATATCATGATAGTCCTCGGGGTAAACGAGGAGCGCTACAATCCCCGGGAACATTTTTTGATTTCCAATGCCTCCTGTACCACAAACGCACTTGCTCCTGTTGTTAAAGCGCTGCACGAAAACTTTGGGCTGCGCAAGGCCCTGATGAACACAACCCATTCATATACCAATGATCAGATGCTTCTGGATTTGCCCCACCCGGACCTGAGGCGAGCCCGGGCTGCGGCGCTCTCCATGATTCCCACTTCCACCGGGGCGGCAAAGGCTGTGGGACTTGTTCTTCCGGAGCTGAACGGCAAGGTAGACGGTTTTTCGGTAAGGGTGCCCACGGCAACTGTTTCCCTGGTGGACCTTGTTGCCGAACTGGAGCAGGATGTAACCCCGGCAAGAGTAAATCAGGCATTCCAGGAAGCCGCATCTGCATCCAGGTACCTGGCCTATAGTGATGAACCGCTGGTCTCGTCGGATTACCGGGGCTGTGCCTACTCCTCCACTGTTGACGGGCTTTCAACAATGGTTGTGGGCGGCAACCTGGTGCGCGTAGTGGCCTGGTATGATAATGAATGGGCTTATTCCTGCCGCGTGGTAGATCTGGCTGCTTACATTGCAGAACGCGGATAAATGTGGTAATAGCGGTCCGGTCCAATCATATAATGAGAAGAAGGGTGTCTCTTTCTTTGAAAGATCGGCGGCGTCCCTGATCCGGCGCTGTGCAGATAAAAAGGAGCAGAGCAAAAGGTGATTGATTTAGAAAAGCAAAGCGGTTTACCGGTGTCGTGGGATCGGACGACGAAACAGATCGTCTTCAAAGGGGAGGCGGCGGGGAACAGTTCCCCGCCGCCGGACATAAGGCGTCTGGAGGAGATGCGGGGGATCCTTTTTGACGATCAGGCCGGGGGTATGGACGAACTGTACTATATGTACCGCGGCGTTGCTCTGGACGGCGATCGCAGTTTGATTGCGCAGAAGGGGCTGCGCTATGATATTACAGTCATTGTCCCCGGCACGCTTGGGTTGGAGTACGTTAAAACGGCCGGGCATTATCATCCTGAAAAAACGGGTACGGGATTGACCTACCCCGAAGTGTATGAGGTACTGCACGGCCGGGCTCACTACCTTCTGCAGCGCCCTCATCCGGAGCATTCCGGGCAGCTGGATGCCGTTGTCCTCATTGCGGCGAAACCGGGCGATAAGGTGCTTATCCCTCCTCATTTTGGCCATATCACCATCAACCCCGGAGATGATTACCTGATCATGAGCAACTGGGTGGCCGGTGAATTTTCATCAATTTATGAACCTGTTCGCGAAGCCGGCGGAGGGGCATACTTTGAACTTCATTCGGAGGAGGGCTCAGAGTTTGTGGCCAACCAGAGTTTTCGCTCGCTTCCCCCCCTGCAGCGCTGTCCGGTAACCCCGGTCCAGCAACTGAACCTGATTACCGGCTTTCCGCTCTACCGGCTTTTCCAGGAGAATGAGGAGGCTTTCAATTATTTAACGTACCCTGAAAACTATGCATCAGTTTTTGAAAGCTATCTTCAGGAGCTGCTGACCGGTTAAACAGGACTGATCGCGCCGCCTGTTTTCTGGAGCTTCATCTTTACGGTGAGGCTCCTTTGTATATGGCCCCGAAGATTACTGCCGGTCCTATCTTGTCAAGGGGTGAAGAATAAGATAATCTACTAATAAAGATCGGAGGAGGTCCATTGCATGGGAATAAAGAGAACGTATGAGGAGATCAACCAAAAAATTCGCAGCGGCAATGTGGTCGTTTTAACCGCCGAAGAGGTGTTGGATCTTGTTGCTGAAAAGGGGGTCGCCGGGGCGGCAAAAAAAGTGGATGTTGTCACTACAGGTACTTTTGGGCCCATGTGTTCCTCCGGCCTTTTTCTAAATTTCGGCCACCCTCAGCCGCGGATTAAAATGAGCGAGATATATCTCAACGGGGTCCCTGCATATGCGGGGGTGGCCGCTGTTGATGCCTACCTGGGGGCTTCGGCACTGCCCCCGGGCGATCCAAGAAACAGGAACCATCCCGGTGAATTTCCCTATGGAGGCGGGCATGTAATTGAAGACCTGGTGGCGGGTAAGGAGATCCGTCTGGAGGCTTTCGGCTACGGTACCGATTGCTATCCCCGCAAAAAGATCGAGACCGTCTTCCGCCTATCAGAAATAAATGAGGCCACACTCTACAACCCGCGCAATGCTTACCAGAACTACAATGTGGCGGTCAATACGAGCGATAAAACTATTTATACCTACATGGGCATATTGAAGCCGTGTCTGGGCAGCGCCTACTACAGTTCGGCGGGGCAGCTGAGCCCCCTGTTGAATGATCCGCTGTTGAAAACAGTGGGCATTGGCACGCGTATATTCCTCGGTGGCGGTGTGGGCTATGTAACCGGGCCGGGCACCCAGCACAACCCTTCGGTGGAGCGGGGTGAAAACGGGGTCCCGAAAATCTCGGCAGCCACTCTCGCTGTGACGGGTAATTTGAAGCAGATGCACCGGCGCTGGCTGCGGGGCCTCAGTTTCCTGGGATACGGGGCAACCCTGCAGGTGGGGTTGGGCATTCCCATACCCGTCTTAAGTGAAGAGATTATGGCCTACTGTGCTGTCAGGGATGAAGAGATATTTGCCCCGGTGGTGGACTACTCTCGGGATTATCCTTATTGCAGGGGTGAAAACCTGGGCCTCGTCAGCTACGCCGAGTTGAAAAGCGGCACAATCGCGGTCAAGGATCGCAAAATTCCGGCGGCGCCGCTTTCCAGTTACGCCGGTGCGGTGGAGATTGCCCGCACGCTTAAAGAATGGATAGCCGCCGGTGAATTTATGATGACCTGTCCGGCAGCTCCGCTGCCGTCGGTGGAGGCGGGCATTAAATTGAAGCCGCTGCCCCAACGGGATCCTGATGAAGGAGGTTTTTAAATGACTGTCAGGCAAAAGCTGGTTTTCCGTTTTCCGCCCTCTCTGGTGGAGCAGCCCTTTATCTACCGTCTCGTTAAAGATTATAACCTGATGGTCAATATTCTTCGCGCCGATATCAATCCGGAAAAAGAGGGTCGCCTCATGCTCGAGCTAAGCGGCGCCGAACCCGATTACCGCCGCGCTATTGAATGGCTGCATGAGCAGGGGCTGCGCGTACTGAACTTGAAGCAGCAGATCATCTGGAATGAGGAGCGCTGCACCCATTGCGGCGCCTGCAGCGTAATCTGCCCCAGCGGCGCTCTCGGGCTGAACCGCCCCGAGATGATCGTCTGCTTTGACGAGGGCAAATGCATAGTCTGCGAGCTTTGCCTGAAAGCCTGCCCTGCCAGGGCTATGGAGTCACTGCTGGAAGACGACAGGTGAGCTCGCAGCGGCTTTACCGGCACCAGATTCTGGGAGGCCGGTTCAGGACATTTAGCGTAACGGTCAAGGAGAGCGATCTGTGGCTGGCAGTGCCCTCAGAGAGCTTCAATGCTGAACTTCCAGGGCAGATTGAGCAGCTGCTTTGGCGGGCCCGGAGAGAGCTGGAATCCTACATTGCCGACCATCCCTTATTTGCCGCGACCCTTGATCCCTACTTGGTCAGGGGGGCGGCCCCGGGGATTGTTCTGGAGATGGCCCGTGCCGGAAACCTCTGTGGTGTCGGCCCGATGGCGGCGGTGGCGGGAACACTGGCGGAATATGTCGGACGTAGCCTTTTGCATGACCGGGACGAGGTAATTGTAGAAAACGGCGGAGACATTTTTCTGAAAAATGTCGAAGAGGTGAATGTGGCGATTCTTGCCGGAAAATCACCCTTGAGCGGAAAACTGGCTCTTATTGTCGAACCGGGCGGGCAGCCGTGGGGCATTTCAACCGCTTCGGGCACCATGGGCCATTCATACAGTAAAGGGCGGGCCGATGCCGCAGTGGCCCTGTCCCGAAGCGCCGCTCTGGCCGATGCAGCGGCTACCGCCATGGGCAACGCGGTGCAGGGGCCCGCCGACCTTGAGCAGGCTCTGGTCCTGGCTCGCAGTATTCCCGGAGTCGCCGGCGCAGCGGTAATTTGCGGCGAGAAGATGGCGCTTTGGGGGCAAATCCAGATCCGCCCTCTTGATGATAAATTCAACTTTGCTGGGGAACCCTCAGGCTCACCCTGAGGATGGTTCTCCCGGCTGTTTGATATTGGCCCCAACTGTTCCGGTTATGTTGAACAGAGCGAAGGTTTCCCAGGAATTCCAGCGACGGTGAAGCGACGGTGAAGCACAGCCGGAGCCTCAAAATAACTTGAGCCCGGCCCTGCTTTCGGTTATAATACTCTTACCCGGCGCCGGCATAGCTCAACTGGCAGAGCAGCTGAATCGTAATCAGCATGTTGGGGGTTCGAATCCTCTTGCCGGCTCCATACCCTCAGGGGCGGCGGTCAGAAAGACCGCCGCCCCTATTTAGATCCCCTTACAGGTATTTACCCAGCATTTCCTACATTTGGCTGCACTGGCTATTGCGCAGCTCATGGGAAACCATTGCCATCTCATATTCCTTGTCGCCGGAATATTTATGTCGAAATTGTTCAAAATAAGGGATAAATCCACATAGGGAAGGATGAGGATAGAGGATGGCCGATATTCTGGTGACCCTGACGGAAACAAGGGAAAATCTTCTTAGGGAGTATATTATCGCCAAGGGCGTCGAGAAGGCGACAGTGCTAGCCAAAATACTTGAGACAGAGGCGGAGATCGAGTCGGAAAAGCAGAGACGCCAACTGACGCAGCCGCTTGCTTGAGGGCTGCCTGCGCAGGAGGGGCGGGATTAACCCCGCCCCTTTTTTGGTGCCCGCCTCTGCCGGGGGGGGGGCCGGCAATGGTTTGCCGTGAAAGAGAATTTATAGTATGCTTAATTGTGTTGATTATGCCGCAAAAGGGAGGTTTGTCGTGCAAATAAAGTTGACAGAGCTGCAGCAGCGCTTTGCCGGCGCCGGCTATATTGTGGATCAAGATGCTATTCTAACGGTTTACCTGGCCTTAAAACTGCAGAAGCCGCTGCTTATCGAAGGCGCCCCAGGGGTGGGAAAAACCGAAATGGGGAAAGTCCTGGCAAAGATTTTAGATACGGAGTTGATCCGTTTGCAATGCTATGAGGGTCTTGACGAAACAAAGGCTCTTTATGAGTGGAATTACCAGCGGCAGCTGCTGCGGATTCAGATTGAGCGTACACATGAGGGGGCACAGCTGGAAGAGGAGGATCTTTTCTCCCTTTCCTACCTGCTGGAGAGACCTTTGCTGAAGGCGATTCGTTCATCCAAAAGGGTGGTTCTGCTCATTGATGAAGTTGATAAGACAGATCCCGAGTTTGAGGCTTTTCTCTTTGAGGTTCTCTCTGATTTCCAGGTATCTATCCCCGAATTGGGCACATTAAAAGCGGAAAACATCCCCGTTGTGATCCTCACCAGCAACAGCGAGCGGGAACTTTCCGACGGTTTGAAAAGGCGCTGCCTGTACCTTTATTTTGAGTTCCCCGATGTGGCCAGGGAAACAGAGATCATCCGGACCAGGATACCGCAGGTCGGGGAGCGCTTTGCAACGGAGATAGCCCGGGTCATCGCCTATCTGCGCAGCCAGGAAGAGCTGCGGAAGAAACCTTCCATTGCCGAGACGCTAGACTGGGCTCAAGCCCTGGTGGCCCTGGGGAAAAAGAGGCTGGAAGGGGCCCTTGTTGCTGAAACCTTGAATTTGCTACTGAAAAACCGCCAGGACCAGCTTCTCTTCCACCGAAAAATAGGTAAGGGAGGCATTGACCAGCTGTTGCGGAACCCCGGCAGCGGGGAGGGGGAGTGCGCATGTCCTTAAGCGTTCCTCCGGATTGTTCCTTTGAAGAAAATATGGCAATTTTTGCAGCGCTGCTCCGCGCCGAAGGGCTTTCTTTGGGCACAGCAGAGCTTCTTGACGCACTGCAGGCGCTTGAACATATTGATATTACCGGACGAGGCGGGTTTAAAGCCGCCCTGCGCGCCACCCTGGTAAAGAGCCGCCGCGATCTGGATATTTTTGAGGAGCTCTTTGAAGACTACTTTGTTCCTCCGGAAACACAGATCCGGCAGCTCCTGGAAGCGGAGCAGCAGCGGGAGCAGCGGAAGGTGAGGCTTGAGAGCGCCGCCGGCGAACTGTCATTTAAAGGGGAGCCCCTGGATCTCTCCAGTGAGGAGATGCTTCTCTACAGCGCACTTCCTGAAGCAGACCGGCAGAGCCTGCAGCGTTTCGTGCAGGAGACGGAGGCGGCTGAAAAAGAAAGGCGCCCGCTGAGGCCCCTTCTCGAGACAGTGGTCAAGGGGCAGCTTCGCTACTGGCACAGCCGCCGGGATCTGTCCTTTTCGGGAAAATGCGGCGCCGGGGGAGGCGGCGGAATCGGGCCGGCCGCGAAAGCGGACAGAAGGCTGTGCGAATCAGATATGCAGGCGCTTGGCCGGGCTGATCTGCCGGCGGCGCGTGCGCTCATAAACCGGCTTTCCCGGCAGCTCGCCCACCGGCTGCTGCAGCGCCGTCAGAAAAGCGCCCCGCGCGGCTCGTTTGACTTTCGGCGCACGGCCCGGATGAATATGCGTTACGGCGGGCGCCCTTTCTTACTGAAATATAAAAGAAAACGCCGCTCCAGGTTGCAGCTGCTCTTTATCGGCGATCTTTCCGCTTCCATGGAGCGTTACAGCAGCTTTGTGCTGGAATTTATTTACGGCTTGCAGGCCGCCGTTTCCAACCTGGAACTGTTCTCCTTTGCCGATACTCTCGAATATCTTACTCCTGCTCTTAAGGAGCAGGCCGGGTTGGATCAGCTCCTGGAGCGTGTTGTTATGCACGGTGAATCCTGGGGCGGCGGCACCAATATCGGCGCTGCCCTGGCGGAGTTGAACAGGGGCTATCGCGAACTGCTTACATCGAGGACTGTGGTCATCCTGGTCAGCGATACACGGACAATTAACATTGGCGCGGCGGTGCCGGAGCTGCAGCGGTTGAAAGAGCGGGTCCGGAGAATTATCTGGCTGAATCCGCTGCCGGTGGAGCAGTGGCCCCGCCACCGCTCGGTGGCTGAATTTGGTGAACTGGTGGAGATGTGGCCCTGCAATACAATAGCTCAGCTGGAAAAAGCTGTTGCGGGGCGGCTATTTTCCACCGCTCAATTTCTAGATGGGGAGGTATTAATCAAATGACAGTTCGAATTGCTATTGCTGGTAAAGGGGGCACCGGGAAAACCACTCTGGCTGCCCTTCTGATCCGCTATTTACAGGAAAAGCATCCGGAGAAAGCAACACTTGCCGTTGACGCCGATGCCAATGCCAATCTTAACGAGACCCTGGGCCTGACGGTTGAGGAGACTATCGCCTCGATCCTGGAAGCAACAAAGAAACCGGACGGTGTGCCCACCAGTATGACCAAGGATATTTTTATTGAGTACAGTCTCAACAAAGCCCTGGTTGAGACTAAGTACTTTGATCTGCTGGTAATGGGCAATCCCCAGGGCCCGGGTTGTTACTGCTACCCCAATGATCTGCTGCGCCGTTTTCTGGAAAAGCTGAGTGTGAACTACGATTACCTGCTAATGGACAATGAAGCGGGTATGGAACATATCAGCCGGCGGGTGCTGCCCCAGGCTGATATGCTGCTGGTTACCAGCGATGCCACGGCCAGGGGCGTTCGTTCAGCAGGCCGGATCCGTGAAATTGCTGAAAGCCTTCGCCTGGATATAGGCCGGATGGGGCTGGTCATCTCACGCGGCCGGGGAGGCGAGGTGGAGTTGCTGGCTGAAGAGATAGCCCGCACCAGACTTCAACTGTGGGGTGAGATCCCCTATGATCCGGAGGTGGTTGAGTACGACCTTGCCGGTAAGGCTCTTCTGGGGCTTTCCCCCGAAACTGCGGCGGTAAAAGCGGCCACCAAAATGTTTGATTCGCTGGCCCTCTAATATTATGCGGGGAGGACTGGCTGTGCTTTTTGAAAACAGGCTGCATGCCGGTGAGCTTCTTGCTCGAAAATTAACCGCTTACCAGGGGCGCTTGCCGTTGATCATGGCTGTACCTCGCGGCGGCGTCTCCGTGGCCCTCCCGGTATGGCAGAACCTGGGCGGTGATCTTGATCTAATCATCACCCGTAAGATCGGTGCGCCCGATCAACCCGAACTGGCCGTGGGTGCTGTTACCGGGGAGGGTTTCCTGCTGCTTAATGAAGCCCTGGCTGCACGGCTGCGGCTGCCTGAAGAATATGTGGAGAGCGCCTCGAAAATGGAACAGGCCGAAATAAAACGGCGCCTGCAGATATACCGGGGCCGGCGGGCGCCGCCTCATGTTGAAGGCAGGCTGGTAATCCTGGTGGATGATGGGGTGGCCACCGGGTTTACCTTGCGCGCCGCCCTGCAAGGAGTCAGGCAGGGCCGTCCGCAGGCGCTTATCCTGGCTGTTCCGGTAGGCCCGCCGGAAACCCTGGAGCAGTTGGGCCGGGAAGTAGACGAAATTTGTTACCTTGAGGCGCCGCCCCACTTCTCCGCTGTAGGACAATTCTATCGCGATTTCAGGCAAGTCAGCGACAGCGAAGTTGTGACCGCCCTGCAGGAAGCATGGTCCGCCGGCTAAGACGCTCACAACGGTGGTGCGACCTTTATCGTTCAGATGTGAAGTTGCCGCAGCTCTTGAAATAAGAGGGTCTGGAAGCCTGGCGTGTTAACTCCTGTCAACTCGTGTAAAAATTTTACTCCGGGCAAATAATTGACTTTTTTTCAAAACAGGTATATTTTATATGTGCCGGTGCAAAAACCGGGCTCTTATCAAGAGTGGATGAGGGACGGCCCCGATGAATCCCGGCAACCGGATCACCCAAAAAGATCACGGTGCCAACTGCCGCAGGGGAGAGCAGATCTTTCCTGGAAGATGAGAGGTGGACCGAAACCTCTTCCTTGAAGAGGTTTTTCATTTAAAAAAGGGAGGTAATTTTATTGAACCAGAATTCCTATTTGTTAACTTCAGAATCGGTAACAGAAGGCCATCCGGACAAACTGGCCGATCAGATTTCCGATGCTATCCTGGACCGGATTATCGCGCAGGATCCGCTGGCCAGGGTCGCCGCCGAGACCATGGTTACCACCGGCCTGGTTTTTGTCTGCGGGGAAATTACCACAAAATGCTATGTAGATATTCCCCATATCATTCGGGAAAAGATTAAGGAGATCGGCTATACCAGGGCCAAGTACGGTTTTGACGGCGACACCTGTGCAGTGGTTACCTCAATTGACGAGCAGTCGCCTGACATTGCCCTCGGGGTGGATAAAGCCCTGGAGATAAAGAAAGGCCTGTCCGGTGACGGCTATGATCTGATCGGGGCCGGGGATCAGGGGATAGTCGTCGGTTATGCCTGCGATGAAACAGAGGAGTTGATGCCGCTGCCCATCTCCATGGCGCACAAACTGACCCAGCGGCTGGCTTTTGTTCGCAAAGAGAATTTGCTCCCTTACCTGCGTCCCGACGGCAAATCCCAGGTTACTGTGGCTTATGACAGTGGCAGGCCGCTTCGCCTGGAGACTGTTGTAATCTCCGCCCAGCACAGTGAAGAGGTTTCCCTGGATCAGATCGAGAAGGATATTATGGAGTTGGTTATTGCAGAGACTGTTCCCCCGGAGCTGCTAACGGAGCAGACCCGTTTCCTGGTCAACCCCACCGGCCGCTTTGTTGTAGGCGGGCCGCAGGGAGACGCCGGGCTGACGGGGCGTAAAATAATTGTTGATACGTACGGCGGCAGTGCGCTGCACGGCGGAGGCGCCTTCTCAGGAAAGGATCCGACCAAAGTTGACCGCTCTGCTGCCTATGCCGCCCGCCATGCGGCCAAGAATATTGTCGCTGCCGGGCTGGCTCGCAGATGCCAGCTGCAGATAGCCTATGTTATCGGGGTGGCCCAGCCGGTATCCATAGCCGTGGAGACATTCGGCACTGAAACTGTGCCGGTGCGGCGTATTGAAGAGCAAGTCCGGAGGCACTTTGATCTGCGGCCGGCCGCGATTATCGAACAGCTCGACCTGCGCCGGCCCATATATCAGCAGGTGGCCGTTTACGGCCATTTCGGACGGCCCGAACTGGATCTCCCATGGGAGAAACTTGACCGGGTGAGCCTGTTAAAAGAAGACGTTACTTAGTGAAGCCTGGCGACAGGCACCAAAGTCCGCCGGGTGGTTCCGGATGGAGGGGATTTTCTGGACAGCCTGGAGAAATTTGAGGGGACCCTGGAGAAAATAAGATACTACAACGAGCAGAGCTCCTACATGGTGGGAAGGCTGCGCTGCAGCAGCGGTGATGTAATCACCTTTGTGGGAAGTTTTCCACCGGTGCAGGAGGGCGACAGCCTTCTGATCACTGGAAAATGGCAGCTCCACCGCCGGTACGGACGCCAGGTGGCGGTGGAGAGCTGGGAGCGGGTGCTCCCGGTTACCGAGGCGGGGTTGAAGCGCTACCTCTCCTCGGGGTTGATCAAGGGGATCGGCCCGGTAACGGCGCAGGCGATAGTAAAGCAATTCGGGCTCGCCGCCCTGGAGATTATGGATGGTGAGCCGGAGCGGCTGCAGGAAGTACCCGGTATCGGTCCGAAAAAGGCGCGGATGATCCTGAGAAGTTTTGAACAATACCGTGAAATGCAGAGTATCCTGGTCTTTTTCCAGGAGCACGGCATAGGGGTGGGGCAGGCGCTGCGGCTCTATCGCCATTACGGTCACGGAGCCGTTGACCGGGTTAAGGAGGACCCCTATGCCCTTGCTGAAGAGGTGCTGGGGATCGGTTTTAAGACGGCAGACGCCATTGCCCGCCGGTTGGGCCTTCCGCCTGAATCACCGGCCCGTGTACGCGCCGCCCTTCTTTTTGCCCTGAGCGATGCCGCCGGAAGAGGCCATGTATATCTGCCCCGGGAAAATATCACGGAGCGGGCCGCGGAGCTTCTGACAATACCGGGTGAACCCCTCCCGGAAATAGGGATGGCCGAACATCTTGATCACCTGTCGAGAGAGCGAAAGATATATTGTGAACATACGGGCGCCGGTGAAATCGTTTACGCAGCGCCTTACTTCTATGCCGAGCAGGGAGTAGCCCGGCGGATGAAAAAATTGATCGCCTCCCGGCGGCAGTGGGAAACCCGGCAAATTGGGGAGGCCCTTGATGCAGCGGCGGGGAAAGAGAGCGGTTTAACTGCAGAGCAGCGCCTGGTTCTGGAGCGGGCATTGAGTGAGGGCGTTCTTGTGGTCACCGGCGGTCCCGGTACAGGGAAGACTACCACCATCAGGGCACTCCTCTCCCTGTTCCATTCTTTAGAACAGAAGGTGCTGCTGGCTGCACCAACGGGGCGGGCCGCCAAAAGGGTTAATGAGGCCACCGGCGAAGAAGCCTCCACCATTCACCGTCTTCTAGAGTACAGCTACACCGAGGGCGAAGGGTTCCGCTTTCTGCGTCACGAAGAGCGCCCACTGGAGGCCGATGTCCTTATTGTAGACGAGTCTTCCATGGTTGATCTAATGCTTATGTATCAGTTGCTCAAAGCAACTCCGGCGGGCTGCCGTCTCATACTTGTCGGCGATGCCGATCAGCTTCCCGCAGTAGGTGCGGGAAATGTGCTTAAGGATGTCCTCGAATCGGGAGTAATCCCGGCCGTCCGCCTGAATTATATCTTCAGACAGGCCCGTGAAAGCCTGATTACACTCAATGCTCACCGGATCAACCGGGGGGAGATGCCCCGCCTCAATGAGAAAAAAAGAGATTTTTTCTTCATTGATGAAGCCGTTCCTGACCTGGTGGCCCAGAAAGTGGTGCGGCTTTGCTGCGAAAGGATTCCCAACTACGGGCCCTTTCACCCCGTTACGGATGTGCAGGTGATTACCCCTATGCGGCGGACCGCCGCCGGCGTAGAGCGGCTCAATGCAATGCTGCAGAAAGCCCTTAATCCTTTTGACAGGCGGAAGAGTGAAGTGACAGTGCGCGGCATGACCTTCCGCGCCGGAGACAAGGTCATGCAGATCCGGAACAACTACCGTAAAGAGGTCTACAATGGCGATATCGGACTGATCAAGGCGCTGGATCCCGAGGAAGGGGAGCTGATGGTGGATTTTGGCGATGCGGCTGTTAGCCGTCACGTGGTTTATGATTTAAGCGAGCTTGATGAACTCACTCTCTCCTATGCCATTTCAGTGCATAAAAGCCAGGGCAGCGAGTACCCTGTTATCGTTATGCCGGTGATCACCCAGCATTATCTGCTCCTGCAGCGTAACCTTATCTATACGGGCGTCACCCGCGCCCGCAAACTGGTGGTCCTTGTGGGGACCAGGAAAGCCCTGGCCATCGCCGTGCGAAATAACCGCGCCGAGGAGCGCTACAGCTATCTCGGCAGCCGTTTACGCGGGGAAGGTGAAAATATTGCCTGCAGTAGACCCGCCGGTTCATCGTAGGGGACCCGGGATCAGGAGCCTGACCGAGCCCTTCTGGCGGCTGCTCTTTCCCCCGCGCTGCCTTGCCTGTGATACGCTGCTGCCTCCTTCCCCTGGGATCCCATTATGCCGCCCCTGCAGAGTTCTCTTTTCACCGGCGGGAATGTTCTGTCCCCGCTGCGGCCGGAATATTGCCCTCGGGCAGCCCTGCGGCTGTTCAGTAGAAGCATTTCCTTTACAGGGGCTTTTCGCTCTTTCCTGGTACGAAGGCGCCTGGCGGCGCATGCTCCACCGTTTTAAATTCGAAGGAAGACGCAGCCTGGCCCGCCCCCTGGGCTGCTGGCTGGGAGGGCTTATCGCTTCGCAGACCGATTGGGCGCCCGATTTTGTAGTTCCGGTGCCATTGCACAGGCGGCGGCTGGCGGAGCGGGGCTATAATCAGGCTTACCTGCTGGCTCGCTTTACAGCGCAGGCGCTGCATATTCCGCTGCAGCCGCTGCTGGTAAAGATGAAGGCAGCCCTTCCCCAGAGCGGACTTTCGTACCGGCGCCGAAAAGAGAACATTCGCGGTGCTTTTTCCTGTAGAAAAGCGCCGCTGCCGGGGAAAAAAGCTCTGCTGGTTGATGATATCTACTCAACGGGGTCAACCATGCAGGAGGCGGCGGGAGTGCTGTGTAAACAGGGCCTGGTTGTTTATGGTGCTGTGGCTGCCTTTACACCCCGCCTCACCTGACCTTTTCTGCTCTTTGGCAGTACTGCAGGATTTTTACACCCCTTGGGGAATAGTATTGGTAGTAAACGGCTGACAAGGAGGATCAGCATGGAAATCAATGTTCGCGGTAAAAACATTGAAGTAACCGACGCCCTGGTTGACTATGCCCGGAAAAAAATTAAAAAACTTGCCAGGTACCTGGACCGCGCCAAAGAAGCCCAGGTGGTTATGAGCGTGATCCGGGAGGAACATATTGTTGAGGTGACGGTGGCCCTGAATGGCTTGATCCTGCGCGGAGAAGAATCAACGGGCGATATGTATGCTTCCATCGATATGGTTGTTGACAAACTGGAGAAGCAGCTGGTCAAGTACAAGACCCGCCTGAGCAGATCTTTACGCCAACAGGGGCTCCGCGCCATCACTGAAAAGCAGTTTTCCCCCGAAATGCGGGGGGGAGCGGAGGAAGAAGCCCGGCTTGTAAAAACGAAACGTTTTCCTTTGAAACCGATGAACATTGAAGAGGCAATCATGCAGATGGATCTGCTGGGACATGATTTTTTTGTCTTTGCCAATGCCGAGAGCGAAACCGTGAATGTTTTATACCGGAGAAAAGATGGCGACTACGGTCTAATTGAACCTGAATACGGCCCCTGAGCGAGTCGGGACTGTCGCCCTGATAGATGTAGCTTAAGAATGTATATCTGGAGAACCGTCCCCCTGATATATGGAGAAGGGGTTTATATTCATGGGCGAGAGCGTAAGTGTGCTTATATTTGAGGGAACGGCTGCAGCCAGTCCTGTCGAAGAGATGATCAACTCGGTGCGGCGGGCGTTGCTGCATGACAACCTGGAAAAACTGAGCCGCGTCAGCCTGGTGGAGCAGGTGCTCCTGGTCACGAACAACCCCTCTCTAGCGGGGATGGCCCGCTCCACAGAGGCGGAAATAATCCTCAACCGGCAGCATCCCCGGGATTTTCATTTCGGGACCGAGCTGAAAAAGCTGGTTCTGGAACGCCGCTTGAAAAAGGTTTTCTACCTCAGCGGGGCGGGGTGTCCCCTGATCACGGTACCCGAGCTTGAAGATATTTGTGATAAACTGGCAAGCCGTTCGAAGTTCCTCTATGCGAACAATATTCAGTCAGCCGATATGGTCGCTTTTACCGTTCCGGAGAGCTTCCCGGAAGCCCCCCTGGAAGCCATGGACAACAGCCTGGCGATGACGCTGCGCGACAGGTGCGGCCTGGAGCTGGAACTGATGCCGCAGACACTGGGGCTGCTCTTTGACCTGGACACCCCTGCGGATCTTCTTGTTCTCGGCGCCGGCCCCTTTGCCGGGCCGCGGGCGCGTGCCCTTCTTGACAGCCTGCCCCTAGATTATTCCAGGCTGGAGCGGGCCAAGGAGGTGCTGGGAGACAGCTACCGGGATATAGCGCTGATCGGGAGAGTGGGGGCGTCTGTTATGGAGCGGATGAATGCGCTGTTGAAGCTGAGGCTGCGGGTCTTCTCTGAAGAGCGGGGCATGAAGGCACTGGGCCGGCTGGAAAAGAGGGAAGTGCGCTCCCTTCTCGGCTTCCTTATCGAGGAGACCGGCCTGGAGCGTTTTTTCACTTATCTGGCTCAAGTGGCGCACTGCACCTTTATTGACAGCCGGGTTCTTTTTGCCCATCACGGGTACGATTTTACTGACCGGGAGCGCTTCCTGTCCGATCTGGGCCTTTATGAGCAGATCGAGCATCCATGGCTCAAGAAGCTTACCCGCCTGGCTGTGCAGTGCCCCATACCGGTGCTCCTGGGCGGGCATTCCCTCATCTCGGGCAGTCTCTGGGCGCTCACCTGCGAGCTTGATCCGGCGCTGCGGCTCCGCCGGCCCGGCGAATGAGCCCGTTTCCCGGGCCTTGCTCCGCCGGCCCTTGTTCTTGTTGCTCCCCTTATGGTAAAATAAGACTGCGCTAAGGAACCGCGGGGTTCCTTTTTCAGATCGATGTTCTGTAAGAAAGAGGTGTGGCCAATGGTCGGGCTACTGCAGAAAATATTCGGCGGCTCCAATGAAAAAGAGGTGCGCCGCCTGTGGAAAACAGTTGAGCGGGTCAGCGCCCTGGAGGGGAGCATGGAGGGCCTCTCCCTGACAGATTTTCCGGAGATGACCGCCCGGTTGAAAGAGCGGTCGGCGGGGGGCGAGAGCCTGGAGGATCTGCTTCCGGAAGCCTTTGCCCTGGTCAGGGAGGCGGCAAAACGCACCGTGGGGCTACGCCCCTACGATGTCCAGGTTCTCGGCGGTATTGTGCTGCACCAGGGGCGCATCGCGGAGATGAAGACCGGTGAAGGTAAAACGCTGGTAGCGACAATGCCCGCCTATCTAAACAGTTTAAGCGGCAAGGGAACGCATATTGTCACGGTTAATGACTACCTGGCCCGCCGCGATAGCGAATGGATGGGGCCCATATACAAGCTGCTGGGCCTTACAGTCGGGCTGGTGGTGCATGACCTGAACCCGGCGGAGCGGCGGAAAGCTTACGGGTCGGACATCGTTTACGCTACCAACAATGAGCTCGGTTTCGACTACCTGCGCGATAACATGGTCCTGTACCAGGAGGAGCTGGTCCAGAGGGATCTGAACTATGCCATCGTCGATGAAGTCGACAGCATCCTCATCGACGAGGCCAGGACCCCGCTCATCATCAGCAGCCGCCTGGAGACAAGGCAGGAATACAGCCGCTTCCGCAGCGATGTGGAGCAGCTGCTGCGGAAGCAGAACCGGATGGTCGGCGATCTGCTGAGCGAATCCCGGGAGCTGCTTGAAAATGGGAACAGGGATGAGGCTGCGGAAAAACTGCTGCTGGTCCGCCGGGGTGCTCCGAAGAATAGGAACCTGCTCAAAGTGATCAAAGAACGGGGTATGGAGAGGCTGGTGGAGCGGACCAAGCAGATCCTGATGACAGAGAAAAGGTTGAATCATTTTGATGAGCAGCTTTATTTTACCATCGATGAGATCACCAGGGCTGTCTCCATCTCCCAGCAGGGTTACCGGGAGCTGGTTCGGAACAATCCGGCGCTGGCCAGGCTGCTCGGTTTCGAGCAGGCCCCGGAGGCGGAGGCTCCTTTGGGAGAGGAGGATGAGGGTGGCGCCGGTGGACAGCTGCACTGTATTCACCAGCTGCTGAAGGCATACTCGTTGTACGAAAAAGATGTCGATTATGTGGTCCAGGAGGGCAAAGTAATAATTGTAGACGAGTTTACCGGCCGCCTTATGTGGGGGCGGCGCTACTCCGAAGGGCTGCACCAGGCTATCGAAGCCAAGGAAAAAGTGGAGGTGCAGGCAGACACCCGCACCGTGGCCTCCATCACATTCCAGAACTATTTCCGGATGTACGGCAAATTGTCGGGAATGACCGGCACGGCGGCCACAGAGGAGGACGAATTCCGCAAGATTTACGGTATGGATGTGGTGGTTATCCCCACAAACCGGCCCCTGATCCGCGAAGAGCTGCCAGATCTTGTTTACAAGAGCGAGCGGGCCAAATTTCAGGCGGCGGTGGAGGAGATCGAACGGCGCTGCAATCTGGGACAGCCCGTACTGGTGGGGACTATTTCGGTAGAAAAATCGGAGATGCTCAGCCGGATGCTGAAGCGGCGGGGTGTGCCCCATGAAGTGCTCAATGCGGTGAATCATACGCATGAGGCGCAGATCATCGCCCAGGCCGGTCGCAAGGGAGCGGTGACCATATCAACGAATATGGCCGGCCGGGGCACTGATATCATCCTGGGGGGGAACCCGGAATTCCGGATAAAAGAGCGGCTGGAGAAAGAGTTTTCCGCAAAGGAGCATGAGCTTGATCCGGCGCAGCATCTGGAATGGGAGGGGAGGCGGCGGGAACTGGCCGCCGAGGCCGACCGCCTTGTGGAGCAGGAACGCAGCGAGGTCATCTCCCTGGGCGGATTGCATGTGCTGGGTACCGAACGCCATGAAAGCAGGCGCATAGACAACCAGCTGCGCGGCCGCTCCGGCCGCCAGGGCGATCCCGGCTCTTCGCAATTCGTGGTCTCCCTGGAGGATGATCTGATGCGCCTTTTCGGCGCCGACAACATTGCCTCGCTTATGGAGCGTTTCGGCTTTGAAGAGGATATTCCCATTGATCATCCCCTGGTCAGCAGAGCCATAGAGCAGGCTCAGAAAAAAGTCGAATCGCGAAACTTTGAAATCCGCCGCCACCTGCTGGATTATGATGATGTGCTGAACAAGCAGCGCGAGGTGATCTATGGTCAGCGCCGCCAGGTTCTCGAGGGCATGGAGATGCGACAGGCTGTCATAGATATGGTTGAAGAGGTGCTCTCCGGTTGCCTTCAGCAATATTTTCACGAGCAGGGATTTCTTGAAGAGCCTGAGGCAAGCGCCCTGCTGCAGGCGGGGGAGGGCTCTTTCCTGCGCCGGGGAAAGATAATGGTACCACAGCTCATCGACATGGAGAGAGGCGAGGTGGAGCGCCTTCTTCTCGAGGAGGCCCGCACATTTTACGGAGCCCGTGAAGCGGAGCTTGGCGAAGGGGTTATGCGCGAGCTGGAGAGGGTGATCCTGCTGCGCACGGTGGACCGGCACTGGATGTTTTTTATAGATGAGATGCACGAGCTGCGCCAGGAGATCAACTTGCGTGCGTATGGGCAGCGGGATCCCCTGGTGGAATATCGCCTGGAAAGTTTTGAGATGTTTGAAGGGATGATCAGGACAATTCAGGAAGAGGTTGTCCGCGGCATCTATCAGGCCCGGGTGGCGGCGCCGCCGCGCCGCCGCGCCGTGGCGGGACCGGCGGCGGCGATTCGACCGCGTCTGCAGGAGGCTGTTTCCAATGACAGCGGTGGAAAAGAGAAGAGCGTGGTCCGCAGCGAGGCTCCGCCAGCAAAACAACAGCCGGTCAGGGCGGGGGAAAAGATTGGACGCAACGATCCCTGTCCCTGCGGCAGCGGCAAGAAATACAAAAAATGCTGCGGCGCCTGATCCCCATTACTGGTTCGCCGGCGAAAAATGTATCCAATTCTCAAAGGAGAAGGGTGATTCCAGATGTTAAAAGATTATAGCGACATGCTGACCCATCAGCGGCAGCGTTTTCTTGAAATGGGGGCTTCCCTTTGAATATGAACGTAAAAAATCTCTTCTGAAAGAATTCGAGGAGAAAGCGGCGGATCCTGCGTTGTGGGAAGAGGGAGCCCGGGCCCAGGAGTTTATGAAAAAGATGGGCTCCCTGCGCGAGCAGATCCGGCCGCTGCAGGAGCTCGAAGGCAGGCTTGAGGAGATCGAGGTTCTGCTGGAGCTGGCCGTTGAAGATCCGGAGGAGGGCAAGGAGGCGCTCCGGGAAGCGTCGGACTCACTGGAAATAACCGCCTGTCTGCTTGACCAGCTGGAGCTGGAGACCCTTTTCAGCGGTGAATATGATTTCAGAAACGCAATTGTTTCTCTCCATCCGGGGGCAGGCGGCCTGGAATCGCAGGACTGGGCGGAAATGCTGCTGCGTATGTACACCCGCTGGGCTGAGCAAAAAGGCTGGGAGGCGGAGCTCGTGGACCTGCTTCCGGGAGACGAGGCCGGCGTGAAGAGCGCAACATTTATTGTGCGCGGACACGGCGCTTACGGTTACCTGCAGGCGGAAAAAGGGGTGCACCGGCTGATCAGGATATCCCCCTTTGATACTGCCCGGCGCCGCCATACCTCCTTTGCCTCCATCGATGTAATCCCCGAAGTTGAGGCGGAAGATTATGAAATTAACCTCGAGGACCTCCGCATCGACACTTTTCGTTCCAGCGGTGCCGGAGGACAGCATGTGAATAAAACTGATTCCGCGGTGCGTATCACCCACCTGCCCTCAGGCCTGGTTGTAACCTGCCAGAACAACCGCTCCCAGCACAGCAACAGGCTGCAGGCGATGCGCATCCTCCAGGCCCGCCTTGCCGAAATTCAGCGGCGCGAGCAGGCTGCAGAGCTATCCGCGCTGCGCGGTTCCCAGAAAGAGATCGCCTGGGGCAGCCAGATCCGCACCTATATCTTTCATCCTTTTACCCTGGTTAAGGATCACCGTACCGGTGTGGAGGTGGGGCAGGTTGATGCGGTTATGGACGGGGCGCTCGATCCCTTTATCGAAGCATTTTTGCGCCGGCAGGTCCAGCTGCGTTCACAGGGCGCCGCTGCTCCCGCAGAAGAAGGCCGGCCATGATCAAGAGCCGCTTCTACAGCCTGCTGAAAAACATGGCTGTACCAAATCTGGGTGTTCTCCTGGGATCGGTGATCATGGCAGTGGCGATGAATCTATTTCTAATCCCTCACCGCCTGGCTGCAGGCGGGATCAGCGGCTTAAGCGTGATTCTTTTTCACCTTTTCGGGATACCGGCGGGGTTAAGCATCGTTCTCCTGAACCTGCCGCTCTTTATTGCTGCCTGGTTTATCCTGGGCCGGGGTGTGGTGGCACGGAGCCTTTTGGGGACTTTCCTTTTTTCCGCCGCTCTCGAGCTGACAGCGCCCTACCTGCCGGCGGCGACGAAGGATCCCCTGCTGGCGGCGCTGTACGGAGGGGTGATCATGGGCCTGGGCCTGGGCATGGTTTTTCGATACCGCGGTTCAACGGGCGGGACGGCCCTGCTTTCGCTGATCCTGAACCGGACTACCGGATTGACAGCCGGGCAGGGTCTTCTGGGCGGCGACCTGGCGGTAATCGCCCTGGCGGTTTTTATCTTCGGCGGCGAGGCGGCCATGTATGCAGTACTCTCGCTTTTTGTGAGCGCAAAGGTTATCGATCTGATACAGGAAGGATTCAGCCTGGCAAAGATGGCCTTTATCATTACTGTCCGCGGTGAAGAGATCAACTGCCGGCTGCTTTGCGATCTGGGCAGAGGTGTGACCAGGCTTGCCGGCCGGGGCGGGTACAGCGGAGGGGAAAAAGAAGTTTTACTCTGCGTTGTTACCCGCCCCCAGGTAACCCGGTTGAAAGAGCTGGTTCATGAACAGGATCCCACCGCTTTTGTGATTATTGGAAATGCCGGTGAAGTACATGGCGAAGGGTTTAAAAAGCTTTTCAGTCCTGATTGACAGCCGGCTTCTCTCCCTCAAGATGACTCTTTCGAGAATAATTACCCCTTTCTTCCTCTATTTATCCCTATTTTTCGCCTGTTCAGGACATCAATCCATTATATCCCTGGTAAAAGTTATTTTATTTTAATAAATTAGCAGGAATACGGTTTTACCTGTCGAATATTGTTCTCACATATTAAGTTTATGTTAAGTCAGGAGTAAGTTGATAATGGTAGAGGCTAAAGCACTATATCATCGCTATAAAAAAAACAACGGCTATGTTCTGGATAATTTAAATTTTACCGTTAGCCGGGGTGAATTTGTTTTTTTCATCGGGGCCAGCGGAGCGGGGAAATCCACTTTATTTAAAATGATCATCCGGGAGGTTGTTCCGGTCAAAGGTGCTTTGAAGGTATTCGGCCATGATCTCTCCCGGATGCCGCGTCACCGGATACCGTACCTGCGGCGCAATATCGGGATGGTTTTCCAGGATTTTCGGCTTCTCGATGAGCGCACCGCTTTTGAGAATATTGCGTTTGCCATGCGGGTCACAGGTGCTTCCAACCGTGAAATCAGGCGCCGCGTTCCTTATGTTCTGGATCTTGTGGGACTGCCGGATAAGAGCGGCGCCAGGGTATGCGATCTATCGGGTGGCGAACAGCAGCGTATCGGGCTGGCCCGGGCAATTATCAACCGCCCGGCTATGATTATTGCCGACGAGCCCACGGGCAATCTCGATCCGGAAAACTCCTTTGAAATCATGAACATCCTGCGCACGATCAACATTCGCGGCACTACTATCCTGGTTGCAACTCATAACCGTGAAATTGTCGACCGGCTGAAAAAAAGAGTTATCCTCCTGGATAAGGGCAGGCTGGCTGCTGATGAAGCAAAGGGGGTATATGCCGGTGCGCTATAGCGGATTTCTTTATGCCTGGAAAGAAGCCCTGCGCAGCCTTTACAGGAACAAGTGGATGACCGCTGCCTCTGTCGGGGTAGTAGTGGTTACCCTGCTGATGCTCGGCGGTTTTATGCTGGTAAATCTCAACCTGAAACATATCACTGAGGATGTCAAGGAACAGGTGGAGATCGTCCTGTATGTAGATGATACGGCCACCCTGGCCCAGCGCAATACACTGCGCGAAAAGCTGATCGCCCACAGCTCCCTCTCCGAAGTCCGCTTTGTATCCAAGGACGAGGCCCTGCAACGCCTGAAGAAGCAGATGGGCGATATTGTTGAAGGGTATGAAGCTGCCGAAGAGAATCCCCTGCCCGATTCTTTTGAGCTGCGCACTCATCACCCCGAGTCTGTTGGCAAGGTGGCCAAGGAGCTGACCCGCTATCCTGCGGTGGCCAAGGTTACTTATGGCGAAGAGACGGTGGAGAGGCTTTTTGCCGCGACCCGGGCGCTCCAGATTGTCGGTCTTGTCCTGATGACGGGCCTGGCAGTTACGGCCATATTTCTTATTGCCCATACCATCAGGCTGACTGTTTTTATCCGCCGCCGGGAGATTATGATCATGAAGTACGTGGGTGCGACGAACTGGTTTATACGCTGGCCCTTTATTCTTGAAGGGCTAATCATCGGCTTAATCGGGGCGCTTCTGCCCATGGCCGGACTTTACTATATTTATCAGGCTTCCCTGGAGTGGGTTGCAGCCAACAACCTGATGTTTCTGGCCCTGCTCCCTGTTCTTCCCCTTATGGGTGAGCTGAGCAAGTATCTTATTCCCCTGGGTACGGGGTTTGGGATCCTGGGAAGCGCTTTTTCAATGGACCGCTTTTTAAGGGTCTAGTTGCGGATCATCACATCGATGCCCTGGGAGGGATGTTGCATGCGGCGTCACAGACTTTTTACCATACTGGCATCAATCCTGGTGCTGCTGACCTTTGCGACAACGGTGCTGCCGGTCTATGCCACCGAGATAGAAAATAAACAGCAGGACAAGCGGAATATCGACAGGCAGATAGAAGAGAAGAAGAGCGACCTCAAGCAGCAGCGCAAAGATGAGGCGGCATTAAAAGTAGAGCTGGACAGGCTCGACCGCCGGCTGCGGGAGCTGCAGACCGAACTGGATGAGATCAACGAGGAGATCGCAGTTACCGAAGAAAATATTGCCCGCGCCGAAGTCGAACTGGCCGCTGCCGAGAAGGAATTTGCCGCCAAGGAAGAACTTTTCAAATGCCGCCTGCGCTCTATCTACGAACAGGGCTATGTTTCATATATCGACGTGCTTTTCGGGGCTTCTTCTTTTGGTGATTTTCTAACCCGTTTCAACAACCTGCGCATTATAGCGGCCAATGACCAGCGCCTGGTGGATGAGATCCGCGCCGAACGCGATCGTATTGAGGCCATGAAAGAGGAGTTGGAGCGGCAGAAGGGTGAGCTCGAGGGGATGCGCCGCCAGATCCTGGCCAACAGGGAAGAGGTCGAAAGGGTTACTATCACGCGGGAAGCGGTGCTTAAAGATCTGCAGGCGGAGATCTCCCGCAAGCTGAAGTTGATTCAAGATCTGGAGGAGGAATCCCAAAGACTGGGGAGCTATATCCAGAGTCTGATCCGAAAGGATGGTGGCGGCGGCGTAAGCGGCAATCTTTGTTGGCCTGTTGAATATCCCAATTACATCACTTCCGGGTTCGGCTGGCGCACCGATCCCATAGTTGGCGGGAGCAAGTGGCATGGTGCTATCGATATCGGCACTTATGGCATGCCTAATTATATCTTTGCGGCTGAGGCCGGCCGGGTGAGCCTGGCGGAATGGAACGGCGGTTATGGAAACTGCATCATTATCGATCACGGCGGGGGCACCGCCACATTGTACGCCCATCTAAGTTCGTATCTCGTAAGCCGGGGGCAGATAGTCAGCAGGGGGCAGCGTATTGCCAAGGCCGGAACCACCGGTTACAGTACCGGCGTCCATCTTCATTTCGAAGTATATGAATATAACAAGCCCCCCTATCGCTATTATGACAATGGAAAACCGGATTACCGTTACAATCCCATGTCATATTTCTGAGTCACGGGGACGGTGACTTTGACTCACGCGCACCGCGGTAAATTCTTTCATACGGCAAAAAAACCCCATATATCCAGCAAATGTGGGGTTTTTTCCTGTCGTGAACATGCAATAACTTTGCATGCTGCTATTGTACTGTATTTTTCCAACTCTTTCACACTTTAAGTTCTCAGGTCTGCCCGGGAGGGGGCGCGGCCGGTTTTATTGGTTATTTGCTCAACTTTTGCAGCAACTGCGCCGGCTGGTCTTTTTACCTCCCGGGAGTTATAATTTAAAATGAGTCCCCGGAGCCCGCTTGCATAAGGAGGCGGTAAACATTTTGGCTGATTATAACGTTTGGTGGAAAGAAAAGCGCTTCCGTTTAATTGCCCTGTTCCTGATCCTGTTTTTGGTTGGGACAAACCTGGCTGCTTATCATCTTGGCCGGTCCAAAGGGGCTTCCCCGGAATATCTTGCGGGGGATCATGATCTTGCTGTGCCGGAATCCCTGGACCTGGAGTGGAATATATTTATAGAGGTGCTTGAGCGGCTTCGCGATAGTTACCTCTACCCGGTGGAGTTACCTGCCTTGCTCCGGGGCGCTGTGCGCGGCGCCGTTGACGCTGTTGATGATCCCCGCACTATTTTTTACGATGCCCGGGAACTGAATGATTTGCTCATCCAGACAAAAGGTTCCTTTAGCGGTATCGGGGTGCGCATAATTGAAGTCAGCGGCGAGATCGTTGTTTTCGAAACAATTCCGGGAAGCCCTGCAGAAGCGGTGGGACTCCTCCCCGGCGATCGCATCTGCAGAGCCGGCAATCAAGAACTGTCCGGTTTAAGCCTGGACCGCGCTGCGGAGATCCTGCGGGGAGAGAAGGGGAGCAGTATTGCTCTATCCATCAAGCGCCCCGGGCGGGATGATGAGCTCAATCTCACTCTGCTGCGCGACGAGGTTAGAGTTGAAACTGTTTTTGCACGCTGGGAGAGGCCCGGGCTGGGCTACCTGCGCATAAGTAATTTTGACAGCAATACCGGCGCATCTTTTACTGAAAAACTTCAATTTTTGGAAAGTGGCGGTTTGGAGAAAGGGCTTATACTTGATCTGCGCAACAACCCCGGCGGCCAGGTTGACGAGGCGGTTAAGGTGGCCGGGCTAATTGTTCCGGAAGGTGAGATTACCCGCCTTGTCGGGCGCGATGATGAGATCCGCCACATCTATCATTCTGCAGCGCCGGAGAAGGATTATCCTATAGTAGTCCTGGTGGATGAAGATACTGCAAGCGCCGCGGAGATCCTGGCCGGTGCGCTTCAGGATCGGGAAGCCGCCTTGCTGGTAGGGATTAAAACATACGGCAAGGCTACTGTGCAGCGTCTGGAGAACCTCTCCGGGGGCAACGCCCTCCTGCTGACCGTGGCCCATTATCTCACGCCTTTCGGCAGAGATATTGATGGATTGGGCCTGGAGCCAGATATTGTGGTGGAGATGCCGCCTTCTCTGAAATACTATCGCTATTTTTTCCCCGGGCCCCTGGCCAAAGGCGACTCCGGTTCCTATGTCCAGGTACTGCAGGAGATGCTGGCTGAGCTCGGTTATAAACCGGGCGCGGGCGGTTATTTTGACGAGGCCACTGCTGGAGCGCTGAAATCATTTCAAAATGAGGCAGGGTTGGAGGGGAGCGGTAATTTCGATGAAATGACCTGGGTGCGGCTCAGGGAGGCCTTTGAAAAGATTGCCCGGGAGCGGGATCTGCAGCTGCTCCGTGCAGTCGAGCTCATCGGGCAGTCTGAGACCTGGTCTGCGCAGGGGGGCAAAAGCAATTGGGGTCATTGATTCTGGAGCTGGGTAAAATTGTACTTGCTACGCTGATCCAGGCTATACCTATATTCTGGATAGTGGTATTGCTTGTCTATTTGCAATACCGGCGCGCCGCCCGTATGGAACAGAAACTCTTTGGCCGCATCATCAACCCCGTAGGACGGCAGGTTCTTGTTTCTACCGGGCTGGGGGTGATAGGAGGTTTGTTGGCCAGCCTGATCATGCTCCTGCTGGGTCTTTCCCTGACCCAGATAGGGCTGCTTTTTATCTGGCCCGTGGCACTGCTTTTGCTGCTGGTTCATCCCCGCTATCTCTGTTTCGCCTATGCAGGTGGAGCTGTCGCCCTGGCGGTTTTGGCCCTGCGCTATCTCCTGCTGCCGTTTTTCCCGGCGCTCGCTGAATATGCAGTGGTGGCCTCCCTTATGGAGATCCATATTCCCGCCCTGCTGGCACTGGTTGGCCTGCTCCATCTTATTGAGTCGCTCTTGATCCGCTTTGGCGGGCAGCGGGGCAGCAGTCCGCTTTACTTCAAGCGCGCTGACGGTGAAGTGGTCGGCGCCTTTAACCTGCAGCGGTTCTGGCCCATTCCCCTGGCGGCGCTTCTTGCCACGGCAGCTCTGGAAGCAGAGATTCAGGGCGTTAGCATGCCGGAATGGTGGCCGCTGCTCAAGCCCGTACTGGAGCTGGAACCGGGCTACACACTGCAGTACCTTGCCTTTCCAGCCATGGCTGCACTCGGTTATTCCGATCTGGCGCTCTCCTCTTCCCCCCGTGAAAAAACGGTGAGCACCTCCCGCTACCTCAGCTTGTACAGTATTATTCTCATCGGTTTGGCCCTGGTTTCAGAATTTTATCCTTTGCTGATGCCCCTGGGGGTGCTTTTTGCCCCCCTGGGACACGAAGCGGTGATCTATTATGGGAACCGCCTTGAACAGTCCCGCCCAGCCCGCTACCGCTCCTCGGCGGAGGGCGTTCCCCTGATGATGGTTCTACCGCAGAGCGCCGCTTCCCGGGCGGGCTTGCGTGCGGGTGACCTGGTCCTTAGAGTCAATGGTTTTCCGGTAGAAAGCGATCTGGAATTTTTGATGCGTCTTGAGGAAGGCTACTTCATGACCATGATCGAAGGACTCCGAAGGGGGATCAGCTTTTCTGTTGTTCTAAATAAACGCCGGACTGAGGAGAAAAACAGTCAGGACATACCATTTCTAGCAAGACCTGCACCAGCAGCGGCCCGCGATTCACTCTGGCATCGGGGTGCCGCCCTTGGCTTGATCCCGGCGCCCTCGCAGCGGACGCCGATCTACGCCCAGGCTCGCCCGGCCGGTGCACAGGGTTTTCTGCGGCGGCTGTGGGGGCGCTTCAAAAATAGTTAAGCCCCCTGTCCCAGAGAAAGTGATAAAGGAGAATCTGGTGTGATCGCTTCCATCGGCGCCGCATTTATCAGCATCTTCGTTGCTGAATTCGGTGATAAAACGCAGCTGGTATCCCTCTCCATGGCCTGTCATTATCCTCCGCTGCAGGTTCTCGGCGGAGCGATGACCGGAATGGCTCTGGTGATGGCTTTGGCCGTGGGCGCGGGCGGACTCGTAGCCGCTGCCATCCCTGCGGCGGTGATCACGGCGGCCTCCGGCATCCTTTTCATAATAATGGGCCTGCTCACGCTGCTCCGCCGCGAAAAGGAGGCAGGACCTGCCGCCGGGTGTCCCGGCTTTTACCGGACTGCCGCCATGGTTTTTCTCGCTGAACTGGGTGATAAAACCCAGATGACAGCCCTGCTCTTGAGCGCCCACTTCGGCAGGCCCGCCGCCGTTTTTATCGGGGCCATGGCTGCGATGTTTCTGAATCATGCCCTCGCTGTTTTTTTAGGGGGCCGTTTACTCGCGCGGGTGCCTCCCGGATTTTTAAAGGCAGCCACCGCCTCTCTTTTTATCGGCATCGGTATGGTAATGCTGATCCTCATACTCCTGGGCAGGGTATAAACCGGCCCATTGGGGGTAACAATTCCCAGACAGGGTGATTTTCCCAGGATTCCAAATATTGCTGCCTTTGTTCCAAAAGATGGGCTAACCAAGGCAATTACGCTGTGCTATAATGAGTTGTGCTGGCAGGAGGGACAGGGAGATCCATGCTCATGACAGGGGAATTCAAATTAAAATCCGATTTCAGCCCCTCGGGCGATCAGCCGGAGGCTATAGCAGCGCTGCTGCGGGGCTTGCGGGAAGGCCTGCCTTACCAGACCCTGCTGGGTGTGACCGGTTCAGGCAAGACCTATACCATTGCCAATGTGATCAAAGAGATGGGGATTCCAGCCCTGGTAATAGCTCCAAACAAGATCCTTGCGGCCCAGCTCTGCAGCGAGTTCAAGGAATTCTTTCCGGATAATGCGGTAGAATATTTCATCAGTTATTATGACTATTACCAGCCTGAGGCTTACTTGCCGCAAAGCGACACCTATATCGAGAAGGATTCATCCATAAATGATGAAATTGACAAGCTGCGCCATTCGGCAACCAGCGCCCTGCTGGAACGTCGTGATGTGGTGATCGTGGCCAGCGTCTCCTGCATTTACGGCCTCGGTTCACCGCAGGAGTACGGGCGGCAGCTGCTCTCGCTTCGCCCGGGGACGGCTCCGGGCCGCGATGGTGTTATTGCGGCCCTGGTGGAGATTCATTATGAAAGAAATGAAATAGATTTACATCGCGGCACTTTCAGAGTGCGCGGCGATGTTATTGAGATAGTGCCCGCCTCTTTTGCCGAAGCGGCACTCCGGGTGGAATTTTTTGGGGATGAGATCGAGAGGCTTCGGGAAATTGATCTGATAACCGGCAGGGTTATTGCCGAGCGGAACCACGCCGCAATTTTTCCGGCCACCCATTACGTTACCGCCCCCGAGCAGCTTAAAAAGGCCTCCGCCTCCATAGAGGCTGAACTGGAGCAGCGTCTGGATGAGCTAAAGGCGGCGGGGAAGCTGCTGGAGGCGCAGCGCCTTGAGCAAAGGGCCCGCTTTGACCTGGAGATGATTCGGGAGATGGGCTTCTGCTCCGGCATCGAAAACTACTCCCGCCATCTTGACGGCCGCCTCCCCGGCAGCAGGCCTTCCACGCTGCTTGACTATTTCCCCCCTGATTTTCTGCTGGTAATTGACGAATCCCATATCACAATACCTCAGATCAACGGGATGTATCGTGGCGATCTGTCGAGAAAAAGCACGCTTGTCGAGCATGGTTTCCGTCTCCCGTCGGCCCTGGACAACCGCCCGCTGCGCTTCGAAGAGTTCGAAAGTCTGATCAGCCGGGCAATTTTCGTTTCAGCGACCCCCGGCCCCTGGGAGCTGGATCACAGCGGCAGTGTTGTGGAGCAGATTATCCGCCCCACGGGCCTGGTGGATCCGCAGGTGGAGGTGCGCCCTGCAGAGGGGCAGGTAGATGATCTGTACGGTGAAATCAGGAAACGTGCTGCAGCCGGGGAGAGAGTTCTGGTAACAACCATGACCAAGCGTATGGCTGAGGATCTCACCGATTACTACCGCGAGATGGGGCTGCGGGTGCGCTACATGCACTCCGATATCGATGCCCTGGAGCGGATGTCTATTATCAGGGGGCTGCGCCTGGGCGAATTTGATGTTCTGATCGGGATCAACCTGCTCAGAGAGGGGCTTGATCTGCCCGAGGTTTCGCTTGTGGCCATACTTGATGCAGACAAGGAGGGCTTCCTGCGTTCTGACCGCTCTCTTATCCAGACTATCGGGCGGACCGCCCGCAACAGCGCCGGCCGGGTGATTATGTATGCTGAGAAGATCACTTCCTCCATGCGGCGGGCGATTGACGAGACAGAACGGCGCCGACGGAAACAGCTTGAGTACAACCAGGAGCACGGGATAACCCCGCGGACCATTGTCAAACCTGTGCGCGGCCTCATCGCCGCCACTGTTGCCGCTGAAGAAGGAAAAAAGTATTTGCCTGAGGATCCCGCCACTCTTGATCCGGGACGGCGTCGGGAGATGATCAAAGTGCTGCGCCGGAAGATGCAGCAAGCTTCAAAAGAGCTGGCATTTGAAAGGGCGGCGGAGATGCGCGATCTTATCTTTGAGCTGGAGAGGGGCGCCGCCCTGCGTTCCAAACCGGCCCCGGCGGGCGGTTATCGTGAAGAAACGAGGAAGAATCTTGACTGAGGGGACTATCACAATTCGCGGTGCCAGAGAGCATAACTTGAAAAATATCGATCTCTCCCTGCCTCGCAATCGCCTCATTGTTTTTACAGGCCTGAGCGGATCGGGAAAGTCTTCGCTGGCCTTTGACACGATCTATGCGGAGGGGCAGCGCCGTTATGTGGAATCGCTGTCCGCCTACGCGCGCCAGTTCCTCGGGCAGATGGATAAGCCCGATGTGGACCAGATCGAGGGGCTGTCGCCGGCTATCTCTATTGACCAGAAGACGGCATCACGAAACCCCCGTTCCACCGTGGGCACTGTAACCGAGATCTATGATTACCTGCGGCTGCTCTTTGCCCGTATCGGGCAGCCCCACTGCCCTCACTGCCGCCGTCCCATCAGCAGGCAGACGGTGCAGCAGATCGTGGACCGCGTCACAGAACTTCCCGAGGGCACAAGGCTGCAGGTGCTGTCGCCCCTTGTGCGCGGCCGCAAGGGCGAATATATACGGCTTTTTGATGAGATGCGCCGCCGCGGATATGTCCGTGTCCGCGTGGACGGTGAGGTGCGCGAGCTGGAGGAAGACATCATTCTGGACAAGCAGAAAAAGCACACCATTGAGGTAGTTGTAGACCGCCTGATCGTGCGCGAGGATGTCCGGCCCCGCCTGGCCGATTCCCTGGAGACTGCGCTCAAGCTCAGTGAAGGGCTTGTTGTGGTCCAGGAGGTGGAGGGCGGGGAACATATCTTCAGCGAGCGTTTTGCCTGTCCGGAATGCGGTTTCAGCTTCGAGGAGCTCACCCCTCGCGCTTTTTCTTTCAACAGCCCTTACGGCGCCTGTCCCGAGTGCAGCGGCCTGGGGGTGAAGGCCGAATTTTCCGCCGGGCTGGTGATCCCATTTCCCGAGCTCACGATAAATGAAGGAGCAGTTCATCCCTGGTCAAGAAGCCGCGGCTACTACCAGCAGCATCTTGAAGCGGCAGCGCTGCATTTCGGGATTGATCTTGATAAACCCTTTGGCGAACTGCCTGCAGCAGAAAGAGAGCTTCTTCTCCACGGCTCGCCCGAACTGCTGCCTTTTCGTTATGTAAATATGTTTGGGCGGGTGCGGAATTACCGCAAGCCATTTCCCGGTATCCTGAACCTGCTGCAGCGGCGCTACAGCTCCACTGAATCGGAGGAGTCGCGCCAGGATCTGGCCCGCTACATGGAGATAAAACCATGCCCCGCCTGCCGCGGGCTGCGCCTGAAAGAATCAAGCCTGGCTGTTCTTCTGAACGGGCTCAATATCGCCGAGATATCCGCTTTTACCGTTGTCAGCGCGTTGAACTATTTTCAACGGCTGGAGCTGACGCCCCGGGAAACCCGGATTGCCAGACAGGTTCTGAAAGAGATCGTGGAGAGGCTGCAATTTTTGAACAATGTGGGGTTGCAGTACCTGACCTTGGACCGGGCCGCAGCCACGCTATCGGGCGGGGAGGCACAGCGTATCCGCCTGGCCACCCAGATCGGTTCGGGTCTGACGGGGGTCATCTATATTCTCGATGAGCCGAGCATTGGATTGCATCTGCGGGATAATGCGCGCCTGCTCGAAACTTTAAAAAAGCTGCGCGATCTGGGCAACACCGTGATCGTGGTGGAACATGATGAAGGGACCATCCGTGCAGCCGACCATATTGTGGATATCGGCCCCGGTGCAGGAGCTCACGGGGGGGAAATTGTAGCCCAGGGAACGCTGTCTGAAATCGCCGCCGCCCCGGAATCCATCACCGGAGATTACCTTACGGGGCGTAAAGCCATTCCTGTGCCGGCACAACGGCGCCGCCCCGGTGAGCGCAGCCTGCGGATCAGGGGAGCCGGGGAGCATAATCTCAAGAATATTGATGTGGAAATTCCCCTGGGGCTTTTTGTCTGTGTCTCCGGAGTGTCCGGCTCCGGCAAGAGCACCCTGGTCAATGAAATACTGGCCCGGGCTCTGCAGCGTCTTTTGCACCGCTCCCGCGAACCGGCGGGCGCCCACCGTGCAATTGAGGGTGTAGAGCATCTGGACAAGGTCATCGTAGTGGATCAGTCCCCCATCGGGAGGACGCCGCGTTCCAATCCGGCCACCTACACGGGGCTCTTTGGCGATATCCGCGATCTTTTTGCCCGGACCCCGGAGGCGCGCCGCCGCGGTTACCGTCCCGGCCGCTTCAGCTTTAATGTCAAGGGCGGCCGCTGCGAAGCCTGCAGGGGCGACGGCATCCTGCGCATCGAGATGCATTTCCTGCCCGATGTCTATGTGCCCTGTGAAGTTTGCAGAGGCGAACGCTACAATCGCGAAACCCTGGAGGTGCGCTACAAGGGGAAAAACATTGCCGATGTTCTTGCCATGACCGTCTCCGAGGCGCTGGATTTCTTCGGCGCCATTCCCAGGCTGCAGCGGAGGCTGCAGCTCATCGATGATGTGGGGCTGGGTTATATCCGGTTGGGACAGCCGGCAACTACCCTATCCGGCGGGGAGGCGCAGCGGGTAAAGCTGGCCACCGAGCTTTCCAGGCGTAGCAACGGGCGAACACTTTACATCCTTGATGAGCCTACAACGGGGCTCCACCTTGCCGATATCAGCAAGCTGCTGTTAATTCTGGAGCGACTTGTTGACTCCGGAAACACGGTAGTTGTGATCGAGCATAACATGGATGTGCTCAAGCGAGCCGATTATCTCATCGACCTGGGACCTGAGGGCGGTGAGGAGGGCGGCCGTGTTGTCGCTGCAGGCACGCCTGAAGAGATCTCTGTGTCAAAGGGCTCGTACACCGGCTGCTGGCTGCGGCGTTCCCTGGAGCAGCGGATAGAAACCGCATCGCTCCCCGGGCTTTAAGCCGTACAAGAGAGGAACTGGAAAGGATTCACCATGGCTGTATTATCGCAGCTTGCCGAAAAAGTTCACCATTTTCCCGACTCTCCGGGCGTATACCTGATCAAAGATGCTGTAGGCGCAATTATCTATATCGGAAAAGCCCGCTCGTTGAGGCAAAGGGTCCGCAACTACCTTGCAGTAAGCGGCGCCATGCCGCCAAATATCCTGGCTCTGCAGAGACAGATGCGGGAAATTGACTATATTGTCACCGATTCCGAAGTGGAGGCACTCATACTGGAGTGCAACCTGATCAAGGAATACCGGCCTCGCTACAATATTGATCTGAAAGATGACAAAGATTATCCCTGTCTCCGCCTGACCGGAGGCCCTTACCCGCGCCTGGAGTATCTGCGCCTTTCGCAAAAGGAGGGCCGCCGGCCGGGTAGAAGCCGCCTGGCAAAACAGCAGCGGGAAGCAGAAGAGAGTGGTGCTCTTTACTTTGGCCCTTACACCGATGCCGGAGCTGTCAAGGAGACCATGCGTCTGCTGGGGAAAATATTTCCTCTGCGGCGCTGCCGCCGTTATCTCACCGGCGAGCCGGCAGCGGAGCGGCCCTGCCTGAATTTCCAGATGAAACGCTGCCTGGGGCCCTGCCGCGGGGCGGTGGAGGTGCCCCCTGAAGATTACGGGCATCTTGTTGAGCAGGTAGCTCTCTTTCTGGAGGGGAGACGCGATTTTTTGGAGCGGCAGCTTGCGAGGAAGATGGCGCAGGCGGCTCGAAAAGAGCGTTTTGAAGAGGCGGCCCGATTGCGGGATCAGCTGCAGGCGATACGGCGTGTCACCTCGCAGCAGCAGAAAATGCTTTTGCTGGAGAGAGCGGCGGATCGGGACATTATTGCCCTGGTGCGCCTGGGTGGAGCGGTGGCGGTGCATCTATTTATGATCAGGGAAGGCAAGCTTATCCGCCGCGAGCATTTCTCTCTTGGCCGCGCCGCTATGGATGTTGACGATGGCGAAGCGCTGGGTGCATTTATCAAGTCATACTACAGCCGCGGCGCAAACCCTCCGAAAGAGATTCTTCTCTCCGCCCAGGCCAATGACCGGGATACCCTTGAGAAGTGGTTGCGGGATCTGGCGGGGGTGAAGGTGATCCTGACGGTGCCGCGTCGCGGCTCGCGCCGCAAACTGGTTGAACTGGCCATGCGCAATGGAATGCTCAAGCTGCAGGATGAGCAGGAGCGGGCGGAAAGGCAGGGGCTTATCCCCCTGGAGGAACTGGCCCGGTTGGCGGGGCTGGAGCAGGCGCCCCGCCGCATTGAGGGATATGACATCTCCCACCTCCACGGCGGTGCTGCCGTGGGAGTGATGGTGGTATTCGAAGAAGGTGGCCCCTTCAAGGAAGGTTACCGCCGCTTTCACCTCCGGAAAACCCCGCCCGGTGATGACTATGCCGCTTTGCGGGAGGTGCTGCAGCGGCGGGCCGCGCGCGAAGGATGGCCCCGGCCGGACTTGATCCTTATCGACGGGGGCAGGGGGCAGCTCAATGCGGCCCGCCAGGCTCTGCATGACAGCAGCTTCTCCGGGGCGGCCATGCTGGCTCTGGCGGAAAACCCGGACCGGATTTTCCTTGAAGGGGAAAAAACACCGGTGCTGTTGCCGGCAAACAGCACCTTGCTGCAGCTGCTGCAGCGAATCCGCGATGAGGCTCACCGTTTTGCCCTGGATTATCACCGCCGCCTGCGCAGGCGGAACGCGGCCCGCTCCAGGCTGGAAGACATCCCCGGCATCGGCACGCAGCGCCGTGCGGTGCTGATGAAACATTTTGGCAGCCTGGAGCATCTTTTCCGCGCCTCTGAGAAGGATCTGGCTGCAGTTCCCGGCATCAGCCGGGTCCTGGCTGAAAGGATCTACCGGGAGCTTCACCTTTAGGGCCGGTCTGTCCGGAATGCAGAGTGCACTTGACAGGCCTGCGGGGTCCATGTTGGCAGTGTTTCTGCATGTTACAGAGCAACTTAAGCAGGCCGCCCTCCTCCGGCGAGTTGTGACAAAGCGGCCGCCCGCCTGCCGCCTGTTCCAATCTGCCGTAAGGGCGCTTATGCTATAATACATTTAGAAGGGGAATATGAAGGGGGCTCCCATGCGTTACCGGATGTTGGCTATAGACCTCGACAGGACACTTCTCGACGACAGTTCCAGGATATCGCCGCGCAGCAAACAGGCTATTCAGGAGGCAGCCAGGGAAGATGTTATCATAACTATTTCAACTGGCAGGATGTTCCTTACCAGTTTGCCCTTTGCGAGAGAACTGGCCCCGGGCTCCGACTGGCCTATGATCAATTACCAGGGCGCCCTGATCAAGACCGCAGGAGAGGGCCGTGTTCTTGACCACCGGCCTCTGGCAAATGATCTGGCGGTTTCCATTGCAGAGACCGCTGAAGAAAAAGGTGAAGAGGCCTGCGCCTATATTGATGAGCGCGTGTATATTAACCGACAAAACTATTTCTCATTACGTTACCATGAAAAATATGATATTCCCGTTGAGATCGTCGGCCGGCTTGATCTATTCCTGGAACAGCAGGGATGGGATCCGACAAAGGTTACCATCTTCAACTGGGATGGAGAATTTGAAAATATCAAAACAGCCCTGGGTTCCTCGCATCCCGATAAATTTACCATGATTAAGCCCTATCCATATTTCCTGGAATTTACCGACCTGGAGGCTACAAAGGGGCAGGCGCTCCGGAGACTGGCTGGAGCGTTTGATATCAGGCGTGAAGAGATTATCTCCTTTGGCGACAGCCAGAACGATCTTGACATGATCCAGTATGCCGGGCTGGGGGTGGCGGTGGCCAATGCGATTCCAGAGGTGCTGGCCGCGGCCGATCTGATCACCGACCCCAACACCGGAGATGGGGTTGCCCGGGTAATCGAAGAATACGTTTTGGGCCGGTCCGGCCAGACTTGATCGGCTGAATGACGGTACGGCTGCCTGTCAGTTAGCATGGGGAAAAGAACTGAAAATCTGCATATGATCTCTAGAAAGTTGGGTGAATGGAATGGTCCGGGATGATGCCATCCAGGTTGTCCTGATTACCGGGCTTTCCGGAGCCGGTAAGAGTAATGCTATCAACTGTTTCGAAGATCTTGGTTTTTTTTGTGTGGACAATTTGCCGCCAACTTTTATTCCTAAATTTGCCGAGCTGTGCCTCCAGTCGGGGGGAAAAATAAGCAAGGTTGCCCTTGTCTGCGATATGCGCGGCGGTGCTTTTTTTAGCCACCTTTTCGAAGCCCTTCAGGAGCTGGAGGAAAATCAAATTGACCACGAGATTCTCTTTCTTGAAGCTGCCGACGAGGTGCTCCTGCGGCGTTTCCAGGAGACCAGGCGGCGCCATCCCCTTTCAAATGGCGGCTTGCTCGAAGCGATTCGGGCGGAAAGGTTGGCTTTAAGCGAACTGAGAGGCAAGGCAGACAAAATTATCGACACCTCCCCGCTTTCACCGAGGGATCTGAAAGTAAAAATATATGAGTTGTATGAACCGGGGCAGCGGGAAAGGAGCATGCCTGTTTTGCTGGTGAGCTTTGGGTTCAAGTACGGAATGCCCCTGGATGCCGACCTCGTTTTTGATGTGCGATTTTTGCCAAACCCGCATTATGTGGATCAGCTCCGGCCTTTAACGGGAGAGGACTCCCGGGTCAAGGATTATCTCTGGCGGTGGATGGTTACGCATAAATATATCCAGAAACTACAGGATCTCCTTGAATTCTCCATCCCCTACTATGTTCGCGAAGGCAAAGCGCAGTTGCTTGTTGCCATCGGTTGCACCGGGGGAAGGCACCGCTCTGTTGCCCTGGCTATCGAACTGGGGCGAATCCTGGCGGACCGTTACCGGATTCAGATTGATCACAGAGATATTGACAAGGTTTAGGCCATTCCCTTTGTTTATGCGGGTTCGCGGGTTTTACCAGGCTGTGCCGCTCTGTGAACGCAGCGGAAGAGCAAGTGCCGCCTGGCTGTTATATTCTGAACCGGTCCTGAAAGTTTACCGCATGCCAAAAGGGGTGCTCTAATCGTGTTATTTACCCGGCAGGTTAAGCTGGAGCTGGTTCGCCATGAACAGAGGGCGTCCTGCTGCAATCATGCCGAGTTGACTGCCCTGCTGCTCCTGTGCGGTTTTTTGACCATCCGCGGCAGTGATTACATTCTGAGCATCGAGGTGGAACATATTGCCCTGGCCCGTCACCTTTTCAGCCTGCTTAAAGCTGCCGGGGCAGGTTCTGCGGCTGTATTAAAGAAGCAGGAACGCCGCCTGAAGAAAAAATGCTACCTGGTGCAGGTAAGCGGTAAAGATAGAATTGAGTCGCTTCTGCGGGAACGAGGCCCCATAAACGGCCCGGTGCCCGATCATCCCATCAGAGCGCCTCGCCGGATTCCGCCTCTGCGCTGCTGCCGCCGCGCCTTTCTCAGGGGGGCGTTCCTGGCCGGAGGATCGCTAAGCGCTCCTGCCGGCTCGGGTTATCATCTGGAGATTAGTTGCGGTTCACGGGAGGCGGCCCTCATCCTGCGCAGCTGCCTGGAAACATTCAACATCCGATCCTCTGTCAGGCGGCGCCGGAGCTGCTATTGCCTGTACCAGAAGAGCTCGGAGGCAATTGCTGATTTTCTGAGGGTTATTGGGGCGGACAGTGCCCTCCTGCAGCTGGAAAGCGCCAGGGTGATCCGGAGCATGCGCAACCAGGTCAATCGCCTCGTCAATTGTGAAACTGCCAACCTGGATAAGGTTGTTGCCTCTGCCCAGCTGCAGCTGGCCGTGATAGATCGGGTGGAGCAGCATACAGGTCTGCAGAACCTTCCCCCTTCCCTGCGTTTGGCTGCGGAAATGCGCCGTCGTAATCCCGAGGCTTCGCTCAGGGAGCTGGGGCGGATGTTTGAGCCGCCGCTGAGCAAGTCGGCGGTGAATCACCGTTTCAGGCAGCTGGCGGCTATCGACAAGAGTATTGATCAAACAAATAACGTTTTTCCCCGAAGGAGAGCATAGGTATATTTCAGAGGGACCTGCACAGCGGGTATCTGTTCCATAAATCCGGTTAAAGCAGGAATATCCCGAATATTTGTCGAAATAAACAGCAGGGAGTGAAGTGATGAAGCTGGATTATCAATTAAAAATTGAGCAGACCCAGAAGTTGATCATCACCCCTGAGTTAAAAATGGCCATTGCCCTTTTGCAATATTCCACCATGGAGTTGCATGATTTTATCCAGGAAGAACTTTTAAACAACCCTGTGCTGGAGCCGGGTGAGGGTGAAACAAGGGGCGAGGAAGAGTCCTCTGAAGAGCCTGTCTCCGACGAACTTCAGGAAGATGATTTTCCCTGGGAAGAATACTTTCGGGATATGGACCTGGATGCCTCGGGATATATTTCCAATCCTGCAGGCAGGGATTGGAGCGAGTACCCCACCGTCGACAATTATGCCTGCAGCCCGCGCACGATGATGGAGGATCTGCTCGGACAGCTGCGCCTCATGCGCCTCTCACCGCGAAGGTACAGTGTTGCTGCTTATATTATCGGCAATCTTGAACCAAGCGGCTATTTGAATATCGATGTGGCCGAACTTGCTTCTGCTTTAGGGGTACCGCCCGGGGAGATGGAAACAGCCTTGCAGACAGTGCAGGGTTTGGAGCCCACGGGCATTGCCTCACGCAGTCTCCATGAATGTCTAATGCTGCAGCTTAACAGCCTAAAAGATCCCTTGCCGCTGGCTGTCAAAATTGTCGAACAGTACCTCTCTGCAGCTGCCGACGGCCGCTATCGACAGATTGCGGCCAGGCTTGGCTGCGATGTCAAGGAAGTTCAGGATGCCGTTGATTTTATTCGCACCCTTAACCCCAAACCGGGTTCCATTTTTGGAGGCGCTCCCGAGACTCGCTATATAGTGCCTGATATCAATGTGGAGAAGGTTGGAGATAAATACGAAATTGTGATGAATGATCAGCTTGTCCCCCAATTGATGATCAGCCCTTTTTACAGAAGATTGGCAAAAAACGGGGTGGGCGATGAAAAGCTTTCCGTCTTTATCAAAGGCAAACTTGAAAGGGCAACCTGGCTTTTGCGCAGCATCGAGCAGCGGCGCCTCACTCTCTACCGGGTAGCCCATCAAATTGTTCAGATTCAGCAGCCCTTTTTGGAACAGGGGATTAAGCAGCTCAAACCTCTCACCCTGAAGGATGTAGCCCAGGCAGTGGGGGTTCACGAGTCTACTGTCAGCCGTGCCACTGCAAACAAGTACATGCAGACCCCGCGCGGCCTTTTTCCCTTGAAATTTTTCTTCTCCAGCGGGCTCACGGGCGAAGGGGGCGAAGATTATTCTTCGCACAGTATCAAAAGCTACATGCGCGAGCTCATCGAGCAGGAGGATCCGCAAAGCCCATTCAGCGATCAGCAGTTGACGGAACTGCTCGAGGAGAAGGGGATTGCTGTTTCCCGCCGCACTATTGCCAAATACCGCGAAGAGCTCTCCATACCCGCCTCGTACCGCCGCCGCCGCCATTAGAGGTTGGATGTTGAATTCCGGGTCCTGGAGGAGAGCATTTCTGTCAAATAGCACCTGATAACATCTACGGCTCCCGTCCTCCCGGCTTCCGATGACCCCGGCCTCTCCCGGTTATTTGCCGTCGAACACAGTTCGTAATAAGCTGCTCTATAACTCCTTCCCGCTTCCAACATCGTGCTTCCACCCTCCAGTGAGCGATGGCGTTTAAAGACAGCTTTTGTGGTAGAATAATGGTTGCCAATGAAAATTAGCCCAAGGATGGTGAGCCGCGGTTGAAACTCAGTGTGTCCGATATTGAAGTTAAGGGGAAGAGAGTGCTCCTGCGGGTTGATTTAAATGTACCCCTGGATGAAGGGCGGGTTAAGGACGACACCAGGATCCGGGCGGCCCTGCCCACGATAGTGGACTTGCTGCAAAGGGGGGCCCGTCTCATACTGGTCTCCCATATGGGCCGCCCCGGGGGGGAGGTCAGGCCGGAGCTGCGTCTTGATCCTGTTGCCGCCTGTCTGTCAGAACTCCTGGGCCGGGCTGTGCCGAAGCTGGACCGGGTTGTCGGCGAGGCAGTGCAGAAGGTGGTGGATCAGCTTGCCAATGGAGAACTCCTGCTGCTGGAAAACGTTCGCTTCGAAAAGGGTGAGGAGATGAACGATCCTGTTTTTGCCCGGCAGCTGGCCCAAATGGCCGATATTTTTGTCAATGACGCTTTCGGAACCGCTCACCGGGCGCACGCTTCCACCTCCGGAGTGGCGGAGTACATTCCCGCCCTGGCCGGCTTTCTGATGATCAAGGAAATTGAACAGCTGACCCGGTGTGTTGAACAGCCCGCCCGTCCTCTTGTGGCAATTTTGGGCGGGGCCAAGGTATCGGATAAGCTGAATGTGATCCGCCGGTTCATGGAGCTTGCGGACAGACTTCTCCTGGGAGGGGGCATGGCCAATACTTTTCTGGCAGCCCTGGATTATCCCATGGGTGATTCCTTCTACGAGAAGGAACAGGTGGAGAATGCGGGAGAGATTCTCAGGGCCTGCGAAGAGAGCAGCTGCTGCCTGCAGCTGCCTGTGGATCTGGTTGTAACCAGGGAATTAAAGGTGCAAAGCCAATCCTGTGTTGTCCCTGTTGGGGAGGTGGGTGAAGGCTGGAAGGCTGTCGATATCGGCCCGGAAACAGCTGCACTTTTCAGCGAAGCTGCTGACGCGGCGGGGACGGTTCTCTGGAACGGGCCCCTGGGCGTTTTTGAAACGGCGCCCTTTCACCGCGGCACCGAGGCGGTGGCCCGCGCAGTTTCCCGGAGCTCTGCTTTCTCCATTGTCGGAGGCGGTGATATTGTTGCTGCCGTTGAGGAATTCGGCTTGACAGAGCAGATCGATTTTATTTCTACCGGCGGCGGTGCAACTCTTGAATTTTGGGAGGGGAAAGAGCTGCCCGGGATCGCTGTTCTCCAGGACAAATAGCCGCTTAGCCGCCGCTGTATTTATCGGTGCGAGGACAAAATAGTCTGGAGGGAAATACTTATGGAATTAATTATTGCTGCAAACTGGAAGATGCATAAAACTGCGGCGGAAACAGCCGCCTTTTGCAGCGGGCTAAAAAAAAGAGAAGCGGAGTTCCGGGGAGTGGAGGTTTTGATCTGCCCCCCTTTCACCGCGCTTGCCGCTGCTGCTGCCGCCCTTGAAGGCAGCGGCATCAAGCTGGGGGCCCAGAATATGTTCTGGGAGGAAAAAGGCGCCTATACCGGAGAGATTGCTCCGGCCATGTTAAAAGAATTTGGAGTCAGCCACATAATTATCGGGCATTCCGAGCGGCGCCATATCATGGGCGAGGATGACACCGCTGTCCACAAAAAGCTGATGACAGCTCTGGCTCATGATCTTACGCCGCTGCTCTGCATCGGGGAAACGGGGGAGCAGCGCAGCAGCGGTGAAACTGAAGCCGTTCTGGAGAGGCAGCTCCGGACTGCCCTGGAAGGACCCGGCAGGCCTGCTCCGGGGGATCTGGTGGTGGCCTATGAGCCGGTTTGGGCTATCGGGACAGGCAAGGCCGCATCGCCGGGTGACGCCGCCTCCGCCTCGGATCTGGTACGGCGGGTTGTGGGGAGCATTCTGGGCGGTGTTGGTGCGTCAGCCCTGCGGGTGCAATATGGGGGCAGCGTCAGCGCCGCCAATATCGGCAGCTTTATCGCCCTTACGCAGGTTAATGGGGCCCTTGTCGGCGGATCGAGCCTGGAGGTTGGTTCCTTTGCCGACTTGATTCTTGCCGCTAAGGAGGCGGCGGGGTGCTGAACCCGATTGCGCTGGTAATTCTCGACGGCTGGGGTTGCTGCAGTGAGTCCTTTGGAAACGCCATCCGGCAGGCCCGCACTCCGCAAATAGACAGCTTGATGAAGGAATATCCCTGCTGTTCTATCCAGGCTGCCGGGGAGGCTGTTGGACTGCCTGCGGGGCAGATGGGCAACTCTGAGGTAGGGCATTTAAACCTGGGAGCAGGCCGTATTGTCTACCAGGATCTCAGCCGGATTTCACAGGCTGTCGAGGACGGCGCTTTTTATGAGAATCCCGTGCTCAAGGAGGCCATGCAGTGGTCACATCAGCACGGCAGCAGCGTCCACCTCGTCGGCCTTCTTTCAGACGGGGGGGTTCACAGCCATACCGGGCACCTTTTGGCCCTGCTGGAAATGTCTGAGCGGCAGCAGGTGGAGCGTGTTTTTGTCCATGCTATTCTTGACGGCAGGGATACGCCGCCTGCCAGCGCCGGCCCCTACATTGAACAGTTCCATGAGCGCAGCCTGGCCCGGGGGCGCGGCTATATTGCCACCATTTGCGGACGTTATTATGCCATGGACCGGGACAGGCGCTGGGAGCGCATAGAGAAAGCTTATCGCGCCTATATTTGTGGGGAGGGCCACTGCTCCACCGATCCGCGGCGGGCTCTTGAAGAGGCTTACAGCCGGGGGGAGACGGATGAATTCATGCAGCCGGCGGTAATTACAGGCCCGGAGGGCAGCCCCCTGGCAACGATGCAGGAAAACGACAGCGTCATCTTTTTCAATTTCCGCCCGGACCGGGTTCGCCAGATCAGCCATGCCCTGACGGATGATGAATTCGTCTGTTTTGATCGGGGCCCGGCTGCGCCGCAGCCCCACTGTGTGACCATGACTGAATATGAGCACAGCCTGCCCCTTCCGGTAGCCTTTCCGCCGGAATATCTGGAAAATACCCTGGGCCAGATCTATGGCGGCTCCGGGATATCCCAGCTGCGCGCAGCAGAGACGGAAAAATACGCCCATGTCACCTTTTTTTTTAACGGGGGGCGAGAGCAGCCTTTTCCGGGGGAAGAACGGGTGCTGATTCCCTCACCAAAGGTGGCCACCTATGACCTGCAGCCTGAAATGAGCGCCGCGGGCGTGGGTGACGTAGCTGTGCGAGCCCTTGTTCAGGGGCGCCACCGCCTTATTGTGGTTAACTTTGCCAATGCGGATATGGTTGGTCATACCGGTATTCTGGAGGCGGCGGTGAGGGGAGTGGAGGCGGTGGACCGGCAGCTCGGCATAATTGCGGAGGCGGCGCTGGCGAGGGGATGGCGGATGGTTATCTGCGGCGATCACGGCAATGCAGAAACCATGATCGATGAGAGCGGCGGCCCCCATACGGCTCATACCGCCAACCCCGTTCCCTGCATTCTTCCAGGCTGCGGCCCGCTGGAGCTGCGGCAAGACGGCTGTCTGGCTGATGTTGCCCCGACGATCTTGCAGCTTGCCGGCCTGCCCCAGCCCCCGGAGATGACGGGGCAAAGCCTCATTGCAGGGTAAAGGGTCCGGAACAGGGCCGGCATGATCAAAATGATGGGACAATTTCAGGCTTAGCGGCAGCTGTGCCTGTCATCCCGGGCAGAGGGGTTTCTTTAGGGCGCTGCACTATCTAGTATGAGGGATATATTTCTGCGGAGCAGGCTGATGCTATTGTACAATCCGACATAATCGTTTTCCGGCACGGATTCGGCCTTGCGCGACAGAATAAAAAGGAGAGTGCGATAATGGATGAACGGATCATAGAGGTAAAGGCGCGGGAAATTCTAGATTCGCGTGGCAATCCCACCCTGGAAGCGGAGGTTCTGCTGCAGGGAGGCTGGCGGGGGAGGGCGGCGGTCCCCTCCGGCGCCTCCACCGGAACTTTTGAGGCGGTGGAACTGCGGGATGGCGACAAAAAACGCTACCTGGGCAGGGGTGTGCTCAAGGCGGTGAAAAACGTAAACGAGAAGATCGCTCCTGCCGTGCGCGGTCTGAATGTGCTGGAGCAGAGGCTTCTTGATGGGCTCATGATCGAGCTTGACGGGACCCCCAACAAGGCAAAGCTCGGGGCAAATGCTATTCTCGGCGTCTCCCTGGCCGCTGCAAGGGCTGCTGCGACAGCGCTCGATCTTCCCCTGTACCGCTACCTGGGCGGGCTGCAGGGTGTTCTGCTGCCTGTACCATTCATGAACATCCTTAACGGCGGCCAGCATGCGGATAATAATATAGATATTCAGGAATTCATGATCGTGCCGGCCGGAGCGGAAAGCTTCAGCAGCGCTCTGCAGATGGGGGCGGAGGTGTTCCATCGGCTGAAAAGTCTTCTTGCTTCGCGGGGTTTGAGCACAGCCGTGGGCGACGAAGGCGGTTTCGCCCCTGACCTGGAGTCAAATGCAGCGGCCCTGGAGGTAATTACTGAAGCGATAACCGCTGCCGGCTATGACCCGGGCAAAGAAATCTATCTGGCCCTCGATATTGCGGCCACAGAGCTGATGCAAAACGGGCGCTATCATTTTGAAGGGGAATCTTACAGCGGTGAAGATATGGTCCAGTACTACAGCAGCCTTGAACAGCGATATCCGCTCATCAGCATTGAAGACGGCCTGGGCGAAGAAGATTGGGAGGGCTGGGCCGGGCTGACTGAAAGGCTGGGGAGAAGGATGAAGCTGGTGGGTGATGATCTTTTTGTCACCAACCCGCAGCGTTTTGCCAGGGGAATCGAAAAAGGGGTGGGGAATGCGATTCTAATCAAGCTGAACCAGATCGGGACATTGAGCGAGACTCTGGATACCGTGGCTCTGGCTCACCGCTCCGGCTACGGCGTCATCATTTCGCATAGATCGGGAGAAACGAACGACAGCTTTATCGCCGATCTGGCGGTGGCGGTGGGGGCGGGGATGATCAAAACAGGTGCGCCTTCGCGGGTGGATCGCGTGGCCAAATACAATCAGCTTCTCCGCATTGAGGAAAGGCTTGGCGACAGCGCCCGCTTCGCCGGCCGGACTGTCTTAAAAAGTTAGCGTTTGCCGGTGGTCATTTTTTATGTTAGAATCCTGACTTTGACAGCTTAAAAGAAATAAAAAGGCCGCTTCCCTTGCAGCCA